>JBAWFN010000080.1:0-7154 GCA_049591935.1 Terriglobales bacterium | reverse complement strand
GGTTGGGCGTTGTTGTCGATGGTATTTTCCAGCAGGGTCAAAGAGCCATCGGAATTGATGCGGAAGACTGCAATCTGATTGGTAGGTTCGGCGACCACCAGGGTGTTCCCGGTCGCGGCAATGGTGTTGATCGGCGAACCCTGAGTGATGGTGGTCGAATTCGTAACGGCGATGCTCAGTGGGCTTTCGGTGAATTCCGTCGTCACAACCGCGCCCGAGCTCATGCCGAAGTAGAGAGCACCGGAACCCGCGTAGCCCGCGGCAGCGAAGAAGGGCACAGTAGCGCCCGTGGCGTTTGCAGTGTTAGTCAGGGTCCATACCTGAGGATTGGAGAAGCCGCTCCGGCCGACGTTCACCGTCAAGGCGCTGGCGCCGGAGGAATTGCCAAAAACGACTACTTTGCTGTCCCGGGTAATGTCGATGCCAGTCGGAAAGCATCCCGTGACGGCGCAGTTAGAATTGCCGGCATAGGACACCGAGCCGCGGTCGGTAAGTTCGCCATTCACGCCAATGGCAAACAGTTCGGCGGCTTCGAAGTCGGGGGCGCTGACCACGACGTATTTGCCATTCGGGGCAACGCGAACCTCAGAAAAGAAGTCGGCGCCGACGGAAGGAACGTAGGCACCCACGAAAGTTAAAGAACAGTTGCCATCGACTGCCCAGGCTCCGATGTTCATGGAGCCTCCGTAGGCCCCGTATAACGACGCACCATTCGGAGCCAGCACGATGCTGCCCCCGACACTGTTCACGTTGAAATTCACGGCGGGATTGGAAAAGCGGCCGGCCAGATTGTAAGTGGGACCCACGAAAGCCGCGATGTCATTCGAGGCCGTGTCGGCCACGAAGAGGCAGTGGGCGTTCGAGGCCACGGCTACTCCGATGCTGCCCAGCAAGCCGCCGCCCAGACCCCTGCCACCGGTATGCAACACCCGGGCCAAGGTCAGAGCGCCGGTAGCCGTATTGAGCGTATAGGCGGTAGCGCTGTTTCCGGCGGGGTTGTCATCATTCGTAACCACGAAGGGACCAACGGCAAAGCTTGGCACGCAAAGCAGGCTCACCAGCATGACGAGTTTGCCCAGGGACTTGGAGTTCGCCATCGTTACGCTCCAGTAGCGCCACCAGAAATATTTCGACAGCCATCGGACGAAGATCTTGCGGGGAATGAAACTGTGTGAAAGTTTACCCGCCGCAGCGGCAGGACACAAGGGAGCCGAAAGTTGGTACTGGGTTAGTTTGTTTTGCAATGCTTCGCGGGCTTTGCGGATCCTTGGCGGCCTTTGCGGTTAACCGCTTTCTTACCGCAAAGATCGCAAAGAACAGCCGCTAAGGCGCAGAGTCTGAGTAGCCCTCACCGTAAAACTGACCCACTACCAAAAGTCTCCAACGCAGCGCTATTTCTTCAACGAAACTGCCTTCACGTTCCCGCTGCACGATGGGTCCTCGTAGCACTTGCGGAACGGAGGAACCACAAGCGCCTGCTCGAGCGAAGGATCGTTCAAGTTCGCCAGCGTCTCGCCGGCGCGCTTGGCGCCCGCGCTGTAGCCAATCTTTTGGTAGGCCAGCGCCAGCAGCTTCAGCGATAGTGGATTGTTCTTGTCTTCTTCCAAATGAGAGATGGCTTCGTCGTATTTGTGCTGCGAAAACGCCGCCGCACCGGCAGCGCCGTGATAGGCAGTTTCGATCAACCGGTCGTTGGAGCTAGCGGACATCTCCTCCAGCCGAACCAGAAGAGTGTGGACGGTCTGACGGTTGCCGGTTTTGAGCGCACTCTCCAGGCGCACGCGCAGAATCTGGGCCTGCTCCTGGTGAAGCGTGGCCGGCATGGAGTTCTTGCCCTCCTTAAGAGCAGCTTCCGCCTGGCTAAGGAGCACGAGCGCCTGCCTGGAGTCAGGCTGATACATCGCCATCTGGCGGTAGGTGTCGGCCTCCACCTGACTCATATGCTTGGAGTGTGCATCATCGGCGATCGCCTGGAAAGCATGATCCGCGCCTTTCAGATCGCCTTCGCGGACAAAAGTCTCTGCCTCCCGCGTCTGCCATTGCACCAGGTGCAATTCGGGCAAGGGAAACTTTTGAAATCCGGCCTCGTACTCCTGGCGGGCGCGGACTTGGTCGCCCATCAGCGAGTAGGTGTCGGCGATGCCGAATTGTGACGAGTAGAACTGAGGGTCAATGGCCAGCGCGGCCCGATAGTGCTCGAGCGACTTGTTGAAGCTGCCCGCCATGCGCAGAATTTCCGCGTAGGAATCCTGCGGGTTCGCATCTTTCGGCAGAGCCGCGACATACTTATCCATCTGCCCGAAGGCTTTGTCGAACTCGCGCATATAGGCATAGCAGTAGCCCATGTTGTTCATCAGGCCCGGGGAATCAGTGATGCCGGAGCGCTCATAAACGGCGACGGCGCGCTCATACTGGGTCTGCGTGGTCAGCCAGTTGGTGACCATGAAGATGACCCATTTGTCATGAGGATACTGGCTGAGGACGTCGTTCATCTTGGTGATGGCGGAAATCAGCTTGTGCTCCGTGGCGTCCTGCCACCACTCGATCACCAGCCGTTCGGCGGGCGAAGCGTGGCTCTTGAGGGCAAGGGCTTTGGCGTTCTCGGTGACTTGCTCGGCGGGATCGAGGCTGTTCTGCGCGAGCAGTTCGTGCGCCATGGCGAAATCGGGATCGAGTTGGATGGCCTGGCGCAGCATTACGTCAGACTGCTCCTGCTCCACCAGATCGAGACCCACGCGCATGGCCTCCACCACCAGACGCTGCGCCTCCGGAGACTTGGAGGTGAGCGGCAGGGTGGCCGATGGCGAGTCGAGCGGCGCCGGAGTCGATTCTTGGGCAAAGGCAATCCCGGGTGCGCACAGCAGGGCCAAGCCAGTAAGCAAGAGCGTTGCGCGGCGGATTGCAGTCTTCGAGATCACAGGTGTGCAGACCATGTCTAGTTCCCCCTCAGTAGGTAACCTTGTTCAACTGGCAACTTGCCGTCGATTTTCAATACGTTCACATCTTTAGTGAGTGAATACAGGTCCACCACACCCACGGCGCCGCGAGTGGACGAGACAAAATGGATCACGGCGTCATCGGAATCCGCGATCATGATGGCGCCTTTGTGAGCCTGGATGAAGGCATGCGCCTGTTCCTGCGACATGGCGAAAAGCTTGCGCACGACCAGTTGCATATCGGCGGACGATGGGTCCCGCAGCACGATCGTGATGGGCTTGCCGTCCGGCCACGTACGGGTATGTGCGTTGAAAATCTTCACCAAGTCTGACGTGGTGAGGTTGGTGTTGGGGTTCGCCGTGTCGGTGACGATGGCCAGTTGCTTGGCCTGGACCATGCCCGGTACCGCGGCCAGCCACACCCATACCAGCAAGCGCCAAACCCTCATAACTGATCATTGTGACTCAGGCGGGGTAACTGCGGTACGTCACTAACGTAACCGGGGCGTTGCCGCACCCAAAAAAAAATGCGCCCCGGAACCGGGACGCCTTCTTCCCTAAAAGCTGGCCTAAACCCTAGCGGGTCGAGGGATAGATGAAGAACGAGAGCGCGCCATCCGCGTTCGCGTCGGTCACGGGACCCTGCGTGGTTGCAGTCAGTCCGCCGTTATTGCCGATCGAGAAGACCTGCAGTTGGTTGAACCACTCGGAGACCACCATCCACTTGCCGGTGTTCTGTATGGTCCCGTCATAGCCGTTGGGAGAAGTGATCGAGGTCGCTGTCCCGGGTTTAACTACTCCACCCGCCAGACTGCTCTGCAACACGCCCGCCGGGTATCCCGCACCGAAGCCAGAAAAGCCCCAGTACACATTGCCGGTGCCGGTCGTATAAGCGGCCTGGTCCATCCATGGAACTTCATTGTTGACCAACGCTGCGCTGTTGGGCAGCGGAACATAGGTGACTTTGGTGAAATAGGGTGACGTAGCTTGCAACTGAGTGGTGAACCCCGAAGCGCCTAAAGTCGAGTTGCCCACGACCAGAAATTCCTTCTTGTTGATATCGAGTCCCGCGGGGAAGCAGCCATCGTTTTGTGCGCAAGCGGTGTTGTTGAGGTTCGCGGAGCCCAGATCCGTCAGGCTGCCGTTTGCCTGGATGGCGAACGCTTCGAGTGCGCCCAGACTGTCAACGGAAACAATGAGACCTGCGCCGGTCGGGTCTACGATGAGGTTGCTGTAGGTGTCAGCCCCGAAGCTAGCTTGATAGGCAGCGATGAAAGTGAGCGTGCAGCCAGTACCTATCGACCAAGCGCCAATATTCTCGGTGCCGGCGTATGTTGCGTAGAGGGACTTGCTGTTGGGTGTGATCGCCATACTGCCGCCCGGATAACCGGCCACTACAGCGGCGTTGGAGTAATTGCCCACTTTCGCCAGGGCAGGTACGGTAAACGCAGCGATGTCGTTGCTGCCACCGTCCATGACAAAGAGGCACTTGGCGTTCTGTGTGATTCCGTTGCCTACGGTCGCGAAGAAGCCGCCGCAATTGCCGAGGCCACCTGTGGTCAGGGTCTTGTAGAGCGCCAGGTTGCCGGTCGTGGTGTTGAGGGTGTAGATGCTGGAAGTGTTGCTGGTGGCGATACAGTTGTCGTCATTGGTTACCACATAGCCGGTCGCGGCAAAGCTGGTCGAACAAACCAACAGAACCATGCCGACGAGCGCAAGAACCACCAAAGATTTCTTCATCTGCCTGTTCTCTTTAAGTTTCTCTTCAGGTTTGTCTTCAGGTAGGCCGATCGTTGACTAAGATCCTGCCACGAACCGGACCGTCGCCAATCCTAAGCCCCACTTGGGCTTGACGCAAGAGAGAAGGAAGGCTCCACACTATCGCCAGCAGCACCGGCTCAGGGCCGAACCGTCGAGCTCAAAGCTTCGGCGGGGGAGTTGGGGAAGCAGCGGATTCTGGTGTGGGAGCGGACTGGGGTACGGTCTCCGACTCAGGGGCGGGCTGGGACTTGGCCGCGTCGGCCTTCGCGGCAGCTTCCAGTTCCTCATTCGAGCGCCAGCGACCGCCCATCAAATAGTGCATCCCGATTTCGTCGTATTCCTCCCACATTTGCCTGATCTTGCCATCTCGTACCTCGAGCATCCACATGGCAGTGGCACGCAGGGCAGTGGGATGGTCTTTGGGGTCAGCGGTGTTGGGAAAGAGACGCTGCTTGTAGGATCCGGTGAAGGCCAGGCGCATCGCGACCCTGTTCCCCTGCACGATGGTGTCATCAATCTTGAAATTGAGATCCGGCATCGACGTGCGCCACGCCGTGATCACCCTTCTCAGCATGCTCCGATCCAGGCGGGCTCGGCGTCCCCGCGAGGTCATAAACGCTGGAAATTGGAATATGGAGTCGATGAGGTCAAAGTTGCCCGTGTTCCAAAGCTCTACATACTTTTGGGCCAGGGCCTCAGGTGACTGCTTGTCCGCGGCGGGGCCCGGTGGAACGGACGGCGCCGCAGGTTGCCCCGAAGATGCCGCGGGCGTGGTGGCCGGTTGCTGGCCCTGCGCCACCGCCGCCGGGGAACAGAGTATTGCGAAGACCACCATTACAGTTACTGGTTTCACCTTGCTATTTCCTCCTCAAAGTCACACCGCACCATCGCAATCTGAAGTGTCTCGGCAAAGTTGCAGTTGGTGATCGGGTTTGTTGGGGCCAGATTACTCAATTCGGGCATAGAGTGCGAGCGGTCGCCCGTGGCGTTCGCCTCACGCACCCAGATAAGCGCTCCACTGCCAGGCCCGCCATGAAGACAGCGAGCACCGTAGCAACCACGTAGGCGCTGTGTCCGAAGCGGTGCGCTTTCACGGTTGTGTGGAGTCGACCATTACCTCGGAGCCGGTGCCGGGGCTTCCTGGGCTGGCTCTTTTTTCACCTCGCCCTGAGGGCTTACCTGTGGCGCCGGGCTCGGCAGCGCAAGGGCAGGGGTCGGGCCCCCGAAGTACGCCGGGTTCAATTCGAGTTCGACCGGGCTGAGCAGCAACTCCATGGAAGCTTGCATCCTCTCCCCTTGCAAGGTGCTGTGGATCTTCGTTTTCACCTCAGTGAGAGGAATCATCTGCTCCGCGACGACTCTGTAAACATAGAAACCACCGGGATCAGCGAACACTTCGGAGACCTGCCCTGGTTTCAGATCGAACACCTTCTGGTGGTCCTGGGGAAGACTCCCACGAGTCTTTTTCCCCAGATTTACGTTCGCAGACGCCGACTTCAGCCCAGCCACATCAAAGGCTTCTTTCTGCAGTGCGGCAAAGTCTCCGCCAGCCGCAGCCTTTGCCCGGACCTTCATGGCTTCAGCCTTCATCACCGCTTCTTCCTCGGCTCGAGCGCTGGCTGTGCCGGCCATGGAGTGTTGCGTCTTCTTGGGAATGAAAATACGCAGTAGTTCGTACTGCTGATACTTGGCGGAATTGTCCTTGTAGTACTTTTCAACATCTGCATCGGAGATGTCTCCAGCTTTTTCTTGAAGCTGCGTGGTCAGCTGGTCAGTCAGAGCCTGCAAGGACGCCCAGCTCATCATTTCCTGGTAACGGGGCTCCTTGTCCAGGCCCATCTCCTTCGCCTTCCTGGAAAAGAGCAGCACACGCGGATAAGCGGTGGCAAACTGGCTGCGGCGGGCGGCCGGCATATCGGGACCCAAGGAATCGATCAATCTCTCAAACTGCTCGCGAGTGACGACGATCTTACAGTTTGAAGACGCATCCTTTGCGGCGGTTCCGGTTGGCTGGTCGCAGAGACCTTCGATGGTAATGACCGGGCCGTCCAGCGGCACTTTCGACTTATCTGCCACGCCCTTGAGCTCCCCCTGATCTTCCGCCTTTTTCTGCTCAGGAGTGCGATGGGAAGTATCTTGAGAGGAAGCAGCGGAATCCTTATTTGCGGAGCTGCCGGGCGCGGGTTCTTGCCGTGGTTGCGCCATCAGTAGGGAAGAAAAAAGCAGCACAACTAGGCATCGCAAGTACATTTATCGTAGGCCTCCCAGTGTCAGCACGATGCGTGAACACGTTGGAATCCTAGCACAGCCGGGCTGAAATGACTGCCAGGCCCGGCAGTGAGTAGCGGGTCAGTTTCACGGTTGAGGGCTACCCAGACTTTGCGTCCTTAGCGGCGGTTCTTTGCGATCTTTGCGGTAAGAAAGCGGTTAACCGCAAAGGCCGCCAAGGATTCCGAA
>JBAWFN010000079.1:0-13850 GCA_049591935.1 Terriglobales bacterium | reverse complement strand
AATGACATTTTCGGCGGCTCGATTCCGAGGAACTTCATTCCGGCGGTGGAAAAGGGAATCAGAACGGCGGCGGCGCGCGGCTATTTGGCTGGCTTTCCGGTGGTGGATTTCAGGGTGATCCTGTACGACGGGTCCTATCACGATGTGGACTCGAATGATCTTTCGTTCCAGATGGCGGGACGGATCGCGTTCAAAAAAGCAATGGAAACGGCCAAGCCGACGCTGCTGGAGCCGATCATGAACGTGGAGATTACAGTGCCGGATGAGTTTGCGGGCTCGATCATGGGCGACTTGAACAGCCGGCGCGGGCGCATCCAGGGCATGGACAATAAAGGCGGCAATACAATTGTGAAGGCGGAAGTGCCGATGTCAGAAATGCTGACGTATGGAGTCGACCTCACGGCGATGACCCAAGGCCGCGGCAGTTTCAACATGGAAATGCATCATTACGATATGGTGCCAGGGCAGTTGCAAGAGAAGATCATCGAGAAGGCGAAAGCGGCGCGGGGAGATGTGAAAGAGGAGGAAGAGTAACGGGTTCGTATGTCCGAAGTTTCTGACGATCTGGTAAGGCGCGCCTCCCAGGCGCGGAGAGAGCATCGGTTCACCGATGCCAAACGGGATTTGGTCGAAGCGGTTGAGGTTTGCCGCAAAGCTGGTTCACGAGTTGAGTTGGCGAGAGCGCTCACGAGCCTGGGTCAGATTGAAAGGGACTTGCAAAACAATGCCGCCGCCCGCGAGCAGTATGAGGAAGCGGTCGCCATCTACCGGGCGGAAGGCGATGCCCTCAAGCTGGCGCATACAATACGACCCTGGGGGACATTCACCGGCATGAGGGACATGGGGAACTGGCCGAACCCTGTTATCGGGAAGCGCTGAATCTCTATCGCGGCGATGAGCAAACCCCGCCCCTAGACTTGGCGAATGCCATCCGGGGATTCGCGATTCTCAAAGGCGACAGTGGGGAAGTCAAAGAGGCCACGCTGCTTTGGCAGGAAGCCAAGGAACTGTACGCCGCTGTCAAGGTAGAGGCAGGCGTGGCTGAGAGTTCCAGGCGACTGGCGCTGCTGGAGCAGCAGAGCGGGAAGTAAGACCGGGGGGGCCATCCATAGTTGTTGGCCTAGGCCGTTTTCAAGCCTTCGGCTTTGGCCAGTTTCGCCTGACGCTCATCAAAAGTCCAGAATCGTTCCGCTTTGAGTTCGAGCGCGCAGGCCACGTGCAGGCTGTCGAGAGTGCGGATACCGAGCTTCGGCCCATGTCGGCGGCCGAGTTCCGCGCAAAGTTCGAATGCGTGTTCCGGCATGTCGCAAGCAAGCCACAATCCGTGCTTGAGGTCCCCCTCAAACGCGCGTGTGATTCGCTGCGCGTCCGAGGCCGGCATTTGTCCGCGAAAGACCTGGCCTGCGAGTGCATGTGCCCACTCAGCGAAAATAAGCGGGGTTAGATACACCTGAGGGCGTGCTCGCAGAAGTGCATCAGCGTCCGTCGAATGCTGGTCTGCAACATATACCGACACGACGAAGCTGGAATCGACGCAAACAATCAATCGCGGCCCCGGTCGTTGATTAGGTCATCCACGATTGTCAGAGTGCGGTCGCCAAAAATCTCCCGGCGGCGCGCGGCAAAGTCCGGCCACTCTACCGACTTCTTCGGTGTTTCTTTTTCCGGAACAATGCGTGCAATCAGGCGATCGCGCTCCCGCAACTCGACGGTCTTTCCTGCGCGCAGCCAGGATTTAAGGCGCTTGGTGTCCCGCAGCTGACGGATATTGACCGATGGCATGCCAGTAATGTGACACATTATGTGTCACATTGTCAAGATGTCGAGAACGCGGCGAGGTCAAGTGACGTGGAAGCGCCGACCTTTCCTCCCGGAACAACTGGATTCAGTCCCATGCCATTGCGGAAGTTGCCGTTTCGATCGGTGGTAGTGGCGAGCAGCGATGATCCTTATGCCACGCCGGAACGGGCCGAGTTGTTCGCGCGATCCTGGGAAAGCCGCTTGATTAAGGTTGCCGATGCAGGACACATCAATACACCCTCGGGCCACGGGCCTTGGCCCGAAGGCGAAGAATGGTTGGAGCAAATGCGCGACCTTTGCAGCTAAGCGGGACAATCTGGTGCGCGGTGAGCGAGAACTGGTAACATCCCTGCAGTGGCCACACTCAGGAACATTCCCAAGCTTCCGCAGGAGCGCGAGCGCATCGTCTCGGCGGCGCCGGTGGAGGATGATTCTTCGTTTGAATTGAAGCTGCGGCCGCAGCGGCTGGCGGAGTTCATCGGGCAATCCAAAGTCAAAGAGATTCTTGCAGTAGCGATTGAGGCGACTCGTTCGCGCGGCGAAGCTTTGGACCATGTGCTGCTCTATGGGCCGCCGGGACTGGGGAAAACTACGCTGGCGACGATCATAGCCAATGGGCTGGGCGTTGCCTTTCAGCAGACTTCAGGGCCGACTCTGCAAATCAAGGGCGATCTCACGGCCATTTTGACCAATGTTCGCGAGAAGCAGGTTCTGTTCATTGATGAAGTTCACCGCCTGCAACCGGCGTTGGAGGAGATTCTCTATTCGGCGCTCGAAGATTACAAGCTGGACATCATGATTGGCCAGGGGCCGGCGGCACGTACGCACACCATGGATGTGAAACCGTTCACATTCATTGGCGCAACCACGCGGGCGGGGCTGCTTTCTGCGCCGTTGCGGTCGCGGTTTGGGATCGTGCTGCGGCTGGAGTTTTACAGCCACGACGACTTGCAGATTATTGTGGAGCGCTCGGCGGACATTCTGGGGGTAGAGGTCGACAAGCCTGGAGCACAGGAAATTGCCAGCCGGTCGCGCGGTACACCACGAATTGCCAACCGGCTGCTGCGGCGAGTGCGGGACTATGCGCAGGTGCGCGGTGGCGGCAGGATTGATCTGCCGACGGCGCAGGCGGCGCTGCAAATGCTGGAAGTGGATCGCTACGGGTTCGATGAAGTGGACCGCAAGTTGCTGCTGACGATCATCGAGAAGTATCAAGGTGGGCCGGTGGGCGTGAATACGCTGTCCGCGGCATTGGCCGAGGAGCCGGACGCGATTGAAGAAATCTACGAGCCATTCCTGATCCAGATTGGGTTTTTGAACCGCACGCCGCGCGGACGAGTGGCCACTCAGCTGGCGTACGAGCATTTCGGGATCACGCCGAATCGCCGGCAGAGTTCGTTGTTCTGAGATCGAGTCTACGGGGGCCAGTCCGCGGACCGCAGCAATCGGAGGTGCACCCTGCCCACGCCGCCACTGCGAATCGGCCGTCCCAGCAAGGTTGTGGTTGCCTGTGTGGATGGGCAGCGGCTGAAGGGGTACATCTTCAATTTCTCGGCGGCGCGCGCTCAATTCCGTCTCTTTCCGGAGGAGATGTCCCCACATGCGGCGGGCAAAGAAGTGAAGTTGGAGATTGTTAAGGCGGTTTTCTTTGTGAAGGACTTTGAAGGTCACGCTGAGCACCATGATCAGTATGAACTGAAAGCCGGCGGCCATGGCCGCAAACTGGAAGTTGCCTTTCAGGATGGAGAAACAATCGCCGGCACCACCGAGACTTACCATGCCGAGCACACTGGCTTTTTCATCGTCCCCGCCGATCCCGGATCGAACAATAGCCGCATTTTTGTCGTAAACAAGAGTGTGCGTGAAGTGAAGGCGTTGTAAGACTGGCACCGTCCCCACGTGGCCTGTGACCGTCCCAACCGCTACAATGTCGGCAGCATGATTGCTCACCTCCGAGGAAAGCTGCTGGCCAAGCATCCCAATCAAGCCATTGTTGAGACCGGCGGTGTGGGGTACGACGTGACCATTAGCGTGCCCACGTTTTCCGATTTGCCGGGGGTGGGCAGCGAAGTTGCGCTGCACATCCACACGCATGTGCGGGAAGACGTGATTGCGCTCTATGGATTTCTGCGGGCGGGCGAGAAGCAGGTTTTTGAAAAGCTGATCACGGTGAGCGGGATTGGGCCTAAGTTGGCGATCACCATCCTGAGCGGAATGGCAGCCGATGAAATGATCGCCGCGATTCGCGGGAACGATCTGGCGCGGTTGACGCGCATTCCGGGGATCGGGAGAAAAACGGCGGAGCGGTTGGTGCTGGAATTGCGCGATAAGTTGCCGGCCGGCGGCGGTGAGGTTGCGGCGGTTTCCGGGCTGGGCGCGGTAGAGGAAGATGTGATGTCAGCGCTGGTGAATCTGGGGTATCAACGGGCCGCGGCGGAGAAGGCGGTGCGAGCGGCAGCAAAGAACGGGTCGTTTGAAACGATGTTCCGGGAAGCGCTGGGAGTGCTGTCGAAGTAACGCCTACCGAGTGTGCCGGTGTGCTTCAAGTGCTCGGACTAAGTGTGATCAACGGACTGGGGGAAAAACTCCGGTTTTCGTAACACTTGGGTTTGCGGCGGGAAGTCCTAGTGGGGCAGTGGCTTAGCCATGGGCTGAATTATCGGAAAAAGTACGCGCATTCCCCCGATGCAGCAGGGCGGGCCATCTGCGTATAATCCCGTGAATGATTGCCCTCCCACAGCCGGAGCCTGCCTCGGGTCGAAGGCGTGTGTTTTTGGCGGCCACAGTCTTATTTGCGGGCGTGGCGATTTCGGTTGCGCAAACCGGGAGCACCTCCATCCCTAACGCACCCATGCCATCCCCTCCTGCCGCGCCGAGTCCATTCGCGGGCAGCGTGGCGTCGAAGCCCGTGCCCGGCGTTCTTCCGCTTTCGTTGCAGGAAGCGATGGACCGGGGATTGAAGCAGAACCTGGGAGTGCTGCTCTCGAGCGCGGAGATTCGCTCGTCGCGCGGACAGCGTTGGGAACAATTGAGTGCATTGCTGCCGCATGTGACGGCGGGACCTTATCTGGCAGAGTCGAAGCTCAATATCGATGAGCTCGGCTTTGCCGGTCTGGGCAGCCTTCTGCACCTCTCGCCCTCTGTAGGCCCGTTTTCGTATTTTGACGCGCGCGCCAATTTAAACCAATCACTGTTTGACTGGAAGTCGATCAACAATACACGCGCCGCCAACCAGAGCTTGAAATCAACGGAATATACCTATAAAGACGCACGCGATCTGGTGGTGCAAGCGGTGGGCTTCAGCTACCTGCAGGCAGTGGCCGACGAAGCCCGGGTCGAAACCACGGAAGCGCAAGTGGAGACTGCGAAGGCGGTATACAAGCAGGCTGCCGACCAGGTGAATGCGGGGACTTCGGCGGCGATCGATGGGCTGCGGGCGAAGGTGGAGATGCAGACGCGGCAACAGCAGTTGATTCAGGCGAGAAATGACTTTGCAATTCAAAAGCTGACGGTGGCGCGCGTCATTGGACTGGCCTCGGGGCAAGAATTCGACTTGACCGATAAGTCGCTGTACCAGCCGCTCGAGGCGCTGACCGTGGAAGACGGGTTGCAACGCGCCTATGCCTCGCGGTCGGATTATCAGGCGGCAATGGCAGAGGTACGGGCTGCGGAATTCTCACGCCGGGCTGCATGGGCCGGCTATTTTCCCTCGCTCTCGTTCGACGCCAATTACGGAACCGGAGGGGCGCACCCTTCCGACGCGACCCAGGTATACGATGTGCGCGGAACGCTGTCGATTCCGATCTTCCAGGGCGGTAGTGTTCACGGCGATACCTTGCAGGCGGACGCGAGACTGATCCAGAGCCGGGAGCGCCTGGCGAACCTGCGCGGGCAGATCGACACTGACGTTCGCACGGCACTGCTGAACCTGCAATCCTCGGCCGAGCTGGTGGAAGTGGCGCGCAGCAACATCGAACTGGCTGAGGCCGCGCTGACCCAGTCGCGCGATCGTTTCAGCGCGGGCGTTACAGACACGGTGGAAGTGGTGCAATCGCAGGAAACCGTCGCCAGCGCCCACGAACAGTACATCTCGAGTCTCTACAGCTATAATTACGCAAAAATTTCCCTGGCCCGCGCTCTGGGCACGGCGGAAGCCGGCGTCAGAGAATATTTCAAAGGAAAGTAACCATGGCAGAAGAGAACCCATCCGTTGCAGTGCCGGCGAGCAAGGATCCGCCGCCCCCGCGGGACGCAGAGACGCTACCCCGAGCAGCGCGCGGGTACACGCGACCAAAGAATCGCAGAGACACTTGGATTGTGCTTGCCGTCCTGGTCCTGATTGTGGGTGGGGTGTTCTTGTGGCGGTACCTGGGCAGCTATGAATCGACCGATGACGCCCAGGTTGATGTCCACCTTTACCCGGTGAGCGCGCGCATTTCCGGCTATGTGATTACCGTCAACGTGAACGACAACCAGTACGTGCAGAAAGGTGATGTATTGGTGGAGATCGACCCGAAAGACTATGAGGTGGCGGTGGAGCAGGCGCAAGCGAACCTGGCCAGCGCCGAAGCCACGGCGGAATCGCTGAATATTACGGTTCCGATCACCTCCGTGAGCACCTCCAGCCAACTGAGTTTCAGCGCCTCGGACGTGCAAAACGCCAATGCCGGAATCATGGCGGCGGAAGCTCAGCTCACCGCGGCTCAGGCCCAGTTGCAACAGGCGGAGGCGAACGATGTGAAAGCGCAAGACGACCTCGTCCGCTACAAGGCGTTAGTGGATAAACGGGAAGTGGCCGAACAAGTCTACGATCAGGCGTTGGCCGCCGCCAAGGCCAGCACGGCATCGGTGGCTGCGGCGCACGCCAATGAAGCCGCTGCGCAACAGGCCGTGCGCCAGGCGAAGAGCCGGCTGGGGGAATCGCAAGCCAATCAACGATCGGCGGAAACCGGGCCGCAGCAGGTGTCGTCAAGCCAGGCCCGCGCCCGCGCTGCGGTCGGCGATGTGCAACAAAAACGGGCGGCACTGGAGCAGGCGCAGCTCAACCTCGGATATACCAAAATTGTGGCCCCGATCAGCGGCGAAGTAAACAAGACCGTGGTAGTCGGGCTGAATGTTCAGGCGGGTCAGCAATTGCTCACCGTCGTCCCGCTCGAGGAAGTGTGGATCACCGCCAACTTCAAAGAGACCCAGCTTAAGCACATGCGAGTGGGGCAGAAGGCGGAGATTGATGTGGATTCCAGCGGCCGAACTTTCAAGGGTCATGTGGACAGCATTGCCGGAGCCACCGGGCCGCTGTTCAGCCTGCTTCCTCCGGAAAATGCCACGGGGAACTACGTCAAGATCGTGCAGAGGATTCCAGTCAAGATCGTCCTCGAGCCGGGAGAGAACCGGGACCATCAGCTGCGGCCAGGTATGAACGTCGTGCCGGATGTTTATGTCCGATGAGTTCCGCCGGGTCCATGCCGATGGAAGCGGAGGTCTGGCGTCCCAAGTACAATCCCTGGCTGATTGCGGTGGTGGTCGCCATGGCGGCGTTTATGGAGGTGCTGGACACCAGCATCGCCAATGTGGCGCTGCCGTACATGGCCGGGAATCTTGGAGCGAGCAACGATCAGAGCACCTGGGTCCTGACCTCGTATCTGGTGTCGAACGCCATTGTCCTGCCGATCAGCGGGTGGCTCGCCGGTGCGATTGGACGGAAACGCTTCTTCATGGCGTGTCTGGGCGTCTTTACGGTGAGTTCTCTGCTCTGCGGGATAGCGCCGAGTCTCGGGGTTCTGCTTTTTTTCCGGGTGCTGCAAGGCGCGGGCGGCGGCGGATTGCAGCCCATGGCTCAGGCCATTCTGGCGGACACTTTTCCTCCGCAACAGCGGGGCTTGGCATTCGCACTGTATGGCATCACCGCCATCATGGCGCCCACGATCGGACCTACCTTGGGGGGATGGATCACCTTCAACTACTCCTGGCGGTGGATTTTCTTCATCAATTTGCCGGTCGGGATCCTGACCTGGCTTCTGGTGCGGCGCTTTGTCGAAGATCCTCCTTACCTGGCCCGTCTCAAGGCGGCTGGGGTCAAGCTGGATTACATTGGCATCGCCCTGCTGACGGTCGGTATCGGGGCTTTACAGGTGTTGCTCGATAAGGGTCAGGAAGATGATTGGTTCGGGTCGAACTTCATCACGACGTTAGTCGTGGTCGCGGCTGTGGGCCTGATCTCGCTGGTGATCTGGGAATGGTATCAAAAGGCGCCGATCATCGATGTCCGCATGTTCAGGAGCTTCAACTTCGCCAGTTCGAGCCTGATGATGTTCATGCTGGGGATCATGTTGTTCAGCAGCCTGGTGCTGATGCCGCAGTTCCTGCAGACGCTGTTGGGCTACACATCGGAACTGGCTGGGCTTGCGCTTTCGGCTGGCGGCCTAATTTTGTTGTTTGAGATGCCCGTGATTGGCAAACTGACCACCAAGGTCCAGGCGCGCCGCTTGATCGCCTTCGGGTGGCTGGCCTTGTCCATCGCCATGTACTATTCGACCAAGCGAATTGACTTGCAGATCAGCTTCAGTGCTGCCACCTGGTTGCGCATTGCCCAGGTGATTGGCTTGGGGTTTCTGTTTGTGCCGATTACGCTGGTGGCTTACATCGGAATTTCGCCGGAGAAGAACAACGCAGTCGCCGGAATCGTCAATTTCATGCGCAATATGGGCAGCAGCGTCGGAACCTCGCTGGTCACCACGTTAATTGCACGCCGCTCGCAGTTCCATCAGGCCAGGCTGATTGAATACACCCGGGCTGGGAATCCGAATTTTCAAAACTCAGTCAACGGACTTGCCCAGCGCCTGGGCCACTCTGGAATGAGCGCTCCGGACGCGCAGATGGGGGCTTATGCCAGGATCTATCAGTCCATTCAACAGCAAGCGGGCAGCCTGGCCTACATCGATACCTTTATGGTGCTTTGTGTGGGAGCCGCGATCATGTTCTTTTTGGCTTTTATTTTGAAGAAGAATGACCCCGGCGGAGGGGCCGAGCTGGCAGCGGGCTGAGCGACGTAGAATGATAGCAACCAAGGAAAAGCGGGGACACGGATTTTCGCGGGTCGGGGGGAAAACGTTTTGACCGCGAAGGTCGCCAAGAACGCCGGCGAAGGACGCGAAGAAAAAGCAGCGATGGGGTGGGTCGCGGTTCTCGGGGACTCATGATCAAAATCGTCACGATTGAACGGGAGTACGGATGCGGCGGAGGCGAAATCGCCCAGCAGTTGGCGCACCATCTGGGATGGAAACTTTGGGACCAGTTGCTGACGGAGGAGATCGCCCGCCTGGCCAATTGTCCCAAGACCGAGGTTGAGTGTCGAGAGGAGCGAAACGATCCGCTCTACTACCGGCTGTTCAAGTCGTTTTTGCGCGGGAGTTATGAGGGAAGCATCAATGCGCACAAACTGAACCTGGTGGATAGTGAATGCATCATCAAGTTTACCCAGCGTGTGGTCCTGGACGCGGCGGAGACCGGAAATTGCGTCATTGTCGGAAGAGGGTCACAGCATTTCCTCAGCGACCGCCAAGATACACTGCGGGTGTTTCTTTATGCTCCGAGAGAAGAAAAAGTGCGGCGGCTGCTGGCTCGCGGCAAGAATGAGCACGAGGCCGAGGAACTTGTCGATACGATTGATCGCGAACGGATCGATTTCATCGCCAAGTATTTTGGCGTGGAGTGGCCGAACCTTTCGCTCTATCACACCATGATCAATACCTCGATTGGCGACGAGACCGTGGTGCAAAGCATTGTGAATTTCATGAAGACATGCGATTCAAAATTGACTGCGGTCAGGTGAGGACGCACGGACCATGAACACAAAGCATCCATCCACTGGGGACGCCGGGCGCAAGGTCTCGCGAATCCTGGTCGCAACCGACTTTTCAACGCAAGCCAGCAATGCTTTGGACTGGGCACGGGCTCTGGCTGGGGCATTCGGGGCGAAGCTGGTTCTGCTGCATGTCATCGACATCTTTAGCCTGGCGGAGGTGGCTTGCGTGATGGGCGGCCCCGATCCGCTTAACCTGTTTCGTGAGCAAGCCCATAAGAGCATGAGGGAGTTGAAGGCGCTGATCCCGGAGGCTGAGACTGCGGTTCGTGAAGGTTCGCCACGCCCTTTGATTGTGGAGACCGCGCCGGAGATGAATTGCCAGATGATCGTCATGGGAACCCATGGCCGCTCAGGATTGGCGCATCTGTTCTTGGGCAGCGTTGCGGAGTACGTGGTGAGGAACAGCAAAGTGCCGGTGCTGACCATCCGCGCGAATTGAGAGGGATGAATTAGATCCCGCCTTCGAACCGTTATTTCCCAATACAGAAAGTGCTGAAGATCAGGTTGAGGATGTCGTCGGTGGTGGTGGCGCCGGTGATTTCGTCGAGCGGGCGCAGGGCATTGTAGAGATCGAGCAGAAGCATTTCGTGAGGAATGCGATGGTTGACCGCGGTGGTTGCGGCGGCGAGGCCGGCCAGCGATTCGTGAACCAGGTTCTGATGACGGAGGTTGGTGAGGAACCCGGCTTCGGAGTGAGTGCCGGCGTCTCCGCCGGCGTGGCGGAGGATTTCCTGGCGAAGTTCGGGGATGCCGAAGCCGGTGATGGCGGAGGTGCGAATGAGGATCGCCGAGTTGCGCTCGGCTGGGCGGACGGGGGCAGCGGCCTCTACAGGAGCAGGGGGCAGGTCGCATTTGTTCTCGACCACGATCGCGGGGCGTTCGCCCACTTGCTTCATCAGGTCGGCATCTTCCTGAGAACGCGGTTGTGAAGCGTCCACCACCACCAGCACCAGGTCGGCGTCGGCAAGGGCTTCGTGGGATTTGCGGATGCCGATGCTTTCAGCTTCGTCGAGGGCGGGGCGGATGCCGGCGGTGTCGATCAACTTGACGGGGATGCCGCCGATGGCGACAGTTTCGCTGACCAAGTCACGGGTTGTGCCTGGAGTGGCCGTTACAATGGCGCGCTCGCGTTCCACCAGACAATTAAAGAGACTGGATTTGCCCACGTTGGGGCGGCCGACGATGGCGAGCGTCAGGCCTTCGTGGACGAGCTTGCCGTATGCGAAGGTCTCGGCCAGTTGCTCGAGCGGAAGGCGGACGGCAGCGATGCGCTGGAGAATCTGCTCGGCGGGCAAAACGGAAACGTCGTCTTCGGCGAAATCAACACCGGCTTCGAGCGTAGCAATCAGCTTCACCAGGTCTTGCTTGATGGGTTGAAGACGGCGGGAGAGTGCGCCTTCGAGCTGTTGAGCGGCAACTTTGGCCTGGTAGAGAGTTTGCGAGTCGATGAGGTCGCGGACGGCTTCGGCCTGGGTGAGGTCGATGCGGCCGTTGAGAAAAGCACGCTGGGTGAACTCGCCAGGCTCGGCGAGGCGGGCGCCGCGGGCGAGGGCAAGCTCGACAATGTGGCGCAGAACGACAGGCGAGCCGTGGGCGGAGATTTCGATGATGTCATCGGTGGTGTAGGAGTGGGGTTTGGCGAAATAGGTGACGACGACTTCGTCGATGCGGGTGGTTGGGCCGGTGGGGACACCAGCCCCTACGAGGTCCGCTGTGGACTCGAGTTCCATCAATTCAGCGAAGATGGCGCGACCGGGATCGAGATCGTGCTTTAGGCGCAGCATGGGCAGAGCGATCTGGCGGGCAGCGGGGCCGGCAAGGCGGACTACGCCGATGCCGCCGCGTCCGGGTGGAGTGGCGATGGCGACGATGGTGTCGTCAAGATTCACGGGGACAGTTTCTAGTTTCCGGTTTCTGGTTTCAAGTCAGGGGACGGCGAAAAGCCTTAACCGCAATGACCGCAAAGTAACTCCGCAAAGAGTGCAAAGAAAGCTTCTACGGCAGCGTTCGCCTCGCGGGCTCGCCTGCGGGCTTGTATTCCTTGGGATAGACCACCAGGCAGCGGCGGCCGCCTTCGCCCTGGCTTTCGGTATGTAAGTCGTCCTGGTCGCGCAGGGCAAGGTGCACCATGCGGCGTTCGCGCGAGGACATGGGCGCGAACTCATAGGGTGTGCCGGTTTGCCGGACGCGGTCGGCGGCCACTTTCGCGGCCATGCGAAGTTCTTCGATCCGCAGCTTGCGCTGATTCATGCAGTCGAAACTGATCTTCTCGTGCTCATTGCCGGGAAGGCGAAGCATCTCGATGGCCAGTAACTCTACAGCGCGCAACAATTCGCCGCCGCGCTCCAGCAGCAGGGTGGAATCGGGGCCGGCAAATTCCACCAGAATCTCCGGGCGTTCCCAGTCACGCTCGTCGGGGAGAGGTGGATCGACGGTGATGCGGTATTTGAGGTGCAGGCCTCCCTGGGTGACAACACCGCGAAGGAAGTCGTTGATCTTGTTGGCGGCGGCGATTTTGTCGGGAATGGGCATAAACGCTTTCGGCTTTCAGCTATCAGCTTGCACTTCAAACTGCCTTACCGAGAGTTAATAGCTGACGGCTGATAGCTGGTTCTCACTTCTTCTCTTTCTTCCTGGCCCGCTTCAATGCAATCTCGCGCATTTCGCGGCCCAGGCTGGTGCGGTTCATGATGAACTGCTGCACAATGGCGATCAGGCTGCCTTCCACCCAATAGAGGCACAAGCCGGAAGCCAACCGGTAACTGATGAAGCCAAACATCACCGGCATCATTACGTTCAGCATTTTCTGCTGCGACGGATCCATGCCCGCCTGCGGCGTCATGCGCTGCGTGGCCAGCCCGGTAATGATAATCAAGATGGGAAGAATCAGGTAAGGGTCGGCGGAAGACAGATCCTTAATCCAAAGCCACGATGCCTGGCGCAAGTCGAGCGCGGAACCCAGCATGGCGTAGTAAGCAAACAGGAAGGGCATCTGGATCAGCATGGGCAAACAGCCGCCCACCGGGCTGACTCCCTGGCTCTTCATCAGGGCTCCGATTTCGGTGTTCATTTCCTGGCGGCGCGGATCACGCATGCCGTACTTCTTATATTTCTCCTTAACCGCATTCATCTGCGGCTGAATCTTTTGCATCTTCAGCGCTGACTTCATGCTGGTGATGCGCAGCGGCAGCAGCGCAAGATTAATGATCAAAGTCTGGATGACGATCGCCCAGCCCCAATTGCCGACATATTTGTAGGTCCACTGCAGCCAGAGAAAGAGCGGCCGCGCAATCACGCCAAAGAAGCCGAAGTTGACCAGACCGCGCAGGTCGGGCGGGGCCTCCACGATGGTGGGAACGACCACGGTCTCGAGGGTGTGCAGTTGCTTGGGGCCCACGTACAGGCGTTCCAGGGTCGGGCCTTTCGGGTTGCCGACGGCGGCGCCGAGGACGTCAGCCTTGGTGGTCTCTTGCGAGGTGGACTTTGCGTCCTTGGGAATATCGATCGCGTTACGCAGCGTGACGGCGACGGAGTTCGGAGGATCGTCGGGAATGAAGATGGCGGCGAAGTATTGATCGACCGCGCCAGCCCAGTTGAAAGGCCCAGGCAGAGTGTTGCCACCGCTGACGGACTTAATCGCCAGGCGCTTGATATCGCGATTAAGTTGATAATCGAGGCGGCTGGCGGCGTATCCCACGGGATTGATCTCATCCCCAAAACCGGCCGGCCAGGCGGGAAAGGCGGGGACGGGATTGCCTCGGGAAGTGACCGAAGTCTCGACCCGCACCACGTAGGTATGATCGAAACGAAAGACCTTGCGAACCGCGAGATCCTGATTTGCGTACTCGAAAGTGATTTCCGCCGGGGCGGTCAACGTCCCCGAGGACGAGGCTAGGTAAAGCGCCGAGACCAGTTGGCTGCGGAGGGCCTCGTCATAAGTCCACAACGAGAGCGGATAGCCGTATCTTTCCGAAGCGGCCTTGTTGACCAGTTCCAGCGGCGCACCCTTGTCGTCTTTGAACTTTTTGAGGATCCATGACTTGACCTGGCCACCGCGATTGGTGAAAGTGACGCGGTAGAGATCGTTCTCAATTGTGATTTCGGATTCGGTCGAGGCCTGCTTGGTGGCTACAGCGCCGGCTCGCTTGCTTCTTGGCGGCGCCGCCGCGGCGGCGTTGGCAAGGGG
>JBAWFN010000078.1:0-138038 GCA_049591935.1 Terriglobales bacterium | reverse complement strand
TTCATCGCCCGCTCCACTGCGGCCTTCCGGTAACAGATCATGCTTGGCATGGTCTCCTACCTTCGCCGCCCGCAATGCGGACAGATCATGTGCTATCTCAACCGGACATATCATGTGCTAACGACACAGGGAAGCTTTGCGGGTTGACAAGAGTTGCACCCGGAGTTAGCCTGCGGGCACGGTGCTTCCGGTCACATCAAACCTTTTTATCCAGAGGCGAGTATGAGAAGAGCAGTGTTGTGCTTGGTGGTGCTGGCCACGCTGGCCGGCTTGGTGCCTGCGGCTTCGGCCCAGGCCGCGGCGGCGGCGCCCGCGACGGGACGCAAGAAGCGAGTAGCGATCTTCGACTTCGACTACGCAACGGTGCATGCCGGCATAGCGGCCATCTTCGGCCAGGATGTTGACATCGGCAAGGGCATTTCCGACCTGCTGGTGACCGACCTGGTGAAGGACGGCAGCTACTCGGTGATTGAGCGCAAGGCGCTGGACAAGATCCTGAAAGAGCAGAATTTTTCCAACAGCGACCGCGCCGACCCAAATTCAGCCGCCAAGATCGGGAAACTGCTGGGTGTGGACGCCATTATCGTGGGCAGCATCACGCAATTCGGTAACGAAACCAAGAACACCAACATCGGTGGCGGAGGCGGAAACTTTGGCGGATTCGGTTTGGGCGGTGTGGGACATAAAAAGTCCAAAGCCATTGTGGCGGTGACCGCACGCATCGTGGATATTGACACGGCCGAAATCCTGGGTGTGGCTGAGGGCAAGGGTGAATCGTCGCGGGAAAGCACCTCTCTGCTCGGGGGCGGGGGCAACTGGCACGGCGGGGGCGGGGGCGCGGCCGATTTCGGCAGCAGCGACTTCCAGAGCACGATCATTGGCGAAGCGGTGAAGGCTGCGGTCGACAGCATGAGTAAAGAAGTCATCGCCGACAAGGACAAGCTGGTAGCACGCACCATTGTGGTGGAAGGCCTTGTGGCAGCGGTAGACAGCGGACAGATCGTTCTGAACGTCGGCGCCAAGAACGGCGTCAAGGTCGGCGATCAGCTCAACGTCGAGCGCGTGACCAAGGAGATCAAAGATCCGTCGACGGGGAAGGTCATTCGCCGGTTGGCGACGACCGTGGGCGTGGTGAAAGTTACTGACGTGGACGACATTTCATCAGTTTGCAGCGCGGTTTCGGGAGCGGGGTTCAAGGTCGGCGATGCGGTCAAGACGGTGACGCAGTAGTGTGACGATCGCCCAACCGAAATACTGTAGTCGACCCTCACGCCGCAGAGTGAAAAGCGTCGTGATCGGCCATAAGCCGAGCTAATTGCGGCGTCCGCGGTGGCTGCGACTTTTGATCGGCGGACGTGGAGCCGGTTTGCTGGGAGCCAATTCTTCGGCGGTCACGAAGATGGGCTCAATATCCGTGGGCATCCCCTGAAGGTTGTCCAGAACTTTCCCCAGCGCTGGCGGAACCACACCCATCTCGTCCAGCATTTTCTTTGCCCCCGCGTAGTCGCCCTGAGCCTCGACGGTGAGGAGATCATGGTCAAGTTCGGCGACGGCGGTCTTCATCTTCGCAATGTCTACTGAGAAGGTTCCATCGGGGTGCTGGATGAAGGCGCCCTTGGCAGTGTAAGAGTTGAACTGAACGGCCATGCCCTTGCCGTGAGCGTCGTTCAGTCCGAAACGCAGAGTGCGGAAGGAAGACGCCAAATAGGTGGTGTAAAGCTGGCGCTGAGCGGCTTCATCGGAGGGCAGGATCTTGCCCAGTCCCATTTCCTTGGCGTGGTCCATCATGTATTGCAAGGCGAACAAGCCGGTGACGTCGGCTTTGCATTCTTCGATCGCCCCGTACAAATCTTTCAGTTCGTCCCGAGGAGTGGTGTCGCGGTCCCCGACTTTGATCTGGTGGGGGCCTAGCCCGTGCATCAGTTCATGGGCGAGGATGTGAGTGAAGAACGGTTCAAAACTGACATCCACCATGGCATCGTGAGTCAGGGTACGGCGGGCGATGGGGAGCAGCACGCTGCGGAACTTTGCCTCTTGCACATTTTTCAGCATCACGCGTTTACTGCCCTTTTGTTGGACCACCCGGTCGTCGTTGGGCAGATTATAGGCAGCGGTCTGGACGCCGTGAGCACCGTCACCCGCGCTCAGGATTTCGTCGACTACGCGGATAGGCGAAGCCGCACCCAGCTTGGGATTCCGGTATTGCGGGTCCAGAGGCAGGTTGTTTTCGATGTCCTGCAAATGGGACGCGAAAGCGGAAAGCTTGGCGGTCTCTTCGTCGTCGCGCAGGTTGACGTAGGCCTCGAACGCCGCCTTGTAGCCAAAGAGTTCGTCGGCGTAGGTTTCGTAGGGACCAATGGTGATGTCGAGCGGCGCATCCAAATCCATCCAGGCCATATCGCTGGCGTAATAGTCATTGGAGAGAAAGGCGTCTGCCCTCAGATCCAGGAACTTCTTCAGAGATTGGTTGTCAGTCAATGCAGCGGCTTCATGCAGCAGACCGGCGGCACGTTTGAGGTCATCGGCGTAGGCCGGGCTGTAGGGGATGGCCAGGAGATTATTGGTCTGCGATGGGGTATTTTCTCGCCAACGAACAATGGTGAAGAAGCTCTTGGCGTCGTCCTGTTCTTTGGGCGAGAGCTGCGCCAGCCAAGTTTCGAAAGCAGCTTTCGGCATGCTCTCTGGATAAAAATTCGCCCCCAGGGGCTTGCGCACTGGAACGTCCGGCAAAAAGGGTTTGAATTCGTCGATGTCCGACCACGGACCCTTGTTGATCCAGAAATAGTGCAAACGAGCCTTGCCCAGCGGCGAGGTGTCTTTTTGCAGGCGGGCATAGAGAGCTGTATTCCCGTCCCACAACTGCTTGAGGAATATGTCGTTCAAGACGCGGGCAGCCTGAATCAGCTTGACCAGGGCCTGACGGTCTCCAGAGGAAAGGCCCGAGGTGTCCACGCGCAACGGGGTGGGCGCAAAGCGTGCGGCCATTTTTTCCAGTCCGCTCTGATCCGGCAAGGCAGCGCCCTGCTGCTTCGTGGGTGGCTTGCTTGCCCGTGCCTTAGCAGGAATGTTCAGACTCCCCAAAACCAGTATGGCGAGCGCAAAACAGGCAGCGATCTTCACATTTCCCCCCGTATGCCTGAATTCGTGGCCCATCGTCGCGAAAACTGACCATCATAACAGGGGACACAGTGGCAGCAGCAGGCCGGGGGAGTTACAATTTGCAAAGGCCGTTATCCGCCAGATACGGCGGACTTCGTTCCACGGCGGAACTTTTATGCGAATACGGTTTCTGCTGCTTACGCTCATTCTAGTCACGGGCTTGCCGATTGCATTTGGCGCGGACACGGTGGTCGAAGAGATCATCGCGCGCGTCAATAACCAGATCATTACCCGTAGCGAGTTTGTGCGCAGCCAGGCAGACCTGAGGAAGGACGCGCAACAGCAGGACCCGGTTAATTTTGAGAAGGAGGTCGCGGAGCGTGATAAGGACGTTTTGCGCGACTTGATTGACCAGCAGTTATTGCTGGAAAAGGGCAAGGACCTGGGGATTACCGCCGACACCGAGCTGATCAAGAAGCTGGACCAGATGCGCAAGGAAATGAACCTGGACAGCATGGAGGACCTGGAAAAATCTGCACAAGCGCAGGGCATTTCGTTCGAGGATTTCAAGCAGAACATGCGCAACCAGATCATCACCCAACAGGTGATTGGGAGGGAAGTCGGACAAAAGCTCGTCCTCGACAAGGGAGAAGAGCAGAAGTTCTACGACACCCACCAGAGTGAGCTCAACCAGCCGGAACAGATCAAGCTGAGTGAGATCCTGATTTCGACGGAGAAAAAGGCAAAAGACTCCACCGACGAGCAACAACTGCAGGCCGCAAAGGCCAAGGCCGACGACCTGTTGGGCCAGATTAAGAAAGGCGCCAAGTTTGAGGACGTCGCCAAGAAGAATTCTGATGGATCGTCGGCTGCCCAGGGCGGGGACCTCGGCTACTTCAAGCGTGGGACCATGGCCAAGGAAATTGAAGACGTTACATTTGCCATGAAACCGGGCGAGGTTTCGGATGTGATACGGACCCGGCAAGGTTACGTGATCCTGAAGGTTGTGGAACACCACGATGCGGGAGTGCCACCGCTCAGCCAGATTGAGCCTCACATACAGGATGCCGTCTACATGCAGAAGCTGCAGCCGGCATTGCGGGAGTATTTGACCAAGCTGCGGGAAGACGCGTTTATTGACATCAAGCCTGGGTACGTGGATACGGCGGCCAGCGCCAACGAGACCAAGCCGGTGGAAACTGCCAGCAAGGACCCGAATGCCAAGCCGCTGAAGAAGAAGAAAAAGTTCGGCATATTTTAGTTTAAGCTGCGACTGGGAGCGTGTGGTGATTTCCTCCCCCGGGTGGATTAGACAAGCATCATGAAGGAATTCTTCCTATCGGATTGCAGCCAGCATGAAAACCAAGTCATTACCTCCAGCTTTGTGGTCGCTTCCAAGCAAGTAAAGCCCAAGAAAACCGGGGAGCCCTACCTGGCGCTGACGCTGGGCGATCGCAGCGGTCTGATCGAAGCCAAGATGTGGGACAACGTGGAGGATTGCCTCAACGCCTTTGAGGCGGATGACTTCGTCAAGATCAAGGGCCTGCTGAACAAGTATAAGAACCGATTCCAGATCACCATTCACAAGGTCCGCAAACTGGGAGACGCGGAAATCGATTTTGCGGACTACCTGCCCAAAACCACCAAAGACATCGGTGAGTTATGGCACACGCTGGCGGGTTTTGTGGGAACTTTCCGGAATCCCCACCTTAAAGCCCTGGTGGAAGCGTTCATGGCCGACCCGGGAATCGCCGACGCCTATCGCAACGCTCCTGCTGCCAAGACGCTACACCACGCCTACATCGGCGGCTTGCTCGACCATGTGGTTTCGCTATGCCGCTCCTGCGATCTGGTCTGCCGCAATTATCCGCAGATCAATCGCGACCTGCTGCTGACGGGCGCGTTTCTGCACGATATCGGCAAAATTCACGAACTCACGTATAACCGCTCGTTCTCCTATACCACGCGGGGACAATTGCTGGGGCACATGATCATCGAACTGGAAATGCTGCAAGCCAAACTCGCCCTGGTGCCGGACTTCCCCAACGAACTCAAAACCTTGGTGGAGCACCTGATCATCAGTCATCACGGGCAATATGAGTTTGGCTCGCCCAAACTGCCCATGTTCCCGGAGGCGCTGGTGCTGCACTACCTTGACGATCTGGATTCCAAAATGGAGAGCATGCGTGCGCATTTCGAACGTGAAGCCGGGGCCGAAGGCGCCTGGACGGGGTATAACGCCTCCCTCGGACGTCCGCTACTGAACACTGCGAAATTTCTCGACAACAAGCCACGCCCGCCCGAACCCTCGCTCGAGGAAGCAGACGATACTGCAAGCGTGAGCAGGTTGCCGGGAATGGAGCCAGAACCACCCGCAACCCCGCCGCTGGCGAGCACGATTCGCGCTGAAAAGAATTAGCTTGCTGAACCGAATGATCTGCCGACGCAGGCCTGAAATATCACGAAGGCGGCTTCGGGTACTCTGTTTCTTTGCGGCGCCAAGCCATGCTTGACCTCTCCCAGTTCTCGGTCCTGAGCTTCGACTGCTACGGCACCATGATCGATTGGGAGGCCGGCATCTTCGCGGCGCTGCGCCCCATTCTGGCGAGGCATAACAAGCGAGTCAATGATGTCACCTTGTTGAAAATGTATTCTGAGCTGGAACTTGAAGCCGAACAGCAGAAGTATGTGAGCTATCGCGAGGTCCTGCAGGCGGTGGTTCGCGGCTTGGGCGAGAGGTTGGGATTCGATCCCAGCGAGGCTGAAGTATGCTCGCTGGCGGAATCGCTGGCCGCTTGGCAACCGTTCCCTGACACGGTTGCAGCGCTGCGCAAACTCAAAGCCGGTTACCGGTTGGCGGTGATCTCGAACATTGACGATGATCTGTTTGCCCTGACGGCGCCTAAGCTGGCGGTGGAGTTTGATCAGGTGGTCACCGCTCAGCAGGCCCTCTGCTACAAGCCCTGCAAGAGGATCTTTCAAATTGCGCAGGGAAGGATCGGCGTGGGCCCGGAGCGCTGGCTGCACGTTGGGCAGAGCATCTATCACGATGTGATTCCGGCCCAGGCGATGGGGATCGCCACAGTCTGGGTGAACCGGCCGTCTCCGAGGGCGGGCGCGGGTGCAACCAAGGCGGCCGCGGGGAAGCCGGACCTGGAAGTCGCCAGCCTGAAGGCTTTCGCGGACCTGGCCGGACTGGTGTAGTTGCTGGTAGCGGGTCAGTTTGGTTGGCAATGCTTCGCGGGCTTTCGGTATCCTTGGCGGCCTTTGCGGTGAACCGCTTTCTTGCCGCAACAATCGCAAAGAACTGCCGCTAAGGGCGCGAAGTCTGAGTAGCCCTCAACCGTGAAACTGAGCCACTACTAGTTGCTCTATGGATTTCAATCACTGCTCATCGGTATTAAACTGATACCTCCCGCGTTTGGCTGCCGCCATGCGGGACCTGGGACAGGAAAGTGATGGCCATGAAGAAACGCGCGACTCGGTCTCTCTCAATCCCAAAAGTTGCAAAGCTTCCGGAAACTCACGGCTTGGTACTCGATCACGCAGTCGAAGCCGAAACCATTTCTATCGAAATCAGGTGAATCCCATGACAACGGCTACTACTCGGGTTAATCCGCTTTCCTATCTCTCTGATCAATTGAACGACCTCAAAGCCAAGGGTACGCATTTCAAATTGCGTGTGCTCGATGATGAGCAGGCGGCGGTTTGCACGTTTGACGGCAAGAAAGTGATCAACCTTGCTTCGAATAATTACCTGGGATTGACTACGCATCCCAAGTTGCGCGAAGCGGCGCTCGATGCCACACGCAAGTACGGAGTGGGGTCGGGAGCCGTACGCACTATCGCCGGTACCATGAAAATCCACATGGAACTGGAGGAGAAGATCGCGCGCTTCAAGAACGTGGAAGCCTGCGTCGTTTTCCAGTCCGGCTTTGCGGCCAATGCGGGCACGGTTTCGGCGGTACTGGGGAAAGATGATTTCATCATCTCGGACCAGTTGAATCATGCGTCTATCATCGATGGCGCCCGGCTATCGCGCGCGAAGATTCTGGTCTTCAACCACAAGGACGTTGCGCACGCGGAACAGCAACTGGCCAGCGTGAAAGACCAGCCCGGGAAGAAGTTGCTGATCACGGACGGCGTTTTTTCCATGGACGGCGATATTGGCCCGCTGCCCGGGCTATGCGATGCGGCGGAGAAATATGGCGCCATCATGATGGTGGATGATGCCCACGCCTCGGGCGTTCTCGGCCGCAATGGCCGCGGAACGGTGGACCATTTCAAGATGCACGGCCGCATGGACATTCAGGTGGGAACGCTTTCGAAGGCCATCGGTGCGTTGGGCGGATACGTCTGCGGCACCCGCGATCTGATCGACTTTCTGTATCACCGGGCGCGGCCGTTTCTGTTTTCGACTTCGCATCCGCCTTCCGTGGCCGCGACCTGCATTGCGGCTTTCGATGTGTTAGAGCAGGAGCCGGAGCTGATGGAGAAGTTGTGGGAGAACACGCGCTTCTGGAAAAAAGAATTGGGCCTGCTCGGCTTCGACATCGGAGGGAAAACCACGCCGCCCAGCGAGACTCCGATTACGCCCATCATCATTGGTGATGGCAGGCTGACCATGGATTTCTCGCGCGAGTTATTTAAGGAAGGCGTGTTGGGGACGGGGATTGCTTTCCCGACGGTTCCGGAGGGGAAAGCGCGCATCCGTACGATTATGACCGCGACCCATACCAGGGATGAGTTGCAGCAGGCGTTGGAAGTTTTGAAGAGGGTGGGCAAGCGGATGGGGATTTTGGGAAATTGAAAGTGAGCCTATTTCTCTCCGGTTCTTTTCCCGCAAAGTAAAGCTTAACGTAGCGTGCCCTGGATTTGCGCTGGCGTGGGAAGCTCCTCAGCGCGCGGCCGCAGCCAGCTCTCGCCGGACGACCTGTTTGTTGGTTTGCGGGAAGCGGGCCTTGGCTTCAATCCCGAGCCGTCCGGCGTAGTAGAGCAACTTGTCCACACTCTTATTGGCAATTTTTCCGTTGAGTAGTTCGCTCACGCGGGGCTGAGGCTCCGCCAGGATCGCCTGCAATTGCGTTGGCGAATACTTTCGCGCGTGCTTCAGGATGGCTTGGTACAAGTCGGCCTTGAACTTCAGAATTGTAGCCTGCTCGGGAGAGAATCCCAAGTCATCGAGCACATTGCCACGGGTTACATGAGTTGGCTTACTACGATCGCCCGCCATGCTTTTTCTCCTCCATCATTCGTGCCCGGACCACCTTGAGGCGCCGCCGCGCGGTGTTGATTTCCTTCAATGGCGTCTCGCGGCTTCTCTTTTCAAAACAGTGCAGCACATGGATTACGTCGCGAACTCTGGACAAGTAGATCACGCGATACCATGTCCGCTCGTCCTGGTCCCGCAGTTCAAAGACTCCCGGACCAAGTGAACTCATTGGCCGGTAGTCCGTTGGCTGCCGCCCCTGCTGTAACAAACGCAAGTCAAATCCCAGGTTGTACTTCGCCGTATCCGGGAAAGAGCTAAGCACTTCTTTGGAATCGCCTTCCCACGCAATTACAGCGTCTTTGTGAACAATGGGGTCCATTCGTCACGGGAAAAGTATAGCACTTTTGGAAGTCTCAATATACAACTAAATGTATACAGATTCCGGCAATCCGGGTCAAAATCCCGTCTTTATCGCGATTCCGGATAAACTCTAACCTATGAGATATTGCCGCTTCCAACACAATGGCCGAGCCGAGTACGGGCTGGTCGAGCCCCTCGCGGGGAAGGATGAAGTCACCCGCGTGTTTCTTAAGCCGCCCGACGCGGGCGGCGATGTTGAAGATGTACCCACGAAAGCTATCTCCCGCCTGCCATTAGCGGAAGCGAAGTTGCTGGCCCCGGTGCGTCCGTCGAAGATTGTCTGTGTGGGGCGCAATTACCGTGCCCATGCGGCGGAACTCGGGAACGAAGTTCCGACTGAGCCACTGCTTTTCTTCAAGCCGCCATCGTCGCTGCTGGCCTCGGGCGAAGACATTCGGCGTCCGCGAATCTCGCAACGCACGGACTACGAAGGCGAACTCGCCGTGGTCATGGGCCGTCGCTGTCACAAGCTGTCCGCCGACGAAGATGTGCGGCCGTTGATTCTCGGTTACACTGTGCTGAATGACTTCACGGCGCGTGATCTGCAGAAAAAAGACAGCCAGTGGACGCGGGGAAAAGGTTACGACACTTTTTGTCCGGTGGGGCCAGTAGTAACGAATGAGATTGATCCCTGGGCGGGAGTCGGCGTCGAAACGCGCGTAAACGGGGACCTCCACCAACACGGCAATACCCGAGATTTCATCTTCCCCCTGGAAGTAGTGATTCGCTACATTGCCGATGTCATGACGCTTGAGCCGGGAGACGTGATTGCCACGGGCACGCCGGAAGGAGTTGGGCCGGTGGTGGCAGGTGATGTGATTGAGGTCACGGTGGAGGGCGTGGGGACGTTACGCAATCGCGTGGTAGAAGAGTAACTGCCCGTTTGCAGATCTAGATGCCGACTGGACTTGAAGCTCGGTCAGACTCTGTTGGCTGGGGGCGTGTCTTGGAGTCCGCGCCCAATCCCCATACATCTCTTGGAACCACAGCCTCAAGTCCGACGTGGTGCTCCTTGAGGCGGGTAAGCTGGGAAATCCAAATCACGCGAAACTCCACTTTGTGCTGGCGGTATTGAATGGTCAATCGGCTGCCGACCTGGAGTTGACGGTGGACGAAACCCAGCCGGATGCCGGATTCAGTGACGTCCAGGGTGTGAGCCAGGTCGCAATAGGCGCCGGAACCGTCATTGCCGGAGACTCGTACCGGCAGAACGGCCTTAGTTCGGTTGTTGCGGCGTCGATTGTCCACTTTCAACTCCCTGCTGCACGGTTGCCCGTAGGCTTAGCTGGAGCTATTGTCCCCTACTCCTAGAGCAAGGCCAATAGCCCGAACAGGCGGGAATACCCCTCATAAGTGTTATAGATGCAACAATTTGCATGCGTAATTGGAGCCAGATCCAGGGCCCAGCGTAGCTCAGGCGATTACAATTGCATCTATATAGAAGTACGGCAGATCGAGTAATGTGACCCGCGCAACTCGGCCCCCAGAGGCGGGTTCATAGGGGTAGTGGCAGGTAAGGTGAGCATCAATGGAGTCGGTTGCGCTTTCGCTTTGAGCGCTGGCGTGGCCGACTCCGGGAAAGATTGCGAACTGCCCGCAGCCTTTCGAAAAGGGGGATCGGCCATGAAATCGCGCTGGCTTTTATCGCTAACCGGCATAATCGTCGTCTTACTGGCAGCAACAGCATTGGCGCAAGATCCTTCTGCTGCCCCCGCGGATCCTCAAGCTGCGTATCCTCAGGCCGCTGGTCCTCAAACTGAAGATCCTCAAGCCCTGGATCCTCCCGGCCGGGTAGCGCGTTTGCAGTACATGACCGGGCAAGTTTCGATTCAGCCGCAGGGTGTCGCGGACTGGGTGGAGGGCTCTGCGAACCGTCCGCTGACCAATGCGGACAACGTCTGGGCAGACAAGAATTCGCGCGCCGAGTTGGACATGGGTACCGGCCTGATGCGAATCGACTCCGAGACCAGCCTCACCCTCACCAATGTTGACAACCATGCAGTGCAAGTGTCGCTGCACCAGGGCGTGCTGAACGTGCATGTGCGTCACTTATATAACGGCGAGGTGTGGGAAGTTGACACGCCCAACCTTGCGTTTACGGTGAAAGAGCCCGGAGACTATCGCTTCGACGTCGATCCTAATGGGGATGCGACCATGGTCACCGTAAGGAAAGGCGAGGGTGAAGCCACCGGCCAGGGTCCGGCAGTGCGGGTTCATGACGGTGAGTGGGCACGATTCACCAGCGGAAATTCCCTGACGCACCAGATCAATGACGCGCCGCCACCGGATAGCTTTGATGAATGGTGCAGCGCGCGAGACCAGCGTGGGGATAAATCAGTTTCCGCGCGTTACGTGGCTCCGGGAGTGGTTGGCTCCGAAGATCTCGACGAGTATGGAACGTGGAAAGATTATCCCGATTACGGCGAAGTGTGGACACCCACCGCGGTCGATCCGGGCTGGGCGCCGTACAGTGATGGTCAGTGGGATTGGGTCAGCCCGTGGGGCTGGACCTGGGTAGACGCTGCCCCGTGGGGCTTCGCGCCCTTTCACTACGGCCGCTGGGCGTATGTCGGCGGAGGATGGGGATGGATACCTGGGCCCTATTGGGCGCAACCGTGGTATGCGCCGGCGCTGGTGGGATGGTTTGGCGGGCCGGGCTGGGGCTTCGGTTTCGGCTTTGGCTTCGGATGGGGCTTTGGACCGCGGTTTGGCTGGTGTCCCCTCGGTTTCAGGGAGCCGTTCCACCCCTTGTATGGAGTTAGTCGCGGTTACTTCCGCAACGTCAACCTCAGCAACGCGCGGATCGCGAACTTCAATCGGGAGAGCAAGACCTTCTTTTCGGGCAAGGCCGGCGGGGAAGCGAGCCACTTCGCCAACGCGAACAAGCCGGGCGGATTGAGCGCCGCGTCGCAGAACACACTCCAGCACGGGTTGTCGGTCCATGGAAATTCCGTTCACGTCAGTCCCAACGATTTGAAGGGAACTCAGTCCTTAAGCCGGTTAAGTGTGAGTCCGACGCGGGAAAGCATGGTGGGCGCGAAGGCCAGTCCGGGTGCGCGGCCCGCTGCCAGCGCCTTTTCGCGGCCGACCGTCAGCCGCATGACTCCACCTGCCGTGTCGTCCAGGTCCGCAGCGAGCCACCTGGCTGCGGCGCGCGGAGCGACCGCTTCCAGCGGGCGAAATAGCGGATCGGCGATATCCCGTGGCGCACAGAATGCTCCGGCTGCGCGTGCTCCGGAGACACGCGCCGGGTCCATGCCTGCGCCAGCCGGACGGAATGTTCCACGGCCTCCACAGAGCTTGGGCAGTGTAAGCCACGGAGGGGCTGGGGAACGTCCGATGAATAACGCAGCGTCGGCTCAATCGCGAACCGAGCCGTCGCAGATGGCCATGAATCGCAGCGTACCTCGCCCGCCGCAAAGCAACATGCGATCGTATGAAGGGTCATCGGCCACGAGGAGCGGGAGCCTGACCGGATCGGCATCACCGAGTTCGCGCTCCGTGCCTCGTCCTTCGGGTCGAGTGCTGCCGGCACCGCGTAGCTACTCAGGGCCGGAGAGCCGCGGAGGCTATTCGAGCCGTTCGTACGGCAGTCCGTACGGCAGTCCGTATGGTGGTTCTTACGGGAGCCGTGGCGGCTATACGAGTCGATCCTATGGCGGCCCGTCCTACGGGAGCCGTGGCGGCTATACGGCTCCTTCACGAAGCTACGGCAACTCCGGCGGTTACCATGGCAGCTCAGGCGGTGGCTACCATGGCAGTTCTTCAGGATCGCATGGGGGTTCGGGCGGCCACAGTTCGGGTGGGGGGCATCGCTAAGCCGGGTTGATTCATCTGCACAACGCCGCCTGAATCAGGCGGCGTTTTTTCGTGCACAGGCTTTTCATGTACCAAGACAGTCGAGGGGTTGGTGTGGTTTGGGCGGCGAGAGCGGCGCAGTACGGGTTATCATGGCTCGATGATTAATGGGAAGCGCATCGCCGTGGTGTTGCCCGCTTATAACGCGGAGAAGACGCTGCGCGCAACCGTGGGGGAACTGCCCGACCTGGTGGACTCCACCATTCTGGTGGACGATCACAGCTCGGATCACACCATTGAGGTTGCCAAGGAATTGGGGCTGCAATGTTTCGTGCACGACCAGAATTACGGTTACGGGCGCAACCAGCAAACCTGCTACCGGGAGGCACTGGCTTCGGGAGCGGACGTGGTGATCATGGTGCATCCCGACTACCAGTACACGCCGCTGCTGGTAACCGCCATGGCCAGTATGGTGGCCTATGGGGTGTACGACGTGGTGCTGGGATCGCGCATTATCGGTGGCACGGCGCTGCGCGGCGGCATGCCGCTGTGGAAGTATGTGGCCAACCGGTTTCTCACCGCTTTTGAAAACTTCTTTTTGCGCGTCAAGTTGTCGGAATATCACACTGGATATCGCGCCTTCAGCCGGGATGTGCTTACCCGGCTGCCGCTGCTGGAAAACTCCGACGACTTTGTGTTCGACAACCAGATGCTGGCGCAGTGCGTACATTTCGGGTTCCGCATTGGCGAGGTATCGTGTCCGACGAAGTATTTCGAAGAGGCTTCGTCGATTAATTTCGGCCGCAGCGTGAAGTACGGGCTTGGAGTCTTGGCCACCACCCTGCAATTTGCCCTGGAGAAGACAGGAGTGATGCATTCCCGCATTTTCAGCGCTAAGGGACGGCGGTTGGATCCAGGGCACGCGGCATACTATGCGCGGGGAGCCGCGGCTGACTCGAAGGGGTGATCTTTTGCCGAGCCCGCGTAGCGTCTAAACAACATGGCGACCACTGCCATCCCGCCGACCCGTCGCCCTCCCCAGTTAGTTCTGGGAGAGATTCTCAGTTTTGCCTACGACACATTCTGCAGCAACAAAGTGCGTTTTGCGCTGACCGCGCTGGGCATGGTGATTGGGACCGCTTCGCTTATCCTTGTGGTCACCATTGGGATGACCGGCAAGCAATACGTGCTAAATCAGATTCAGTCGATTGGCGCCAACCTGATCGACGCCGAATACCAGGGCGGAGCGCAGCGCAACGTAACGCCCGATTTGCTGACCATTGATGACATGAACGCGGTGTTGCAACAAGTGCCGGGGATCGTTGCCGCTTCGCCGGTGGTTCCGCTTGACGCCCGCATTCCCATCGGCGGAGGTAAGGAGCGCGATCTGCGCACTCTGGGAGTGTTTCCGGAGTACACGGCGGTGCGTAATCTGGTGGTGCTTTCGGGAAGGTTCTTCGATGCGCAGGACGAACAGGCGCGTAACAAAGTCGGCGTCATGCAGCAGAAAATGGCCGAGGACATCTACGGGTCGGTGGACAATGCCATCGGCCAAACCGTGAAAGTGAACGGCCTCCCCTTCACCATTATTGGGACCTTCCGCGAGCGGGTGAACACTTTCGGGGAATCGGAGGTGACCGACAACTCCATGCTGATTCCCTATACCGTGGCCCGCTTCTTTACCGACACTGCTGACGTGCGACAACTGTATTTTTCGGCCGCCGAACCTTCGATGGTGATTCCGATCACGCAGCAGGTGAAGAAGGTCATCGAGTCTAGGCATCGTCCTGAATCGGTGTACGATGTCCGAAATCTTACCGAACTGGTGGCGGTTGCCGACCGGGCTGCCAACGCTTTAACGACCGTGCTCCTCCTGATTGCGACCATTACGCTGCTGGTGAGCGGGATCGGAATCATGAACATCATGCTGGCCACGGTAAGTTCGCGGATTCGCGAGATCGGCATTCGAAAAGCCATGGGGGCGACCAACCGGTCGATTCGCTACCAGTTCTTGTCGGAAGCCATTTTGATCTCTCTAATCGGTGGACTTGCCGGGGTGGTGATTGGCTTGGCGTTGCCGTTCTCGGTGCGGTTTCTGACCGAATATCGCATTCCGATTTCGGGAATTTCGGCGATTGTGGCGATCTTAGTTTCGTCGCTGGTGGGGATCCTGTTCGGAACGGTGCCGGCATCGCGCGCGGCCAAGCTGGATCCGGTGGAGAGTTTGAGGTATGAGTAGGCTATCAGCTATCAGCCGTCAGCTTTCAGCCAAGGCCGGTTTTGTGGTGCAGGAACAACGCGCTAACGAAGGACACGTCGCTTTGCCTGAGAGCTGATAACTGACGGCTGACAGCTCAAAAAAGAAGGCCGGGCTGGTTCGCCCGGCGCGTCTACTGCTTCACCTTACAGGGAGCGACTTGGTTCCGAAGTCCCTGCAGATTCTTTTTGGTCCTGTTTACATCACCATCGCCAAATTCTCCAGTTCGTGCTGCAACACCGGGATAGAGCAGCCCGACATCTCCACCCTGCCGGCGGCATCGAAGGCTGCCTGCGGAGAGACACCGTAACCCCTGCCCATCAGGAACACCTGGAGGAGTTCTGCCGCTTCCCGGGAATCGATCAGGCCGCCTTGCAACAGGTCGCTGCGCAAGGCGTTTAGTTCCACCACCGTAAATCGTTCTCTCATCGCCATCACCTCCGACCCGACCCCCTTTACAGCATTAGACGCGGCCGATGCGCTTGAAGTTACTTGCAATTTCATTGCCGGATCACTCTTTTTCGCAAGATCGCTCGGACAGTTTACCCCTGCATCATTAAACCCGTGACGTTGCAGCAAGTTGCGCATTTAGGGAAGGACCCCTTGGGTCCGCGAAGCCTCCAGTCGGAGGGGTAGAGTACGCAGAAACCTGACACACTGTGTCGCTCTGGAACCAGATCGGGAGATATACCGTGGCCACGTGGATCAAATTGCGCCGTGGTGAGACGGGGCGCTCAGGCGGGTGGTGGGTCAGTTTCACGGTTGAAGGCTACTCAGACTTTGCGCCCTTAGCGGGAATTCTTTGCGATCTTTGCAGTAAGAAAGCGGTTAACCGCAAAGGCCGCCAAGAATTCGCAAAGCGCGCGAAGCATTGCAAACCAAACTGACCCACTACCCTCAGGCGGGATCGATTGCCGCTTCCTCGATCAACAGGATAGGAATGTTGTCCCGGACGGGATAGACCCGTCGGCAGGCGCTGCACTTTAGGCTCTCTCCGGTCGCTTTCAAGGCGAGAGGCTGTTTACAGGCTGGGCAGACCAGGATGTCAAGCAGGTCTTTGGGAATCATGGCTTTCTATTCTATACAACGGTGCGAGTTAACGACGCGAGACACCCGTCTCAATCGGCGACGCTGCGCGATTGACTTTCACAGCACCGGGCGAGTAAATTCCCACCACGCTAGTTTTCGTTCTTTCCCAATCTACTTTGGTTCGCGCACCCTCGTCAGCACTGACGAGGAGGGAAGCGGGTGAGAATCCCGCGCTGCCGCGCAACTGTAAGCGAGGAAATGGCAGCCAGTCACTGGGGAAATCCCTGGGAAGGCTGGTTGCGATCGCCGGATGGAAGTGCCGGGCGGGCAAAGGCCCGTCGCACGTAATTCCGTCCTAACTCGCTAAGCCAGGAGATCGGCGCGAACCGCCAACACCAACCCCTTTCGCGTGATAAAGGAGGAGTGCATGCGGTTGCATCGGATTGTTGTCAGCGTTCTCGTCTCCATTCTTCTACCTGTGGCAGCTGCTTCTGCTGCAGAAATCAAAGTAAGAGTTGTTGACCCGCAATCGGCCATCGTCGCCGGAGCGCAAGTTGCACTATTTGCCGCCGGAAGTACGACTCCGGTGGCAGTGCAGGATTCGTCACCCGACGGTACCGTGATATTTCGCAATGCCGGTTCGGGCGCTTACTCTCTGCGCGTGCTGGCGCCCGGCTTTGCTCCGCAAACTGTGGATGCTTCTTCCGGCGGAGAGATCACGGTAAGTCTCGCGCTCGCGACTGCAGCGGAAACGGTGGTGGTGACCGCAACTCGTAGTCCGGTTCCGAGCGAGGACGGCGGCGCTAATGTGGCGACCTTGAGCAGCCAGCAACTGCAAGTAATGCAGCCGGTCGCAGCCAACGATGCCCTGCGCTTTCTGCCGGGTGCAGTGGTGGACACCGCCGGGCAACGGGGAGGACTGGCCTCACTTTTCGTGCGCGGGGGCGATTCCACCTACAACAAAGTGATTGTGGACGGAGTGAGCATCGATCAACCTGGTGGGACTTTTGATTTTGGAACCCTTCCACTTACCGAAGCCGATCGGGTGGAGTTCCTGCGTGGCGCGCAAAGCACACTCTACGGCTCCGACGCGATGACCAGCGTAGTGCAGGTGTGGACACGCACCGGCACAACTCCGGTTCCGGAACTGCGTTTTGGCGCCGATGCCGGAAACTACGGAACCGAGAATGGCTACGTTTCGCTTTCGGGTGCGAATGGCCGCTTCGATTACGACATTTTCGGAAACCAGTTCAACACCACCGGCTCTGGTCCGAACGATGATTATTCCAACTCTTTGGTGGGCATTAACGCAGGAGCAAAGCTGAATGATTGGGCGGCTTTGCGTTTGCGGCTGCGGCATGACAACAGCGTCAGCGGGGTTCAAGGGGAGTGGAATTTCAACGGCCAACCGCTGTTGTCTCCCGATCTCGACCAGCGGGCGCGGCAAAACAATCTGCTCGCCAGCTTGGAGTTCACGATCACAGGCCCCTCGCGCTGGACGCATCGCATCACCGGTTATGAGTGGACTCTGGGACGGGCAAATACGGATTTTGTCACGGATCCAGGCCGGGTGACGCCATTCGGCGAGATTGACACTCCGTTTGCGGAATATGCCCGCTTCAACCGCGCCGGGTTCGATTACCAGGGCGACTACGTGGAGCGCAGTTGGGCCCACACCACATTTGGCTACGAATTTGAAGACGAAAATGGCACGGCGAACTTTGCCATCCCTGCTCCGCCAACCATTGCTCACGGATTGCGCCTGAACGATGCAGTCTACGGGCAGCAGGCGCTTACGCTGGGCCGGCTGAACGTGGTGGCCGGAGTTCGATTCGTGCATAACACAACTTTTGGCAATGCCGGGGTTCCGCGGATCGCTCTGGGGCTGCAAGTCCTGCGTGGCGGACAAACATTCTCCGGCACCCGCTTGAAGTTTTCTTATGCGACCGGAATCAAAGAGCCACTCTTTGAAGAAACCTTTGGCATTGGGCCGTATCAAATCCCCAATCTCAACCTGAAAGCGGAAAGGAACCGGGCCTTTGAGACGGGGTTTCAACAGAGTTTCTTCGCCAGCAAGATGTTTTTGAACGCCACATATTTCAACAACCTGTTCCACGACCAGATTGAATTCATCACCCTGAATCCGACGACATTTCTCGGACAGTACATCAATCTGCAGAAATCCCTTGCCCACGGTGCGGAGGTGGAGTTGCAGGCAAGGCTCAGGTCGAAGCTGTCATGGAATACGTCGTACACCTACACCTCGACGGAGATTCTGGAAGCGCCGCCGGGCACGGCCCCACCGTATGCCGCCGGCGATCCTTTATTGCGGCGTCCGCGACACTCGGCCGCGAGCCTGCTGTCCTATCTGGGGAAACGCTGGGGAGCGAATCTGGGAGGAAGCTTCGTGGGCAGGCGCCCGGACTCGGATTTCTTCGGGTACAACATCGATCATGCGCCTGGCTACGTCTTGGTCAATGCTGGTGGCTGGTACGCCATCAATTCCCGCATGACCGCGTACGTGAACCTCGAGAATATTCTCGACAAGCAGTACAACGAGGTCGTGGGATATCCAGCGCTGAGAGCGAATTTCCGCGCGGGAATGCGGTTCCGGATCGGAGGGAGTAAGGGGTTCTAGTTCTTGGCGCGGGCCCGGCTGCGGAATGCAGGTTCCGGCTGGTCTGTATCCTCCAACCTTGGCGCACCCGAGCGCTGCAGACGGCCACGGTGGCCGTCCGCGCCGACCCCGCAGGCCAGGGGCATGGGGGCGAGAGATTGGGATCCCTGGTATTTGCCGCGGGCTAGCAGCAGCTTTTCGAGGTCCTCACCTTCGAGGGGCTGCTGGCGTCCCAGGAGGTGGGTGACCAGGGCGATCTGGGCAAAGTGCTCCACGGTCTCCATTTTCATGTAAGCATGGTGGAGAGTGTCGGCATAGGCAACAACGCCGTGGTTGGACATGAGGATGGCGTCGTATTGGGGAATCAGCGGCTCCAGCGTCCCGCTCAGCTCCGGCGTTCCCGGGGTTCCATAGCGGGCCAGGGGTATTGAGCCGAGGCCGATTACGACTTCGCAGACCAGAGGCTGATTGAGCGCGATTCCGGCCGCAGCGAACCCCGTGGCGGTTGGGGGATGGGCATGCACGATGCCATGGATATCAGGGCGCAGCTTGTAGATCAGCAGGTGCATTGCGATTTCGCTTGAAACCTGGTGACGGCCGGCGAGCAGGCGTCCTTGGTAGTCGACGACCACCATGTCGGCGGGACGCAGAAAGCCCTTACTCATCGACGTAGGAGTGGCCAGGATTCGTTGCTCATCCAAACGCACGGAAAGGTTGCCGTCCATAGCCGCCACATATCCGCGGTCGTACAGCATCTTGCCGAACAGGGCTATCTCGCGTCGCAGCTGGCGTTCGCTCGGCATAGGTTGAGAGCAACTGAGGGGGCGGCTGGCGTATGGTACCGCAGTCGCTTGGGCGAAGACAATGCGTTTGTTTGCCGGGGGCTGAATCTATAATTACCCGGCGTGCTGGTAACCGAATTCAATTACTTCCTTCCCGCCGAACTGATTGCCCAGGAGTCACTTTCCGACCGGGCGGCCTCCCGGCTGCTGCGCCTGGAGCGGGGTTCGGGGGCCGTCAAGGACGGCTGGTTCCGCGATTTCCCGGAACTGCTACGGGCAAGCGACCTGGTGATCTTCAATGATACCAAGGTATTTCCGGCCAGACTCTATGGGCGGAGAAGCGGGGCAAAGGCTCAGCCCGTGAGTGCGCAAAACCCGGCGGCAAGGGACTTCCTGAAAGGCCGCGTGGAAGTACTGCTGACGCGGCAAATTTCACAGGAGCCGAACGAGTGGGAAGGTCTGGTGCGGCCGGGGCGAAAGATTGGAGTGGGAGAAAAGCTTCTCTTCGGCGAGAGCGACGAATTGCCGGCGGAGGTCATCGCGCGAGGCAGCTTCGGGGAGCGGCGGATACGCTTTGATTCTGCGGTAGATTTTTGGAAGATGCTCGACCGCTTGGGACACGTGCCGCTGCCGCCCTACATCGACCGGGCGGATCAGCCCGGCGACCGCGAGCGCTATCAGACGGTCTATGCCCGGGAGCGCGGTTCGGTTGCTGCCCCGACCGCTGGTCTGCACTTCACGCCAGAAGTGCTGGCGCGGATGCGCGCGCGGGGTGTCGAGACTGCGGAGGTTACGCTTCACGTTGGCCTGGGAACCTTCCAGCCGGTGCGGGTGGATCAGGTGGAGGACCACCGCTTGCACCGCGAGTCTTATGTGATCTCTAGCGAGACGGCAGAGAAGATCAACCGGGCCTTGGACACACGCCGGAGAATCGTGGCGGTAGGGACGACGACGGTGCGAACACTGGAGTACGCGGTGGGGCGTTCGGCCACGGGGAGAGTCGAGGCCGGCGGCGGCGAAGCGGATATTTTCATTTATCCCGGATACCAGTTTCGAGTGGTCGGGGCGCTGCTTACCAATTTTCACTTGCCGCAATCCACCTTGCTCATGCTGGTCTGCGCGTTCGGCGGGAAAGAGCGGGTGCTGGAGGCTTACCAACATGCGGTAGCGGAGAAGTACCGCTTCTATTCCTATGGGGATTGCATGTTTGTGGAATGACCGCCGAGCGCGCCTTCCCGGGCCCAAGGCGATATATACTAGAGCGTCGCGGGGAGACATGAGTACACAGACGCTGTCAAAGCAGGTCCCAATCGAAGATTTTGTGGCCGGATTGCGTAAGTTCTCCGAGCCGATGTTTCGTGGGACGGAACAGATTTTCCAGTTTCTGGAACGGACCCCGGTGGTGCCCGACACCCTGGAGAGTTATCTGACGTGGGACCGCCAGCACTACACCCGAAACCTGATCGACAAGACGCCGGTCTACGAACTGATGGCAATCTGCTGGGAGATTGGGCAGATCAGTTCGGTGCACAATCATCGCGACCAGAATTGCTGGATGGCGGTGCCGATTGGTCGGCTGCTGGTGGAGAATTACCGGGTGATTGAGCAGGACCTTGACAAGGGAAGCAGCCGCCTGGAGGCGACCGATACGGTCGAGATGAATCCGGCCAATCCGTGCGCAGTGAATCCCCTGGAGCCGGTGCATCGGGTGCTCAATCCCAAAGAGTTCAACCAGCGGGCGGTGAGCTTGCACGTGTATTCGCGGCCTTATGATAGCTGCGTGGTCTATTCGCCGGAACAAGGTACGTGCGGCGAAATCAAGCTCTATTACAACACTGAGTACGGGAAGAAGAAGTAGCTCTCAGCCGTCAGCTCTCAGCTTACGGTTTCAGTCTGTGGGGATGTCTCCGGTCTGGCTGCTAAACTTACCGTCGTGCCCCCAAAGAGAGAAGCTGCGGCCGAAACCAGCGTCCCACCAAAGCCGGGGCTCTCGGTTACCAAGAGTGCAGCCGATCCCAATCGCATTTTCTTGATTGATGCCATGTCTTTTATCTTCCGCGCTTATCACGCCATGGCGCGGCAGCGCGGGATGTCCACGAAATCCGGAGTACCCACGGCCGCGGTTTATGTTTTCGTGAACATGCTGCGCAAATTGCGGGATGACTTCTCGCCGCAATATCTGGCGGCGGTGTTCGATGTGGCGGCTCCAACCTTCCGCGATCAGCAGGCGGAAGCTTTCACCACGGTACGAAAGTTCGATCTCAAGAGCCAGACCTTCCAGGAAGTCGCGTATCACGGCTACAAGGCCAACCGCGCCGAAATGCCCGGCGATCTGGTGCAGCAGATACCGTACATACGCCGGGCGCTTGAGGCCTACGGCATCCCGATTCTTGAGATGCCAGGTTACGAAGCAGACGACGTGATTGGAACGCTGGCGCGCAAGGCTGCGGAAAAGTCACATCCGGTGTATGTGGTTTCCAGCGATAAGGACATGCTGCAACTGGTGAACGACCGGGTACAGGTCTTGAATCCGCCGAAAGACAATTTGATTTGCGATGCGCAAAAGGTCGAAGAGATTTTGGGAGTGCCACCGGAGCGGGTGGTGGATGTGATGGCCTTGCGCGGTGATTCCATTGACAACATTCCGGGTGCTCCGGGAATCGGGGACAAAGGTTCGGTTGACCTGATTCAGCGGTTCGGAACGGTGGAACAAGCGCTGGATCGGGCGGCAGAAGTCGAGAAGAGAACCTATCGCGAGTCGTTGCAGAACAACCGCGAGAACATTCTGCTTAGCAAGCAGCTGGTGACCATCGATCGCAACGTTCCGGTTGAACTGGACGAGAACGCGATGAAGATGGGAGAGCCGGACAGAGAGGCACTGCGCGAGCTGTTCACCGAACTGGAATTCACGTCCCTGTTGAAAGAACTGCTGCCCGTGGCTGAAGTCGGCGAAGCCCATTACAGCGAAGCGAAATCGGCAGCCGATGTAGAGGCGGTGCTGCGAGCGGTGCCGGCTGGCGGTGCGCTGGCGGTCGCAGTGGAAGCAGAGTCACAGATTGCGGACGAAGAGCAAGAGCCAGAGGAATCCGAAACCGGGATGCTGCCGTTGTCGGCGGAAGCGACGCCGCCTGCGCGCGGGCGTGCCATGGCTATTTCGTCCGTGCCCGGAGTTGCGGCAACGGTGTCAGCCGAGGCCGAAGAGGCGACGTCGAAGCTTCACTCGGCGTTGGCGGACGGCAATCTGCCGAAAGCCATTCATGACTGGAAGTCGGCGGCTCATGCGGTGGCGCCGATGGGGGTTGACTTGTGCGGCGTGCAGCATGATCCCATGCTGTATTCCTATTTGCTCGATCCGACATATCCGTCGCACCGGCTGGCCGACGTGGCCTTGCGACGTTTCAATACGAAGCTCAGCGGGGCTTTGCCTGAGGCTGCTGATATCACTGGCAGGCTGGCGACGGTGTTGCGTAGTGAAGTGGAACAGGCGGGGCTGCTCAAGCTCTACCAAGACATTGACCTGCCGCTGGTGCCGGTGCTGACGCGGATGGAGCACGCCGGAGTCAAGATTGACCGCAAGAACTTGTCGGAAATGTCCTCACGGCTGGAGCGCGAGATTGCCGCCAAAGCAAAAGAGATTTACGAATCGGCCGGGCACGAGTTCAATATCAGTTCCCCAAAGCAATTGGGCGATGTCCTGTTCAACAAACTGGGCCTGCCCAAGCCGGTGAAATATGGCAAGGGAAAGACGATCTCGACCGCGGTCGATGTGCTCGAAGGGCTGGCCGAAGACCATGCAGTACCGCGAATGGTGCTGGAATACCGGCAACTCACCAAGCTGAAATCAACGTACGTGGACGCCTTGCCGGCATTGCTGAACCCAGCCACCGGGCGCTTGCATACGACATTCGGTCAGACGGGAACCGCGACGGGCAGGCTGTCCTCGGCTAATCCGAATTTGCAGAACATCCCGATTCGCACCGAACTCGGGCGAGAGATTCGAGCAGCGTTCACGGCTGAACCGGGCCACATGCTGCTGGCAGCGGACTATTCGCAAATCGAGTTGCGGCTGCTGGCGCACTTTTCGCAGGATCCGCTGCTGGTTGAGGCCTACCGCCGTGGTGATGACATTCACACGCTGACGGCTTCGCAGGTGTTCGGTGTGCCGCCGCTGATGGTGACCGCAGACCATCGACGGCAGGCGAAGGTGGTGAATTTTGGGATTGTGTATGGGCTCTCAGCGTTTGGGCTGTCGCAGAGCCTGGGGATCGAGCCGGGGGAAGCGCGGCAGTTCATTGCAGCGTACTTCGAGAAATACGCTGGGGTGCGGAAATTCAGGGAGCAAGTTCTGGAAGAGGCTCGCCGTACGCAAAGGGTGGCCACTCTCTTCGGACGGGTGCGGCCGATTCCCGATATCAACAGCAAGAACGCCAATCTGCGGGGCTTCGCCGAGCGGACAGCGGTGAATACGCCGTTGCAGGGAACGGCGGCGGATTTGATTAAGATTGCGATGATCCGCATTGATGCCGAGTTGCGTGAGCGCGGGCTGAAGTCAAGAATGACCCTGCAGGTGCACGATGAACTGGTGTTCGAGATGCCGGAAGCGGAGATCGATACTATGCGGACGCTGGTGAAAGACCGGATGGAACGGGTTCATGCCTTGACCGTGCCCCTGCTGGTGGAAATGGGCGTGGGGACGAATTGGCGGGATATGGAGTAGGTCTTTTCGCCGCTGCTTAACGCCGATCAACTACCGGCCATTCGTGGACTCGCGTTCAGCGGCTTCGCGCAGCATTCTACGGTCGCGGGCGCCGGCAATTCTTCTGGCTCGAACCAGCCGCCGAAAAACAAATCCGTAAAGAAACCCGACCAAAGTTACGATCACGGCCAGCAGCAGGAGCAAGTTCCAGAGGGCGGCGGCGTTGGACAGAAGTGAAGTCACATCAAACCCCGAGGGCGTTCTTGATGGCGCTGGCAATGCTGTGAGTCAGGGTTCGCATTTTGTCTTCCGATTCTGCCTCGACCATGACGCGGGCCAAGGTTTCAGTGCCGGAGTAGCGGACAACCACGCGCCCGTTGCCATCGAGTTCGTTCTGTGCGGCCTCGATCGCGCGCTGGATTTCGGGTACCTGGGCGAATGGAGTTTTTTCCCGGACGCGTATGTTCTGAATCGTCTGCGGGAAAACTTTGAGGTCGCCCACCAACCCGGCAAGAGGTTTTCCCGTGCGCGCCAGGATTTCCATCACTCGCAAGGCGGTGAGCATACCGTCCCCAGTGGTGGCTTCGCCGTCACGAAAAAGAATATGGCCGGACTGTTCGCCGCCCAGGACCGCGCCGGTTTTCTGCATTTCTTCCAGCACGTACTTGTCACCAACGTTGGCGCGCACCATGCCGATGCCAGCCTTGCGCAGGGCAATTTCGAGGCCCATGTTTGACATGGTGGTGGCCACGACGGCGGAGCCAGCCAGAGCCCCACGAGACTGCAGGTCGCGGGCCGCCAGCAGGAGAATGGCATCGCCATTGACTACGCGCCCATTGGCATCGCTGAATAGGGCACGATCGGCATCCCCATCGAAGGTGACACCGAGGGCGAACTGGCCGGGCTTCTGGGCGACCGCCTTGGCCACGACTTCGGGGTGTAGCGCGCCGCAGTTTTCGTTGATGTTGCGGCCGTCGGGCGATGCGTTGAGCAAGGTTGCTTGAACCCCACAAGCCCGGAACAGCTCCGGAGCTTCGACACTGGCCGCGCCATTGGCACAATCCGCGAGCACTTTCAGCCGGCCCAGGCTGGTTTTCACGTTTCTGTGGAGCCACTCGATGTAAGCGCGTCTGAGGCTGGCTTCGCCCGGCAGACTCGAAGAAGATTTCGCTGGAGGAGGCGTCGCAGGCTCGGGGCTTTGCAGCAGCGCGAATATTTCCTGTTCGATGGCCAGTTCGCGGGCGTCCGGCAACTTGTAGCCGTCGCCGGAGAAAACTTTGATCCCATTGTCAGTCCAAGGGTTGTGGGAGGCGGAAATCACCACACCGGCAGCGCATTTTCGGGAGCGCGCCAGATAGGCAACTCCCGGTGTAGGGATGACACCGGCGCTGTGTACCTGGCAGCCGCAGGAGGCAAGTCCGAGCGTGACCCGGTCGGCGATCCAGGCGCTCGACTCCCGCGTGTCCTGGCCGATTACCACGCTCGCCTTCGGATTGGCGCGAATCAGATTGTGGCCCAGGGCGCGGCCTATCAGAAATGTACTTTCCCGGGTTAAGGGGAATTCTCCAGCGACGCCACGAATACCATCGGTGCCAAACAGTTGTCGTGTCTTAGATGTCATTCGGAATCGGTCAACGGGCGCCGCCCGGTGCTTGCTCCATGATAACTGTAATCCGGACGGGAGCAGACTGCGTAACCTGGACGAGAGGATCGGAAACGTAGGCATGCCGGACGAAGGTCACGCGATTCATGGCTCCGCTTACATCGACGGGATCGGTGACGGCGGATTCCACGGCCTCAACCCGCCCTTTTGGTCCGGTGATGGTTACGAAAGAGGGATCAGCTGCGACTCGGCCGATGTGGTATCCCTGCGCGAAGCTACCGACGACCCGTGGCTCGACAGGGACCTGGCGGGTGAGGCGCACATCGAATTTCAGATGGAACTGGCTGGGCACAATCTGGACCACTTCCAGGCCAGGGGGCTGATGGATCTGCTGGGGGGTTAAGTCGAAAGTGCGTTCGCCGGATCGGATGCCGCTGAACTCGATGGCGGCATAAACGTCGGAGGAGTGCAGTTGGTGGATGATCCTTTCCGGGCCCCGCAGCCGGATTTCAGCTTTGGGGACAACTTCTGAGCTGATTTCCATATCCTGCGGGATGTTCCGAATTTCTACTGGGACATCAAGCGCAACTTCCGCGACGGGATCGCGGGCTACAGCCAGCCATAGCCCTACGGCCAGGGCGAGCGCAGTCAGCTTGAGGCCCAGATTGTGAAGCACCGCGCGATGGAAGAAATCGTTCATCGGCTACCCGTCCGTTCCCTGGTTGAACCGCGAGTCTGCGGCGTGCGGACGCGAGGTTGTCCCTTCCTCATCGCGCGCTACGCCCTGACTGATTGGAGTTGGGAGCGTAGCCGGACGCACCGGGTGGCGCAGCAAATCGCCGAGGCGGTTGCGCAACTGATCGACGGTGAGGTCGCGTTCAATTTTCCCACCCACTGCCAGGCTGATGTAGCCGGTTTCTTCGGAGACAATTACGGCGATGGCATCGGTTTCCTCGGTGACGCCGATACCGGCTCGGTGCCGCGTGCCAAGCTGTGTGGATAGCACGGGGTTCATGGACAGCGGCAGAAAGCAGGCGGCGGCAGCGATGCGATCGCGCTGAACAATTACGGCGCCATCGTGCAAGGGGGCGCTGGGGCGAAAAATCGTGGCCAACAAATCGTAGGAAAGCCGGGCGTCCAGGGGCACTCCGCTCTCGATATAGGTACGCAGGCCGATCTCACGTTCGATGACCATGAGCGCGCCCGTCTGGTTCTGACAAAATAGGTTGGCGGCGAGCACAATGTCGTCGTAAGCATCCTCCTCTGAAGCCCCGGAGTAGCTAAAGGTGAGCTTGCGGCCAAGCCGGGTCAACGCCTGGCGAATCTCGGCTGCGAAGACCACGATGAGAGCAAAAACTGTATAGGGAAGCAGGGTGCTGATCAGCCAATTCAGAGTAGTGAGCTGACCGAAGCGCGAAAGATAGAAGGCGAGCGCCAGCGCGGCCACGCCCACCAGCATGAGGGAAGCCCGCGTCCCTTTGATGAGGGCCAGCAGTTCGTAAATGATAACTGCGACCAGCAGAATGTCGATGACCGAGGTCACCGTGAGTCGCGGCCAGGCTGCTGTAAACTGCGTCACTCAAGCCTCTTTTCGATGCGAACCGCCGCTAGAAAAACTGTATTCATTGTAATCCAGGGTTCCAAAATCGCAGGGAATGCGAAGTCTCGGCGAAGCGGGCGCTACCTTACAGCCGAGCGGGTGTTCAGTACTTCCACCTGCATGCCTTCAGCCGCTGCCCGCACTCGCGGATAATAATTGCTGGCTTCTTTGACCACTTTGTCGATGCAGGCGTCGTTGTGGTCAGGGTCATGATGAAAGAGGATAAGTTCTTTGGCCCCGCTTTCCATCACCACGTTGACGGCTTCCCGCCAGTGGCTATGCCCCCAGCCGCGCCGGCGGGCCTCATATTCTTCCGGAAGATATTGGGAGTCGTAAATGAGAACGTCGGCTCCGGCAGCCAGCTTGCGAACATTCTTGTCGAAGAGTGCATGTCCCGGTTCGTTGTCAGTGGCGTAGACCACGACGCCGTCTTGGGTTTCCAGGCGGAAGCCCATGCAGCCCTGGGGATGGTTAAGCCAGGTGGCTTGCAAGCTGGCCGTGTCCAGTTGAATACGGCCTTCCTCCAGATCGTGGAAACCTTGCTGCGCCTGCATCTGCTTGAGGCCTACGGGGAAATAAGGTGACGCCATCTGCTCTTCAAATACCCGCTTTAGGCTGCGGGTCCGGCTGGAGCAGTGAAACTCGAAACGGCTCTCTGGGTTGTCGTACAACGGCCCGAAAAACGGCAGCCCCTGAATATGGTCCCAATGGAAGTGGGAAATGAAAATGTGCGCAGACACCGGACGGTTGCCGAACTCACGGCGCAGGGCCTGCCCCAGAACGCGGAAGCCGGTACCGCAATCGAAGACGTAGAGATGGTCTCCGACGCGCACCTCCACACAGGAAGTGTTGCCTCCATAACGCATGTTTTCAGGCTGAGGAGATGGCGTCGAACCCCGGACCCCCCAGAACTTGATCTGCATGCTAGTTCACCCAAAAGGGGATAGTGCCTAAACAGTCATCTTGCGGCCTGTCAGGCAATCCGTCAATTCATAAGCTGGTTACAGGCGAACATGTACCAGGACAGTGGGGCGGGGCGTGGCCGCGGCCAGGCGCTGAAATCAGCCGCCCACGCTTCCCCTATAATGGGGCGGCTTCGGCCTGATAACCAGCGCCCAGCTAGGAAATGCTATGGTTCGTCCCGATTATCAGGAGTTTGCGCAGCGGGCTGGCAAGGCGACGCTGATTCCGGTGGTTAAGCCGGTGGCGGCTGATCTGTTGACGCCAGTTTCGGCATTTCTTGCCGTTGCAGCCGGGGAGCCGGAAGCCTTCCTCTTCGAATCTGTCGAACGGGGTGAGCGCGTCGGACGCTATACGTTCCTGGGGGCGAAGCCCTACATGAGGGTGACGGCGAGGGGTCAGCAAGTCGAGGTGCAGCGGGGCCGGCGCGTGGAACGGCGCCAGGGAAATGTGCTTGAAGTGTTGAAAGAGTTGCTGCGGCAGCACCACATTACCAGCGATGATAGTTTGCCGCCGTTTACTGCGGGCGCGGTTGGATACTGCGCTTATGACAGCGTGCGGCAGCTGGAGAATATCGGCGAACATGCGAAGGACGACTTGGGGTTACCGGATTGCGTTCTGATGTTTTTCGACCGCCTGCTGGCATTTGACCACTTGCGTCACCAGATTCAGATCATCGCGACCGCGGATGTTTCGCAAGAAAGCCCGCGCAAGGCATACAACCGGGCGGTCGCGGACATCGCGGCTTTGGAGAAAAAACTGGCGGCAGGATTGCGTCCGGCGCTGTGGCGGAGAAAGACTCTGGGTCGAGGCAAGCTGAAAATTCAGCCACGCACCAGCCGCAGCCGCTTCCTGCAATCGGTGGAACGTACAAAGGAGTACATCCGGGCGGGCGATATTTTCCAGGCGGTGCTCTCGCAGCGGCTGGATTTTGCTCCCGGAGTTGCGCCGTTCGATATCTACCGGGCTTTGCGCACGGTGAATCCCTCGCCCTACATGTACTTCTTGCGGATGGGGGATCTCCACGTGCTGGGTTCTTCTCCGGAGATGCTGGTCCGCGTCACCGGACGCAAGCTGGAATATCGGCCGATTGCTGGAACCCATCCTCGGAGCCGTGATGGGGCAGAAGACGCCCAATTCGAGAAGGAAATGCTGGCAGACGAGAAAGAACGTGCTGAGCATGTGATGCTGGTTGATCTTGGGCGCAATGATTTGGGGCGGGTGAGCGAGTACGGATCGTTGAGAGTGCGCGACCTGATGTTCGTGGAACGATATTCGCATGTGATGCACATTGTTTCTGCACTCGAAGGGAAACTGCGTTCGAATCTCGATGCACTGGATGCTTTCGCGGCTTGCTTTCCGGCGGGAACCTTGACCGGAGCGCCGAAAGTGCGGGCGATGCAAATCATCGAAGAGCTGGAGCCGGTGCGACGCGGGGTGTACGGAGGCTCGGTGTTGTATGCAGACTTCGCCGGCAATCTGGATTCCTGCATCGCGATTCGTACGCTGTTGATGAAGGGAAAGAAGGCTTATCTACAGGCTGGGGCGGGGATCGTGGCCGATTCCGATGCGTTGCGAGAGTTTGAGGAGTGCCTGAACAAGGCCAAGGCAGTTCTGCGGGCGGTCGAGGTGGCGAGAGGCGGGGAATAGGTTTCGTGGCGCCGGCGCAACGGAGGGTGAGCCTTTCTTCTCACTCCAGCCTTCTGGACGATTTGCTCTAGGGATGAGCGAAAATCATGTGATAGCCTCTTTGTCGTTGTCCCAGGAGTACCCCTCAACGTGCTCAGGAAACTTTCAGGAGTGGTTTCGTATCTTCTCATTGGTCTCGCGCCTTTCTTCATCCTCGGAGTTGCCTACGCGGGCCAGGCCCCGCCGGCAATTCCATCTGTAGTCTCGGTGACTAACCTTGGCACCGTGCAGCAGAACAAAGTCATTTACGGGCGCGACGGCACCTTCAGCGCGCTCATTGATGGCAAGTCGGTTTGGACGTTTGGCGATACTCCCATGTCCGTGCCGGGGGTTTTGGGCAACTATTGGGACGATAATTCCCTGTCCTGGACCACTGACCTGGACGCAGGTCATGGCATCAACCTCAACCACGATTTGTTGGACGTCACCGGCGCGCCGGCGGAATTCCTGCCGTATCTTTCCTGGGAGCGGGAATACAACTATGAACATGACAAGAACCACTGCACCGTGAAGCCCTGCGGCGCGGAGTTTGCCATGTGGGACGGTCCCGTGGTCAACGATACGGCGCGGAATCGTGTGCTCTTTTACTACTATGAGCTGTATCGCGGCGTGCCGGGCATGCAGGGCTGGGACACCGTGGGCGGCGGGATCGCTGTTTATACGCCGGAAACCGGCCTCACCAGGCCGATCGAAAACCCGGGGAGCAAGACTCCGACTTTGATGTGGGGACCGAAGGATCAGGAGTTCAACGGCGGGGCCCTGGTGGTCGATGACACGCTTTATTCCTACGGTTGTGCGGGCGGATTCCTGGTGGACAACTGCATGGTGGCGAAGGTGGCGCTGGCGGATGCGCTGGACATCACGCAATGGACGTATTACGCGGGAAATGACACCTGGAGCACGAATCCGGCGGACGCGGTCACAGTTTTTCAGGGCGGCGCGGCCGCCAATGCGGTCTTCTACAACGCCTACCTCGGCTTGTATGTGAATATTTACAACCCCGCGCTGAACAACGACATGTATTTCATGGTTGCTTCGACGCCGTGGGGTCCGTGGTCGGCGCCTACGTTGTTGTTTAAGGGCGAGACGCCGTATAACGGCAGCGTCAACTACACCGGGCAAGCCCACCCGGAGTTCGCGAAGAACAACGGGCAGACGCAGTTCGTGACCTACGCTCATCCCAGCGGCGTCCTGCAAGAGGACTTGCCGCTGGTGCAGGTTGTGTTTGGGAAGTAACGCCGGCGCATGGTAGGCGGCGGCTGATGGTTGAAGAGGAAAGTTTGCTACTCTTTCACCGAGATGCGCGCCGCCGCCATCTTCGGGCCCGGTGCTTCCGAGAAAAGCCTGCGGCCATTCCAAATCTCCGAGACAACTTGGCTCACCGGAATTCCCGTCCGTGCCAGTGGGGTTGACGCACTCCTCATCTTCGGCGGAGACGGCACGGTCCACCGTCACCTGCCGGATCTGGTCAGGCTGCAACTGCCCGTCCTGGTCGTCCCGTGCGGCAGCGGCAACGACTTTGCCCGTGCTCTCGGTCTGAGCCGCGTGAGAGATGCGCTGGCTGCATGGAAGAAGTTCGCGACTGGCGGCGGCAATGTACGCCCGATTGATCTCGGAGTTATTACTGCCATAGCAGAGCCGGCCCCGCGCGGGCACTACTTCTGCTGCGTCGGCGGCGTTGGCCTGGACGCAGAAGTCGCCCGGCGTGCCAACCGGTTGCCGCGCTGGTTGCGGGCGCACGGCGGGTACGTGCTCAGCCTGGCCCCTTCACTCTTTCATCTCGCCCCATTTCCTATAAAGATCAGCTTGCCTTCCACGAGCAGTTCCGACGCATTCGTCCCGCACGGCAGCCAGCCCACGGTGCTGGCAGCGTTTGCCAACGCGCCTACCTACGGCGGCGGCATGAAGATCGCGCCCCGGGCTCAACTGGACGACGGGCAACTCGACCTGTGCATCATCAGCGACATCGACCCGTTCAAGCTTTTTTGCCTCTTCCCGACTATCTATTTCGGCAAGCACCTGCGCATGCGAGAGGTGGAATATCTTCAAACGAGTCGAGTACGAATCGAAACCGAACAGCCTCTGGATGTCTACGCCGACGGGGAATACGTGTGCAAGACGCCGATTGAAGCGGGAGTCGCTAGGGGCGTCCTCCGGGTCATTGTTCATCCGTCACAGACAAGTTTCTAGTTTCCTGTTTCTAGTTTCTAGAAAACCGGAGGCAAGCATGGGACACTCCTACCGCGACCTCATTATCTGGCAGAAAGCGATCGGCATGGTAACCGAAGTCTATAGAAGCACCCACACATTTCCACGCGAGGAAACCTATGGACTGACCACGCCAGTTGCGACGATCCGCCGTCTCAGTCGCCAGCAACATAGCTGAGGGCCAAGACAGACTCTCCAGAAAGGAATTCCGTCAGTTCCTGGGGCAAGCGCGGGGATCGCTAATCGAAATGGAAACACAGGTCGTCATCGCCGGAAATCTCGGGTATCTCTCTCCTGAATCTTCGAAACTCCTGATGGACCGCTCGGGGGAGGTTAGTCGTCTTCTGCACCGGCTCATCGAGTCCCTCCAGACCTCAATTCAAGCAACTGGAAACTAGAAACCAGAAACTGGAAACTGTTCTCCAGTGCTACACTAAGTCTCACTGTATGCCCGAGAATGGCCGTTCCCGCACCTGGCTCTGGATTGTCATCGGTGGCGGAGCTTTTTTCCTCTTCACGCTGGCAGTATTTACGCTGGTCTACCTCACGTTGCACGCCGGCGGCGAGCAGGCATCGCTCACTCGCTTCGGCGACAAGATCGGCGTGGTCGAGTTGGAAGGCGTCATCCTGGATCCCAAAACTGTCGTCGGACAGCTCAAGAAATTCGGCGATGATGATTCCATCAAAGCCATCATCATTCATGTCAATTCACCTGGCGGCGGCGTGGCTGCGTCGGAAGAGATTTATCGCGAAGTCAAGCGCATCCGCGACGTGAAGAAAAAGCGCATCGTGTCGTCCATTGAAACCGTAGGGGCCAGTGGCGCTTATTACGTCTCCGCCGGCACCAACAAGATTTATGCCGACAATGGCAGCATCGTCGGATCGATCGGCGTGATTGCCGAATGGGTCAACTATGGCGACCTGATGCGATGGCTGAAGCTGAAGCCGGAACTGCTGAAAGTCGGCGAATTCAAGGATACCGGCGATCCCACCCGCGAGATGACTCCGGCCGAACGCGCCTACATGCAGTCGCTCATCGATAACATGTACGGCCAGTTCGTGACGGCGGTTGCCGACGGACGCCACGCCAAGGAAGCCGACATTAAAGCCATCGCCGATGGCCGGGTTTGGACCGGGCAGGAAGCATTGTCCATGCACTTGATCGATCAGATTGCCGACTTTCAGGCAGCCGTCGAAGACACCGCTAAAGCGGTCAATATCAAGGGCGAGCCGGTGCTGGTGCATCCCGAGCGGCGGCGGGAGACTGCTTTCGACCTGCTGTTCGGCGACGTCTCCGAGTGGTTGCCTACCCGGGAGAAGCTGATGGAGAACCAATTAGGGTTCTACTATTTGTGGAAGTAGGTAAGGTCGGCTCCAACCCCGACAACCACAAGCCACTTGCGCACAACCCCTGAAATTTGAGAAGGTTATGGGTGCCCCGAAGTGGCTCGGTAGCCCGGGTTCCCTGTAAAGCCATGCGGACGCGAAATCACTGACAACGGAGCGAACAAGCGTATGACAAAAGCGGATCTGATCGACGAGGTTTCGCGGCTGGCCGAGTTGACGCGCAAAGACAGTGAAGTCATCGTCGAAACCATTTTTGACAGCATCGTGCGCTCGCTGCGCGTGGGCGACAAGATCGAGATTCGCGGTTTTGGCAGCTTCCGCACCCGGCAACGCAAGCCGCGTGTCGGACGCAATCCCAAGACCGGCGACCGCGTCGAAGTTCCGGCCAAGAAGATTCCCTTTTTCAAGCCCAGCAAAGAATTGAAAGACCTGGTGAATCACGGCGGGGGCGAGACCACGGCCCCGGCTGCACCGGCACAGTAGTCATCTCCGTGCGCCGCTGTGTCCGCTGTGGTTAAATCAGGTAGATGTTTGCCCGCAGAATCCGCGTAGAGTACGACAATAACGGCCGCCGCATTCCCTGCCCCATGAAGTGGCTGGACAGTTTCTCCATGCGCAATTTCACCAACGCCACCGTCTTTGACGACACTCTGCCCGTGGGCGATGGATTGATGGAGATTGGTAGGAACGTTCCTCTGGACGATTTGAAAGCAGCCATGGAAGACTGGTTTCAGCGGAAGAGTTACTTGGCCAAGGGTGCCGGATTAACGGTGACCGAAGGTTGACCCGGCGGGCGTGCCGCTTCTACTTATCGTAGTGCAGGAGCGAGAACACGTCGTAGGACTTGAGCTTGTCGCGGCCCTTTAGGAAATCGAGTTCCACCACGAAGCCCAAGCCGGCAATCTTCGCGCCCAGCGACGCTGCCAGCTTGGCCGTCGCTTCGGCGGTGCCGCCGGTCGCCAACAAGTCATCTACGATGAGCACCCGCTGTCCAGGCTGGATGGCGTCTTTGTGAATCTCGAGCGTATTGGTGCCGTACTCCAGCGCATAGTCGTGCTTAGCTGTGGCGGCGGGCAGCTTGCCCGGCTTGCGCACGGGGACGAATCCGGCGTTCAGACGATACGCCAATGCCGGCGCGAAGATGAATCCGCGCGCTTCCATCCCCAGCACCAGATCGACGTCTTTGCCAATGTAATGTTCGGCGAGCGCGTCGATCAGCATGGCAAAGCCCTGCTTGTCCTTGAGCAGGGTGGTGATGTCGTAAAACAGGATCCCTTTCTTCGGAAAATCCGGGACTTCGCGAATCAGCTTCTTCAGCGGCTCACAGTTCATTTCCGGCTTGATGGACGCGACCTTGGTCGACATTACCAGGCTCCTTCAATGCGAAATGTGGTTAGTCCCGCGACTGGCTTAGCCTCGTGCTCTTCCACGTCATCCACGCGCGCGGCACGTGGCCCTTGCTGCAAACGCGATTTCAGTCCCGAGAGCTGATCGGGTGTTCCCATGGCCAGCACTTCTACACTGCTGTCGGCGTTGTTGCGCACCCAGCCGGCAATCCCGAGGATGTGAGCCTCTCGCTCCACAAACCAGCGAAATCCTACACCCTGGACGCGTCCGCGCACCAGGAAGCGTCGAGCATGGGACGTGCTATCGGACATATCTGACCTCGGCATGTCAGAACAATCTACTGCGCCCGCGAAAGATACACGCCCTCTGCCGTATCCACCTTGATCTTCTCGCCTTCGTTGATAAACGGCGGCACCTGCACTACCAGCCCAGTTTCGGTCTTCGCCGCCTTGGTGACGCTCGAGGCAGTAGCGCTCTTGAGCCCGGGCTCAGTTTCCACCACCGTGAGTACCACGGTTTGCGGCAACTCGATTCCCACCGCCTTACCGTCGAAAAACTCGACTTTGATCTGGAGATTCGCGGTCAGGTAATCCACGGCATCGCCCAGGATTTCTTTGGTCAGATGGGTTTGCTCGAAGTTGGTGGTGTCCATGAAGTAGTAACTGTCGCCGTCGGCGTAGAGGAATTCCATCACCTGCTCGTCCACATTGATTTTCTCGATGGGATCAGGCGAGCGGAAGCGGTGCTCGAACATGGCGCCGGTGCGCAGATTACGAAGTTTGGCCTGAATGAAGGCGCGCAGGTTGCCGGGCGTCCGGTGCTCGACGCTGAAAACCGAATGCAGATCATTGTTGTGCTTGATGATCATGCCGGGGCGAAGCTGGGTCGCAGGAATAGCCATTGCTAAAAAAACTCCTTTTTTGATGGCGGCTGGCTGGCGGGCGCGGGCAGGCCACATTTTCCACCAGACACAAGGCTCGAAAGCTTTATTTTACACGGACTTGGGGCAATAAGGAAAATCCCGGCCAGGGGGACACTCTGGTTACCTAACCTGCCGGCCCCCAGGGGACTAGAATGGGTGCAGATTCAACGCAGAATCGAAATTTTCATTCGGAGGAGTGTTTTTATGCGCGTAGGAAAGTACGAAGTTTCCGAAGGCGGCCGCAGCAACACAGCCATCACGTTCCTGCTGATTGGTCTGGGCGCGGGTGCGTTGCTGGGGCTGTTGTTTGCTCCCAAGGCTGGCAAGCAGATCCGCAAGGACTTGCGGCGCAAGTACGACGACGCCCGCGAAACCGTGGAGGACTGGACCGAAGACGCCCGCGACGCCGCCGAAGAAGTGCTCGAACGCGGCGCCGAGTTTGCTGAGGACGTGCGTGACCGCGTGAGTCCGCTGGCCAAGAACCTGCGGCGCAGATAAGGCGCCTGGCCTAGCCAAAGATGGTTGAGAAGAAGCCTTTGAGCTTGCCGAAGAAGCCGTGATGCGCGGGCTTTGGAGGTACCACGATCGCTTCGAACGACGCCGGCACGGGCGTGTCACGTAAGGGGAGCAAACTGGCTTCTTCCGCGGGCGCCGGCATCACCGCAGGCGGATCGTTGGCGCGAAACACGATGGGCGCCTCGACCTGCACGTGAATGTCGTTGGGCTTCGACGCCGGAAGCGCCGCGGTCTCTGATCCTGGGACAGGCCTTCTCAGGTCTGACGTCGCGGACGCCGACGCGAGCATCACTGGCGGGGTGGTTGGCGGGCAACCGCAATTTATCGGCACTGTGGTGTCCACTGCGCTCAGCTTTCCAGAATGAAACATCACCTGCTGCGCTGCCTTCACCTGGTAAGTGCCATCTCCCAAGAGTTCCGACACAATCACCGACGCCGTGTTGCCCGGCAATGACTGGATGCAGGTATTACCGTGGGAGTCCGCGCTGACGCCAAAATGGAATTCCCCCGGTCCTGCCAGCAGGATGCGGAAGTCGGGAGTGAGAATCGAATCAGCGGCGGCATTCAGCGAATAGTGCGCTTCCAAGGCCCCCGTGCTCATGCCCAGCATCAGGGTACGGCCGTTCTGGGAACTGGTCACAGACACCGTGGTCCGGGGGCAAACCAATACTTCGCCGCCCCGCCCCAGGCGCAGGATCGCAGTATCCGCTCCCGCGGTGACCGCAGACCCAGTGCCGACCCGGCTTCCCGCCAGCATCACCCCGCCCGAAACTCCGGATGCAGGCAAGACCGTGCGTGAGATGGCGGGAACCGGTGGCAGCTTCGCCGTCTCCTCCAGGGGATGGATGCGAACCATCAGCCGGTTGCCCGCTGCGTCCCAGGTATAGGCGACGGGCTTGCTCAGGTCCACTACGATCCGCGCCACCGGTGGATCCTGCTGAAACTGGTTCAGCCGAACCCCGTTGATTTCGCTGCCCCGGAAGTCAAGCCGCTTTTCATGCCCGGCCAAACGCGCGTTCGGCAAGTCAATGACCAGGCGCGGCGGGTTGTCGAGCTTGCTGATCGCGGGAACCAGTGGCCGGCTGGAAATGATCTCGAGCACTGGCCCATTCGGTTCCGGCAAAGCTTGAATCGAACGAACCACAGCAGAAGACTCTGAACTGGCCAATAGTCTGGGGCTCGACTGCGCCGCCGCTGTTGCTGGGACCAAGAGCAGTGCGCCGATGAACCGAAAAAGCGTCATGTTGGGGGACGAGCCTTAAGCCCACCATACCACTGGGATAAGACAGGGAGAAGTGCCGCCTGATAAACGAAGGTAAGGGGTAGGTGTTCCGGCTCAGGGTTCGGAGAGGAACTCGTATTCGTCGATGACCGCAGCCACGGCGACCTTGCCGTCGGGACCGCCTTCATCCACTCGCACCACTTTCCCACGGCAGCGGACGCGAATACTCTCGGTCAGGGTGATTTCCGGCGGAAGGGTGAGGGTGAACTCAATGGCGGAGCCGGCGCTGATTGCCGAATCCACATAGAAACAGATGCCTCGCGCACTCACATCGCGAGTCTGGGCAGCCTTCTCCTCTGCCCCGTCGTTGGCATACGACACGGACACGGGCAGCCGCAACGCAAAACGGCGGGTGGCTCGCTTGTTGTCCTGCGTGGTCTCGGCCATGACCCCTCCGGAAGTCTGTAGCATGGCGTGTCGGCGGGGCGGTGTCAAGCTGTACTTGAGGGTGCTCCTTGGGCCGGAATTCGGCCTGATGTAAGCTGTTTTCAGGGCGCTATGGTCTTTGTCCTCGACAATTACGATTCCTTTACTTACAACCTGGTGCAATATCTGGGCGAACTGGGTGCGGAAGTCGAGGTCCGCCGCAACGACCAAGTAACGATTACCGATGTAGAGGCCATGCAGCCGGAACGGATTGTCGTCTCGCCCGGCCCCTGCACTCCGAACGAAGCCGGGATCAGCGTGGAGTTGATCCGTCAGTTTGCGGGGAAGGTTCCAATCTTGGGCGTCTGCCTGGGACACCAGGCGATTGGGGCGGCGTTCGGCGGCGAGGTCGTGAGGGCGCCAAAGCTAATGCACGGCAAGACCAGTGAAGTGCAGCACGACGGGAAGACGATCTTCCGCGGTCTGCCATCACCTCTGACGGCTACTCGTTACCATTCGCTGATCGTGCGGGAGGAGAATTTGCCGCACGAGCTTGAGGTCAGCGCCTGGACCAGTGACGGCGCTGGCCCGCGGACGATCATGGGTCTGCGGCATCGGAGGTTTCGGGTCGAGGGAGTGCAATTTCATCCCGAGAGTGTGCTGACTGGTGAAGGAAAGAAGCTGATTGGGAATTTTCTGGGGTTGGGATGAGTCCATACAGCCATTGTCATCTTGAGCGAAGTCGAAAGGTCCCTTTAGCGTCGATGACGTTCCTGGCGTCGCGAGGAATTTCCTTGCTCATCGTCCCCTCGAGAATGCCTTTCCAAGGCTCTGTTAGCGCGAAGCGGCTAGGGATCCTTCGACTCCGCAGAACGATTCGCGAGCGAATCGTTTCGCTGCACTCAGGATGGCAGAGGCTAGGGGGCGAATTGACCGCGTATGTGGACCTGCCTCAGTTGTCGACCGACATGAAGTACAACCTGCTTTGGGAAAGTGCTCGGACCCAACTCGTAGATTGGGTCTACTACTAAGACGTCGTCAATCCTCACCGATCGCGCTATGCGCTTCTTTGACGCCTCGGTATTGGATGCAGCGAGCCCAACTTTGCATACCAGCTTATCTACCTTGATTGGTGCTCCTTGCGGAATTGGTTCTTCCCGATTCCATCCGGACGCGATATCCTCGTAATTTACTTGCGCCTGAGGGATAGCCTCTGGTGTTTGCCGGTGTTGAAACTGCCTCGTCCAATTCTCCATTGCAGCATCTGCCGCTTCGGATGACTGAAAATCTCTAACAATCCGCCATGCCAATTCCTTTTTAGAATCCATCGGGTGCTGGCGTCGTCTAAGCCCTTCGATCTCCCCCATCTGCAAATCCGTCAGCAGTTCGTAATATCTCCACATCATTTCGTCGGATATGGACATGATCTTGCCGTACATTTCGAGCGGCGGCTCGTGGATACCGATGGCATTGCCCAGCGACTTTGACATCTTCTGCACGCCGTCTAGGCCTTCGAGAATCGGCGTGGTTAGGACGACCTGCGGCTCTTGACCGTAGGCTCGTTGCAGTTCGCGTCCGACCAGCAGATTGAATCTCTGGTCGGTGCCGCCGAGTTCGACGTCGGCTTCGAGCGCGACGGAGTCGTATCCCTGGGCCAGCGGATAGAGCAGTTCGTGGACGGCGATGGGCCTCTCTTCCAGAAAACGTTTATGAAAGTCCTCGCGCTCCAGCATTTGTGAGACCGTGTATTTGGAGGTCAGGCGGATGAAATCATCAGCAGTGAATTTCGAGAACCAGCGGCGGTTAAAGTCGACGACAGTCTTCTCGGGATCGAGAATCTTGAATACCTGGGCTTTGTAGGTCTCAGCGTTCTGCGCGATCTGTTCGGGAGACAGAGGCGGGCGGGTCACCGAGCGGCCGGTGGGGTCGCCGATCATGCCGGTGAAATCGCCGATCAGAAAAATGACGATGTGGCCGAGATCTTGAAAATGTTTGAGCTTGCGTAGAACAACGGTGTGGCCGAGATGAAGATCGGGAGCGGTCGGATCCATGCCGAGCTTCACGCGCAGCGGCTTGCCGGAGGCGCGTGACTTCTCCAGCTTAGCGCGCAGGTCGGCCTCGCGAATGATCTCCGCAGCGCCCTTCTTGATGTAGGCGAGCTGTTCGTCGACGGGCGGGAAATTCATCATGCGATTTGATTATAGCGGCAGACTCACGTTGGGACAGAGAGTGTCCCCGGTGTCTGATTGAAGAACCCATGCCTAGAACTGATACTTCACATCAAAATTCATGCTTGTCGGTTTTCCACTGAATGTCCCAGGTTGAAAGCGGCATTGTTTGGCGGCTCTAAGAGCGTCATCGGCTAACCGCTGATCGCCGCCCTTTACTGTCGCATCGCCAACTGTTCCATCTGTCAGAACATCCACGGTCACGACCACCAAGCCATGTATCCCATGGCAGTCATGCCCGACGCCACAGTCGGGTTTCACCAACTTGATAGGCTTGGGCGGAACTACGGGTGGTCTCTGAGATTGGCCGCCAGCCAAACCTGCGAAGAATACGATTGTAACGAGGACAATAGTGCGACCTTTCCCCACAGACATATCAATTCTTTTCTTCATGTCAGGTCTCTCAGTCTGCGGCCCGTAATTTCGAACTTTCCTTCCAGTACGATGTTGATCGCCTCGCTATACGCGCTATGTTCCTGCTCCAGGATGCGAGCGGCTAGGGAATGTTCGTCGTCGGTGTCGAGGACGGGGACGGTCCTCTGCACAACGATGGGCCCATGGTCAAGTTCTTCGTCTACGAAGTGAACTGTGCAACCGGTGACTTTCACGCCGTAAGCGAAGGCTTGTTCCTGGGCCTCGAGGCCGGGGAATGCCGGCAGCAACGATGGATGAATGTTTAGGATGCGATGCGGGAACTGCCGCACAAACCAGGGCGAAAGCAGGCGCATGTATCCCGCGAGGCAGACTAGGTCAACTTTGTGTCGCTGCAACCCGGCCACGACTTCGCGGTCGTGCGCTTCCCGATCTTTGCCTTTGGAAGAAATGACGAGCGAAGTAAGTCCGAGGCGTTGAGCCGTCACGATACCTCCCGCATCGGCGCGGTTGGAAATCACGACTGAGATTCGGGCATTGGGAATCCGGCCTTCGGCGACATTCTTCGCGATGGCTTCAAAGTTGGAACCGCGTCCCGAGAGCAGAATGCCCAGATTTTTCATAGCCTTCAACCCGACCATGATAATTCACGCCCGGTTCTTCAGGTGGATAGTTTGGTTTGCTCCTGGGCTGGCCGCTCCGCTATAGTTTTCTCATGTACCGGGACTTTCACGCTGTGGACCGCTGGTCGAAGAAAGAAGTCCACTGCATCTATCAGGCCCTGATCGTGGCTATTGCCACCCGCCACGCCGACGCCGTAGATATTAAGTTCCTGGTGGATGGACGGACTGTATGGATCGCCCTGCCGCATCCGGCTTGGGTTGAGTATGCGAATCGAACGGGCAAGGTGATCACTGATTCTCTGGCCACCGCAATCGCGGGCCACTATCTCAAGACAGCTCTGGAATCGGGCGAGGGAGTCGGGCGCGAGATGTACTCGCTCACCGTAGAGCAGACTCTCGACCATTTAGAGGCGGTGGTGAGCGAAGCAGTCCAAGTTTCCTGAATTTAAGCCTTCTTGATAGCGCGTACGATTGCCACTAGGAGCACCGCGCCGACGATGGCCACGAGAATATTGGGCAGCAGTCCGCCACTCGAATAAATTCCCACCAACCCAAGAATGCGGCTGCCGATGATTGCACCTACGATGCCGAGCAAGATGTCGGTGAGCGGACCGTAGCCGGAGCCTTTCATGATCTTGCCCGTCGCCCAGCCGGCGATCAAGCCCACGACGATGATATAGAGCAAGCCAACGCCTAGAAACATAAGGTCCCCCTTGGCCAAATCTTGGCGTGAAAGACTCTATCAGGAGCGTGGGCAGACGGCTAGTCCTTCGGCAGAATTCCGGCCACTGCCATCATCCTTCCGGTCAATCCCTTTTCGGCGCGATGGGAGAAGAGCAGGTCAGTCCGGCACGAGGTGCAAAGTGATGAGGCATGGATATTTTTCCTAGATACGCCGGCGTCGATCAACTGGCGGCGGTTGGCCTCGACCAGGTCCAGAAAGATGTTTGTCGGCAACTCACTATGGCCGGGGGCGCGGGCGGTGAGGAACAGCAGCGGATACTTTTCGCGGACGGGATCGGATTCCTTGACTTCGCGGAAAAGATCGGCAGCATAGGCGAACTGGGATTCAAAGTTCACGCGAACTTCCTCGCCGACCTGGTAACAGCAGCCGTGGATTCCCGGGCCGATGGCAGCCTTGATGTCCCGCGGCCGGGTGCCGAAGCAGCCACGCATCTCGCCAACGCCTTTTTCGACGATTCGCTGCACCGTGCCCCGCCAGCCGGCATGAAAGACGCCAACCGCACGGCGCTTGGGATCGACGAGCACGACCGGAAGGCAGTCGGCGGTCTGGACGGCCAGCAGAATTCCGGGGGTGCTAGTGATCAGGCCATCGCCGGCGAGCTGTTTTGGGGGTTGTCTTGACACGCAATGAATGAGATCGGAATGAACCTGGTGCAGAGTTACGAGTGGCCAAGGCTGATTCCCGTCGCCGCCCACCTGGCGCTGAAACGCGGCACGGTTCCGCTCGACTGCGGCGCGTGAATCGTCCTTGGTGAAGCCGAGATTCAGCGAATGTCCGCCGTAGGATTTTGAGAATCCGCCTTGGCGGGTGGAAAAGCCGTGCACCAGCCACGGAATTTGAGAAAAGGCAGGTACGGTGAGAATGGCAGAGGGCGACTGTTTCCGGGCCGGGGGCACAGAGACATCTTAGCAATGCGGTGAGAGCTTTTACCGCAAAGGCCGCAAAGAACAGCTCGCGAAGGCCGCGAAGGAAGTGTTATTGCGAGATCAGGTCAGGTTCGCGCTTGTGCCAGCTAGTGGCTTGCTCGTAGGCATGCGCCACGCTCAGCACTGCTGCTTCCGACCACGGAGGCCCGGCGATCTGCAGACCAACCGGCAGTCCAGCGCGGGTAAATCCGCAGGGAACTGAAATCGCCGGTAGACCCCAGACATTAAACGGCCGGGTGTTGCGGAGCAAGACGAGTTCACGCGGGCGCAAAAGGTCGGGATGTTCCTTCAACTCCGCCAGCGGCGGCGCCGGAATGGGCACTGCGGGTGTCACGAGGAGATCCAGGTCAGTGAACACGCTTTGGACGTCGTGGCGTGCCTTGGCCAAACTTTGCCGGGCCGCTTCCATCTGTGCCTCTGAGATGTTTTCACCACTACGGATGCGGCGCAAGGTTTCCGGCTGGTACAACTCGGGACTTCTCGCAACCAAGTCCCGGTGATAAGCGAAGGACTCGGCGGCTTGCAGGGTGCGGTCGGCAGGGACATCGAGATTGACCTCGCGTAGCTCGCAGCCTAGCTTCGTCAACACATCGAGTGCTTGTTCGACTGCGGAAGCCACCTCTGTGTCTAAGTCCTCGTAGAAGAATTCTCGCGGGACGCCGATTCGCGCTGGTTTTGGCTCAACCTGAAGAGCCGCCAGATAGTCAGCCACTGGCGCGTCAACACTGTTCGGATCTTCGGGGTCAAATCCAGCGACGGCTTGCAAAAGGACGGCGACATCAGAAACCGTCCTGCCGATCGGGCCCACGTGGTCAAGCGAGGCGGAAAGTGGAATCACGCCGCGTGCGCTGACTCGACCGTAAGTGGGCTTGATCCCCACGACTCCACATTGCGCGGCTGGTTCACGGATGGACCCGGCCGTGTCGGTTCCGATGGCTCCATAGCCGAGGCCGGCGGCCACGGCAGCGGCTGACCCTCCGGATGATCCACCGGCAATGCGGGAAGGGTTCCAGGGATTATGCACTTCACCGTAGTAGCTGATCATCGAGCTGCCACCGTAGGCGAATTCGTGCAGATTCTGTTTCCCCAGAAACACTGCACCGGCATTTCGTAGCCGGCGCACAACTTCGGCATCCTGGGATGGGATTCTATCTTTGAACAGAGCACTGGCAGCGGTGGTGCGGGTGCCGGCGGTATCCACAATGTCTTTCAACCCTATGGGAACGCCGTGCAGCGGGCCGCGCCACTGGCCGCGCTGAATTTCAGCTTCGGCTTGTCTGGCCTGCGCGAGTGCCAACTCGGCGGTCACGGTAATGAATGCGTCAAGGACCGGATTCAGTCTTTCGATCTTCGCCAGGCAGTCCTTTGCCAGCTCCACGGGCGAAAGTTCTCGCTTGCGCAAACGCTGGCCGATTTCCAAAATGGACGTCAACATAAGTTCTTGCCGAATGCGCGTTCTGGCGTTGTTCCTGCCAGTACGCGAAGGCCTATAATCTTACAATCTGTCTTGTTTCGAGGTGTGAGGAAAACCCATGGCCCAGATGACCGCAACTCCCGTGACCACGCAAGGGTTTCTCGTAGATGGCAAGTGGATTGAAGAAGGCGATCCGGTTGAAATCCGAGCGCCCTACGACCGCAGCGTGATGGGACGGGTGTTTCAGGGCAGGCGGGAACACGCAGAAGCAGCCATCGCGGCCGCGGTAAAAGCTTTCGGCACCACGCGGCGACTGCCGGCGTTCGAGCGGCAGCGCATGCTGCGCCGCGTAGCCCAGGGCCTCGCCCAGCGCAAAGAAGAGATTGCGCACACCATGGCGCAGGAGGCGGGCAAGCCCATTAAAGCTGCGCGCACGGAAGTGGAGCGCAGCATCTTTACCTTCACCGTCGCGGCCGAGGAAAGCACGCGAATCTACGGCGAGTACCTTCCTTTGGACTGGCAAGAGACGACGGTTGGCCGCTGGGGGATCGTGCGGCGCTTTCCGTTGGGTCCGATTGGGGGCATCACGCCATTCAATTTTCCGCTCAACTTGGTTGCGCACAAAGTGGCGCCCGCCATTGCCGCTGGCTGCACCATCGTGATTAAGCCCGCGCCACAGACTCCCTTTACGGCGCTCTTACTGGCGGAAGTAGTGCAGCAGGCGGGCTGGCCCGACGGCGCGCTCAACGTGCTGCCGCTGGCCAACGAGGACGCCGGAATTCTGGTCACCGACGAACGTTTGAAGATGATCAGTTTTACCGGTAGCGCCGCTGTGGGCTGGGACATCAAGCGGCGCGCCGGAAAGAAAAAAGTCGTCCTGGAGTTGGGCGGGAACGCGGGAGTCATCGTTCACAGCGACACCGACGTCGCCTTCGCAGCCGAGCGCTGTGTCGCCGGAGGTTTTGGGTATGCCGGGCAGACTTGCATCTCGGTGCAGCGCATCCTGGTGGAGCGGTCGGTTTGTGGCAAATTTACCGACGCACTCCTGGCCGGAGTCAAGAAGCTGAAGAGCGGAGATCCTTTGCAGGATTCAACCGACGTGGGGCCGCTGATCCGGGAAAGCGATGCGATTCGCGCCACCGAGTGGATCCAGGAAGCAGTCGGCGGTGGCGCGCGTGTGCTGATCGGTGGGCAGCGCAAGGGTTCGATGCTGGAGCCTACAGTGCTGACCGGGACGCGGCCCGACATGAAAGTGAATTGCCAGGAGATTTTCGCGCCGGTAGTGACGATTGAGCCCTACGACGACTTTTACGATGCCATCCGGCAGATCAACCGCTCATCCTATGGCCTGCAGACCGGCCTTTTTGTGCGGGATGCCAAGCTGCTGTTCAACGCCTACGAAGAGCTGGAGGTTGGGGGCGTCATCGCCGGCGATGTACCGACTTTCCGGATCGACCACATGCCCTACGGCGGCATCAAAGATTCCGGATTAGGGCGCGAGGGTTTGCGTTATGCCATTGAAGAGATGACCGAGCCGCGGCTTTTGGTAATGAACTTGCGGTAGGTTTTTCTTCCCTGCCAGCGGTTTTCTAATTTCGGGAAGGCGTCAGCAAGAATTTCAGCCGAAGTTTCCTTCACTTGCGCAAGCCGTGATTTGAAACTGCTATAATCCGTAGTTTCAAAACCGAACGTCGCGACAGTCTGACACTGCAACGGCTCATGCAGTTCCATAAAAGCACCGGGGCGATGGGTTCGTCCCCTCTGCACTGAAAGCTCTGACTGATGCAGATTTTTCATCGCAGCACGAACACAATATCCCGCGCCACGATTTACGGAGCTGTCTTCCTGGTCGCGGCGCTTTTGTGGGCGGTACTGGAATTGCAGCGTTCGCCGTACATTACCTACGCCAAAGTGGCGCGCCCGCAGCCGGTTCCATTTAGCCACCAACATCACGTGGCCGGACTGGGAATTGATTGCCGCTACTGCCACACTTCGGTGGAGACTTCCAGTTTTGCCGGAATTCCGCCGACCAAGACCTGCATGAACTGCCACTCCCAGATTTGGACGGGAGCAGCTTTGCTCGAGCCGGTGCGCGAGAGCTTTCGCAGTGGCAAGTCGCTGGTATGGACGCGGGTGAACGATCTTCCCGACTTTGTGTATTTCAATCACAGCATTCACATCAACAAAGGCGTCGGGTGCAATACCTGCCATGGGCCGGTGGACCGCATGCCGCTGATGTTCAATGAGTATTCTCTGCAGATGGAATGGTGCCTCGATTGCCATCGCAATCCGGCCAAGAACCTGCGCCCGCGCGATCAGGTATTCAATATGAGATATGAGCAGCCTTCGAGCTTGAAGCCAGTTACCCTGGACGGCAAAGAATATACGGACCAGGAGTCGCTGGGAACGGATTTGGTCAAGAAATACAAGTTGAGGACGGTGACGGATATCACCAGTTGTTCAACGTGTCATCGGTAAGAGCTTTTGATGATGAAGACTGAAGACGAAAACGGAAAGCCTCGCCGCGAAGAGATTTGCCCGGGCAAGAAACTCAGCCTGGTTGATGCCCGCGCGCGCCTGGTTGAGACTCAAGGGCCGGAATTCTGGCGCAGCCTGGAAGAACTGGCGGGCAGCCCCGAGTGGCAGGAAATGATGCACCGGGAATTTCCCAAGGGTGCATCGGAATGGCTGGATTCGGTTTCGCGGCGGGGTTTCCTGAAGCTGATGGGCGCGTCGCTGGCCATGGCCGGCATGACGGCCTGCACCAAGCAGCCGCTGGAACCGATCGTTCCTTATGTCCGGCAGCCGGAGGAGTTGGTCCCCGGCCGACCGCTGTTCTATGCGACGGCTTTCACGCTCGGCGGATACGCGACGCCACTGCTGGTCGAGAGCCACATGTACCGGCCCACCAAGGTTGAAGGCAACGACAGGCATCCGGCGAGTCTGGGCGGGACGGATATTTTCGCGCAAGCGTCGATTCTTGAAATGTATGACCCTGACCGCTCGCAGACGATCAACAATCTGGGCGAGGTTCGCACCTGGGGAAACTTCCTGGAGGCCGTTCGCGGGCCGCTGAGCGCGCAGAAAGCGGTGCAGGGAGCGGGCATTCGCATTCTGACTCGCACGGTTTCGTCGCCCACGCTTGCCGATCAGATGCGTGAGCTGCTGAAGCTTTACCCGCAGGCCAAATGGCATGTGTATGAGCCGGTGAACCGCGACAATGTGCTGGAGGGCGCGAAGCTGGCGTTCGGCCAGCCGGTGGAGACGCAATACAAGCTGGAGAATTCCGATGTGATTTTGTCACTGGACGCCGATTTCCTTTCGGCTGGATTCCCGGGCAATGTACGTTACATCCGCGATTTCGCCAAGCGCCGCGATCCCGACTCGGGCAAGATGAGCCGGTTATATGTGATCGAGAGTGGAGCGAGTTCGACGGGTGCGAAGGCGGACCATCGGCTGCCGATGCGGGCGGGAGAGGTTGGGGGTTTCGCCGATGTGCTGCGCACGAGAACAACGATGATGGATGTGCACGTGGGCGGGCTCAGTCGCGAAATACAAGCATTTAGCGACGCTCTGCTCTGGGATCTGCACAGGCACCAAGGGTCCTCGATTGTGATTCCCGGTGACCATCAGCCCCCTGTCGTCCATGCGTTAGCTCACGCTATCAACGCGAACCTCGGCAACGTCGGCAAGACCGTCTTCTATACCGACCCGGTGGACGCAAATCCGGTCAATCAAACCGAGTCCCTCAAGGATTTGGTAGCCGAGATGCGCGCTGGCAAAGTGGACATGTTGATCGTGATGGGCGGCAATCCGGCCTACGATGCCCCCGCTGATCTGAACTTTGCCGATGCACTCAAGAACACCAGCATTCCGCTGCGCGTGCATCTTGGTCTCTATCAGGATGAGACGGCTGAACTATGCCAGTGGCACATCAACGAGGCGCACTATCTTGAAGCCTGGGGCGACGCGCGTGCCTACGATGGCACGGTCAGCATTGTGCAGCCGCTGATTGCTCCGCTCTACAACGGTAAGAGTGCACACGAACTCGTCGCCATCCTGGCCGGGCAAGCCGACCCCAACAGCCATGAACTGGTGCAAAGGTATTGGAAGAAGCAGCATTCCGGCGCTGACTTCGAAATGTTCTGGCGGAAGTCGCTCAATGACGGATGGATTGAAGGCACGACTTATGCGCCGAAACAAGTCGGCGTAAGGCCGCTGCCCAGCCTGCCACAGCCGAGCGCCCCGACTCCAAGTGCGATCGAAATCAACTTCCGCCGCGACCCCTCCATCTACGACGGCCGCTTCTCCAACAACGGCTGGCTGCAAGAACTGCCCAAGCCGATGTCGAAGATGACCTGGGACAACCCCGTGCTGATCGGTCCAGCCATGGCAGAGCGTTTAGGGCTGAAATCCGAAGACGTGATCGCGATCGAACTCAACGGGAAAAAGGTGGCTGCTCCGGTCTGGATTCAGGCCGGGCATCCCGATAATTCGATCACAGTGTTTCTTGGTTACGGGCGGCGGCGCGCGGGCCGGGTAGGCACTGGTGCAGGCTTTGACTTCTATCCGCTGCGCTACGGTTCAGCCGCATTTTCCTCGGGCGTAAAGCTTACCAAGACTGGCGGGACCTGCAAGCTCGCCACCACTCAGGGCTACCAGACGATGGACACAGCCACCGGCGCGCGTCCGCTCGTGCGGACTGCGAGCCTCGACGAGTATCACAAAGAGCCGGAGTTTGCGAAAGAGGACGAACCGCCGAAGGACCTGACCCTGTATAAACCGTATCCCTATGAGAAAGAGCCGTACTCCTGGGGAATGGCAATTGACCTCAATGCCTGCGTAGGCTGCAACAACTGCATCGTGGCTTGCCAGTCGGAAAACAACATTGCGGTGGTCGGCAAGGAACAAGTCGTCATCGGACGTCACATGCACTGGATCCGCGTCGATGCCTATTACCAGGGCGATCGCGATAATCCCAAGGCGTATTTCCAGCCCGTGCCGTGCATGCAGTGTGAGAACGCGCCCTGCGAAGTGGTTTGTCCGGTGGGCGCGACCGTGCACAGCAGCGAAGGCTTAAATGACATGGTGTACAACCGCTGCGTCGGCACGCGCTATTGCTCCAACAATTGCCCGTACAAGGTGCGGCGCTTTAATTTCCTGCTGTTTCAGGACTGGGAGACGCCCCAACTGAAGATGATGCGCAATCCGGACGTCACCGTGCGCAGCCGGGGCGTGATGGAGAAGTGCACTTACTGTGTGCAGCGTATCAGCGAGCACCGGATCGATTCCGAGCGCGAAGATCGAAAGATCGCCGATGGCGAATTGCAGACCGCGTGCCAGCAGTCGTGTCCAGCCAATGCCATCGTTTTTGGAAACATCAACGATCCCGAGAGCCGGGTATCGAAGCTCAAGAGCAATCCGCGGAATTACAGTTTGCTGGCGGACTTGAATACGCGGCCGCGAACGACGTACTTGGCGGAGATAACGAATCCGAACGAGGAATTGAAGTCGTAGACATCTAGATCATGGACGAACGCAGCGAATCGACGACCGGCAGCCGCGCTCCTGTCATTGAGCCGGGGCATACCTTTGCTACGGTCACCGACAAGATCAGTTCGATTGTCCTCACCCGCCCCACCTCGAGCGGGTGGTTTGTCGGATTCGGCGTGGCGTTCCTGCTGACCATGATGATGCTGTACGCGATTGGTTTCCTGTTCGTGCGCGGCGTCGGGATTTGGGGCGTGACCATTCCCATCGGTTGGGGCTTCGCCATCGTCAATTTTGTGTGGTGGATCGGTATCGGCCACGCCGGCACGCTGATCTCCGCCATCTTGCTGCTGTTGCGGCAATCGTGGCGTAACTCGATCAACCGTTTTGCCGAGGCCATGACACTGTTTGCAGTGTCCGCCGCGGGCATCTTTCCTTTAATTCACGTTGGCCGGCCCTGGCTGGCTTATTGGTTTTTTCCGTACCCCAATTCCATGGGAGTGTGGCCGCAGTTCCGCAGCCCGCTGATCTGGGACGTTTTCGCAGTCTCCACCTATGCCACCATTTCGTTGCTGTTCTGGTTTGTAGGATTGATTCCTGACCTGGCGACGCTGCGTGACCGTTCCACTAATCACGCCGCCAAAATCATTTATGGGATTTTGGCCATGGGTTGGAGAGGTTCGGCGCGGCATTGGCATCGCTACGAAACTGCTTATTTGCTCCTGGCCGGGCTGGCCACGCCACTGGTGCTCTCGGTTCACACCGTGGTGAGTTTTGATTTTGCGGTGGGTATCGTGCCGGGCTGGCACACCACGATTTTTCCGCCGTACTTTGTCGCGGGCGCCATTTATTCCGGTTTCGCCATGGTGCTGATGCTGGCCATTCCCATCCGGAAGGTTTACGGACTGGAAGATTTCATCACCGAGCGCCACCTGCAGAATTCCGCCAAGGTTATGTTGGCCACCGGGTTGATCGTGGCGTATGGCTATGGAATCGAAGCCTTCATGGGCTGGTACAGCGGCAACCGCTACGATGCCTTTACCATGTGGAACCGGCTGCACGGCCCCTACAAGTGGGACTACTTCGCGCTCCTGCTGTGCAATATCGTGATTCCGCAGGTGCTGTGGATCAAGAAACTGCGCAGCAGTCCGCTGGCGCTTTTCTTGATCTCCGGCGTCGTCCTGGTCGGCATGTGGCTGGAGCGGTTCATCATTGTCGTGGTCAGCCTGCACCGCGATTTCCTGACCTCGTCCTGGGGAATGTACTACCCCACGCGTTGGGATTGGATGACGTTCATAGGTACCATCGGCATGTTCCTCGCTGCTATGTTCCTGTTCGTGCGCATCCTGCCCATGATTTCGATTTTTGAAATGCGAACTCTGCTGCCTGAAGCGGAGGTGAAGGAATGAAGCGCGCCCCGATGTACGGGATGATGGCGGAGTTTGATTCTCCCACCGCTCTGGTCGCCGCTGCCCATCGCACCCATGCAGCGGGATATCAGAAGGTGGATGCGTATAGTCCGTTCCCCATCGAAGGCTTGGCGGAGGCGATCGGATTTCACAAGAACAGGGTGCCGCTGGTGACCTTGATCGGAGGCTTGATCGGTGGGCTTTCGGGCTATCTGCTGCAGTATTGGATTTCGACCAGCAGCTATCCGGTCAACGTTGGCGGGAAACCCTATCATTCCTGGCCGGCGTTCATCATCGTGACCTTCGAGATGACGATCTTGTTTGGCGGGATCTCGGCCGTCTTCGGCATGCTGGCGTTGAATGGGCTGCCGATGCCCTATCACCCGGTGTTCAACGTTCCCCGCTTTGCCTTTGCCACTAAAGACAGATTTTTCCTGATTGTGTTCGCTTCCGATCCCAAGTACAAGCCGGCGGAGACGCGGCGTTTTTTGGAGAGTTTGGGAGGGCGGGCGATCTCGGAGGTCCCCGACTAGCCCATGCGGACCGTGCAGAGAATCTTGCCTCTGGGACTGCTGGCTGTGTTGGCGCTGGCAGGATGCCGCCAGGACATGCATGACCAGCCGCGATTCAAGCCGCTGGCGCGGAGCGATTTTTATGCCGACCTGCGCTCGGCGCGCGCGCCGGTTGAAGGGACGGTGGCGCGTGGTCAGTTGCATGAGGATACGTATTTCTACACCGGGAAAATGGGTGACGCGCCGGGCGATTACATGCCCTTTGCCGTGAATGAAGAGGTGCTGGCGCGTGGCCGCGAACGCTTTAACATTTACTGTTCTCCTTGTCACTCGCAACTGGGGGATGGCAACGGAGTGATTGCGCAGCGCGGTTTCCGCCATCCGCCTTCTTATCACACCGAACGGCTGCGTAAGGCGCCGCTGGGATACTTCTTCGACGTGATGACCAACGGGTTTGGCGCCATGCCGGAGTATGCTTCGCAGATTCCTACGCGAGACCGCTGGCACATCGTGGCCTACATCAGAGCATTGCAATTGAGCCAGAATGCGGCGGCCAGTGATATCCCGGCAGGACAGAAGGTGCCTTCGCCGGCGCCAGCGTTCCGCGGTGATCCGGGCTCTGGGGCCACGCCGCCAGAGATTCAGTCGACGCCCGACGCGGGCAAGGGAGAAGAGCCGAAATGAGCGCGGCGCGGGCAAACCATCTCGAGACCATGGCACCGCCGGTGGCTCGTACCATCCAGGGGCGTTCGCTGATGATCGGGCTGATTTTTGCCGCGATTGCAATCGGCGGTGCGTTTCTGCGTCCCGAAGAGTTCTTCCGTGGTTACTTGGTCGCATTCATGGCGTGGCTGGGCGTGACCTTGGGATCGATGGTAATCCTGATGATTCGCCACTTGACGGGCGGCGGCTGGGGCACGGTGATTCGACGGATTCTGGGCGCGGCCATGCGCTGTGTGCCGCTGATGACAATTTTATTCGTGCCAATTCTGTTCGGGCTTCCACGTCTTTACATTTGGGCGCGTCCGTTGGATTCAATTGCCGATAAACATCTCCGGGAGCACTTGCAAGACATCACGAAATCATATCTCTCGGTGAATGGGTTCATTGTGCGGGCCGCGATTTACTTCGCCATCTGGAACCTGCTGTCGTTCTTCCTGACCAAGTGGTCGCGGGAACAGGATCAGCCCCCGCTTCGAGATAACACTCGCTTCAAAGTGCTGAGCGGGCCAGGGCTGATTCTTTATGCCTTCACGGTTTCCTTTGCCGCGATTGATTGGGTGATGTCGCTCGACCCCAGCTGGATTTCAACCATTTATGGCCTGGTGATCTTGATTGGACAATTGCTGTCGGCCATGTGCTTCGCGGTGGTGGTGGAGCGAATTCTGGTGAAGTACAAACCGATGTCGGAATGGCTGAAGCCGGATTTTGTGCAGGACCACGGGAAGTGGATGCTGACGTTCATTATGGTGTGGGCGTACTTCACGTTTTCGCAGTGGCTGATCATCTGGGCGGGCAACTTGCCGGATGAGATTACGTGGTACATGCGGCGGCTGAATGGCGGCTGGGGCTTCGTCGGACTGTGGCTGGTGGTGTTCCATTTCGCGGTGCCATTCGTGATCCTGCTTTCGCGCTCCTTCAAGCGCGACATCGGACGGATGGTCTGGCTGGCGACTTGGATGTTGCTGATGCGTTATCTGGATTTGTTCTGGAACATCGAGCCGAATTTCTCGACGCGATTCAGTGTGAGCTGGGCTGATGTTGTTCTGCCGGTGGCGATGGGCGGTTTGTGGCTATGGTTCTTCTTCCGCAATTTGAATTCAATGCCGCTTTTGCCGGTGCATGACGTGGACGCCAAGGAAGTTCTGGAGCCGGTGCATGGCTGAGGAAGTAAGACACAAGGCCGCGGAAAGCGGATTCGAGCGCCAGGACCTGAGTCCACGGAGCGTCTACACTTTTCTGGTGTTGCTGGCTGTGGGTGTGGTTTTGGTAGCTGTTCTGCTCTGGGGCCTCTACGATGCGATGGATGCATATGAGAGAAAGCACCAACCCCCGCAGAGTCCACTGGTGCGACAAACCGACGCGAACACCCGCAATGTACCGCCGGACGTGATCAACGCGTTTCCGCGGCCGCGTCTGGAGAAAAACGAACGCTTGGAAATCAACAATTTCCGCCTGCAGGAGGAACAAACGCTCAATAGTTACGGCTGGGTAGACCAGAAAGCGGGTGTAGTGCGAATTCCAATTGACCGCGCCATGCAGTTGGTCGCGCAACGCGGACTTCCGACTACGCCGAAAGCCGGAAACGTTCCGCCTTCGGAGACGAGTACCGTGAATCAAGCGGCACAGCAGTCAGGTACCAGCAACCCGCAGTCGGCGAAAGGCAAGAAACAGTGATGCGTGTACCGAATTACAGCGTCATGAGATTGGTCGCCATTTTGACCCTTGGCGCAACTCTGCTGACGGTGGCCGCTTTTGGCCAGCGGATGACGCAGGGGATTATGTCGCCGCCAGCCAATATGCGGCCACCGGGTTTAAAGAACGTGGGGATTGAACAGCATTTGAACGATCAGATTCCGCCCGAGCTCACGTTCCGCGATGAGACTGGTAAAGCAGTTCGGCTGGCCGATTACTTTGGCAAAAAGCCGCTGATCTTGAATCTGGTTTATTACCAATGCCCCATGCTGTGCGGAGAGGTCTTGAGCGGCCTGGAAAGCGCATTGCGGGTGCTGAAATTCGATATTGGCAGGGAGTTCGAGGTTCTCACGGTGAGCTTCGACCCCAAGGAAACGCCGGAAATGGCAGCCGCGAAGAAGGCAGAATTCCTGAAACGTTACGGCCGTGCCGGCGCCGCTGACGGTTGGCATTTCTTGACGGGTTCTCAAGCGTCCATTGACGCGCTGACCAAAGCCGCGGGTTTTGACTACGAATACGATCCCAAGACCGGCCAGTTTGCGCACGCGACTGCCATCATGGTGCTCACCCCCGAGGGCAGGATTGCACAGTACTACTACGGCGTCGAGTTCGCGCCCAAAGATCTGCGCTTGGGACTGGTGCAAGCTTCGCAGGGCAAGATCGGCAGCATCGTGGATGAAGTGTTGCTGTACTGCTACCACTACAACCCTGACACCGGAAAATACGGAGCGATTATCAGCCGGATTCTGAAGATTGCTGCCGGCGCGACCATCTTTGTGTTGGGAACTTTTTTGATTGTGCTGTTTCGTCTGGGATCAGGGTCAGAACAGAAGCACAGCAAGCGAGCGATTTAGTTTATGTTCGATAATCTTCCACTTTGGCCGGCGCGAGCCTCTACCGGGGCGGGGAATGTAGACGCGCTCTACATCTTTCTGGTGCTTTTGGCCGGATTCATGTGCCTGGCCATCTTCACGATGATCATCCTGTTCGCGCTGCGCTATCGCCGTCAACCCGGCCGCGAAGCCGAACAGATCGAAGGTTCCAACGCTTTGGAGATCACCTGGTCGGTGGTTCCGCTGGGGATCTTTATGGTGATCTTCGCGTGGGGAGCGGTGATCTATTTTCAGGAGCGCACGCCGCCTCGCGGCGCCACCGAAATTTACGTGGTTGCCAAGCAATGGATGTGGAAGCTCGAGCATGTGGAGGGTCAGCGAGAAATCAACGAACTACACGTTCCCGTCGGCCGCGACATCGAGATGATCATGACTTCGCAGGACGTGATCCACAGCTTCTATGTTCCCGCGTTTCGCATCAAGCAGGACGTGCTGCCGGGGCGCTACACCACGGCGTGGTTTCGCGCCACCAAGCCTGGCGTATATCACTTGTTCTGCGCGGAATACTGCGGCACCCAGCATTCGGGAATGATTGGCCAGGTGGTGGTGATGGAGCCCGCGCAATATGAGGCGTGGCTGTCGGGTGGAAACACCTCCGGATCGCTGGCTTCGAACGGCGAGAATATTTTTCAGCAGCTGGGCTGTGTCACCTGTCACCGTTCCGATACTCAAGGCCGCGGCCCTAACCTGGTTGGGGTCTTTGGCAAACCAGTGATGCTGGAAGACGGGCGGACGGTCATCGCCGATGAGAACTACATTCGTGAGTCGATCTTGAGTCCGAGCGCCAAAGTTGTGAAAGGATTCAAGCCCATAATGCCGGTGTTTCAGGGGCTGGTCAGTGAAGAACAATTGACTGAGCTGGTGGCGTACGTCAAGTCGTTGAGTGCGCCGCCCGGCGCGGCGGGCACGAAAGTCCAGGAATCGAAGGTGCAATAGTTATGGCGACGGCTGTCATCACTCCCGAACGCGAGAACTACCTCAACCAGGAGTATGGAATCAAGTCCTGGCTGCTGACCACGGATCACAAACGGATCGCGCTGCTTTACCTCATGTCGATCACGTTCTTCTTTTTTATTGGGGGATTTTTCGCGCTGCTGATTCGGCTCGAACTTCTGACTCCGGCTGGCGATTTGGTTCAGGCGGATACCTACAACAAGCTCTTCACCATGCACGGCCAGGTGATGATTTTCTTTTTTCTGATTCCGTCCATCCCGGCCGTGCTCGGGAACTTTCTGGTGCCGCTGATGATCGGCGCCAAGGACCTGGCGTTTCCCCGCATCAACCTGCTGAGCTGGTACCTCTACATGATTGCCGGGATCATGATGCTGCACTGCATTGTGACCGGCGGTGTGGACACCGGATGGACCTTCTACACCCCCTTTAGCACTGCTTTCAGTAACACCAAGGTCATTGAGGCGGGACTTTCCATATTCGTCGCTGGGTTTTCGTCGATTCTCACCGGCTTGAACTTCGTGGTTACCATCCATCGCATGCGGGCGCCGGGGATGACATGGTCACGATTGCCGCTGTTCATCTGGGCGCACTATGCGACCAGCATCATTCAGCTTCTAGGCACGCCGGTGCTGGCGGTCACTCTGGTACTGGTGGTGTGCGAACGGGCGTTTCATCTGGGGATATTCGATCCCACGCGCGGCGGCGATCCGCTGCTCTTCCAGCACCTGTTCTGGTTCTATTCCCACCCTGCCGTGTACATCATGATTCTGCCGGCGATGGGAGTCGTGGCGGAAATTGTGCCCTGCTTCTCCCGCAAGCGCATCTTTGGTTATAAGGCGATTGCATTGTCCAGCATCGCCATTGCGGTCTTTGGCTTCCTGGTGTGGGCGCACCACATGTTCGTGGCCGGCATTTCGCTGTATTCGGCTCTGATTTTCTCCGCTTTGAGCTATCTGGTCGCGGTGCCGTCGGCGATCAAGGTATTCAACTGGACCGCCACCATGTACAAGGGCTCGATTACGTTTTCGACGCCGATGCTTTACGCCTTCGGTTTTATCGGGCTTTTTACCATGGGCGGTTTGACCGGGTTGTTCCTCGCGGCGCTTGGAATCGATGTTCACGTCACCGATACATACTTCGTGATTGCGCATTTTCATTACATCATGGTGGGCGGCGCGGTCATGGGCTATCTGGGCGGGATGCATTTCTGGTGGCCGAAGATCTCGGGCCGCATGTATCCGGAGTGGCTGGGCAAGTTTGCCGCGCTCATCGTGTTTCTGGGATTCAACCTGACTTTTTTCCCGCAATTTATTCTCGGCTACATGGGCATGCCGCGGCGTTACTGGCAGTATCCGCCGGAGTTTCAGGTATTGAACGTACTCTCTACCGCCGGTTCCACCATCCTGGCAGTGGGATACGTGCTACCCATGGTGTACTTCCTGTGGTCCATGCGTTACGGCAAAATCGCCGACGACAATCCTTGGGGCGCGGCCGGGCTGGAATGGCAAACCACGTCGCCGCCGCCGACGTTTAATTTTGATCATGAGCCGGAAGTGACCTGGGAAGCCTATAACTACGATCAGATTCCCGCGCCGCCCGAGGAGGTTTCGGTTGAGCGATAGCCCAGTCGCAGTCGAACATCACGGCCCGGAATTGCGCCATCACTTTGCCACGGCAGAGCAGCAGCGCGACGCGGCGTCGCTCGGCATGTGGCTGTTCCTCGGCACCGAGATCATGTTCTTCGGCGGGATGTTCTGCGCCTACCTGGTCTACCGCCTCTGGTACTTCAACGAGTTCGCGGCTGGCAGCCGCAGCCTGGACATTTGGCTCGGGACCATCAACACCATCGTTCTGATTTGCAGCAGCTTGACCGTCGCCCTCGGAGTGCGCGCGGCGCAGATGGGCAAACGCACACTTCTGATCGTTCTGCTGATTCTTACTTTGATCTTTGGTCTGGCTTTTCTGGGGATCAAGGGCGTCGAATGGTACGCCAAATACAAAGAGCACCATATTCCAGGAGCGTCGTTTGATGCCAGCGATCTGGTTCGCGATTACCCCCAGATTCACATCGACCAGTCGCACGAGCAAATTTATTTCTCGCTGTACTTCGCCATGACCGGATTGCATGCGCTGCACATGATTATCGGTGTGGGAATCTTTTTGTATCTGCTCTATCACGCTGCCAAGGGACGCTACGGGCCGCAGTATTACACGCCGGTTGAACTGGGCGGACTGTATTGGCACTTTGTGGACGTTGTGTGGATCTATCTTTTCCCGTTGCTCTATCTGATCGATCGCAAGCCGCTGGGGTGAGCCGCCATGTCTGAACACGTTCTTTCGAGCAAGATGTATTACGGGATTTGGATCGCGCTGATGATCTTGACGGTGGTGACGGCGCGAGTCGCCTTTATCGACCTCGGCGCGTTTAACACCGTGGTGGCACTGGTGATTGCGACCTGCAAAGCTCTGCTGGTGGTGCTGTTCTTCATGCACGTAAAGTACGCCAGCGAGAAGTTGACCAAGATGGTGATCGTCGCCTCGCTTTTCTGGTTGTTACTCCTGCTGCTATTGAGCCTGGCGGATTACGGCACAAGGTATGCGAGGCATGGATAGCGATCACACTGGCCTCGATCTTGTCATCAAGCACAAGACGCCAGGATTTATCGCGATAGGCATCTTCTTGTTCTTCGGCGCTGTCATGGCGTGCCTTGCCGCAGCTACTTTGCTGTGGCAAGGCACGGCTCTTGATCGTGTCTGGACCCTCAACCCGGCTGCGTACAAGCAGCTCGCACCTTTGGGCGATAGGGTTGGACTTCTCTTCCTTCTGCTCGGGGCGGCCCTTGCCACGGCAGGAATCGGATGGTTCCAACATCGCCGTTGGGGATGGAGACTAGCGGTCGTAATCATCGCCGTGCAGGTTCTAGGGGATGTGATTAACTGCGCCAGAGGTGACTGGTTACGCGGGGGAACTGGCGTGATCATCGCCGGCGCACTATTGCTGTTTCTATTGCAGCCAAGAATCCGAGCGAAGTTTGCCTAGGATTTCTTTCGTAGAAATTCAAAAACGATGTAACCAACGAGCGCAGCCACCATAGCAATTTCAAAATTAGCGGTGGTAAAAACGTCTCCGATTGCCCACGCTATGCCTTTCTTCTGCCCCATACCCGAACGCTCAAATTCACCCATCAAGAGATTGGAATAGAAGAGAAAGATGATGAAACCCACCTCGATCACCGATCTCCAGACATTCTTTCTCATGGCAAGCACTAAACCTTTGCTGTAGCGCCCAGCTGGCAGTTTCTACTTAATTCCTCTCGTCGGAAATAGTAGCAGCAACGATGAACAATAGGAGTGAAAAGTGCCGCAATAATGCGATTCGACGACCTAACTTAAGGCGTGTCCTGCCCACCCATTTACGAGACCGTCTAAATCTTCTACCCTGAATTCTCTGTATGCCGGACAATTTCACCGCACTCGCCCACGCCTCGAAGTCTGCGCAAGTCGATGCCCATGCCTTGGCTGCCGCTCTCAGACGCGAACTGCGGGGTGAAGTACGCTTCGATGACGGCAGCCGCGCTCTCTATGCCACTGACGGATCAAACTATCGGCAAGTGCCTATTGGAGTGGTTCTGCCGCGCGACGTGGACGACATTGTTGCTGCCATCGCGCTGGCGCGGCAGTTCGACGCGCCCATTCTTTGTCGGGGCGGAGGGACTTCGCTTGCCGGCCAGTGCTGCAATGTTGCGGTGGTGCTCGACTTCTCAAAGTACATGGCGAAGATTCTGGAAGTTGATCCCATGCGCCGCATCGCCCGAGTTCAACCGGGAGTGATTCTCGACCATCTGCGTAACGCGGCGGAGAAACATCACCTCACCTTCGGGCCTGATCCCGCCACTCATGACCGCTGCACCCTTGGCGGCATGATTGGCAACAATTCCTGCGGCGTGCATTCGGTGATGGCGGGAAAGACCGACGACAACATCGAGGAACTTGAAATCCTGACTTACGACGGCCTGCGGGTGAGGGTCGGCCAAGCGTCTGACCAAGAACTGGAACGAATCATCCGCGAAGGCGGCCGGCGGGCTGAGATTTACGGTGGCCTGAAGAAGCTGCGAGATCGGTATGCGGATCTGGTTCGCCAGCGTTATCCCAACATTCCGCGACGGGTCTCGGGGTACAACCTCAATTATCTCCTTCCGGAAAATGGTTTTCATGTGGCGCGGGCGCTGGTGGGGTCGGAAGGGACATGCGTCACGGTGCTGGAAGCGTCTTGCCGCCTGGTGGAAAGCCCGCCCGAGCGCATGTTGCTGGTTCTGGCTTACGCGGACATTTTTCAATGCGCCGATCGCGTGCCAGAAATCATGGCCCACGGGCCGATTGGCCTCGAAGGTGTAGATCATCTGCTGGTCGAATACACGCGGCGCAAGGGGATCAACTCTGACGGCCTCGCGTTACTTCCCCAGGGCGGAGGATGGTTGCTGGCAGAATTTGGCGGCGCTACGCAGGCCGAAGCCGAATCGCAAGCGCAGAAATTGATGCAGGCGCTGTCGCGAAGCCCCGCGCCTCCGCAGATGCGTTTGTTCACTGATAAGCAGCAGATCAAGCGCGTTTGGGAGGTTCGGGAATCAGCTCTGGGCGCGACTTCTCACGTTCCCGGCGAACCGCTGGAGTGGGAAGGCTGGGAAGATTCGGCGGTGACGCCGGAGAAACTTGGCGACTATCTCCGCGATCTGACGAAGTTGATGACTGGCTACGGCTACCACAGCGCCATGTATGGACACTTTGGGCACGCCTGCGTGCACATGCGCATCAATTTCGATCTGCAGTCGGTGAAAGGCATCGCCAACTATCGCAAGTTTGTGGAAGAAGCTGCGGATTTGGTGGTCGGCTACGGCGGATCGCTCTCCGGCGAGCACGGTGACGGGCATTCGCGGGCGGAGTTGTTGCCGCGCATGTTTGGACCGGAGCTGGTGCAGGCGTTTCGAGAATTCAAGGCACTTTGGGACCCAGGGTGGAAGATGAATCCGGGGAAGGTGGTGGAGCCGTACAAGTTGGATGAACACCTGCGATTAGGCGCGGAGTACCGTCCGTGGGAACCGCAGACGCATTTCCAGTTTCCAGAGGATCAGGGCAGCCTCGCCAGTTCTACTCTTCGCTGCGTTGGAGTGGGGAAATGCCGGCGCTACGACGGCGGCGTGATGTGTCCCAGCTTTCGAGTGACCGGCGAGGAGCAGCACTCCACGCGCGGACGCGCACACCTGCTGTGGGAGATGACGAAGGGTGAAGTGATTCGCGACGGCTGGCAGGATGAGCACGTGAAAGAGTCGCTGGATTTGTGCCTGGCCTGTAAAGGATGCAAGAGCGACTGTCCAGTCGGCGTTGACGTGGCCACTTACAAGGCGGAATTTCTTTCGCACTACTACGAGGGACGGCGGCGTCCGCGCAGCGCCTATGCCTTTGCAAACATAGCCACGTGGGCGCGCCTGGCCTCGATTGCGCCCGGTTTAGTGAATCTGGCGACGCAGACGCCGGCGCTTCGAGAGCTTGCGAAGATTGTCGCAGGGATGCCGCCACAGCGCAGCATCCCAGCTTTCGCTCGAGAGACTTTTCGCGCCTGGTTTCGTCGAAGGCAGCCAGAGAATCTCAAAGGACCGCAGGTCCTGCTTTGGCCGGATACGTTCAATAACTACTTCCTGCCCGAAACCGGGAAAGCGGCGGTTGAAGTCCTGGAAGCCGCGGGCTTTCATGTGCTTTTACCCAAGGCCAGTCTGTGCTGTGGGCGCCCACTGTATGACTGGGGCATGCTGGAGCGTGCCAAGCGTTTGCTAGCGGACATTCTGGATGCGCTCGCGCCGGAAATTGAAAAGGGAACTCCGCTGGTGGTTCTCGAACCCAGTTGTGCGACGGTGTTCCGGGATGAGCTGACCAACTTGTTTCCGCACGATCCGCGGGCGCAGGGGTTGTCGCGGCAAACCTTGTTGCTAAGCGAATTTCTGGTTCAACGGGCAAAGAATTTCCGGCCTCCGAAGCTGCAACGCCGTGCGCTGGTCCACGGACACTGTCACCACAAGTCGGTCATGAAGATGACCGACGAAGAGACCGTGTTGCGGGAAATGGGAATTGACTTCTACGCGCCGGCACCGGGCTGCTGCGGCATGGCCGGCGCCTTTGGCTTCGAAAAAGACAAGTATGCGATCTCGATGGCAGTCGGCGAACTGGAATTGCTCCCGGCGGTGCGCCAAGCGGCGGGCGACTCGCTCATCATCGCGGATGGCTTCAGTTGCCGCGAGCAGATCGGCCAAGGAACTGGCCGCCGTGCCGTGCATCTGGCGGAAGTGATCCGGATGGCTCTATAACAATGCTAACGTATTGATACTAAATGGCTAATTGATGTGTCGCCAAGAGCGCTTGGATTCTGGGACAATAGAGGCTCCGGCTAGCACGCCCGCCCGGCAGCAGCAAGGCCACCATGATCCGGGACAACGAACCCGCCATCGCCGTTACCGACCGCCAAGGTAGGGAGGTACCTAGCTCCCTGTCCATGCCAGCGGCAGGGCCTGATTCCGTCCTGCAGGGTTCGGTGTTGGTGCTGATCCAGTTCGATGTTTGCGAAGAAATCCGTTTGGACCAACTCCAGCAGATCTTTGGCGCCCGCACTCTTGAGCACCCGACCCTCAAACATCAGGCGCCGGGGTACGTTCGATATGAGCGCCCTCCGGTCGTGGAACCCATTGAAACTCTAGTGCTCGAAAGCGGCGAACGGCTGCAAGGCCAAATCAAGTATTACGATTACGGTGTGGTGAGCGTGGTGCTGGAACTGCCCTTTTCCGGCGATTGGGATACGCTGGTTCGTCTGGGCAGCCGCTGGGTGTGGGACGTGGATTTTTCGGCGCATGCGTCCAGCATCGCCCGCCAGAAACTGGAGCGCGCGGCTCCGGCGCTGGTCAAGCCTTACAAGGAATGGCTGAGCGAGGACTATTTTATTTTTCACGTCCATGAGATGGCGGGTTCGGCATCGGCTGAAGAGCTTTGCAAGACGCAAGGCGCGCACATTGCTCAGATCGTGCGGGGCGAGACGGCGCAACTCTCCGACGGCGAGCGCAACGAGATTCTGCAATCGCGGATTTCGTATTATCCCAACGATCTGGCTGTGATCGGCTGGAATGCGGCATTTCTCTACGATACCGACGCCGGCGCGGAAACCGCGATTCAGCTCCTGGAATACGCCAACTCGCAATTGCTGGAATTTCGTCATTACGATGAGTTGCTTACCCGTGAGCTGGCGAGGGTGTACGCCTCGCTGGATGAGGGAACCGGGATCTTTGCGCGCTGGCGGTTGGCGCGGGCCGCAACCAAGCTGCACACCGTACTGCTGGACGTCAACGAACTGACCGAGCACGCCGACAATGCCATCAAGTTTTTGAGCGACATGTTCTCTGCACGCCTTTATAAGCTGGCGGCGCTGAAAGTCGGAGTGCCCGACTACAAAGATCTGGTCACGCAAAAGGTGCAGACGGCGGAAGAGCTTTACCGGTTCATGGTCGATCAGTTCAATCAAAGCCGGGCGTTCTTTCTGGAATTGACCGTGGTCATCATTCTGGTGATTGAGCTGATTTATTTCTTCCGCGGCAAGCCGGTGTGATGAAAAGCAGTTGTCAGTAGTCAGTTCTCGGTTCTCAGTTGCCTGCCTAGCTATTTGCACTGTTGTATCCTGAATCGAAATGCGAGGACTCAAGGCTAAGCGTGTACTAATTACGGGCGGCGCCAGCGGCATTGGCGCTGCCACGGCCAGCCGTTTTTTGGAAGAAGGCTCAGTGGTTTGCGTCCTTGACCGCGATGCCAAGGCGTGTGCACAGATTCAGAAGCAGCTCCCAGGGCTGGCTGGAACTTTGGCTGCCGATGTGTCTGATCTTAAGCAAGTCCAGTCCGCGTTCGCCGAGGCCGTACAAATCATGGGTGGCGTCGATGTCCTCATCAATAATGCCGGCATCAGCATTCGCCACAATTTCCTCGACATCACCCCGGAAGAATGGCACAAAGTGATGGCGGTGAATCTGACGGGCGTGTTCTACGTGGCGCAGATCGCTGCGCGGCACATGTGGGAGCGCGGCAGCGGCGTGATTTTGCAGACGGCGTCCACCAACGGAATCATGGGATATCCCTATTACGCCGATTACAATGCGACCAAGGCGGGGGTGATTGAGCTGACGCGATCCATGGCGCTGGAGCTGGCGCCCAAGGTGCGGGTGTGCGCCGTGGCGCCGGGATACGTGCTTACGCCCATGCAGCGCACGGAGTATAGCGATGCCATGCTCGACGAGGTGAATGGCAAGATTCCCTTGCGGCGGCATGCGAAGCCGGAAGAGATTGCGGCGCTGTTCGCGTTCCTGGCGTCGGACGATGCAGCCTACATGACTGGCCAGGTCTACACGGTCGACGGGGGAGAAACAGCGGGTGGGTTGGCCAGCCGGTGATTCCGATCTCTGAATGACCACAGACTCGAATTTCAGGAAGGTTCTCGCTGGTAAAGTTGCCCTGATTACCGGCGGCGCATCCGGCATTGGTCGTGCCAGCGCCCTGCTGTTTGCGCGCGAGGGTGCGTCAGTGGCCGTGGTTGACACGAACCAGCAAGCGGGGCAAACGGTGGTTGAGCAGATTGTCCGCGACGGCGGCAAAGCGATCTTTGAGGGTGCCGATGTGACTCGGGCCCAAGATTGTGAGCAGGCAGTTCGGCGGACGGTGAATGAGCTCGGCGGAATTGACGTGCTGTTCAACAATGCTGGCACTATCCGGCGCGCCTCTGTCGTTGAACTGAGCGAAGAAGATTGGGACCGCGTGATGGCGGTGAATGTGAAATCGATGTTTCTGATGTCGCGGCTGGTGGTTCCCATTATGGCGAAAAGCGGCGGCGGTGCGATCATCAACATGGCTTCAGGATGGGGACTGGCAGGAGGACCGCGGGCAGCAGCGTACTGTGCCTCGAAAGGCGCCGTGGTGCTATTCACCAAGGCGATGGCAGTGGACCACGGACCGCAGCATATACGTGTCAACTGCATCTGCCCTGGGGATACTGACACCGGCATGTTGCGGCAGGAAGCCCAGCAATTAGGGGAGCGACAGGATGGCTTTCTGTCAGAGTCGGCGCAGCGGCCGCTGGGACGCATCGCCAGACCAGAGGAGATTGCCCAGGCAGCTTTGTACCTGGCGAGCGATGCCGCATCCTTCGTGACGGGAACGGCGTTGGTGGTCGATGGTGGCGGATTGGCCGGATCGGCGTAATCCCATGCAGACGACTACGAGTCGCAAGCGCACGCGCTCGCAAGAATGGTTTAGGCGGGCGCAACAGTCACTGGTGGAGGGCGTGAACTCGCCTTCCCGGGGAGCGGCAGTTTATAGCGGAGGGCCGACATTTCTTGAGCGCGGCCAGGGCTCGCACGTCTGGGATGCGGACGGCAACGAGTACGTCGATTTCATGATGTCATTCGGCGCGCTCATCCAGGGACACGCGCATCCCAAGCTGGTTTCGGCGGCCTCTGAGACCATGGCCCAAGGCTCGCACTTTGCGGCGGCGACATCGGCCGAAGTAGAAGCTGCGGAGCGGCTTCGGGGCATGGTGCCGTCAGCCGAAGTCGTGCGCTTCACCAACACCGGCAGCGAGGCCACCATGCTGGCGCTGCGTTTGGCGCGAGCGCATACCGGTCGCACAAAATTCCTGAAGTTTGAGGGCCACTATCACGGTTGGTACGATCCTTATCTTCTGAATGCCCACAGCCATCCGCCTGGAGAGCTGGGTGCTCCGGACCATCCGGCGCGCATCCCGGATTCGGAGGGGATTCCGCCGGCGACGTTTGACGACGTGGTGCTGGCGCCGTGGAACGATGTCGCGGTTCTTGAGCGGATCATGCAGCGACATGGCCGCGAACTGGCTGCGGTCATAACAGAACCCATCATGGCCAACATGGGCTGCATCCTGCCACGAGACGGCTACCTGAAGCGGTTGCGCGAACTCACCCGAGAACATGGTACGTTGCTCATTCTGGACGAGGTGGTTACCGGCTTTCGCTATGCCCCCGGGGGATGCCAGGAGTACTACGGCATTCAGCCCGACCTCAGCACATTTGGCAAGGCTCTGGGCGCCGGGTTCCCGGTGGGCGCGGTGGCGGGGTCGAGGGCGATTCTCGATCGCATGCGCTGGGGACAGAATATGGTCCTGCATTATGGGACCTTCAATGGACACCGCCTGACCATGAAGGTGGTGGCGGCGAATCTGGACTTGCTGTCGGTCGAAGGGGCCTACCGCAAATTGCACGCCATCGGCGATGCCGCAATCGCGGGCTTGCGGGATATATTTCGGCGCCGCAAGATTAAGGCGATTGTGCAAGGATTCGGGCCCATGTTCCAGGTCTACTTCACAGAAGGCGATGCCATTCACGACTACCGCGACTATTGCAGCCATGTGGACACCAGACGCTATGCGCAGTTCGTGGATCGGTTGCTCGATCATGGCATTTACATGACTCCTTCGAACGGTCTGCACTGGATTATTTCGACGGCGCACACCGAAGCCGATATTCACAAGCTGCTGGAAGCGGCCGATCAGGTTTGCGGGGAGATGGCGTGAAGGCAACGGTTTTTCTCGGAGGGGGACGCATTACGAGCGCCCTGCTGGCGGGTTGGCAGCTGGCGAAGTATGCCGCACCGGTAGTGGTCTACGACCGGCATCCGGAAAAGCTCCGGCAGTTGAAGAGACTTTATGCAGTGGGCGCCGAGCGTGATCTGTGTCGTGCGGTTGAACAAGCTAGGATTTTGGTGATTGCGGTTCGCCCAGCTTCAGTTGGCGATTTGCTGCGTGAGATTGGGAGAGTTGATCGCCCCCTCACTGTGGTGAGTCTGGCGGCAGGTGTTCCGTTCGCGAATCTACGACCCGCACTGGGTCCCCAAGTACGCTGGGCACGCGCCATGCCGAGCCCGGCTAGCCGCAGCGGACGAGGCCTCGCGGCGCTGGCTTTTGACCGCGGTTGTCCTTCTGCCACGAAGGCAGAAGTAAAGACCCTGTTCGCCAAGGTGGGACGGATTGTCGAGATTCCCGAGCGACAATTTGACGTTTTCACCGCCACGCACTCGTGCAGTCATGGGTACCATGCTCTCGCGACGCTGGCGCGCGAGGCTGAAAACCTGGGATTGGACCACAGAACCGCACTGACTGCGGCCGCTCACGCCCTCGCTGACGGAATTGTGGCTTGGCGAGACGGCTCGACCAGTCTGGAGACGCTGTTGGACGAGGCGGCCACGCCGGGTGGGATCGCGGCGGCCACGCACCGGGCAGTGCGGCGCGCCGGCTACCAGCGCGCGGTGGCAGCAGGGTTGGCCGCGGGGATAAAACAAGCTCGCAAGAACGCCAAGCTAGCCTAACCCGGCCAAGCCGCTGAGCTGGGGCCACCCGGTACGGTTACTTCCGTCATCGTTCCCCATCACCGGGCCCACTGCAACAAACCACACTAGCCGTAGAATTCTAGAAGGAAGTATGGAAGCAGGGGCAACCACCTACGAAGCACTGCGGCGAAGCACCCGGCTGCGCGCAGAGATTCCCATCCGCGTCGTCAGCCTGGATGCGGGAGTCGGCCTCAGTGAGCACTGCCAGACCGTGGTGGTGAACTGCGAAGGCTGTGGCGTGCGTCTGCCGCGAGCTGTGGAGGTGGGACTGCTAGTGTCGATTGAAGACTTGCCGGGCGGCCTTAGGGCCAAGGCCCGGGTTACAAGCTGTGTTGCGCTGGGCAAGGATTGGCTGGTGGGAATCGAGTTGGAGCAGCGGGGCAACGTTTGGTCGATTCAGCCCGCCCCATCGGACTGGCTGGGCCGATCCGCTCCTGCGGCGGCTGCCATTCCCGCTCCCCAGAAAAAGGGCGAGTGGCCTTATGCGTTGTTCTCGGGTAAGGGCGAAGCCCACCCCGGCCGCAAGTAAGATTCTTCCTGGAAACCCATCTGAAATTTCCACCCCCTGACCTATACCTGGGAAGTGCGCTCAGCATTTAACATCTTCAGGTAGCGGTTGTCGTAAAGCACCGTACTGTTCTGCACAAACTCCAGGACGCGATGCATCTTGTCTTTGTCCTCGCGGTTCAATTCCTTGAACTGCACTGCCAGCCCCATCCCCGGATCAATGCGGGCGACCGTGCCCGCGGCCTGGAGTTGGCCATCGTCGACAGAGAAGATCAGTTTAAGCTCGGTGCCGGGCGCAACGATGTTACTGGTTTCGACGTAACAGCCGCCCAGGCTGATGTCGGTCAAGTTGGCGAACAGCGGGCCGTTGGCGGTATCGGGATGAACTTCAATGGTGACGCGGCATTTCAGCCGGGCGTGCTGCCGACGGTTCTTGTGCGAAGGTTGCCGCTGCTTTTCCATGTACATGCGGCGGTCCGCCTCCGCCAGAAGTTCTTCCGCATCCTGACCGTCGGCAGGGTACACGGCTTGGCCTACGCTTAGCGACAGGATGTCCTCGGCGCAAACTTCCACTCCTGCCTGTTTGGCCAGATCGCGAAGTTGATCGGCTTTCTTGGCTGCGGCATCGGAGGGTAGGCCCGGTGCGACCACCACAAATTCGTCTCCGCCCATGCGCGCCACGTAATCGTATTCGCGGCAGCTCTCTTTGAGCGCCTGGGCGAACAGGCGCAAAACCCGGTTCCCCTCCAAGTGTCCGAAGCGGTCGTTGATCTGCTTGAAGCCATCCATGTCACCGACCATCACCACCAGGGAGGTCGAGTCGCGCTTGCAGCGGGCCAGCTCACGGTCGAGTTGCAGGAACAACGACCGGGCGTTGGGAAGGCCGGTAAGGTAGTCGGTGGTGGCGGAGCTTTCCGCTTGCTGATATTTCACCGCGTTTTCGATGGCCAGCGCCATCTTGGAACTGATGGCCAGCAGGATGCGCAAGTGGTCCGAAGTGAAGGCGTCGCGTTCACCGCGGTAAAGAGCGAGCACACCAATAACCCCGGCCACACCTTCCAACGGAAGCGCCAGAGCAGAGCGCAGAGTGCTGAACTTGCTGGGATCATTCAGGTAGCCGGGCTCAACCGATGGGTTGCCATTGACGATCGGCTTCTTGTTCTGGGCCACCCATCCGGAGAGGCCCTGTCCCACGGGAATTCGCAGCGAGGAGAACAGGCGGAAGTTGTCGCCATTTACATATTCGGGGATCAGTTCGTTCCCGCGTTGCAGGTAGATGGCGATGGCGTCATAGGGCACCAGCAATCTCAGCTTCACCGAAAAGACGGACAGCGTTTCTTTCAAACTGAGGGATGCACCCAGATCCTGGCTGAGCTCGAACAAGGCTTGTGCTTCCTGGCGCGCGGCCGCGATCGAAGAAAGAAACGTCGTTTCCCGCCCTGGAGCATCTTTCGCCGCAGCTTTCTCGAAGCCCGCTGCCGGAGCCAGTCCCCGTTGAATCTTCATGTCCGTCGAGAGGGGCGTGTCCTCTTCCCGTTCTTTGGCAAATTGGGCGTGGACCCGTTTTTCCAGTTGCCGGTAGCGTTTCTGGAGAACCTCTACGACCTTGGGGTCAAAAGACTTTCCCGACTCCGCCGCCAGCCTTTCCATGGCTTCTTCCAGCGGCAACGCACGGCGGTACTGACGGTCCGATGCCAGAGCGTCCAAGTAGTCCACCGCGGAGAGAATGCGAGCGCCAACAGGAATCTCGGTGCTACGCAAGCCGAAAGGATAGCCCGAACCATCCCATTTTTCGTGATGGGCCCGCACGATGGGAACGACCGGATAGGGGAAGCGCACGCGTTGCAGGATTTCGGCGCCGACCACGGGATGGATCTTCATCTTCTCGAATTCTTCGGGGGTAAGCCGCCCCGGCTTCGAGATGATGTGTTCCGGGATGGCAAGCTTGCCAATGTCATGCAGAAGCGCGGCGGCATGCAACGCTTCCATGTCGCCGCCGGTGATGCCCAATTCCTTTGCCACTTCGATGGCGTAGATTCTCACGCGCTGCAAGTGGTCGTGCGTAGTGTGGTCCTTGGCCTCGATGGCCAGTGCCAAGGCCTCGATCGTCCGCAGGTGGAGGTTGGCCATTTCCTCTACGTGCCGTTTTTCGTCGTCGAGCTTGCCAAGATAGAGCCCGTAGGAGCGGTAAATCAGGTAGATGACCGGCACCACCAGCAGCGAAGTCTCCCAATTGAAGGCGTCATCGAACCAGCCAATCGCTCCGGCGATTCCCGCCCCCACCAGGTAGTAGGGGAATGACCAGAAATAACATTCCACGAGAATCTTGCGGAGGGATTTTGCCTCGGTAAAAGAAATGACGGTGGCAATGGATCCGGTGTTGGCACCGAAGTAAATCGAGGCCGCGATGCCAAGCGCCAACGCCCGGCTGGTGACCAGGCCGTGGGACAGAGCGAAGTCATAAGCGCCATAAGCCAAGGCGGTGGAAACCGCGCTGGCACAGATGTTGAAAGTGATCTGAATCGCGCTCGGCCGGTCCGGATACAGGCACTGCACCAGGATGGAAGCGCAGCCCAGGATCAACGTTTCCGAGACACTGAGTTGCAGGATGCCAAGCAGAATGAACAGGAAATTGACCGACATCGTTCCTGTGATTCCGGGCAAATTGACCTTGAGCCGCGAGGCCAGGATTGCGATCCCGAGGTAGCAGATAAACTCGGCAATGTTCTTACTGCTTTGGTGAATGGCCCCGTAGAGCAGCACCGCTGTGCCCAGGACGACCACCATGCCGATGAAGGCTTTGGCGCTGGAGGTTAGGTCCCTCCACGACTGTGGTTGGCCAGCCAATTCGCTTCCCATGATGATTGGCCCGGCCTCGACCGCACACACGCCGGGGAACTCCTAGAATTAGCATCTAATCCAAGCAGGAACAACGATTTACAGCTATTGGAGAAAACTTCGGTAATTGTGGAGGGGGTACTTGGGGCGGAGGTTCGAGCGACGGCTGGTGTGTGCTAGATTAGGCCCACGGGCCCTTAGCTCAGCGGTTAGAGCAGTGGACTCATAATCCATTGGTCCCAGGTTCAAATCCTGGAGGGCCCACCACGCTCACCTTCCTGTGAGATAATTTTCATTACGACTCTTCCGAGGAAACATGCCTGAACACAGAGTTTTCTGCGTCAAGCTGCAAAAGGATCTGCCCGGCTTGGACGAGCCTCCGTTTGACACCGAATTGGGAAAGCGGGTGTACGAGAATGTGTCGCAGCAGGCCTGGGGCCAGTGGATCGAGTTCTGCAAGATGCTGCTGAACGAGTATCGTCTGAACCCCGCTCGCCGCGAGGACCAGGAAGCCATCGTGAAGCAAATGGAGCAGTTTTTCTTTGGCGAGGGCGCAGCCCTGCCCAAAGAGTATGTCCCGCCCGCGCAACATTAGCGTCAGTTACCTTTGGTGCTACCCCATTAACCGGATTGTCACCTGACGTTCATCACCCCGTAACATTGTTGCACTAGAAATGGTGCATGGATGAAGGGTCCGTCCATGACACGCTGATCCTCTCCGACCTGCACCTGGGGTCGGAATGCAGCCGGGCGCGGGAAGCAACCCGCCTGCTGAAAGAACGCCGCTTCCGGCGGCTGATTCTGCTGGGTGACATCTTCGCCAACCTGGATTTTCGGCGGCTCAGCAAAGAGCAATGGAAATTTCTCGGCCTGATTCGCAAGCTCTCCAATCCCAAGCGCGGCATAGAAGTGGTCTGGGTGGAAGGCAACCACGACGAGGGCCTGACCGACATTATGTCGGCCCTGGTTGGCGTGCAGGTGTATCAGGAATACGCGTGGGAGTATGCGGGCGTGCAGCATGTGGCCATCCACGGACATCAATTCGATCGCTTCGTAGTGAACAATCTCCGGCTCAACCATTTCTGGACCGTAATCTACCTCAAATTGCAGAAGCTCGATTTCAAGGGCAAACCGGTGGCGCGCTTTATTGACCGCCTGAACACGCGCTGGCTGCGCATGTCCTCGAAAGTGGCTTCGGGAGCACTGTTGCATGCGCGTTTGCGGGGAGCGGAACGTATCTTTTGCGGACACACGCACGAAGCCATGCAACAACAACAGGACGGCCTTGAGTACTACAACGCAGGTGGCTGGATTGATTCCCGGCAAACTTATATCACCGTTGGAACCGAAGGAGTCCAGACTCATGAGTACCAGGAGCGACCTGACGATCGTGATTCCGGCAAAGAACGAGGCGAAACTGATTCCGCAATTGTTGAATTCGCTGGCGAATCAGGATTACCCGAAGATGCCGAATACGAAAATATTGGTAGCTGACGCGGGATCGACGGACGGCACGCCCGAAGTCGTGATGGGATTCCATGATCGCCTGGAGGTCAGCGTAATCCGCGGCGGTCTGCCTTCTGTGGGCCGCAATGCTGGTGCTGCACGGGCTGAGTCGGAGTACGTGCTGTTCATCGACGCGGATGTTGAGCCAGCCACGAAGTCACTGATCCGCTGCTCGCTCGAACTGGCGCAGCGCAAGCAACTGCACTGCGTGACCACCAACATTATTTGCCGTGAGGGTGGATGGCTGGACAAAACGCTCTACTTCGGCAACTCGATGTTCCAGCAGCTGTCGCGAATCCACCAGCCATTTAGCACCGGGATGTTCATGTTGTTCCAGGTGGCGCGTTTCCGCGAACTGGGCGGGTTCCACGAGCAAGTGCATTTCGCCGAGGACTATCTGCTGAGCAAGCAGGTAGCCCGCAGAAGATTCGGGATCGTGAGGGGTGGTCTTTACACTACCAACCGGCGGTTTCAGAAAATGGGACATTTCCGCGTGACGAAACTTTTCCTGACCACTGCTTTGAACTACAGGAACCAGAGCCACTTCCTGCGCGACCATAAGTATTGGGAAGCGGAGGACGAGCTCAAGTCTGAGAATCAGCTGCCGGCACCACAGAAATAGCCGACGTGACCAGTTCGGCTCGATGTTCCAAATCGGATTTCTTTTCCAGGCAAACCTGCGACATTCCGCCGAATCCAATAGCCTAGGGATTCTCCTCAATGTAAAAATCATTTCAGACGGTCTTCTCCGTCAGGACTCCCCATGGTTTCGAAGTGCGCCAACCCGGAATGTTCAGAGCGCTTTATGCGGTTGCATCGCGGCAGACTGTTTCGCTGGGATGGAGTGAGTGCCCGCGGGGGCCTCACGCGAGACACCCACCTTGAAATCAAGAAAGCCCGGAAAGTTGAGTTCTTCTGGCTGTGTGGCGAGTGCGCTCGGGAGATGACCGTAGTCTTCACCGCGGAAGTCGGCGTCACGACCAGGGCGCTGGCTGATTCTGACCGTGCGGCTAGAGAGGGCGCGACAGCGTCGGCGTGGCGCGATACTCCCCCCGCAGGCCATTCCAGCGAATCTGCAACATCTCACCAAACATACGCATTCCGTCGCGCAGCGGGTTGATGCGAGTGCCCTCGCGATGCGCCCAGGCCACGGGCACTTCCTCGACCCGCAACTGAAGTCGGTTGGCCAAGTAGAGCAGCTCCGGATCAAATCCCCAGCGCTCAATCCTCTGCAACGGAAAAAGCGCATGTGCCGCGCGCCTGGTAAAAGCTTTAAATCCGCACTGCGTATCTTTGAACTGCAAACCCAGAATCAGGCGTAGCGCCAGATTGAAGATTCGGCCATACAACTGACGGTGCAAGGGCTGTCGCCGCAGTTGCAGCTCGGTCTTTAGCCAGCGCGAGCCGATGGCGACGTCGGCTCCGCCGGCAATGGCGGCAAACAGCTTTTCCGCCTCGGCGATGGGGGAAGAAAGATCGGCATCGCTGAACAGCAAGGTTTCGCCCTGCGCTTCCAGCATTCCGTGGCGGACGCTGTAACCCTTGCCTCGATTTCCGGGATTCTGCAGCAGCCGCACTCCCGCATGCGTGGCCGCACAGCGGCGAACGATCTCGGCGGTGTCATCGCTGGAACCGTCGTTGACCACGATGATTTCTGTCTGCCAGCCTTTCTGCTTCGCGAAGGCGGATATCTTCTCGATGGTCGCAGCAATGCGTTCGCTCTCGTTGTAAGCCGGCAGAACGATGCTGTAAGTGGGGGAAGGCAAAGACGGTTCTCAGTTGTGGCCTTTCAGCATAGGCAGTTTAGTCAACGGAGGTGGCAATGGACAGGGAAAAACTGCACTCACGCTACCCGCCGCAGGAGCATCGAGAGGAACTCCCTCACCAGCTCGGCGTCCCAAAGCCCTGATTGGGCTTCTTTTTGCATAGTTAGAGCAGTCTGCTCGTGGCTGAGCGCAGGCTTGTACGGCCGGGCGGTGCGCAGCGCGTCGTAGACATCCACTACCTGGAGAATGCGGGGAAGCAGCGGGGTTTGGTCCTTGCGCAGGCCGTCGGGATATCCGCTGCCATCGCAGTGCTCGTGATGATGACGAATAATGGGAAGCACGAGGCGGAGCGATTTCAGCGGGCGGCAGATATTCTCGCCCGTGATGGGGTGCAGCTTCATCACCACCCATTCCTCCGGCGTCAGGTTGCTGCCCTTTTTCAGGATCTCATCCGGTACCGCGATCTTTCCCAGGTCATGCAGATATCCGCCTCGCCGCAGGGCCACGATGGAGGCTTCATCCAGACCAAGATGACGTCCGAGATTCGCTGCACTTTCTGCCAAACGCTCACAATGGCCTTCGGTGTAGGGATCGCGGCTCTCGACGCTCAATCCCAGAGTGCACAGCACCGACTCAGCATTTTCCAGTTCGTCGGTGAATTCTTTGAGACGGAGCAAAGAGTTCACGCGAGCGAACAGTTCCTCAGAAAAGATCGGCTTGTTAAGAAAATCGTCCGCCCCGGCCTCGATGCCCCGTAATTTGTCTTCGCGATCCGCGAGCCCGGTGATCAGAACAAAAGGGATCAAGCGGGTGGCGGGGTCTGCCTTCAACTCGCGGCACAGCTCATAGCCGGACTTGCCCGGCATGATGACATCGGAAAGAATCAGGTCCGGGGGCTGTCGCCGGATTTCCGCCTCGGCTTGGGCGGCATCCGGCACCGTCACAACGGCGTAGCCCTCGGTCTCCAACAGTTCCCGCATGAGCGTCATAATGTCGGGATTGTCATCGACCACCAACACTCGGGGTATGTGGCGGAGGGCGGAGGTCTCATTGGTTGCAGGAGCAGCGTGCGTAAGGGTGGAAAGACCTGCGCGGGAGGTCATAGGAGGGCTCACAGCAAAGTACCTGATCTGCTATTCATTGTAATTGATTCAAGGCGAAGCGAGCAGAGACAACCGTCGGCTAGTCTCCGGTTGGTTCTACCATAGGCAGTTCCGCTGTCGATTTGCGGGTCACCTGGGCGCTGGTGACGAGAATGACGGAAGCGACCACAACCGCGCTGCCGCCGAGGATGTAGGCGTCAATCGGTTCATGCAGGATCAGCCATCCCAGGAAGACGGCCACCACCGGATTCACGTAGGCGTAGGTGGAGACCTTCGATGTGGGCACGTGGCCGAGCAGCCAGATGTATGCGGTGTAGCCGATCCACGATCCGCATATTACGAGATACACGACCGCGCCGATGCCCCGGCCAGTCCAAACTACGCCTGCCAGATCGCCTAAAACGAAAGCGATAAGCAGGTTGGCTACGCCGGCCGCGATCATTTCCCAGGCGGTGGCCGAGAATGGATCCACGTTTGGCGATTTCCATTTCTTCGCTAGCACCGAACCTAACGCCCAACTGAAGCAACCACCCTGAAGACTGAGCGACGCCCATAACTGCTGCCGCTCCAGGTGGGTGGTGGTCATCAACTGCGGCCACAACAACACAACTAATCCACCCACGCCCAGGGCCAACCCCGCCTTACCGCGGGCTGATACGTGGTGATCGCCCAGGATCAGCGTATCCAGCACCAGGAACCAGAGAGGTACGACGGCCACGATCAGAGCCGCGAGGCCGGAGGGAATGTGAGTTTCTGCGTAGGACAGGGTCAGATTGCCGCCCACGAGCAGCAGAACGCCAATCACGGCCATCTGCCCCAGTTGGCGCGGGTTGTAGCGGATCTTCCGTCCCCGCAAGCCACAAAATGCCAGCATGAAGACGCCGGCAATCAGGAAGCGGATGCCGCACATGAGCGCCGGAGGAATCTTCTCGACTGCGATATCGATGGCAAGGTAGGTCGAGCCCCAAAAGAAGTAGACCAGGCCAAAGGCCAGGAAAACGGCGAAGCGATGTTGGCGCTGGTGGTCGGTCATGGCGGTTGGGAGCTACAAAGGTATGAGACGCGATAGGACGCACTCGGGATTCGATTTGTGTTAAAGCGATCACCAAAGGTCATCGCCGATTAGGGGTTCCGCGGAAGCCTGCAACGCGCTATAATCAAAACTGGAATGAGTTCCCATGCGTCAACAGAAACCAAACTCGCACCTGCCCGCGTGCTGGCTCCACTCTTTAGTGTGCCCGCGACGCCATCTGGCGGTGCTGCCTTCGCGTTCGCGTCCCAGCCTCTTCGGTAGCGACTAGTTTCCCATCCTCCTGTTGCGATTCTCGGTAGGCCTCGAAGTCCGCCTTTTACCGGGAACGGCCCGCGCACGACCAACCATCGAATTTTGGAGGATGCCATGCCAACACAAACTTTGAATGCTCCCAAGATCAAGACCGCGCTGCCCGGCCCCAATGCCAAGCACGTGCTCGAAGGCGACCGCAAATACGTTTCACCGTCTTATACCCGCTCTTATCCGCTGGTGGCCAAGCACGGCCGTGGGATCGTGGTCACCGACGTCGATGGAAACGAGTTCTTCGACTTTTCCGCGGGCATCGCCGTTACGTCAACCGGCCATTGCCATCCCCATGTGGTGGCTGCGATTCAAAAGCAGGCCGGCGAACTGATTCACATGTCGGGCACCGACTTCTACTACGAAAGTATGGTGACCCTGGCGGAACGGCTTTCGAAGATTGCCCCCATGCCCGGACCGCACAAAATCTACTACGGCAATTCGGGCGCCGAGGCCATCGAGTGTGCCCTGAAGCTGGCTCGGTATCACACCAAGCGGCAGAACGTGATTGCGTTCTACGGCGCTTTCCATGGCCGCACCATGGGCGCCTTGTCGCTGACCGCTTCCAAGCCGCAACAGCAGCGGCGTTTCGCCCCTCTGGTTCCGGGGGTCACGCACGTTCGTTATCCCGATGTTTATCGCGGATGCGAAGGCGGACCACAAGATGCCGAGGCGTTCGCACTCGGTTGCGCACGTTTCATCGAAGACAAGCTGTTCAGGACGACGCTGCCGCCGGAGGAAGTGGCGGCGATTTTCGTCGAGCCGATCCAGGGCGAAGGCGGATACGTGATCGCCCCAACCGTGTTCATGCAGGAACTGCGGCGAATTTGCGACAGGCACGGCATTTTGCTGGTGGTGGACGAAGTCCAAAGCGGCGTTGGCCGGACCGGCAAGTGGTGGGCGATCGAGCACACCGGCGTGCAGCCAGATATCGTCTGCATGGCCAAGGGCATCGCTTCCGGCATGCCCTTGAGCGTCACCCTGAGCAAAGCGGAAATCATGGATTGGGTTCCTGGTTCTCACGCCTCCACTTTCGGCGGCAATCCCGTCTGCATTGCGGCCGCCTTGGCCACACTGGACGTGATCGAAGGCGAGGGCCTGATGCACAACGCCAGCGAGGTTGGCAATCACATGCTCAAGCGCATGGCGAACTGGCCCAGCAAGCACAAGCTGGTGGGCGACGTTCGCGGCCGCGGTCTGATGATTGGAGTTGAAATCATCAAAGACAAGAAGACTAAGGAATATGGCGTTGCGGAACGCGACCGCATCGTCCAGCTTGCCTTTGAGCGAGGCATTCTCTTCCTGGGTTGCGGTCCGAGCACTATCCGCATCGCACCCCCGCTCATCGTGAGCAAAGATGAAGCTGACGCCGCCCTTGATGCGCTTGAGGAAGCCATCTCGATAGTGACCAAGGGCAACTAAGGCGTGCCTGGGGACGGGTCGTTCTCCCCCGTCCCCTTTTTTTCGCCTGGCACACGCCGTTCCTTTAAACGAGTCGCGGGCCCGAGCGCCGAGGAGCGAGGTATGTACGTTCCCAAACCTTTTCAAGAAAAAGATTGGCAAGAAATAAAGCGGGTAATCGACCAGAACAGCTTTGCGACGGTGGTCAGTTGCAGCGCAGGAATTCCTGTCGCTACCCACGTGCCTTTACGGCTGGTCGAGTCTGGCGCCGAAAAATGGAGTTTGCAGGGGCATGTGTCCCGTGCGAATCAGCATTGGCATTTGTTCGAGCGGAACGAAAGATCACTGGCAATTTTCGCCGGGCCTCAGGCTTATGTCTCGCCACGATGGTACGACCATGTGAATGTTCCGACCTGGAACTATGTCGCGGTCCATGTCTATGGGAAGACGAAGGTGGTGCAGGATCCGGCGGAGTTGCGCACGCTCATGGAAGGTCTGGTTGACCGATACGAGGGCCACGTGGAAGCGCCAGAGCGATACACGATCGAGAAGTTGCCGCCGGATTATCTCGAATCGCAGATGAACGGAATTGTCGGTTTCGAAATCGCGGTCGAGGAGGTCCAAGCCAGCTTCAAGTTGAGCCAAAATCGCGATGAGAAGAATTATTCGAATGTGATTCGCGAATTGAGTAAGAGTGAAGACCAGGCCACACGCGGAGTGGCTCAAGAGATGTTGTGCCGGCGGCCTCGCTCCCAAGTTCATGAGTAACGAAACATTGCAAGAATTGTTGTACGGCAAGGGCGCACACCTGGACCCCATCGTGTGTGTGGAAGACTTGCCGGCACCGCTGGCGGGGAGAAAGCTCGATGGCTATCCACATTCCATCTGGCAGATCGTCGGGCACATGAACTACTGGATGGACTACGAATTGAAGAGAATTGCGGAAGAGCCGCAGCCCTATCCGGAACACGCGATCGAGAGCTGGCCAGCGAGTCACGGTCCGGCAGACCAAGCGGCCTGGCAAGAGGCGCTGGCGCGATTCAACGGGCTGCTCAGCAAACTGTCACAGGTGTCGGAGTCGGGCACGGACGTTCTGCAACGCAACGTGGCCGGACCCCGCGATGTGCCCGATGCGAGGCCTTCCAGCGTGCAGACAATACTTTGGCAGACGGTCGCACACAACAGTTACCATGTTGGCCAGATTGCCTTATTAAGGCGGGCCTTTGGCGCTTGGCCGCCGCGACGAGGGAGCGATACCTGGTGATCCCGCACGTTACCAGCGATGAAAGCTTTGTTCACAATTCGTGCGCTTCTCGCTCTCGCCGCAGCCCTGGTGCTGTGGGCGTCGGCATTTGCCGGTATCCGTGCCGGGTTGCGCGCTTATTCGCCGGGACAGCTTGCCGTCCTGCGTTTCTTGACCGCGTCGTTGGTGCTCGCGGTCTACGCCGGAGCTTCACATTTTCGCCGTCCTAAAGGGCGTGACATCCCTGGTTTCCTTTTCAGCGGAATCATTGGAATCACTTTCTACAACCTGGCGTTGAACTACGGGGAAACCCGCGTCACCGCCGGCGCTGCCAGTTTGCTGATCGCCTCGGTGCCGATTTGGACTGCATTGCTGGCCAGTTTCACCCTCCGCGAACAGCTGACTCCTCGCCGCTGGATGGGAATTCTCCTAAGCTTCGCTGGAGTGGCGCTGATTGCCAGCGGAGAAGGCCGGGGCATTCACCTGTCGCCGCAGGCGCTGATTATTTTGGCGGCGGCGCTTACTTCCGCCGTTTACATGGTGCAGCAGAAACATTTCCTGGGGCGTTACAGCGCCTTGGAGTTTACGGCCTATTCCATCTGGTCAGGGACGGTTTTCATGCTTCCGTTTGGCAAGGGTCTGCTGACCGTGATGCATACCGCACCAGGTGGTGTAACCCTGGCGGTGGTGTATCTGGGGATTTTTCCCGGAGCTTTAGCCTATGTGGCCTGGGCCTACGTGATGTCACACGGCCCGGCGGGACGGATAACTTCGCTGCTCTATCTCATTCCTGTGCTCGCCATCGTGATTGCATGGTTATGGCTGGGCGAAGTGCCGAGAGTGCTGTCGCTCGCGGGCGGGGCTGTGGCGCTACTGGGGGTGGGGCTAGTCAATATGAGAGATGGGGCTGGGCGCCGCGATTTGGAGCGACTCGAAGAGACCTCCCCGCGGCCCAATTCCGAAACTGCCTCGCAGGCCCCTTAAATGTTGTTCATCCGTCACAGCCAAACGATGGCTGGATTGTCTAGCATTGGCTGGGCTTCCTGCCATGTTTTCTGGCCGCCTCACTCACGCCGCCATCCGCGTACTCGACTGGCTTGCCGTTCGCACTTTGCCGCCGGACAACTCTCCCGCACACCAGCGTACCGGACGACAGGGCGAAGAGGATGTGTACTTCTACTTGCGCCGCCGGGGATACGTGATGGTGGCACGGAATTTTCGCTCTCCGAATCGCAGGGGGGAAATTGACCTCATCGGCTGGGACAACGATGTGCTGTGTTTTATTGAGGTCAAGACCCGCACCACGCGCGACTTTGGGCCCGCGGAAGCGGCCGTAGACCGCGACAAGCAACGGAATTTGATTGCGGTAGCCAGAGAGTACCTCCGTCATCTGGCACCTTCGTGCCAATGGCGTTTTGATGTGGTAAGTGTGTATTATGAAGGGCAGTCCCGCCAGCCGCAGTTTGAAGTATTTCAGAGTGCCTTCCCCGTGGAGTAAAATGACGGGTTTGACTGTGCCCTCATATTGAAAGGATTCATTACTTGCCTGAGCTTAGAAAAGACCCAATCGTAGGCCGGTGGGTCATCATTTCGACCGACCGCGCCAAGCGCCCCACCGATTTTGCCCGTGATGGAGTGAAACTCAAGGGCGGTTTTTGCCCCTTTTGCTATGGCAATGAGAGCAAAACCCCGCCCGAAATCCAGGCCTATCGTCCCAACACCAACGGCGGTGCTCCGCCGCAGCGCGATTCGCCGGGATGGACCGTGCGGGTAGTACCGAATAAGTTTCCGGCGCTCGGGATTGAGGGTAGCTTGAACCGCCAGGCCGAGGGCATGTTCGACCGCATGAACGGCGTAGGTGCGCATGAAGTCATCGTTGAAACTCCAGACCACAATGCCACCCTGGCTACTCTGCCTTCCAAGCGCATTGAAGACGTGCTCTGGACGTTCCGCGACCGCATCCTGGATCTCAAGAAAGACCGCCGCTTCAAATACATTCTGATTTTCAAGAACCACGGGGAAGCTGCGGGAGCGTCGCTGGAGCACGCGCACTCGCAGTTGATCGCGTTGCCTATTATCCCCATTTATGTGACCGAGGAAATCGAGGGGGCGAAGCAGTACTTCATCTACAAAGAACGCTGCGTGTTCTGCGACATCATCCGTCAGGAAACCGAGACCGCTATACGCGTGGTGGCGGAGAATGAGGACTTCCTCACACTTGCGCCGTATGCGCCCCGCTTCCCGTTCGAGACCTGGATTCTGCCCAAGCAGCACGAATCGGCGTTCGAGAATTCCTCTTCCCACATGTTTGAAAACCTGGCGAAGGCGTTGAAGTTGCTTTTGATGAAGGCCGACCGGGTGTTAGATAACCCGCCCTACAATCTGGTGGTTCATTCTTCGCCGGTGCAAGACCCCACCAACGATCATTACCATTGGCACATCGAGTTCATGCCGAAGCTGACCAAGACGGCGGGGTTTGAGTGGGGCACAGGCTTTTACATCAACCCGACTCCGCCCGAGGAAGCCGCGAAGTTTTTGCGGGAGGCGAGCGTGGAAGACGTCGTACCGGCGACGGTGGGATAGTGACCGCCTAGCCTTGAGTGCGGTCCATGAACTCGTCATGCCATGCCATCTGGATGGCTTCCAGCTTGCCCTCATTGGACTGTTTGGGGTCGTCCTTGAAATCCGGAAGCTCGGTTACGAAGCGATGCAAGTCGGTGAAGCGAACCGATAGGGGATCGAGTTCGGGATGAGTTTGGGAAAGCTCAATTCCGATGTTCGTGGCGTCGTCCCAGCTGAGTTGTTTGGGCATGTAGTTCCTTGAGATTGAGCAGCTAGCATTTGGCAATTAGCATTTGGTCCTTCATCGATTGGTGCTGGCCAAGTGCTAAATGCCAAGTGCTGTCGTCTTAGTGTTCCTCTGAAACGTAGTTCCGATTCCAAGCAGGTATTTCGACCACGACTTTTCCGGGTTTCTTAATGACCGCTTGGCAACCGAGGCGCGAGTTTAGTTGTAGATCGGCAGCCATGTCAAGCCGGTCGGCCTCGTCGTCGTCCATTTCGGAAAGATTTTCGGCGCCTTCTTTCACCCAGACGTGACAGGTGGTGCAGGCACAGTTGCCGCCGCAGGCGTGGTCCAGACGGACGCCGTTGTTGAGCGCCACGTCAAGCAGAGATTGTTTCTTGCCGTGATCTTTGTAGGGGAGCTTGTCGTGTTCGAACTCGACGGTCTTGCCCTCGGGCAGGAACGTAACCTGGACGGTGTTTTCTCCGGGCGGCGCAGCCGTAACTGTGCCGCCTTCTGATTCTTCTCTTTGTGCCATGTTCGGGCTCCGTTTCTCCGCTACCTCTGTGTTCTCTGTGGTTTGCATTTTTCAACCACAGAGGGCACAGAGGCTCTGCTACTTAAATTCTGCCTTCGCGACCGGGTGGGGCGCGGTCGGGCCCTCACCTAGATCCGCTTGATCCATGGTTTTACCCGTCAAAGCGGTGCTGACCGCGCTGTCCATCATCAGCTCCGCCAGCCGCATGGTGGCCTGGTTGAGAGTATCGATGGCTTTGCGGATGGCCGCATAGTCGTCTTCACTCTTAACTAGGTTGAGCCCGTTTTCCAGCTTGGCAATCTGCTTCTTCTCCGCGCTGGTGAGCTGGCCCCACGCCGGACTCTGCTTGCCCTTCTCGAGCGCCGTCAGTATCGTCGCTGCCTCGTTTCGCGCTTCGATCACCTGGCGCTGGCGGAAGTCTTCCTCTGCATAGTCGAAGGAATCAAGGATCATGCTCTCGACCTGCTCGTCGGTCAGTCCGTAACTGGGCTGGACCTCGATCTCGGCTTCTTTGCCGCTGCGTTGCTCGCGGGCGGAAACGTGCAGGATGCCATTGGCATCGATCAGGAACTTCACTTCGATGCGCGCCATGCCGGCCGTCATGGGCGGGATTCCTTTCAGGTCGAAGCGGGCCAGCGATCGGCAGTCTTTGGCCAACTCACGCTCGCCCTGCAACACATGGATCGCGACATTGGCCTGTCCGTCAATCTGTGTGGTGTAGTGTTGGGTCGCCGATGCAGGGATGGTCGAATTGCGCAGGATGATCTTGTCGGTGACGCCGCCAGCCACTTCAATGCCCAGCGAAAGCGGGGTCACATCGAGAAGCAGCATATTTTCCGTGGCTTCGGAGCCACCGGCCAAAATGTTGGCCTGCACTGCCGCGCCCAAAGCTACTACTTCATCCGGATTCAGGCCGGTGTGAGGCGTGCGCTTAAACATCTCCTCGACCAGAGCCCGGACCTTCGGAATGCGGGTCGAACCTCCGACGAGTACGGCCTCGTCAATTTGTTCGGGCCTTAAGCCGGCGTCTTTCAAGGCTTGTTTGCAGGGTGCGATGGTGCGATCGATGATGGGCTGAATCAACTGCTCGAACTGCGCACGCGAGATTTCGCGCTGATAGCGCTTCCCCTCGGGCAATTCAACATCCAGATGAGCCACCGCTTGCGAGGACAACGCGATCTTGGTTTCGATGACTGCCTTGCGAATCCGGGCGACGGCTTCGCCGTTGCGCGACAAATCCATACCCATATCACCGCGGATATCGTCGAGCGCAATGTGGATTAGGACGTTGTCAATATCATCGCCGCCGAGATGAGTGTCACCGTTGGTCGAAATGACTTCGAAGATTCCGTCGTGCAGCTTAAGAATCGAGATATCGAAGGTGCCGCCGCCCAGATCGTAGACTGCCACGATGCCGTTTTGTTTCTTGTCCAGCCCATAAGCGAGCGCGGCGGCCGTGGGTTCGTTGACCAAGCGCAGGACCTCGAGTCCAGCGATGCGGCCGGCGTCTTTGGTGGCCTGACGCTGGGCATCGTTGAAGTACGCCGGGACCGTGATCACCGCCTTGGTGACTGGGGCATTAAAGAATCGCTCAGCGTTGCGTTTGAGCTGACGGAGAATGAATGCCGAGATCTCAGGCGGAGTAAAGGTCTCTTGACCGAGCTTGATGCGCAGAACTTCTCCGGAGTGTAGGTCGTCCGCCAGATGAAAAGGGAACAGCTTGAGTTCTTCCTGGATGTCTTCCATGCCGCGCCCCATCAGCCGTTTGATGGAATAGACCGAGCGCTCGGGAGTCTCGATCAGATACTTGCGGGCGGAATTGCCGACGATAATCTGATTACGTTCGTCCAGCGCGACCACGGACGGAACCAGGTTCAAGCCATCGTCGCCGGGAATAACCACAGGGTTCTGCTCTTGCATGAACGCCACCAGGGAGTTGGTGGTGCCGAGATCGATGCCGACGATGCGACCAGAAGCCATTTGGTAATTTTGTAATTGCGTAATTTTGTAATTGAACTACCGGTCGCATACGGGCCGGATTTTCAATTACCAAATTACCCAATTTCACAATTTGCTCAATTTTCCAACACTTCATTCACGTCCCGTACCAGATTCCGGATGTAGTTGCGGCGGTTCAGCAGGTCAACCATTTTGTCGCGCACTCTGACGCGACCAACCTCGTCACCCTCTACGGCGCTGTCCCACTCGTTCCAATATCCCTTTAACTCGTCAAGCAGTGCGCCCTGCTTGGCCTCAAGCGACAGTTTCTGTTTGCCGATTTCTTCGAGCAGCGCAGGATCGTCCTCGCCTATCTTCTTCTGTGTGCGCAGTTCTTCGAGTTGCATGTTGAGCTCAAAGACGTCTTCCAAGAGATCCGGTGGCACGACCTGTTTCTTTATCTCGCCGGTCGAACGGGCTTTTTCGGTTGCCGCCTTCGATTGTTCCTCGAACTCCACGCCTTCCAGCCGCAACAGATACCGGGTGCGCGCGATTGGATCCTTCAGAGTCCGGTAAGCGTCATTCAACTTCGAGGTTTGCTCCAGGCTCCATTCCTGCTCACGAGCGTCGGCGGTGCCGTAAAGATCGGGGTGCAGCTTGCGGCTCAGTTCGTAAAAATTGCGCTCCAGTCGGGCAACATCCAAATTGAGTTTCCGTGGCAGGCCAAAAAACGCAAAGTGATCCGCCGGGGCTGGAGGCTGCACTCTGCCGCAGGAGGTACAGAAGTGTGTAGCCCGCATCTGGCCGCATGACCAGCAGGTGGACTCGCCGTTGGCCAGGACCACCATCTCGCTATTGGCTCGATCATTCATAAGCAGTCTTCGCCACGCCTCGCGCACCCAGGTACGGCAGGGCTGGAATCAGCGGAAGGAGTGACCGCGGTGAGAAGCGTCGGACGCAAGAATATCCGCGGCGCACCATTCATCCCGAAAATGAAGTGCCGCACCCGCATGACTTCGTCGAATTCGGATTCACGAACACGAAGCCTTGCTGCATGAGCGTTTCCTGATAGTCCAGGGTCATGCCGTGCAGGTAGATGAAGGACTTCGGGTCGACAAACACTCTGACGTCGTCGAACTGGAAGATGCGGTCGCGCTCCCGCGGCTGGGTATCGAAGCGAATGTTGTAGCTCAAGCCTGAGCATCCGCCGCCTTGCACTCCCAGACGGAGACCGCCTTGCTCCGGCGAGATACCCTCTTTGACGATCGCCGAACGGATTTTCGCCAAAGCTTTTTCGGTCACCTGAACGCCTTTGGCAGGCGGTGCGGTAGTGGTGGTTGCGCTCATGTTGCCTTCCGGACGTTCATCCGCCTACTGGGCTGCCACCGCGACCGGTTTGGCTGTTTCCTGCTTCTTTTTCCAGTCGTGAATGGCGGCGCGGATGGCGTCTTCCGCCAGCACCGAGCAGTGAATTTTGACTGGCGGCAGCGAAAGCTCTTTCACGATCTCGGTGTTCTTGATCGCCAGCGCCTCGTCCACCGTCTTGCCCTTCACCCACTCGGTGGCGAGCGAAGAAGAAGCAATGGCTGAGCCGCAACCGAAGGTCTTGAACTTGGCATCTTCGATGATGCCGGTCTGCTGGTTCACCTTGATCTGCAACTTCATGACGTCGCCGCATTCGGGCGCGCCCACTAAGCCGGTTCCGACTTCGGAACTGCTTTTGTCCATGGAACCGACGTTGCGCGGGTTATTGTAGTGATCAATTACCTTGTCGCTGTATGACATGATTTAATTCTCCTTGTTCCGAGTCCTCAGGGGCTAAAGCCCTGCTGCTTTCGTTAACTTCAGCGGCACGGCCGAAGCCGTGCCCTTCCCAAAACCTATTCTGCTGCCCACTTCACCGATTTCAAATCGATGCCTTCTTTGGCCATCTCGTACAGCGGCGAAAGTTCGCGCAGCCGGGTTACCGTTTCCACAACGCGGTCGGCCACGTAGTCGATCTCGGCCTCAGTGTTGAAACGGCCAATGCCGAAGCGGATGGAACTGTGCGCCAGATCGTCGCCCGTGCCCAGAGCCTTCAACACATACGATGGCTCCAGAGTCGCCGAGGTGCAGGCGGAGCCGCTGGAAACCGCGATGTCATTAATTCCCATCAACAGCGACTCGCCTTCGACGTAGGCGAAGCTGATGTTGAGATTCCCCGGCAGCCGATGCTCCATGGAGCCGTTGATATAGACCTCGTCCAGCCGGCCCATAATGCGATCCCGCAGACGGTTGCGCAGCCCGGCGAGGTGGCATGCCTCCCTCGCCATGTCCTCAGAAGCGATGGCACAGGCTTTGCCTAGTCCCACGATTCCCGGGACATTCAACGTACCCGAACGCATGCCGCGCTCGTGTCCGCCGCCATCAATCAGGGCGGAAAGCTGCACACGAGGATTCTTCCGGCGCACGTACAGGGCGCCGACGCCTTTCGGCCCGTACATCTTGTGAGCCGAGATCGACATGACGTCGATGTTCTGCTTGTTCACGTCAACCGGGACTTTGCCCACGGCTTGAGTTGCATCGGTATGGAAAATGACGCCGCGCTCGTGGCAAAGCTTTCCGATCTCGGCGACCGGCTGCAGCACGCCAATTTCGTTATTGGCGAACATGATGGTCACCAGGATGGTCTTGTCATCCATGGCGCGCTTCAGATCTTCAAGGTCAATCTGTCCGTCCTTCTGCACCGGCAGATAAGTGACGCGGTAACCATATTTTTCCAGCCGCTTGCAAGTGTCGAGCACAGCCTTGTGCTCAGTGACGGCGGTGATGATGTGGTTGCCTTTCTCTTTGTACATTTCGGCCACGCCCTTGATGGCCAAGTTGTCGCTTTCAGTGGCGCCCGAAGTGAAAATGATTTCTTTGGTGGTGGCGCCGATCAGCTTCGCAACCCGTTCGCGAGCGGTCTCAACGCCTTCTTCACCGGCCCACCCGAAGGAGTGATTGCGGCTGGCGGCGTTGCCGAACTTCTCCATGAAGTAGGGCAGCATCTCTTCCAAGACCCGCGGGTCCATCGGGGTGGTGGCGTGGTTGTCCATATAGATGGGCAGCTTGATGCCGTTGGGCGCAGTCTGCTCCACCGTGGGGATGGTCTTTACATCCGTGCTCATAAAATTGCTCTCCTACCCGAAGCTGTCCGCGCCCGCGAAGGCGCGGCTTGATTTATGTAATGCTTACCAACTCAACCGGTTTCTTCGATTCCGACTTTTCGTCTGCCGGAACGTCTTCTTCCTTCATGTGCGAAATCGCGATCCGCCGCAACACGTCTTCCAAGCTCTGATTTACGCGGCGCAGCGGCTCACGAATGGTGCAACGGTCGGTCTGATCGCATTCGCCCCGCACCGTGACGCAGGAAGTGATGAACAGCGGACCGTCAATCGCACGAATCACTTCGAAGGCGCTAATCTTGGACGCATCGCGCGCCAGCGTATAACCGCCGTTCATTCCCTGCTGCGAGTGCAGAAGTCCGGCCTTGACCAGTTTCTGCAGAATCTTCGCCAGGGCCTCCGGCGGTATACCGTAGGCGTCGGCGACATCCTTGGCGCTGCAGGCGCCATCGTCGGCGCGTTCAGCCAGGTGCTTCATCGCCATCAATCCGTAATCCGCCTTCTTGGTCAGCTTAAGCATGGGATCCCTAAATACGACCTTTTCAGTCGGACATCTATATTCTAGGGATTGTGAGGCCAGATTGCAAGCCCAAGCAGGCAATGGCCAGATAAGCACATTTAACGGTAAGTATATGCGATTAAGTGGGTTAACAGAGTGCGATCTTTTCGGTCGTGTTTTCTGTTCGGCGGCCGGGAACTGAGGTTTTCTCTTCGAGTTCCGAATGGACTTGACAAGATTATCGAGAAGCCTAAAAATACGGCCAATTCAGGGCGTTTTGCCTGGTAGAGCGGACGCTGACCCAGACAGACCGGGTTTATGACTTCAATCCCGCCGTCGCAACCCCCCGAGAAGAGAAGCCACATGGCTCAATGCAAGCATCCGCGTGTGCGAATCGTCTCCCGCGATGAGGACTCAGAATTTGTCGAATGCCTGGAATGCACGGAAGTCTTCGAATCCAGCGAATTCAAAGACATGAACATCGAAGAAACCAAGCTGAAGAACGAGTTCTGAACTACAGCCAGTGACCAGAGTAACTTTCCCCTGGTTCGGTATTTCGTGCATATTTACAGGTTGGTAGTGTCCAGTCTGGGAAAGCGTCCGCCGGAAATCTCATGTCACTTGTGGCTTTGGTCGTAGACGATTCCATGCTCATCCGGCATACCGTATGCCGCTTTCTGGAAGAGCGCGGATTCGCCGTGGAGTCTGCGACGAACGGGCACGAGGCGCTGGAAGTGCTCAAGCGAGTTGTGCCAGACATTGTTGTTACCGACATGCAAATGCCGAAAATGGACGGCAGTGAACTGATTACCGCGCTCAAGAGCCAAGCCTCCACCAAGAACATCCCCGTGGTCATCGTAGCCGGTCGCCAGAGTGGCTTTGAGAACACAGAAAAGCGCGCCAACTTTGCCATCTTCAAGGACATCGACATCGAAGCTCAGCTGGCCAAGGCGCTAGAGGCCTTGTTGGGGACGCAGACGGCCAAAGGGAAAAGGGCGGGGCAATAGCGAGTAGCGCAGTATTTAGCATTTGGCATTTGGCACTTGCCCACTACCCATCCGCCGCGGTTTTCCCAAGCCCCCGACTCACTCACGCCGCCCAAATGCTAAGTGCCAACTGCCAAATGCCGCGGTTGCCCTGCCCGCTGCCTTACCTCAGCGCCATTCCCGCCTCTGCCGAGAAATCCATCGGGGCGAAATCCTGCGCGACGAACTTAGGATAAGCCGCTGCGGCAATCATCGCGGCGTTGTCCGTTGATAGGGGACGGGAAGGGAAGAAAACGGGCAGACCCTCCCTGGCGGCGTCCTTTTCGAATCGCTGACGCAATTCGTGGTTGGCGGCTACACCGCCGGTAACGAACAAACTGGCGGCATTGCAGGCGCGCGCCGCCGCCAGAGTTTTTCCCACCAAGTCTTCGATCAAAGCCCGCTGAAACGAAGCCACCAGATCGAGCGTCGGCTGGTCGCAGAGGGACAAATAATCCGCGGCAGTGGGTTGAGTGATTGCCTGGGCAGCCTGGCGTCGTGCTTCGATCGAGTGGTGAAGATTGTGGGTCTCAACATAGCGCAGTACGGCGGTCTTAATGCCGCTGTAGGAAAAGTCAAAACGAGGTTGATCCGAGTCCTGTCGGCTACTGCGGTCGTTGCGATCACGGTGCTTGAGCTGCGCCGGCAGAAAGCGGACGGCGGTTGGGTTGCCGTGAGCGGAAAGTTTCTCGATCATCGGACCGCCGGGATATCCCAGAGCCAGGAGCTTAGCGACTTTGTCGAACGCTTCGCCGGCGGCGTCGTCGCGAGTATGGCCGATATTCTGATAGGACCAGCCACGCTCCCCCTGTTTTGCCAGATAAAGATGCGTGTGTCCGCCTGAGACCACCAATGCCAGCACCGGGAATTGGAGCGTATGATTCCCCTTCTGCCGTTCTTCCAGCAGCACGGCGTGGATGTGGCCTTCCAGATGATTTACGGCGATCAGAGGCTTGTCCAGGGCAAAGGCTAGCGCTTTGGCATAGCTGATGCCGACCAGCAAGGCTCCGGCAAGTCCCGGCCCCTGGGTGACCGCGAGCGCGTCAATCGAGTGCAAGGTCCGTCCAGCATCCGCAAGTGCTTTGCGTACTACCGGCACGATGGCCCGCAAATGCTCGCGCGAGGCCAGTTCCGGAACCACGCCACCGTAGGGCTGGTGTGTGGCGATCTGCGAGAAGACTACGTTGGAGACAATCTGCTCGCCCGAACGCACCACCGCGGCTGCGGTCTCATCGCAGGAGCTCTCTATACCGAGAATGTAGGCGTCGGCCATAGGCTTATAGTAGTGGAGTTTGCGGACTGAATGCTGATGTTGAAGAGCTTTGCCATCTCGATCATCGGCACCCTGCGCGACCATGGCCACAAAGCCTATCTCGCCGGCGGATGCGTGCGCGACCTTCTACTTGGCCGGGATCCTGCCGATTACGATGTGGCTACTAGCGCTACGCCCGATGAGGTCATGCGCATTTTTCCCGACGCCTACGGCGTAGGTGTGCAGTTCGGAGTGGTGCTGGTCCCAGCCGGAGACGTTGCATGCAACGCCTCCACGGCGCAACCCGAACGTAAAGCCGCAGCTGGCGATGTCTCCGCTGGAGGCAACACTGTCGAGGTGGCCACGTTTCGTTCGGACATCGGCTACTCCGACGGCCGCCATCCCGACGAAGTCCGCTTCAGCAAAGATCCGCGCGAAGATGTGCAACGACGTGATTTCACCATCAACGGCATGTTGCTCGATCCGGTCACCAACCAAGTTCTCGACTTCGTGGACGGCCAGAAGGACCTGAAAGCCAGGATCATCCGCGCGATTGGCGAGCCCGATCGTCGCTTCGGCGAAGACAAGCTGCGCATGTTGCGCGCGGTGCGGTTTGCGGCTCGCTTCGGCTTCGAGATCGATCCAGCGACATTTGCCGCTATTCGCAGGCTGACTCCGCAAATTCATCAGGTATCGCGCGAGCGGGTGCGCGATGAACTTACCAGGATGCTGACCGAAGGCCAGGCGCGGGCAGCTTTCGTTTTGCTTGACGAAACCGGCTTGCTGCACGAAGTGCTGCCAGAGATCGAGGCCATGAAGGGAATCGAGCAGCCGCCGCAGTTTCACCCTGAAGGTGATGTTTTTGCACACACTCTGCTTCTGCTGGAGGAATTACCGCATCCTTGTTCTGCCGCTTTGGCATGGGGCGCCCTGCTGCACGACGTGGGCAAGCCCCCGACATTTCGAGTGGCGCCAGACCGCATCCGTTTCGACGGGCATGTGGATGTGGGGGTCAAGATGGCGGAAGACATCTGCCAGCGTCTGCGTTTCTCGAACGATGACACCCAGCAGATTCTCGCGCTGGTGGACAACCACATGCGCTTTGCCCATGCCATGCGTATGAGCGAGTCGACTTTTAAAAGGTTCGTGCGTATGCCGCGCTTCGATGAGCACCTGGAACTGCATCGCCTGGATTGCCAGGCCAGCTATGGTGACTTGACCACTTACGACTTCACCCGGGCGAAGATGGCTGCGCTGACGCCGGAGGCGATACGTCCGGCGCCTCTGGTTACGGGCGAGGACCTGATTGCAGCCGGACACGTGCCCGGGCCGCGCTTCAAAGAAATTCTTTCCGCAGTGGAGGATGGGCAACTCGAAGGCCGCTTTCACGATCGCGAGGAGGCATTGCAATTTGTGGCGCGGGAGTTTCCCGTCCCGAAATAGTCCGCAGCGGTTCCGTATTGGGAAAATATCGCGGGATTCCCGAAATTTCTCAGGGCTGTGAAAATTCTTGTCAAGCCCCCTTTTTCGTCGAAATCCCGCGATGTTACTGAATCGACGGAAAATATAATTTTCCAAAACGTGTCTCACTTGCCCTCTGAAACTGCTATTCTGAAAATAAGGACGTCAGAAAAGCCAGCCGGCAGGGAATCAGGTACCATCTTCACTTCAGCGTCTTTCCATGGAACAAGCAGGTCTGGGAATTGAGAAGATCGTGGCTGCGAGCCTGCGTCGCGCGCCCGCGGGGACCGGTCCGCTGCTGGCGTGGCCTATTGCGTGCGGACAGGCAGTGGCCTCACGGACCTCGGCATTGAATTTCGAAGACGGGATTCTGCGGGTGCAGGTGCCGGACGCAGGCTGGCGCAGCGAGCTGCGGTCTCTGGCGCCGCAATATTTGGCGGTCATCAACCGTTACACGGGAAGCGGCGTTCGGCGAATCGAGTTTGTGGTCAGCGACAAGGCGGCTCGAACATCCTAATCCGAAGGTTGGGGCTGTTTCCATGGGCATGAAGATCAACGAGAAAGATGTTGTTTACGTAGCTGACCTCGCTCACTTGGAATTGACCCAAGAAGAGCGGGTCCGTTTTCTGCGCGACTTGAACTCGATTCTCGAGTATGTCGATCGATTGAACGAACTGAATACATCGAACGTGCAGCCGCTGGCGGTGATGGCGGATGTCCAAGGTGTCGTTCCCGATGCCGGCCGCGAGGATATTCTTGAAGGCCTGCGGAAATCGTTGCCGCACGATGTTGCGCTGGCGAATGCACCTGACTCCGATGGGACATTTTTCCGCATGCCGAAAGTGATCGAAAGATAATTCGCATCATCAATGGATCCGCAATCACTCGCCATCGACGCTACCCGTGCCGCGATTCAGGAGCGGCGCACGACAGCGTTCGCGTTGGCTGAAGATTTCTATCTGCGCATCGAAAAGCAGGACCCGCTGATCGGTGCTTATTTGACGCTCTCAAAGGAACGCGCCCTGGCGAAAGCAGCGGAGATCGACGCGCTCGCCGCCAAAGGTGAGAAGCTGCCGCCGCTCGGCGGCGTTCCGGTTGCCATCAAGGACGTAATGGCGACGCGCGGCGTACGCACCACTGCCGGCTCGAAGATCCTGGGCAATTATGTTCCGCCTTACGACTGCACCGCAGTGGCGCGCTTAGAATCGGCGGGCGCGGTGATCCTAGGCAAGCTGAACTGCGATGAGTTTGCCATGGGTTCGTCCAATGAGAATTCGGCGTGGCGTCCGGTGCGCAATCCGCGAGATCTGAGCCGGGTTCCGGGCGGCTCCTCCGGAGGATCGGCAGCGGCGGTGGCGGCACACATGGCGGTGGCCACGCTGGGGTCGGACACTGGCGGCTCGATTCGTCAGCCCGCGTCGTTCTGCGGCGTGGTGGGTCTGATGCCGACTTATGGCCGCGTATCGCGCTATGGATTGATTGCGTTCGCCTCATCGCTCGACCGCATCGGGCCGCTCACCAACACCGTGAAAGACGCGGCTTTGGTGCTGCGCACGATCGCCGGGCGCGATCCGATGGACTCGACTTCGGCGGACATGCCGGTTCCGGATTACTTCTCGGAACTGGAGAAACCAGTGCGAGGCTTGAAGCTGGGAGTGCCGAAAGAATATTTCGGGGAAGGTCTGGACGACGACGTTCGAAAGGCGGTAGAAGCTGCGATCCACGAGCTGGCGAAACTGGGATGCGAAATTGTCCCCATTTCCCTGCCGCACACCAAGTATGCGATTCCCACTTATTACATCGTCGCCACTGCCGAGGCTTCCTCGAACCTTGCGCGCTTTGACGGAGTCCGCTACGGCTTCCGGGCAAGCGATACCCGTAGTCTTTCCGAGATGTACCGGCGCAGTCGCGATCAGGGATTCGGCGCCGAGGTGAAGCGTCGTATCATATTGGGGACGTATGCGCTGAGTGCCGGATATTACGACGCCTACTATCTCAAGGCGCAGAAAGTGCGCACGCTTCTGGCGCAGGATTTCGCGGCGGCTTTTAAAAAAGTGGATGCGATTGTGACGCCGACCAGCCCGACAGCGGCGTTCAAGCTAGGAGAAAGAGTCGATGATCCGCTGGCCATGTATCTGGCAGATATCTTCACCGTGACCGCAAACCTGGCGGGAATTTGTGGAGTTTCAATCCCCTGCGGGGAAACGAAAGAGAAGCTGCCGATCGGGCTGCAGATTCTGGGGAAACATTTTGACGAAGCGACGATTTTGCGAGTGGGGCATGCATTTGAACAAAGTTGACCGTCGCTACACCGGCTGATAGTACTGCTCTCCAGCACAGCTCCGGCACAAAACTTTGCCTTCACGGCGCACTTCGCGGCGGAAGTTGATACCTTCGCCGCACACATCGCACACAACTCGATCACCTTTGTAACCGGGAAACTCCTCCGGCGGTAGCTCGACCTTCACCCACTGCGTGGTGAACAGGTCGTCGTCGGAGATTTCGCGATAAGCCAGCATCTGCTGGCTATTTTTGTCTTCGATTTCGGGATGCATCGCGCGCGCCAGCGCCTTGGACGATTCCTTGGCGGCGATGCGGATGGCTTTGCCACTGCCGACGTCCACAAATGTGGCGGCGACTTTGCCCCAGTCTCGGAACTTCAATGCACGCTTGCCGAGGCGACAGCCGGTAACCACGGCGACGGCGTCGGTGGCGCAGCGGTCGATTTCCACAAAAGTAACCAGGCGCTTGCGGTCCTTGCCACGGGGATCGTCGATGCCGAGCTTCGTGAGGCCGAGCATGGCCAGCCGCACGCCCAGCACTTGACCGGCGCAAAGGTGTCCGTGCGCTTGCTCGGCGTCGCGCAAATATTCGTCGAGAGACTTCATCGCAAACCGTAGTCAGTCAACCCCAAACCCAACAACCTAACCAAGGAGAAAACGTTATGAAGTGTAATTCTAGACCGAAAGCAGCTCTTGCAGTGCTGCTCGCAATTTCACTGCTGGCCACCGGGTGCACTGCCCAATGGATCAGTGTGGCCCTGGCCGATCTGCCGGTGCTGTTGCAAATGGCGCTCAACATCGGATCGCTGGTTACCACGTTGCAATCTGGCCAGCAATTGAGTGCATCGGAGGCCCAGGCGATCCAGAACATCTCGGCCGAATCCAGCAAAGACCTGAACCTGCTGCAAACGCTTTACAACCAGTATCAAGCCAATCCAACCGCCAGCGCATTGCAGAAAATCCAGAGCACGGTGGCGGACATCAATCAAAACCTGCCTGCGTTGCTGCAGGCCGCACACATTGCTGATCCAGTGCTCTCAGCTCGGGTGGGAGCCGCGGTGAACCTGATACTGGCCACTGTGACCAGTTTTGCCGCTCTGATTCCGCAAGCCTCCGGGATGCCGACCGGCCGCATGGCAGCGGCAGGTCAAATCGGAAAGAAAGCAACGATTCCCCATCCTCAGGACCTCAAGAAGCAGTGGAATCAGACGGTGTGCGGAGCCACCGGAAAAGCCAGCCTGGATGCCACATTTTCAGTTTGTCCGCTGAAATAGCGGCCGGATGATTCTCTCCCGTAGCCTCTGTCTGCCTAGACAACCGGGTGGACAGAGGCATTTTTACTTGCGCTTCCAGCGCACTCCGTCTTTCGTGATTTCGACCGCAATGCCGGCGGCGGCCAGTTCGGCGCGGATCGAGTCGGAAGTCTTGAAGTCCCGGTTGCGGCGAGCAGCGTCGATATCTGCAATCTTCTTTTGAACATCAGCGTCCGAGATTTGCCGTGAGCTGATCGCTTCGAGCATGTCTTTATCGATCTCTCCTCCGCGGCCTTCTGCCTGGGCCCACTCCACAATGGACTTTATCTTGGGCGCGTCTTCATCTTTAAGCACCGCAAACAACTCATCGAATCGCTCGAGCACTTGGAGCAGCGAAACGGCATCATTCTTACCGAGTTGACCCGCATCGATGGCCACGTTGGCCTTGCGAACCATGTCGAAAATTGCCGCCTGGGCCTGGGCGGTGTTGAGGTCGTCGTCCATCCCTGCTTGCATACGCTGCAAGGTCTCCTGCGCCAGATTCGCAATGACTGGGTCCGTACCCGCAGGGAAACGTCCGCTGAGCAGGCGCTGCTGAAAGTTGCGTAGTCTTTCCACCGATACCGCCGCCTGCTTCAGGCCATCGAACGTGAAGTTAAGCTGGTTACGGTAAGGAACTGAGGCCAGCAGATATCGTATGGAGGACGGCTTATGCCCTTTGAGCACAAGATCGCGCAACGTGAAAAAATTGCCTAGGCTCTTCGACATCTTCTCGCCTTCGACCAGCAAAAAGCGTGAGTGGAACCAAAAGTGGGCGAAGGGTTTCCCGGTCAATGACTCGGACTGCGCGATTTCGTTTTCGTGATGGGGAAAGATCAGGTCCTCCCCACCTGCATGCAGGTCGAAGCTCTCCCCTAGTTCGGCCATCGACATGACCGAGCACTCAATGTGCCATCCCGGGCGACCCGGGCCGATGGAAGTGTCCCATGATGCTTCTCCCGGTTTGGGCGCCTTCCAGAGCGCGAAGTCGCGGGCGCTGTCTTTCTCATACTCGTCCACATCGACGCGCGCGCCGTCCTCCATTCCCGCGAAGTCTTTCTTGGAAAGTTTGCCGTAGCCGGGAAACTTTGCAATGCGAAAATAGTAAGAGCCATCTTCGGCGCGGTAGGCGTATCCCGTTTTTTCCAGCTTGGCGATGAACTGCGCCATCTCTTCAATGTGATCGGTGGCCCGCACCAGGATCGGTTGCTCGATGTTGAGCGCAGCAGCGTCCTCAAGAAAAGCCTTTTCGAATTTCGCCGTGTATTGCTTGACGCTCACACCTGCCTGGGCTGAATTGCGGATGATCTTGTCATCCACATCAGTGATGTTCATGACGTGGCGGAGCTTGAATCCGCTTTGGCGGAGGTAGCGTCGCAGGATGTCGACAGCCACGAAAGTCCTGAAATTGCCGATGTGGCCGTAGTCGTAAACCGTGGGCCCGCAAGCGTACATGCGGACTTCATTATCGGCAAGCGTCCGGAACTCCTCGACCTTGCCGGACATGGTGTTGTAGAGATGGAGTGGCATGCGGAAGAGAACCTTCATTCTAGGGAAAGAAAAGAAATGGGGTCAAATGCTGCCCGTTTCTGCGGGCGCAGTGGCTGCGGTGGCGCTGTGGGCGTGCAAACGCTTCCCCACCAGAAAAACGTAGTGGATCGCCGAAATAATGGTGAAGGTGAAAGTCGCGCGCAGGAAGGTGAGACGGGCAATCGCGACCCAGCGTTCTGCCTTGATCTGCAGCAACAGCACGAAAAACACCGCGGCGACCTGGGCGAAGGTGTTGGCCTTGCCAAAAACGCTGGGCCGGAAGTCCCGCAAACCGGCGATCGCGAACAACACCGTGCTGGCGGCCAGAATGGAGATGTCCCGGCTGAAAACCACGACGGTAAACTTCCAGGGAATCTTGTGCAGAATGGAAAGCACCAGGAAAACCGTGCTCAGCAACAGCTTGTCAGCGATGGGGTCGAGATACTGGCCCAGCGTAGTCTGCTGCTTCAGGGCACGCGCCACCAGCCCGTCCAGCCCGTCACTCATTCCCGCCAGGACGAACAGGATGAGAGCCACACCGTAACGGCCATCCACCAGTTTGATAACGATGAAGGGAAGAAACGTCATGCGCAGCAGGGTAAGCTGGTTGGGGTAGGTCAGCAGCTGAGAAAGCTTCACCGCTTTACCTCGTGGGCCGGGGACGGGTTGAAGTTCACCACCACCTAGCGATTGTCGCCGGGATGCTGACAGCATTGCAAATGATGGTGGGAGTCGGCTGCGCAAGTTTGCCCGGCCCGGTAACGCTCAGTACAATAGAGCCTGCGAATCACTTGTAGGCCCGTAGCTCAGTCTGGTTAGAGCGCTTCCTTGACACGGAAGAGGTCGATGGTTCGAGTCCATTCGGGCCTACCATGTATCTTATTGAATCTGTTGTGGGAAGAGTTGCAACTCTTCCGGCTTCATCTCGAAATCACTCCGCTTTCAACCTGATTCGGATTTTGACATCTGTGTCTCAGGTTGCCTCCAGGATTCCTACGGTTCTATCACACGCGTTCGTGACGTAGGACACGGCAGTTCCTCCCCGAGCCTTCTATGCTGGATTCATCCTATGCAGACAACCGAAATGGAGGATTTATGCGTTTACTGAAAGTAGTAGCTGTGGTTGCGCTGTGCGTTCTGACGCTAGCAACATTGGCGAGCGCAGGCCAGAATAAGTTTGGAGTCGCGGATAGCCGCAATCTTACACTCAACTCGCCAACCCGGGTTGGGAATACCCTGCTGCCGCAGGGCGAGTACCGGATTCTGCACACCATGGAAGGGCAGAACCATATCATGGTGTTCAAGCAGCTCAATACCAGCAAGCCAGCCGAAGCACGCGTGACATGCAAATTGGTGCCGCTGGACAAGAGGGCCGAGAAGACCGAAACCAACTATGTTCTCAACGCGGCCAATGAGCGAATGCTTCGCTCGATAGTGTTCGAGGGCGATTCAGCAGAGCACGTGTTTTAGGGCTTTGTCCGACACGGAACGGTTGCATCGGCAGATTGGCTCCGAGGGCGGGGCCATTTTGTCTTTCTTACTGGCGCCTCCACCCCGCACCAATTTGGGAACCTTTTCCACCGATCTTGCAAGATTCGCCTTTTATTCGCTGTAATCTGAGTATATAATTCGTGCAATACTACATCCTGCAATTCTATAAAGGAGCTTTTTCTATGGCGGATGAACGATCCAAAGCGATTGATCTGGCGTTTGCGCAAATCGAGAAGCAATTCGGCAAGGGCTCGATCATGCGGCTGGGATCCAAAGAAGCCATTGTCCCCATCGCCGTCATTTCTACCGGCGCAATTTCATTTGATGCGGCCTTGGGCGTGGGTGGCTTTCCCCGCGGCCGGGTGGTCGAAATCTTCGGACCGGAGTCCTCGGGAAAAACCACAATCGCGCTGCAAGTGATCGCCGAGGCGCAGAAAACCGGCGGCATGGCCGCGTTTGTGGATGCAGAACACGCGCTCGATCCGGGCTACGCCAAGAAGCTGGGCGTGGATGTGGACAATTTACTGGTCTCACAACCTGACTACGGCGAGCAGGCACTGGAAATTACTGAAGCGCTGGTGCGCTCGGGCGCGATTGATGTGCTGGTGGTGGACTCGGTGGCCGCGCTGGTGCCCAAAGCCGAACTCGATGGCGAAATGGGCGATAGTCACATGGGGCTGCAGGCACGGTTGATGTCGCAGGCCCTGCGCAAGCTGACCGGAACGGTTTCCAAGTCGCGCACCTGCCTGATTTTCATCAACCAGATTCGCGAGAAAATCGGAGTGATGTTCGGCAACCCTGAGACTACAACCGGCGGACGCGCCCTGAAATTCTATTCCTCAGTGCGAATCGATATCCGCCGCATTGCGGCCATCAAGGAAGGCGACGTTGTCACCGGCTCGCGCACCAAGGTCAAAGTGGTGAAGAACAAAGTCGCAGCTCCGTTCCGCGAGGCGGAATTCGACATTATGTATGGCGAAGGAATTTCGCGGGAAGGCGACCTGCTGGATTTGGCTGCAACCAAGGAAATCGTGGAGAAGTCCGGCTCCTGGTTCAGCTACAAAGGGGAGCGCATCGGGCAGGGACGCGAGAATGCCCGCCAGTTTCTGAAGGACAACAAAGACACCATGGCCAAGCTGGAAGCCGAGGTTCGCAAGCAGTTGGGGTTGATCCCTGCTGCGCCGGCCGCAACCGCATCTTCATCCCCTGCAGCCGGGGCAGCGCGAGTCACTACCATGCCCAGCCCAGCTCCGGAACCGGCAAAGATACCGGCGGCACGAAGATAGATCGATAGATCGTGGAACTGTGGTGAACGGGGAGGGCGGGTCAACGCACCAGCCACTCCGTGACCTGATGCAGGCCGGTGAGCACCGAGCCGTAGGTTGCGATCACCAGAAACAGAGTTCCTCCCAAACACGGCAATGCGTACCGCCAGTGCTTGCTGCCGGTTGCGGCGGCAGCGTCCTTCTCCCATGAAACCAACCGCTGTACGCGTACTCCCAGCGCGGTTGAACTATGGAGCAACCCTGTGGTTAGCGCTTCCTGAGGGCGCAGCGTGCGCAGGCGAGAGACCTTGATCAATGCGCCCGCGAGGTCCAGCGCATCCCGGAAGCAAGAGACAGCGGCGTCGTCCGCGGCCACTTCGCTTTGTTCGGACCACGCGCGCTCTAACCCGGCCATCCCGGGAAATGCGGAAAATCGGAAAACCAACTTCTTCAGGTTGTCGTAGTACCGGGCATGCGCCATTTCGTGCTTAAGAGCGGTCCGCAGTTCCGGCGGAGTCAGCGCGGCAATAGCGTCTTCCGACACCAGCACCTTGGGTTCGCGCACCCCCGCGACGGTCAGAGATGGCGTGTTTTCACCGGTGCGAAACACCGGCACAGCATCCACTGAGTCCAGCACGGTGGATCCATCCAGCCACTTCGCCAGCGCCCGGGAAGTTCTTATCTGGGCCAAGGCCGCCTGAACGATTCCTGCAGCCAGTAGTGCCAGACAGCACAGGCCCAACATCAGCGGAGCAGTGCCGACCGCCTCGTCGGTTGACCGGGGTTCCAGCAACAAAAAGGATGGCAAAGTAAACACCAGGGTGAAGACCGAAGCCAGCACAAACGGAAAAATCCGCACGGCGAACAGCAGGTTGGCGGAGCCTCGGGCGGTCCGTGGCGCGAACCCTCGCCACAGCGGCGCCCAGCCCCGCGAAACCGCCAGCGAAACGGGAACATATAACAGAACAAACAAGGCCAGCGAAATGCCGATACCGCGGGCAACAAACATCAGCGTTTCTCCCGGTTGCGTTCCCTGCGCTTCTGGTCCACCAGTTGTTGCAGTTCATCCAACAGCGTGGCGTCATGTTCGCTAACCGCTTCCACCAGGTAGGAAAGGGGAAGCGACGCTCCGGGGCTGGAGTTTAGCAACTGGCGGATGGTCTCCCCAGCGGCTGCTTTCTTAAGCTCTTCTTGGGTGTGGCGCGGAGAGTAACGGAATGCCCGTCCTTCAGCCACCCGATCCAACAGTTGCTTCTTGTAGAGCCGGTCGAGGGTGGTCATGACGGTGGTATAGGCCAACTTGAGATCGCTGCGATCGAGTAACTCGCGAACCGTCGCACTCTTCGACTTCCATAACTCCTCCAACAGTTGTTGCTCGAGGGGTCCGAGTTGGGTCTTCGGCGATCGTCCAAGAAAACGGTAGATGCTATCCACTCTTGACTCACTCATGAGGAACGCAAAATTACCTCAAATGAACGCCAAAGGCAAGGAGAAGAAAGTCCGGCGGATTCCCGCATCCTGACCAAACCTGCCGCTACTGCAGCTTGGCGTACTCGGCCCTGGCCTGCTTCAGAATCGGGACGTCCGGGTCGGCGTCTTTCCACAGGGCAAAGAAGTCCTGGTAAGCGGTGCGCGCACCCGGGGAATCGCCGGATATGTCAACGCTCTGGTTAATTGCGGCTTCGCGTACCCTGACTTCGCTTCTTCCATTTCAGATTAGGGACATTGGGTCAGCGTCTTTCCCGAGGATAGAAAAGTCTGATTGCCGTCCTAGGACGAATTCAGCGGTGTTTTCGCAGCTGACAATTTGGGCGTACCATAGGGAGTGAGCCAAGCGGCAGACCCTGGAGGGAAGCCAGTGGCGTCGGGAAAGAAAACCTTAACAGTCCAGCAACTGGAGGGGTTGATTCCGGCATTGCAGCGCCGCGGTTATCAAGTAGTCGGCCCGGTGGTGCGTGAAGGCGCCATTGTCTACGATGTAGTCGAGAAATTGTCTGACCTCCCCGCCGGTTGGACGGACGAGCAAGCGCCAGGACGCTACCGCTTACAGCGTCGCAGCGACCAGGCATTGTTCGGCTACGTAGTGGGTCCGCATAGCTGGAAGAAATATCTGCACCCCCCCGAAATCCGCCTGTTTACCGCAGAACGGCAAGACGGAACTCTACGCATTCTGAACAACACACCTCCTCCGCCACGGCGAGCCTTCCTGGGAGTTCGAGCCTGTGAACTTGCCGCCATCGCTGTTCAGGACCGAGTTCTCCAGGGGGATCGCTACAAGGATCCCATTTATTCAGCCCGCCGGGAGGGAATCTTCATTGTGGCAGTCAACTGTACGCAAGCAGCCCCCACTTGCTTCTGCACCTCGATGAAAACCGGGCCGCAGGTGGAGCGCGGTTTCGACCTGGCGTTGACAGAACTGGTGCGTCCAGAGAAACATGAGTTTCTCGTCGAGGCAGGCAGTGATGCAGGCGCAGAATTGCTTGCGGAACTGGAGTCCGCGCCAGCGTCGGCAGAAATCTGTGCGGAAGCCAAGGCCGCGGTCGAGAGTGCAGCGGCTCAAATCCAGCGGCACATGGACACGACCAACATCCGCGATTTGCTCGCCCAGAACTTTGACCATCCGCGCTGGGATAACGTTGCCCAGCGTTGTCTCACTTGTGCCAACTGCACCATGGTTTGCCCCACCTGCTTTTGCACGACGGTAGAAGATGTAAGCGATTTGAGCGGCAACCACGCCGAGCGCTGGCGCAAATGGGACTCGTGTTTCAGCCAGAGCTTCTCCTACATTCACGGCGGCAGTGTGCGCTCGTCCGCCAAGTCGCGCTACCGGCAGTGGATGACTCACAAACTGGGTTCGTGGATCGATCAATTTGGCAGCTCCGGTTGTGTGGGTTGCGGACGCTGCATTACCTGGTGTCCGGTGGGTATCGACATTACAGAAGAGGTGCGCGCCATCCGGGAAACAGCCGCACCTCCCAAGGAAAACAGTCATGGAAACCCTTGAGCGCATTCTCACAGAGCATCCCTTTTTCGCCGGTCTTGAGTCGTACTACTCAAACCTGCTGGTGGGATGTGCGGCAAACGTGCGATTCAACGCCGGCACCTACATCTTTAAAGAAGGTGAAGAAGCCAACGAGTTCTATGTGATCCGGGCGGGTAAGGTTGCTCTGGAGATCTTCGCACCCCAGCGCAAGCCAATCATCCTGGCGACACTCGGCGAAGGGGAAATTCTGGGGTGGTCGTGGCTGTTGCCGCCGTACCAATGGAAGTTTCACGCTCGTGCCGTGGAAGACACGCGTGCCCTGGCGCTCGATGGAAAGTGCCTGCGCGAGAAGTGTGAACAGAACCACGATCTGGGATACGAAGTGTTGAAGCGCTTCTGCCAGATTGTCGAGCGCCGGCTGGAGGCGACACGTTTACAGCTTTTGGATGTTTACGGATCCCGAGGGTGACCATGGCAGCCGCCGTTGCAAATGATCCCATGCTTCCTCAGCCGCACCGGGTGCGGCAAGTGGTCAAGGAGACACCGGATACTTTTACCTTAACGCTGGAGCCATTGGACGGATCTGGCGAAACCGCCTTTCGTCCCGGCCAGTTCAGCATGCTTTGGGTGTTCGGAGTTGGCGAGTTACCCATCTCGATTAGCGGCCACCCGGAGCAGCGCGACCGGTTGGTGTACACAGTGCGTTCTGTGGGGCAGGCAACTCATGCGTTCGTGGGCCACGAAGCGGGCGACAGCGTCGGTGTGCGCGGCCCATTTGGTACGGGCTGGCCGGTGGACGCCGCGCGCGGGCGAGACGTCATCATCGTGGCGGGTGGCATCGGGTTGGCTCCGTTGCGCCCCGTGATCTACGAGGTCTTGCACAACCGCGACCAGTACGGCCGCCTGGTGGTTCTCTACGGTGCGCGCAGCCCGCGCGATCTGCTCTATCGTAAGGAACTGGCCGCATGGGCCCGTCAGCGCGACACCCAGGTTTTGGTCACGGTGGACTATGGCGGATTGAGCTGGCGCGGACATGTAGGAGTGGTGACCACGTTATTCAAATACGCCCGTCTGCATCCCGCGCGTTCAGTGGCCATGGTCTGCGGACCCGAAATTATGATGCGCTTCGTTACCCGCGAACTGGAGACCCATGGGCTGGCCCGGGCAGACATCTACCTTTCGATGGAACGCAACATGAAGTGCGCCGTCGGCTTCTGCGGCCATTGCCAGTACGGACCACACTTCATTTGCAAAGACGGACCGGTTTTTCCTTACGAGCAGATGCGGCCGCTGCTGGAGAAATATGAGCTCTAAGAGCAGGCACAGACCCAAGATCGGAGTCTTCAAGTTCGCCTCCTGCGACGGCTGCCAACTCACCCTGCTGGAAGCCGAAGACGAACTGCTCGACATTGCGGGCGCGGTGGACATTGCCTACTTTCCCGAAGCCAGCAGCGCGATGGTGAAGGGTCCCTATGACATTGGGCTGGTGGAAGGGTCCATCACCACTCACCACGATGCCCAGCGCATTCAGCAAGTCCGGCGCCAATGCCGCACTCTCATTACCATTGGAGCCTGCGCGACCGCAGGCGGCATTCAGGCGCTGCGCAACTGGAAAGACGTGGATGAATTTGTCCGCGTGGTGTACGCGAGTCCGCAGTTCATCAGCACACTGAAGTTGTCTACTCCGATCGCCGAACACGTGCCGGTAGATTTCGAACTGCGCGGCTGCCCCATCAACAAGTATCAGCTGATTGAGCTGATCACGGCCACGCTGGCCGGGCGCAAGCCGAACATCCCCACCTACAGCGTTTGCCAGGAATGCAAGCGCAAGGGCAACGTCTGCATCGCCGTGGCCCAAGGCGTCACGTGCCTGGGGCCGGTCACGCAGGCCGGCTGCGGCGCATTGTGTCCCAGCTATAACCGTGGCTGCTATGGCTGCTACGGGCCAATGGAAAGTCCCAACACCGCATCGCTCACCAGCCAGTTTCACATTCTCGGCCAGGACGATGCCGAAATTACCCGCGCGTTCCGCAGCTTCAATGCCTGGGCGTGGCAATTCCGCAAGGCCAGCGAGGAGACGAAGCCGTCGTGACCACTGCCAAGACCAGGACTATCAAGGTCGACTATCTTGCCCGAGTCGAAGGCGAGGGCGCGCTTTACATCAAGCTGAAGGGCGATCAGGTGCGGGATGTGAAACTCAAGATCTTCGAGCCGCCACGGCTGTTTGAAGCGTTCTTGCGAGGCAGACACTACTCAGAAGTGGCGGACATCACAGCGCGCATTTGTGGAATTTGTCCCATCGCATATCAGATGAGCGCGGTGCACGCCGTGGAACACGCGCTGGGCATCAGGATTGACCCAGCAGTGCGGAAGTTGCGCCGCCTGTTTTATTGCGGAGAATGGATTGAAAGCCACGCTCTGCACATCTTCATGCTGCATGCGCCAGATTTTCTTGGCTATCCCGATGCCATCCAAATGGCTCGCGACCACCGCGCGGTGGTGGAACAGGGGTTACGCCTCAAGAAAGCTGGCAATCATATCGTGAAGGTGATGGGCGGCCGCGAGATTCACCCCGTGTCCGCCGCCGTCGGCGGATTCTACCGGACACCCACAAAGAGCGAGTTGCGCGAGCTGGTCGAAGAACTGAAATGGGCGCTGGATGCTTCTGTGGCTACTGCAAAGTTGGTCGCCGGGTTCGAATTCCCCGACTTTGAGCAGGACTATGTGTTTGTGTCGCTTTCCCATCCCGACGAGTATCCATTCAATGAGGGCCGCATCGTATCCAGCCGTGGGCGTGACATTGATGTCTCCCAATATGAAGAGTACTTCATCGAGAAGCACGTGCAACATTCCAACGCTCTTCATTCGCTCTTGCGTGACGGCGGTTCGTACATGGTCGGACCGCTGGCCCGTTTCAATCTGAATTTCGAAAAACTTCCCGAGATCGCAAAGCAGGTGGCGCGAGATTGCGGCCTGAAGGTGCCCTGCCGCAATCCGTTCCGCAGCATCATCGTGCGAGCGGTCGAATTGGTATTCGCCTGCCACGAAGCGTTGCGGGTGATTGCCGAGTACGAGCCGCCTGCCTCGCCCAAGGTCGAGGCGCTGCCTCGCATTGCCACTGGCCAAGCTGCGACGGAAGCTCCGCGCGGCCTGCTCTATCATCGTTACGGTCTGGACGAGAACGGGCTCATCGTTTCTGCCAAAATCGTCCCTCCCACCTCGCAGAACCAGAAACGGATTGAAGACGATCTGTGGCACTTTGTTGGCCAGGTGGCGACCCTGCCCGAAGACGAGATCACTTGGAAATGCGAACAGGCGATCAGGAACTACGATCCCTGCATCTCCTGCGCGACCCACTTCCTTAAGCTGCATGTGGAACGGGAGTAGCGGTGCAACCCCGCATCATCGGTTGCGGCAATCCCGATCGTGGCGACGATGCAGCCGGTGTGCTGGTAGCGCGTCGTCTGCGGATGCTCGGAATCGAAGCGGAGGAGCAAAGCGGCGAAAGTGTCTCGTTAATGGCTGCCTGGCAGGGTTGTGAGACCGTGATCGTGGTAGATGCTCTTTGCTCGAATCATGCACCCGGCGAAGTCACGATCTGGGATGCATGCGCCAATCCGCTTCCGAAAGCTGCTCTGCAATGTTCTACGCATGCCTTCGGCCTCTACGAAGCTGTGGAACTGGCGCGCGCACTCAACCGGCTGCCGGACAGGCTGTCGATTTACGGCATCGAGGGGAAGCAGTTTGCTCCGGGCGCGCGGCCGTCGCCTGAGGTAGAGAAGGCCGTGGAAGCAGTGGCTCGGCAGATCGCCGAGCTTGTGCGGGTGCGACGAAATTCCCCGTCAACGTGCTGATTTAATTGGTGGCGGCGGTAGGACTCGAACCTACGACCTACGGATTATGAGACCGTCGCTCTAGCCGCCTGAGCTACACCGCCACGGACCTGCCTTCATGGGCCTCGAAACAATCTTAACATTCAGGTTGCCGCTTCTGGCGGAGGGGCAAGAAATCTAGACTCACCCCCTGCTTGCATCTTGCGCAAGGAAAATTGACACTAAGACGGCATGAAAGCGATTGCCGTCATTCCGGCGCGGCTGGCCTCCACCCGATTGCCGCGAAAGATGCTGCGCGAAATCGCAGGAGAGACACTGCTGGCGCGCGTATACCGGGGCGTCCGCGCCTGTTCATTGCTGGATGACGTAATCGTCGCCACCGACTCGGAGGAGATCATGCAACTCTGCCGCCAGAACAGCTGGCATGCGCAGATGACCTCGAGTGCCCACCGCAGCGGCACCGAGCGGGTGCACGAGATCTCCAAATCGATCGTCGCCGACGTTTACCTCAACGTGCAAGGCGACGAGCCGATGACCCGGGCCGAGCATATCGCCGCGCTGCTTGACCTCATGAAAGATTCGAAGATCCAGGTGGGAACGCTGAGAACCCCTGCCGTCGCCGAAGACATTCCTAATCCCAACGCAGTCAAAGTGGTAACTGACGCTGCTGGGCGTGCGCTCTATTTTTCTCGCGCTACCATCCCCTTCGACCGCGATGGCTCAACGCCCCGCTACTTCAAGCATCTGGGATTTTATGCGTATCGCAGAGAGGCGCTCGACCGCTTCTGCGCGCTGCCGGAATCTTCGCTGGAGCGCAGTGAACGGCTGGAGCAGTTGCGTTTTCTAGAGAATGGAATTCCCATCTATGTTGCGGAGACTCCCTACGATACGGTCGGCGTAGATACTGAGGAAGATTTGCGGAGAGTGGAACAACTGCTGCGGGGCCGCTAGCTGGCGCCAGCCTTCGGGGTCTGTTTGGCCCAGGTTTCGGCAGCCGCTACGCGCCGGGAAATCGCCGGATGGGAATGAAAGAACCACTCCACCCACTTGGAAGGCGAACGTTCCGCAAGATTCTGCTCGGCGAGCTTGTTCATTGATGAAATAAACGGTTGGATGCTGGCAATCGACTGAAAAGCATATCGATCGGCCTGGCGTTCGTTGTAGCGCGAGAAAGCATTGAGGGCGGGCAATAGAAGGAACGACAACACCGTCGAAACCAGCACCAGCAGCGGTAAGTTGGCGAAGTCGGAAAGAGTTTCGAAGACGTGCCAGCGCTCCATGGCGTAATGCAGCAGCCAGTTGGCTGCCCAAAATCCTGCCAGCGTGATCCCCGCCCGCACCGCGATGCTCTTCAGAATGTGTTTGTGAACGTGGTGTCCGAGTTCGTGGGCGAGCACGGCCTCGATTTCATCAGGCGAATAGTGCTCCAGAAGAGTGTCGGCCAGAATGATGCGGCGCGTGTTGCCCAACCCGGTGAGAGCTGCGTTTGCCTTTTTGCTCTTCTCCGATAGATGCCATTTGTAAACTCCCCGCACCCGCGTTCCGGCCGCCTCACTGAGTTTCACCAGACGCGACTTCAGTTCTTCATTTTGCAATGGCTCAAACTTATAAAAAATGGGAAACAAGACGACCGGAGCGAGTTGTGCCAGCAGGACAAACAAACCAAGAAAAGCTGCCCAAGCCATCAGCCACCAGTACTGCGGAGCCTGACGGATGATGAAATAAAGTAGCTCAACCACAACCGTCCCGAGCACTACTCCGACCAAAAGTCCCTTGATTTCGTCAAACGCCCACGCCCGCAGTTTTTGATTCGAGAGATTGAAGCGGTGCTCCAGCCGGAAGCCGTAGTAGTCCAGGCCCAGCCCAAGCGCTTTCCCGATCAGCATGAGCATCAGCACGTAGAGAAAAACCGCGAATGCGTAGTGCTCGAAGGCGCCGTGCAAGGCGAAGTCGCGCAGCGTGCCGTTCCATCCAGTGAACAACAACACCAGCAGAAACAACAGGCCGAGGAGGAAGTCGGCGATGCCGAGCCACCTCCGAATGCGGTTATAGCGGCGCGCCTCCGGCGAGTCAGCCGGAGGGCTGAGCATGGATGCGGGGGAGCTCATCTAGGAATATTGTACTCAGCGAAGAGCAATGCGGACGCGAAAAGTGACGCCGTGGCGGTACAGAAATGGTGCGGGTCGCGGATGCTAGGCGTGTGAGTTTACGAATGATTCAGCGGCGGTGAGGATTTCGTTCACCAGCCCAGGTGAAGCCGCCTCTGCATACACGCGCAGCAGCGGTTCGGTTCCGGATGCCCGCAGCAGAACCCAGGCCTCTGCTCCTTTGTCAGGCGTCGGTGCGTCGAGAAAGAACTTCACTCCGTCCAGATTCTCCTTTTTCAAGATAGAGTAGCGGCCTAAGCGCGTAGTTTGGTCGGAGCGAGCCCGTTGAATGGCCGCCCGTTTCACATCTTCCTGAATATGTAGATCGCGCCGGCCATAATAATGAGGACCGTACTCCCGTTGCAGATCAGCCACCAGCTGGCCCAGCGGCTTGCCCTCTTCGGCCATGACATTCGCCAGGAGTAGGGCGTTGAGGATGCCATCGCGCTCGGGCAGGAACCGCGAATAGCCGATCCCGCCCGATTCCTCGCCTCCAATCAGAATGTCGCGCTCCATCATCAGGTCGGCAATGTATTTGAAACCGATCGAGCACTCGATCAGTTTGCGGCCGTAGCGCGTGGCAATGCGATCCAACATCCGGGTAGTGTTAAAGGCCCGAACTACGTCGCCCGGCCATTGCTTGCGCTCCAGCAGCCAGCGCAAAAGAACGCAAAAGATCTTGTGGGAATCGACGAAGCTGCCGTCTTCAGCCACTGCGCCGATGCGGTCGGCATCTCCATCGCTGGCAAATCCCGCGTGACATGCCTCTTTCACCACCGTCTGTTGCAGCATGGCGACATGAGGCTCAATCGGTTCGGGGTTGATGCCTGGAAACAACGGATTCAATTCCTGGCGAATGGCGATGTGCGCGATTCCGTGATCGCCGAAGATCCTCGCCAGCACGCCGCGTCCCGAGCCATACATCGAATCGACCGCAAACTTGAATCCGGCTTTGGCGATGAGGTCGAGATCGGCGAACTCGCGAATCTTGCTTACGTAGGCGCGCTTGAAGTCGACTTCTTCGATCGCCGCTTTGTGGCCGTTTGCGTTTGTGCCCGCGTGCAGTTCGGCTTCGATACCCTTGATGATTTGCGGAGTGGCGGATCCGCCAAAACGGCCCTTGAATTTCACTCCATTCCAATTCCAGGGATTGTGGCTCGAGGTGATGACCACTCCACCCCCAGCCCCATGCTGCTTAACGGCAAGGGAGATGGCCGGGGTGGGGGAATAATCGTTCGCCAACTTGATCGGAATGCCGGCTCCCGCGAGCACTTCGGCGGCGGCTCGGGCAAAGCGTTCGGAGCAGAAACGGGTGTCGTAGCCCACCACCAGGCCGTGGCGCGCATCTTCGTGTTTCAATGTGTACGCGGCGATGGCCGTCGCCACACGGCGGACGTTGTCGTAGGTAAAATCGTCAGCGATGATGCCACGCCAGCCGTCGGTGCCGAATTTAATGGGATCGGGCATTGCTCGTCGGTGGCCTACACCAGCTTGTGCAGCTTTTGCTCGTCCAGATGCTTCACGATCTTGCCGACATCCTGCGCTTGTTCACGAGTAGTAATCAGCAAGGCGTCCTCGGTTTCCACCACAACGAGGTTGTTCACGCCGACCGCTGCGACGAACTTTCCCGGCGCGTGGATGTAATTGCCTTCCGCGTTGAGTGTGAACGCACCCGCGCTTGCGATTAAATTGTCATGCTGCGGCTGTTGCTTGGCAACGTGATGCTCGTGCAAAGCTGTCCATGATCCCAGATCGTTCCAGCCGAAGCTGGCAGGAAGACAAAAAATGTTCGACCTCTGCTCGCCTTTCGCGGAACGCGGCTCCAGGATCGCGTAGTCAACGCTAATGTTCTCGCACTTGGGATACAACCGGCGGAAAACCTGCGCAAACTTCCTGGTGCCGAAGGCCGCCGCAATTCCCTCCAGGAGGGAAGCCGTCTTCGGCAGATGTTCCCGCAATGCGTTCGCAAGTGTACGCGCGCTCCACAAGAACATGCCACTGTTCCAGTAGTAATTGCCGGCTTGCAGAAAGCCGGCGGCACGTCCGCTGTCGGGCTTCTCGGTGAAGCGGCGGACGTGGAAAGCTCCCTCCGGGCCTGCTTCACCGGCTTCGATGTAACCATATCCGGTTTCGGCGCGAGTCGGAGCGATCCCAATCACCACGATGTTTTCGCCCGCTGCAGCAATGGCGGCGCCTTTTTGCAGAAGTTCACGATAGCGTGCTTCCTCGGCAATGACATGATCAGAAGGAAACATCCCGATTACCGCCGACGGGTCGTCGCGCAGCAGGATGAAGGCCGCCAGGCCAATGGCCGGCGCGGTGTTCCTGCCCACAGGTTCGGCAATGATCTGCGGTGAGCGCAAGCGGGGGACCTGCCGGATGATCTCGCGGCGCAAATCTTCATTGGTGATGATCCAGCAGTGGCTGGGCGGAGCCAGCGGCAGCAGGCGAGCGACTGTCTGCTGGATCATGGTCTGCTTGCCGTCCAGGGCCAGCAACTGTTTTGATCGGCGCCTGCGGCTCAGCGGCCAGAAGCGGGTACCACGGCCACCGGCGAGGATCACGGGATAAAAATTGGAGTTGGTTTTCGCCACAAGCTCAGGTTGAGATGTTGCCATGCAACCCAACGTTACATTCTAACTGCTGGGTCGGGCATTGGCTTGCCCGGCAAGGATGATTTCAGAAATTCGATCGACCATTGCGGGCGAACGGTGAACTCGCGCGTGGAGGCGGGAACTACCACCGCATCACCCTTTGCCAGAGTCACCGGTTCCGTCCCCGGAGCCTCGACCACACCGCAGCCTTCGACCGCAGTCAGTATCTGCACTGAGTTCTTACCAAAGTCGCCGGTGGTCCGAAATTCCTGCGGATCTTTAAGCTCGATCAGTTCCACCACAAAGTATGACGACGCGACTAGAGGTGCCCTGCGGTTTCTGGTGCCGGGGATTTCCTGGGGCGCGGGACGAAGTACCTTCCCCGAGCCGGCTTGTTCCTTTATCACCGAAAGCCCTTGCTGCAAGTGCAACTCGCGTGGCCGGCCGTAGTCATACAAGCGATAGGTCGTATCCGACTGCTGCTGGGTTTCCACCATGATGGAGCCAGGCCCCAGCGTGTGCACCGTGCCTCCAGCGACGTAGATCATTTCCCCGGGGAACACGTTGATCCAGTTCAATAATTCTTCGGCGCGTTTCTGCTGAATCGCCCGCTCAAACTCTTGCCGTGTGGTCCCTGATTTCAGTCCCAGCGCCACTTGGGCGCCCGGTTTGGCGTGGGCAACATACCAGCATTCGTTCTTGCCGCAAGGCTCTCCGGCTCGACGGGCCGCATCGTCATCGGGATGCACCTGCACCGACAGCTTCTCCTGCGGAAACAGGAACTTCATGAGCAGCGGGAAGCGGTGGGGATCGTCGGCCGAGGTGCCAACGAATTGCTCACCGTGCTGACGGCTAAGATCGGCCAGTGATGTTCCTTTCAGCGGCCCGTTGGCTACTTTGCAATGGTCTCCAGTCAACCAGGCTTCGCCGATCTTCTCGTCGAAGCGGTGACCAGGATAGATAGGGGACAAGTCCAGCGCGCCCCAGGGACGAGGATCGAACACCGGCGACATTAGTAGCGGATAAAGGTTACTCATGCAGCAGAACAACAATGGCAGGTATGCGGACGGGTTGTGCGAGAGACAGTTCCGCCGTTTCTCCAGCTCACAACGAAGCCAAAAACTTTCGCATGCGCTCCAGTCCGCGGTCCAATTCCTTCACCGACGTTGCATAGGAAACCCGAATGTGATCCGAAGTACCGAAGCCCTCGCCCGGAACCGTGGCCACGTGCGCTTCGCGCAAGAGTCTGCCCGCGAGATCTGATGCCGATCTTATGCCGCCCCGGCCAAAATACGCCGACATGTTGGGATAGGCATAGAATGCGCCCTCGGGCATGGTGCAGCGGACGCCGGGAATCGAGCGCAGGCCATTCACCACATGATCGCGCAACTGGACATACTCGGCGCGCATGTCGGCAACGCATTGTTGCGATCCGGTCAGCGCGGCCACCGCGGCTTTCTGAACGATCGACGTGGGATTCGACGTCGATTGACTCTGCAACTTCTGCATGGCGCTGACCACCGGGGCGGGCGCAAGCGCGTAGCCCAGCCGCCATCCGGTCATGGCGTAAGTCTTGGAAAGCGAGCCCACAATCACCATGCGCTCGCGGAAGTCGCGTAGCGCTCCGACGGAAAACAGCCTGCCGGTATAGTTGAGGTAGACATAGCACTCGTCGGAAATCACCCAAATTCCACGCTCGTGGGCCAGGCGGATCACTTCCCGCATATCTTCGGGCGACATCACCGCACCCGAAGGATTGGATGGCGAATTCAGAATGATGAGTTTGGTGCGGGGCGTTACCAGCCGTGCGATCATTTCCGCCGTGACCCGGAAGCCCTGGTTCTCATCGGCTTCGAGCAAAACGCAATTGCCGCCAGCGTAGCGAACAATGTCTTTAAAGGAAACCCAATAGGGCACGGTCAAAATAACTTCATCGCCGTGGTCAACCAGGACCTGGATGGCATTGAACAACGCATGTTTGCCGCCCACCGAAGCAACTACCTCTTCGCGCCGATAGCTCGAATCGAAATCCTGGCCGTGGCGCATGGCGATGGCGTCGCGCAGTTCCGTGGTGCCTCCGACCGCGGTGTACTTGGTGAAATTCGTCTGAATCGCCGCAATGGCTGCATCCTTGATGTGCTGGGGGGTAGGAAAATGAGGCTCGCCGGCTCCGAAGTCAACCACGTCGATGCCCTGCTGGCGCAGCTTATCGGCTTCGTTCACCACTGCCAGGGTGGCGGAAGGCTCAATGCGATTGATTCGGTCGGTCAGTTTCAGGGCAGCGGCGGCTTCAGTAACTGGGCTCATCCTCGTTTCCTTGTCTTCGTCCTGGGATTTCTTGCGTTTTGCAATTTGATGGCGGGGTCGAGTTTCTCCCGGATGCGTTGTTCCACCATCTCCGGAACCAAATCCTTGATGGATCCTCCCAGCTGCGCGATCTCGCGCACCAGCCGGGAACTAAGATAAGAATACTGCTCCGCCGGCATCATGAACACAGTCTCCAACTCGGGATGCAGTTTGCGGTTCATCAACGCCATCTGCAATTCATATTCGTAGTCACTGATGGCACGAATTCCCCGCAGCACCGCGTCAGCCTTGACCCTCGCCGCATACTCGACCATGAGGCCGTCGAAAGAAGTAACCTGCACGTTCTTGAAGTCCGAAGTCATCGACTCCAGCATCAACAGGCGCTCGGGAAGGCCGAACAACGGCGCTTTTTCGGCATTGCGCAGGACAGCCACGATCAATTGATCAAAAATCTTACTGCCGCGCTCGATCAAGTCGAGGTGTCCGTTGGTCGGAGGGTCGAACGAACCCGGATAAATCGCTGTGATTCTCTTCAAGGATCCTCGGGCAAGAAGGAGAGTTCGATAACCGATTCTATCCGCCGGGTGAAGGCAATGGCAATTATTGTTTCAGCGTTGCCAACCGCCAGCGCTTTCATGAGGATATGGCGTCAAAAGCAGGCATCCCGGAACTCAGCCCAGTTCACAACTTTTTACGTCTTTTTACCCTGAATTGACACCTGCCTCGGGAGGTTTGACTATGTTGTTCCAAGGTAAAAAGGACCACCAGAGCCAATGAAACTGAAGCGCCCAAGGAATGAAAAGACCCGGCTGATGCTCACGCTTGAGCTCGCCGTTGTCTTGCCCGCCGCTGCCTTGGTGATTCTGAGTGCGCTCCACCTGGAATCCATTCAGCGCGACCGCGGAGTGCAGGCGGCGTTCCAGCGTGATTTCAGCCAGGTCTTGGCCATCTCCGAAAAGCAGATGAACCAGCGAGCGTATGAGTTGATTGACGACGTTCGAGACGAATTTCCGCCATCCGGCGCGGCTTGTGCTGAGACCATGGATCGGATACTCGCGACCCACCCCTACGTGGCCTATCTCTTCATGTATGACCCGGCAAGTGGCATGGTGTTCCGTTCGCAGCCCGCTCGGGCTAATTCTCCCGCTTTTCGTTCCGAGCGTGACTACCTTGCTCCCATGTACACCGGCTGGATTCAAATGAACTACGCGGACATGGAAAAAGAGCTGGAACAACTGGCCAAGAAGGGCAGGCGGTATCCACTTGCGGAGTGGGTCCCGCGGGGCGAAAAGCATGTCTATGTCGCCGGACAGTTCTTCCTGACCGGAGGCACAGGAGAAAAAAAGGCTATCGGAGGAATGATGTTTGACGCCGATTACCTTCACGATCAGTTCTTTCCCGAGATGCTGAACACCGTTCTGAGTCATCAAGAAGAAAAGGGAGAGAAGAACCATGTGGCGATGATGTTGCGTCCGAAGTACGACTCCACGCCCATGGTGGCTTCTTCCGGGTGGGACGGTGGCGCCCCCGAAGTGGAACGCACCCTCGATGGCGCATTCCGCGAACTGACGCTTGCCATCAAGCTGCCCGGCACTACGCTGGCAGCGATGGAGCAGCACTTTGTCCGCAGCAGCTTCCTGATTCTGGGAGTTATCTCGCTGCTGCTCGCGGGCGGACTGTTTCTGACCCACCGCAATATTTCTCGGGAAATGGCGCTGGCGAAATTGAAGTCTGATTTTGTCTCCAACGTTTCGCACGAGTTGCGAACGCCGCTCTCCTTGATCCGCCTCTACGCCGAAACCCTTGAGATGGGCCGTCTGAAATCCGAAGAAAAATATCAGGAGTATTACTGCATCATTCGCAAGGAAAGCGAACGGCTCACCGCTTTGATTAACAACATTCTGGACTTCTCACGGATCGAGGCCGGGCGAAAAGAATACGACTTCCGCGAGACTGATATGAAGGAACTGGTGCATAACACGCTGGACTCTTACCGCTTCCAGATCGAGCAGAACGGGTTTGCCTTCGAGGAAAAGATTGCTGAAGATGTGCCTCCGCTGCGTGTGGACCGGGAAGCCATGGCGCGGTCGTTGTTGAACTTGGTGAACAACGCCCTCAAGTATTCACAGGACCAGAAGTTCATCGCCGTAAACCTCTTCCGTCAAAACGGTTCGGTGAAGCTGGAAGTTGTGGACCACGGCATCGGCATTCCCACAGAGGAGCAGCACAAGATTTTCGAAAAATTCTATCGGGTTGGGGACCCGCTCGTTCACAACACCAAGGGCAGCGGATTGGGGCTGTCCCTGGTGCGCCACATTGTGCAGGCGCATGGCGGAGAAGTGGCAGTCGACAGTGCACCGGGAAGAGGCAGCAAGTTCACCATCACTTTACCGGTAGGCCCCAAGATCAACGGACACAAGGTAGCGGCGACGTAAAGCTTTGAAACGGGAGAACATGGCCAAGATCCTGATTGTCGAAGACGAACCCAACATGGTGGCGGGGTTGCGGGACAACTTCGAATTCGAGGGCTACCAGGTGCTGACCGCGCCCGACGGAGTAGCAGGCCTGGAGCGCGCTTTAAGTGAGTCGCCGGACATCGTGATTCTGGACGTCATGATGCCGCGCATGAGCGGCCTGGACGTCTGCAAGCAGCTCAAGGCCAAAAAGCCATCGATGCCGATCATCATGCTTACTGCCCGCGGACAGGAAGTCGACAAAGTGGTTGGGCTGGAATTAGGGGCGGATGATTACGTCACCAAGCCCTTCTCGATTCGCGAGCTCTTGGCGCGGGTAAAGGCTGTACTGCGGCGCGCGGGCACGATCCCGAAACAAGGCGAGAAGTTTGCCTTTGGCGAGGTTGAAGTGAATCTGCGCAATTGCCAGGTTTCGCGGAAGGGCAAGGTGCTGGATTTTTCTTCGAAGGAATTCGAACTCTTGAAGTATTTCCTTAACCATCCGGGAGAGACGCTGAGCCGCGACCGATTGCTCGAGGATGTGTGGGGCTATGACCGTTTTCCCACTACGCGCACCGTCGATGCGCACATTGTCCGCCTGCGGCAAAAGGTGGAACCCAAGCCGGATGATCCGCGCTTCATATTGACGGTGCATGGGACGGGCTACAAGTTTGTCGGTTGAGAAGGCAGGAGACCAGCATGGAAAAGGTCTTACAGCTACGAGGGCAACAGCGAGCGAAGGTGGGCCCGGCTCGCGTCGATGATACGCTTCTCATCCGCGAAGCTCAGATGGGGAATGCCGCCGCCTTCGAAGAACTGGTTCGCCAGTATGACCGTCCCGTGTTGCGCCTGGCGGTACACCTCACGGGATCCCAGGAAGATGGTCAGGACATCTACCAGGAAGCTTTCCTCCGCGCGTACATCAATCTGGGCCGGTTTCGCTTCGAGTGCTCGTTCTATACCTGGATCTACCGGATCGTGACCAATCTTTGCCTGGACCACCTGCGCAAAAGATCCTCACGCGCGCGTGACCTCACCACCACGATCTCCGCCGACGGCGAAGAAGAACAGGTGTTGGATCGTTTGCCCGATCAGCGGGCCGGTACCAGCCCGGAACGCAGCCTGATCAGCCGGGAACTGCGAAAGTGCATCGTGCGGGCCATGGAACGACTGTCGCCGCGTGAGCGCGTCGTATTCGAGTTGAAGCATTACCACGGCCTGCGGCTGCGTACCGTTGCCGGCATCTTGAATACCAGTGAAGGCACCATCAAGAACACCCTGTTCCGCGCCACCCACAAGCTGCGCACGCAACTGGCCGAGGTGCGATGAGCCAAGCTTAGTCGACGCATCGATCCGCATCCGTGCTGGACTGGTGCGGGTTGGCGAATACTCACAAGGGAGAATGATCCGATGAACACGAACTACAAATTGGCGCTGGCTGGGCTGGCTGGCCTCTTGATCGGCGTTGCTGGTGCCAGCAGAATTCATGCGCAGGAAGTCAAGACAGCCCCCGGTTACGTCATCGCGGAAGTCGAAGTCACCGACCCGATTGCGCTAAAGAAATATGGGGAGAAGGCGCCGGCGATTCTGGCGTCCTACAACGGCCGCTACGTGGTTCGTGGCGGCGAGGTGCAGCCTCTCGAGGGCGAGCCACCCAAGGGCTATTTTGTGGTAATGGCTTTCGATAGCGTGGCGAAGGCGCGTGCATGGTACGATTCGCCCGAGTACAAGGCGATCAGGGGGATCCGGCAAAGTGCGACCAAGAGCCGTATATTTATCGCCGAAGGCGTCGCCCCACAGTGACGGATGGGTCGAGGGACTTTTAGGTAAGTGCTTTCCTTTTCGCTGGATACTGCAAAGTATGCTCACTGGTTACCAGCGACAGGTTTTCCCGAACAAGATTGCTGGAAAGCGCATCAAACAAGCTATACTTTGAATAGTCTGCAGGAAGTAATGTCTCTTTCCGGGAAGAAAATCACGATGTCCAATAAAGTTAAGGCTGCAATTCTGATACCTTCGGCCGCGGTGTTGCTGTTCATGGTCGTGGGCGGCATGGATGGCGTACGGGCTTCCAACAACGATGGCGCCTACCGCCAACTCCAGGTGTACAGCGAAGTTCTTTCGCGGGTGCGGGCGGAGTACGTTGAAGACCCTAATCTTCCCGCCGTTACTGACGGTGCTTTGCATGGCTTGCTGGAGTCGCTGGATGCCAATTCCAGTTATCTGAGTGCGGGCGAGTACAAGGAGTACAAAGCCCACTTGACCGGAGCCAAAGGCGATATCGGCGCAGCCGTCTCCAAGCGGCTGGGCTATGCCGCCGTCATCTCCGTGATGCCAGGCGGTCCCGGGGACAAGGTCGGCCTGCAGGATGGAGATATTCTCGAAGCCATTGAAGGCAAGAGCACGCGCGAGATGTCGCTGGCTGAGATTCATAACATGTTATCGGGGCAGCCGGGTTCGAACGTGACGGTTTCCGTGGTGCGGGCCCGCCGCGCCGAGCCTGAGAAGCTCGTGATCACTCGCGATACCGTCGTCATTCCTCCGGTGATGGACAAGATGGTGGGCGAGGGCATTGGCGAAATCCAGGTGGACGCATTCCCCAAAGGCAAATCGCAGGAGATTGCGAACAAGATCAAGGCGTTGCAAAAAGACGGTGCCAAAAAGCTGATCCTCGACTTGCGCAACTGCGCCGAGGGTGAGGAATCCGAGGGCATTGCGACTGCGAATCTCTTTTTGAATCACGGGACGATTACTTATCTCCAGGGACAGAAATACGCGCGCGAAGCATTTAATGCCGACCCTGCCAAGACCATCACTAGCCTTCCGCTGGTGGTGCTGGTGAACAAGGGCACAGCCGGGCCGGCTGAGATCGTGGCGGCGGCAGTTCTGGAAAACGCCCGCGGAGACGTGGTCGGGGACAAGACGTTTGGCGAGGGGTCAGTGCAGAAGGTAATCGAAATGGGTGACGGCTCGGCATTGATTCTGTCGGTGGCCAAGTATTACGCCCCCAGCGGCAAAGCCATTCAGGATGCCGCGGTGACACCCAATGTCGTGGTTGCGGACGAGGATGATGATGCGCCGTTGCCCGATGAGGATGAGAATGCCGCGCCGTCAGACCAGACCACCAAGCCGCAGCCTCCGCAGCAAGATGAACAAATGCAGAAGGCCATAGAGGTGTTGAAGAGCCGGACGAGCTAGACAGGGCTCGTCGGTTGCGGGATCGCATGGCTCAAACGCCGTGCCCAACGCCGGCTCCAGCCCCTGAGAGCGGAAACACCTAGCTTGGGCTGTCGCTTGCCCGCGGGCCGGAACGACCAGGTCATTCCCCAGGAATAGAACGCAATGATGAGCAGCACATCAAGCGGCATGCCAAAGACGATGTACAGTACCGGCATGAACAGGACAGTTTTTTGCAGCACCAGGGCCTGCGTCAGGACTTGAAAGGGCAGAAAAACGGCCAAGTGCAGCATGGTCATGGCGGTGAGAACCGCCTTTCTTAACAGGCCGAAGTCGAAAATGTAGTAGGTGAAGCCCAACAGCAGGGGCACGATGGAGATCAATCCGATCTCGGCAGTGATCAGCGCCTCCATGTAGTTCTCCGGGGTATGCGGGAAGCTGGTGGGCCAGAGCGCAAAGTAGATCAGAGACGTCGCCTGGATCAGCAGGATACCGCGCGCAAGATAGATCACGGGAACCAATCGCTTCGAGAGAAAGAAAGTGCCGGTGAAGAGCAGCAGCGTGACCGCACAGGTGAGAGACCAGGTTTGAAGATCGGGTAAGACCGGCTCCATGCGAAGGTAGGGGATCGACAGCCGCAGGAAGCCGAAATGGCGATCGGCGACTTCCATCCTGGCGTTCAAAGGCAAGACGGCGAGACCCGCACCCAGGGCGCGATTCCACATTTCGCACAACCACGGCAGTGCGACCACCCAGATGTAGGAAAATGACAAGAACAAAGAAATCGAAGTGATCACGTTCATGGGGCCGAGGCGGAAGTGGGTCAGCGCGCGGTGCATGGGAATCATGCCGCCACGATGACCGCGGAACTGCACCGGATCCGGCCGTACCGGCTGCCTCGGGTTGTGCGCAACGGGCGCACGCATTTCAGAACTCCTTGAAAAAGCCAAAGGTGCTTCCGCCCCGCAAGTAAAACGGGCTGTGGTAGTAGTCGCCCACGAAATTGAAGCCCCAATTCGGGCCCATCCATTTTCGCCACGTGATGGTTAAGGTTTCGCTGTTGAATTGCGAAAGACTGGCGGTTGGGCCAATCAGTTGATACGCCTCTTCTCCGAAGCCGGCGCGAACTGTGATGTATTGTTGCTTGTTGTGGCCTTGCGTCACCGCCACAAAGCCTGCTGGCGCGAACACCGCCCCGGGATGACTGATATTGAAGTAAAGCCCCTCTTCCACGATCCAGGGCTTCTGAAAATAGTAGGTAGTCCCCAGGTAGAAGGTGTGGTCGCGGTGAACATCTTTGGCCATGTCATAGCTGACCCCCAGCGTGGTGATCAACTGCTTGCGTCCCAGCCACTTCTTGTTGAGGAATCCGTCAGTTCGGAAACGGGGCCAAAAAAAGCCACCGGCGCTGGAACCCACGGTGAGCGCCCCGTACCAGTCTGGGTTGAAGTTGTAAGTGTCGCCCGCATCGAAATAAACGCCCGCGTCTCCGAATTCTTGCTGCCCGGTAATCTCCCCGTTCCAAATGTTCTTGCCCTGCTGGTAGACGCCGCGGCTGTAGCCGCCGCTCCAGGAACCGAAGCCGTTGGTCAGGGTCATATAGTCTGCCCCAGTTTCCACATAGTTGGTCAGCTGTTTGATTTGGGCTTCTGGTTGTGCGTTAACCGCTGCTGGGTCCGGCGCTGGGTCCGGCTCCGGCGAGGCCGGGGAAGACTGGCCTTGGGCTTGGAGTGTAAAGACCATGCTTGCCAATAGCAGCAGAGCCTTGATTCGGTAGTGCCCCAGGTTTGCAACGATCATTTGCGCACTCTCGTCATTTGTCCACCTTCGTGGTTTCGAATTGAAGTTCTTTCCCTTCCCGAGCGATCACCATCCAGGCGTCGTCGTTTCTCACGACTTGCGCCGAGCCTTGCACCACCACGGGCTCGGAGAAGCTGGCAGCTGGAAGACGCCAGGTGTCGTGCTCCAGGCTCAGAGGATGAGTAGCCTTGATCGTGACTTGCTCCCCATCCTGCGAGGTGCTCCAGACCACTTGTTTGCGGGAGTTCAGGAAGTTGGCGAGTTGAGTCATCGTGTACCAGCGGAAGCGTCCCTGGCTTCGCAGCTGGCCAGTCCGTTCCATCCACTGATCCACAAGATCCCGGTATTGAATGATGCCAGGGGGATGGAAATACACCAGCCGCACGGAGTGGTGGTCAACCGCAAACTGGGTGACTGCTTCCAGCCAATGCTCGATCTCCAGGCTGGAATATCCTTCCCGCGCCATCTCCTCAAACGCAGCCGCTTGGTTCAGGTGCACGATGGGGAACGCCCAGATGTCGGGTCCTTCACGCACGCCGTCGCGATACCCCTGCGTCGGCGCCATGCCGCTGTTTCCGGTGAAGTAGTAGGCCAGGAATCCGTGGGATGCCAGCCAGGCTGTGACCCACTTGGGCTGATTTCCGTCCGGGGCGGAGTATTCCACGTCCGGCTTGCCCGTGACTCTTTCCAGAGCGTCCTTGTTCAACGCCAGAAACTTTTCCAAGTCATCGGGATCATCTTTGTCCACATGCGCGGCAAAATAGTCATGAATCCAGCCGCCATGGCTGCCGATCGAGTCACCAAGAGAGGAGAGGTGGCGAACCAACTGCCGACTGACCGCATTGTGTTCGACGTTAAAGCCCTCTCCGTCTCCGAACCTCATGGCATCGGGGCCGGCGGTGATGTGAACGGAGTAAGGACCCTGACGCATCAACGACCATGAGGCCATTGCCTCCAGAGGCTTGATGGCGGCATTGGAATCGACGTGCCAGTTCAGGACCAGGCCTCCCACACCATCGGGAACAGCCATCAGAGAAGGCAGAGCCAGCGAATGCTCGGCAAAGTACGTGAGGAAGGTGTGCAGCAGTAAGCCATCGGTGTTGGCCTTGAGATATCCCAAAGGCAGATTAACGAACAGCACCGAACCGTTGCCGTAGGCGTGTTCATTAACGACAACGCCGCTGCCGGAGTGTAGAAGTTCATGTCCGGCGTTCTTGCCGGAGGTCACGAAGCTGGGATACTGCAAATCGCCGAATTTGTAGCGTCGGAGCCGAACGTCGAAATCCGACTCGGGGGCAATCTCCGTGGCGCCACTCGAACTGGAATCGTCAGCTTCCGATCGGAAGGGGTAGTACTTTCCCGGAGGGATTTCCATCTGGCGCAACACAGAGAATTTCCCGGTCACGTCCCCCCAGCGGATGGTGTCATCGTGCAACTGGTCGTAGAGGGCATAGTCCACGCCTGCGAGATCGGACAAGCGAGACCAGCCCCGGGCATATTTGCCCTGGGGCGACAGTACGCCCGCGTCATAGACCAGCAGCAGCTTGCCCCCCGCGGTAACGAAGCGTCGAAGGGAAGCGATGAACAAATCACTGGCCTGCTGGTGCACGGTATCGGGCAGAATCACGCCCGCGCACTTGGGGTGTCCGAAGAACGGGCGGACAAATTCCGAGTCATGCATGGGGACGACGTGAAGCCCTTCCTCACTGGCCGCATCCAGCCAGACCGTTACCTTGTAGTCGGAAAGATTGACATTTTCGGGAAGCAGCAGCAGCAAACGATCGGCATCGGCATCGGAGTGTCCGCGCGACGACCAGGCTCCCACCATCACCGCCAGCACCAGACTGCAGATCCCAAGCAATATCCATGGGGATTTCATAGACTCGCCACCGCCTGTCCCTGTTCGCGCGCCCATAGAGTCCCAAAGACGACCACGCCCTCCTCGACTTCAATATTCGGAGCGCTGACGGTGGTCGGGTTTTGCAGGGTGCCGCATCGAGTCCCCTTTTGCAGCAATGCGGTCCGCTCGGCGATGACCGGTCCGCGAATCATGCAATCACAGCCGATGCGCATGATGCTGGCAGTGATCAGGCTCCCCTCGACTGAAACGCCGGGCTCCAGAAGCAGTTCCTTTTCACTCTTGACGCTGCCGCGAACGCGGGCTCCGGCACCGATGCGCAGCCGGCCGCGAACGACAAGATTGCCCTGAAAGACTTCACCGGGGCGAATTTCAAAGTCGCCGTCGTGGAACGAGCGCTGTGTGGTCGCAGCGCCTGCGGGAATCTGTGAGGGGGCCAGCGCAGGGTCCGCCTCCGGACCAATCGCAATGTAGGGAGCATTCAACCGCAAGAAACTGCATTCCGCTGACAAACGGATGCCGGAGTCTGAAGAGACACGGCCATACAAGCGGCAGCCGGGATCGGCGCTGAACTCTCCCACCGCGTGCACCCAACGCAGGACGCTGCTCTCACGGCCCAGCCGGATGTCTTCTTCCGCCAGAATCGCGCGATAGCGATTCTGGTTGCTGCCGATCACACTGCCGGCCGAGTAGATGTCCTTCGAAAAATTGGTGTCCGAGGGCAGAAGCAAGTCGGTCGCGGAGGCAATCATGACCGGCCGGAATTCGTTTTGTTCCCGAAAAGGCAGCGCCAAAGCTTCCGAGCCCCGGCCCAAGACGAGGTACTCAGACCCATCGGGCATAGTGCCGGTGGCATGCGAGCCGGAACTGACACATTCCCGCAGAGTCGGTCCCAACCCTTTCAGGTACGTGCGAAATCCATCTGCGAAAAAACGGATCTCACCGGTGTGCTGCTGGATCACGCTCAGAGGCACGGCGTCCGACTTACTATGCAATTCTACGAAAGCCGGCAGCAGTGGCAGCAGCAACAGCGCGCTGGTCAGCAAGATCAGGCCCACGACGGCGAAGAAGGGATTCACGATGCCGCCTTTCGAAAGCGCTCAGTTTTGTCCCAATGGAATTCGGCTCCCGTGAGTGCGTCTTTCACCTGAGACACTGCGGCCCAGGAAACAGCGAAGATGCTGACGGCAAAACCCAAAATCAGGAAGGGTACGAGGCAAACTCGTTTGCGGGAACCATCCAGCCGCACCGCCGCGGCAATCTCGAAGAATGCTGCCAGATTGCCGATGGCCGCATATGCGGTCACGGAGAGAATCGCCACAATTCCATGCAGGGGAACGACGCCCTGATAGAACACGCCCAGGGCCAGCGCCCAACCGACCAAAGTAAACGGCGCCATGATGTAAACGCCCAACAGCAGGGTTCCATCAATGCGCTCCCGCAAGCTGGCGCGATGCTTTCCCAAAAGCAGATGCAGGCCGTAAGTGACCATGGCCTGGTTGTGCCCCTTGGCCCAGCGCTTGATCTGTTTGATCCGGACTGGCCAAGTCTCAGGCACCTCTTCGTAACATTCCGACCGGTTCTGATACACCGTCTTCCAACCATGCAACAGCAGGCGATAGGTCAAGTCGGTGTCCTCGGTCAGGGAAGTGTCGTTCCATCCGCCGATCTCATGCAGAGCACTCAACCGGACTCCGGCCACGGTTCCGCCGTGCTGCGGAACCAGGCGAAGGTTCATGCGGGCTTGCTGGTCCACCTGGTAGCCGCCGGACCGTTCCAGGTCCAGCAGACGGGTGAGCAGATTGGTGCCACAGTTCATGGGGACTACCCGCCCCATCACCCCGCCAACTTCCGGATCAAAGAAAGGGGCGGTGAGTTGGCGGATGAGACCCGCGCCGGGAATGTAATCAGCGTCAAAAATCAGAATGACCTCGGTCTCCACTAGCGCCATCGCATCTTTGAGGGCAGCCGCCTTGCCTCCTTTTCCTTCCTTGCGGTGGAAAGGGCGAATACGGCCGGGAAAGCGCTCCACAAATTCGTCGATGATCTCGCGCGTCCGGTCGGTGGAACGGTCATTGACCGGGATCACCAGCATTTTGTTCTCGGGATACTTGACCGTCATCAGCGCGCTGAGAATGTTGGCGACGACCTTCTCTTCGTTATGGGCTGCGACCAGCACCGTAACCGGCGGCCAGTCTGCCGTGTCGATGTCAATGTAGGGGTGCCGCTGGAACCCGAAGAGACGGTTCAGCGTGAACCAGTAATGGCGCGCGGTGTAGACGCAGATGACGGAAACAATAACGTAAAGTGCATAGATCATGGCGCGCCATTACAACCGCGGCTCTGGGCGGTCACTCCTTGCCTGCAGTTGCGGCCCTAGCCACAGCCCCCGCGACATCGCTCTTCCGCCGCCGGGGTAAGGGTCTGGGCGGCAGCTTGAATTGCTTGTCGGCATCCAACAAAGGAGTTTTTTTCTGATACCAACGGGACACTGCCTCCACGATTCGCTCCGAACTGTGCCCGTCGCCATAGGGGTTTTCACCCTCCGACATGTCTTGATAAGCATCGCTATCGTTGAGCAAGCGGTCAGCCTCCTCAACGATCGCTTCCCGCGACATCCCGATGATCTTCGCCATACCAAACTGTGAGGCTTCCGGTCGCTCCGTGACTTTGCGCAAAACCAGCACCGGTTTGCGAAATGTCGGGGCCTCTTCTTGAATGCCGCCGGAATCGGTCAGTACCAGGAAGCAGCTGCGCAGCAGGCTGACGAAATCGATGTAGCCGAGCGGTTCCGTCAGATGAATGCGGTCTGTATCCTGCAGCAACGCGTTCACCGTACTGCGCACGTTGGGGTTCATGTGCACGGGATAGATCACACGAATGTCGGGATGTTTTTTGACCAGGTCTTTTAAGGCCAAACACATGTTTTGCTGGTCCGTCCCCAAGGATTCACGGCGATGAGAGGTCACGAGTACCAGGCGGCGTCCATCATCACGAGGGATGCCGGCCAACGGCGTGCTCTCCCAGGAGTGAGGCAAGTCGCTCAGTTCCCGCAGCGCGTCCACGACGGTGTTGCCGGTCACGACGATCTTTTCCGCGGGAACCCCTTCCGCCAGCAAGTTGTCGCGCGACAAGGCGGTAGGGGCGAAGTGGATATCCGTCATCACCGAGGCCAGACGGCGGTTGCCTTCTTCCGGGAAAGGGTTGTAGAGGTCGCCACTGCGTAAGCCAGCTTCAATGTGGCCGACGGCAACCTTGCAATAGTAGGCCGCCAGGGCCGAGGCGAATGCCGTGGTGGTGTCGCCTTGAACCAAAACAATATTGGGCTCGAATTGGTGGCAGGCGTTTTCAACCGTATCTAAAACGCGTCCGGTCAACGAACTCAGCGTCTGGTTGGGGCGCATCACGTCCAGCAGGAAGTCAGGTTTGATTTTGAAAAGCTTCAGCGCGTTGTCGAGCATGGTCCGATGCTGCCCGGTATGCACGACTGCCGTCTCAAATTCCTCGGAGCGCCGCCGCAATTCAGCGATCACCAACGCCAGCTTGATTGCCTCCGGGCGCGTGCCCAGAACCGCGATCACTCGACACTTCATCGGCTTTCCACCTGCAAGTCGGATTGGTTTGCAGAGGGGCCTGTTTTGCCCTGATTCTGCAAACACTTAGTCGGCTCCCCAGCGTCCCTGAGTGAAGGCTACTGTTGCCAGCTTTGGCGGTAGGAGCTAACTACTCTTGATTCTAGTGAGCAGGTAATTTCCGTAAAGATTACCAACGTTACCTTCGAGTATTGGAGATCGGGCCGCCAGAGGCGCCGATTTCCAGGAAAGCGCCCTAAATTGACGAAAAGGACGACGGCGTATACTTCGGTCTGACGACGTGGCTCACAGTTGAGACACCTGTCCTGGCACGGTTGATTCTGGCCAGACTAGGTCGCTCTCTGTGAAAGCTAGAGTCAAAAGGGACGATATGAAAGCGCTGTTGGCCATCGATTCTTCTCCTGCCTCAGAGTACGTAGTAAATACAGCGGCAACCCGTCCGTGGCCATCCGGCACGGCATTTTGTGTGATGAGTGTCGTGGATCTGGGGCACTGGGAGGGACGGCCGGCGGTGGTTGAAGATGCGAAGCGCGATGCCCAGTCCTTGGTGAAATCGGCTACCGAGAAACTGGCCCAATCCGGACACGAAGTCTCTTCAGAAATCCAATTGGGTTCACCCAAGAAAGCGATCCCGGAGTATGCGAAGCGGTGGGGCGCCGATCTGGTGATGATCGGTTCGCACGGAAAGAGCGCCTTGACCCGTTTCCTCCTGGGCAGCGTCGCCCAAGCGGTCCTTCGCACGGCGCCCTGCTCGGTTGAGATCGTCCGCCCTAGTCCCGTCTCCGTACCCCCTTCGCAGGGAATGAAAATCCTGCTTGCTTCGGATGGCTCCCGGTGCTCTGCCAAGGCTGCTTTGTCGGTCGCGAATCGCCCGTGGCCGGCGGGGAGCGAGATCAGCATTGTGAGCGTGGTCCAGCTTCTAACCCCGGAGATACCAAACACTTCGGCGCCGCTTGCTTCCGAGTATCCCACCAGCCTGCTGGAGCACGTATGGAAGGAGGCGCGCACGCATGCTGAAGAAGCCGTGGCCGAAGCTCGAAAGATGCTCAGCGCCGCCGGGTTGAAAGTATGCGAACGCAGACCTACCCCGGTGGGCGAACCTCGGGCACTCATTCTGGATGACGCAGAGGAGTGGGGAGCGGATTTAGTGGTTCTAGGCTCCCATGGCAGGCATGGGTGGGATCGCATGCTACTGGGGAGCGTTTCTGAATCGGTTGCGCTTTATGCCCACTGCTCGGTCGAGGTGGTTCGGTGATAGCGGGTAAAGCTGATTGGTGTGCGGCGGGCCCTCACAACATTCCGCCGGTTTTGATGGTCAGAATGCTCAGCGCGACTTCCAGCTTGGTAATTGCTTCTTCCAACTCAGGGTGACTCTCGGCGCCAATCTTGTGTCGCAACGAGGTCAATAGATGCCGGGCGCCTGCCACATGCTTGGCGGCCTCAATCGGGCGAAGCTCGTCTTCTCGGGTTTCTCCTGGCGCTTCCAAGTCCGGCTTGGTTTTCATTTTTCCCTCCCACTCCAATCCCAAGTATAAGCTACTCGCGAACGGCGTTCCCAATGGGTGAGGCAACTCACAGCCCGCGGTGATCGAATTCCCGTCACTCCATGAGGTGATAAGCATCACTGTAGAATCTCGTCGAAAAGGCTATAAAAGGGTGTTAGGCGGAGGCGATTTATGCAAGCCGTTCAGGCCAATGCCCGTATCTCACTCAGCAATATCCTGTTAACAACCGATTTTTCGCAAGCCTCGAAGCTGGCCCTGCCCTACGCGATTGCGCTGGCCCGCCAATACGGCGCCAAAATTGTCCTGGGCCACGCGATGAGTCCTGAGCCGCATCTCACGGTGCCCTTAGATCCGCTGCCGGGCGACGTGGATACAGTTCGACAGGAAGCGCAGCAGAATCTCGCCGATTTTGCTCGTCCAGAATTGCTAGGCGACACTCCCTATGAAGAAGTGCTGGAGCGCGGCGATTTTTGGAACGTGATTTCCAGCATGATCCGCAAGCATGAGATCGACCTTATAGTTGCGGGCACACGTGGGCGGCAGGGAGTCCGAAAGTTAGTGATGGGGTCGCATGCCGAAAAAATCTACCGGCGCACAGATTGTCCTGTCCTGACTATCGGTCCCAAAGTTTGTCCCCTCGAGGAGCAGGGCTGGAAACTCAAGCAGATTCTCTTCCCCACCGACGGCTCGGAGGTTTCTCTTAGCGCCCTGCCCTACGCGTTGTCGCTGGCCGAAGAAAATCAGGCCAGCCTGATTTTTCTCCAGCTCATGCTTTTCGTTGCCCCCGAATATCGCGGGACGGACGACGCCAGCGCCCTGCAAACACTTCGCGCTCTAGTACCGCCAGAAGCTGAAGATTGGTGCAAGCCTGAGTTCGTGGTGCGTTTTGACCTTCCGGCCGAAGGAATCCTCCAGCTTGCCCGGGAACGCGACCCGGATCTGATTGTCATGGGCGTAAGGAAGTCATCCGAAGGGGCGATCACCGAGCACTTACCGTGGCCAGTAGCGTCTCAGGTGGTTGCGGAAGCCCGCTGCCCGGTGCTGACCGTACGCGGCTAGCAAGGACTAGGCTAATCTAAGGCAGCGTTTATGATTAAGTCGTAGCCTTGTCTAGCGAATGACGGATCAAAGTAAAACCAATGCCGTGGAGCCGGCGGACCAGGATCACTATGCCCCGCCCAGGCTCGGTTTGGATGCCTTTTTTCTCCCCAACTCCATTGCTGTGATTGGCGCGACCGAACGACTCGGCACGGTCGGCCACGCCGTTCTTTGTAGTCTTGCTGGGGGCATTTTTCGCGCGCGGCTCTATCCCGTCAATCCGCACCGCGCGGAAATTCTGGGTCTCAAGACTTACAAGTCAATCGGGGATATTCCGGAGAAAGTCGACTTGGCAATCGTGGCCACTCCTGCGTCCACGGTCCCGCAGGTGATTGGCGAATGTGTGGATGCGGGCGCGCAAGCAGCGATTGTGATTTCCGCTGGTTTTCGTGAACGCGGTCAAGAGGGAACTGCGCTGGAAAAGAAGATTCAGGAACAGTTGCGGCGTGGCTCGATGCGCCTGATCGGGCCCAACTGCATGGGCATCATGAACCCGACCATCGGATTGAATGCGACCTTTGCCAACGATCCTCCACTGGCCGGGAATGTCGCTTTCCTGAGCCAGAGTGGAGCGCTGCTGACCGCAATCCTGGATTGGAGTAAGCGGGAACAGGTTGGCTTCAGCGCCATCGTCTCGACCGGTTCCATGCTGGATGTAGGCTGGGGCGACCTGATCGACTATTTTGGCAATGACCCCCACACCCACAGCATTTTGCTCTACATGGAGTCGATCGGGAACGCGCGTTCGTTTCTGTCGGCGGCGCGTGAGGTGGCGCTTAGTAAACCCGTCATCGTAATTAAAGCCGGACGCTCCGAGGCAGCTTCACGGGCCGCGGCATCGCATACTGGAGCGTTAACTGGCAGTGATGAAGTCTTGGATGCAGCCTTCCGGCGTTGCGGCGTCTTGCGGGTACAAAACATTTCCGATCTGTTCTACATGGCAGAAGTCTTGAGCAAGCAACCGCGGCCGAAGGGGCCACGGCTCACCATCCTGACCAATGCGGGCGGACCGGGAGTGCTGGCTACGGATGCACTGATTGCCAGCAATGGGCAGCTCGCCAAGCTTTCCGAAGAGACCCTCCGCGCCTTGGATCAGTTTCTGCCGCCGCATTGGAGTCACGACAATCCCATTGACGTTCTGGGAGATGCCGATGCGGAGTGCTATGCCAAGGCGCTGGAGGTGGCGACGAAAGACCCGAACAGTGACGGCTTTCTTGCGATTCTGGCGCCGCAGGGTATGGCCGATCCGGCGCTCGCCGCGGAAGCATTGAAGCCCTATGCCAAGTCTACCGGCAAACCTCTGCTGGCCAGTTGGATGGGAGGGGCCAGCATCACCAAAGGTGAAGCCATCCTGCGCGCCGCGGGAATTCCGGTGTTTCCTTTTCCCGATACCGCTGCCCGTGCCTTCAACTACATGTGGCGCTACACCTACAACCTGCGTGGACTGTATGAGACTCCGACCCTGTCTGAAGGCTCTGAGATCGACGTTGCTGCCCGCCAGCAGGCAGCCGCAATCATTGAGGGCGTGCGTAAGCGCGGGCGAGTTTTGCTCACTGAGCCCGAATCAAAACAAGTCCTGTCGCTCTATGGTATCCCGACAGTTGAGACACGAGTAGCGCCTGACGAAGACGAAGCCGTGAGCTGCGCCGCTGCCATGGGATACCCAGTCGTACTGAAGGTTTTCTCCGAGACCATTACCCATAAGACGGATGTGGGCGGCGTAAAACTAGATCTCCGGGACCAGGAAGCAGTTCGATCAGCCTACCGCGAGATCAAAGCTTCGGTTGAGAAACATGCCGGCAGCGAGCGCTTCTCCGGCGTAACCGTGCAGCCGATGGTGCGCTTGGAAGGTTACGAATTGATTCTCGGCAGCAGTGTTGACCCACAGTTCGGGCCGGTACTGCTGTTTGGCTCGGGCGGCCAGTTGGTCGAGGTTTCTCGCGACCGTGCGCTGGCGCTGCCTCCGCTGAACACCACCCTGGCACAACGCATGATGGAACAAACTCGGATTTTGACGGCGCTCAAAGGTGTACGCGGGCGGAAGCCGATTGATCTGGCTGCACTCGAAGCCCTACTGGTGCGCTTCAGTCAACTAGTCGTCGAGCACCCTCGTATCGCGGAGATCGACATCAATCCTCTCCTGGCCTCGCCAGAGCGATTGCTGGCGCTGGATGCGCGCGTGGTCCTGCACGATCCGGCACTGCCCGACGAGCAATTACCGAAACCCGCCATTCGCCCCTATCCGTCGCAGTACATCTCACAATGGGTCATGAAAAATGGAACCGAAGTTACGGTGCGCCCCATCCGTCCGGAGGACGAACCGCTGATGGTGGCCTTTCATGAAACTCTGTCCGACAGCAGTGTTTACTCGCGCTACTTCAGTTCACTGAGCCTGCGTGCGCGAGTGGCGCATCAGCGTTTATCCCGCCTCTGTTTCGTGGATTATGATCGCGAGATCGCGCTGGTAGCGGACAGAAAGGATCCAGTGTCCGGCCGCCATGAGTTTGCGGGAATCGGCAGGCTGATTAAGCTGCGTGGTACCAATCGAGCGGAAGCCGCAGTTCTGATCTCCGATCGATATCAAGGTCAGGGTTTGGGAACGGAGTTGTTTCGCCGGCTCATTCAGATCGCAAGAGATGAGAAGGTCGCTCAAGTTTCAGCCGAAATTCTGACAGACAATCTTGCCATGTTGGGTATTGCCGGCAAGCTCGGCTTCCGCAGTTTCTCCGAGCTCGATCTCTCATCCGTCACAGCCCTGCTGGATATGTGAGCGGGTTTGTGATTCCGGTGCATTCGCTAACCCAGAGGCAAATTGCTGTCTAGCGATGGAGGACGGGTTCCTCCTGTGGCCGGACCTCCCATTCGCCTTCGACGACGTAGCCTCGTTTGTCGTAGGAATGGCCGGTGAGCAGGCCGAGTACGAACCATCCCAGCACCAGGGCGCCGATGGCGAAGATGCTGTCGCCGATCATTCGCATCCAACGCAGTTGGTTCATGCCGCCAGAGTGGAGAAATTCCGCCGAGCGAGCGTACCAAGTGCCGTATTCCACCGAGGCCCAGACCTGCATCAGGCCGATGGGCAACATGCTGAGCAGGACCATTAGGGCGAGTCCGAGGTTGATCGCCCAGAACGAAAACCACAACGAACCGTTTTTCCATGCCATTCCCGGGCGCAGGGCGCGCAGGCAGAACAGCATTAAGCCCAGACCCAGCATGCCGTAAACGCCGAACAACGCCGTGTGTGCGTGCACCGGGGTCGTGTTCAAGCCCTGCATATAGTAGAGCGCGATGGGCGGATTGATCAGAAACCCGAACAGGCCGGCGCCCACGAAATTCCAAAAGGCAACGGCCACGAAGAAATAGATCGGCCACTTGTAAGCTGCGACCCAGATGTGCTGTTGGCGGGAGCGTGCCAGACGGATATTCTCCCAAGCCTCGAAGCCAATCAGCACCAGCGGAACCACTTCTAATGCGCTGAAGACGGCGCCCAAGCCGAGCACAATATTGGGTGTTCCGGCGAAGTAAAGGTGATGGAAAGTACCAATGATTCCGCCGGAGAGAAACACGGTGGTGGAAAACATGACGGCACGCGTCGCCGTGGGTACCGAGAGCAGCTTCAAGCGGGTGAGCAGGAACGCGATGACCACGGTGGCGAAAACTTCAAAAAAGCCTTCTACCCAAAGATGCACCACCCACCATCTCCAGTACTCCGCCGTGACCAGATTGCTGCGTTCGCCGTACATCAGGCCGGCTGCGTAAAAGAGTGGTATCGCGACACTCGAAAGCAGGAACATCAACAGCAGCGAGTGGCTCTCATCTTTTTTCATGAGCGCCGGCTTCAGAGCGCGCCACATCAGCCACAACCAGAAAGTAAGCCCGCCGAACAGCAAAGTCTGCCAGAAGCGGCCGAGGTCCACGTACTCATAGCCCTGCGTACCAAACCAGAACCAGAGGTTGCCGAGCTTGTGCTCGATGCTCATCCACTCCCCTGCGAGCGAACCAACCACAACGAAGATCAGTGCTCCAAACAGAACATTGACGCCGAGCCGCTGGCCTTTGGGTTCAACTCCGCTGACTGCGGGCGCGACGTACAGGCCTGTGGCCAGCCATGAAGTGGCGATCCAGAACAGGCCAATCTGCAGATGCCAGGTACGCGTGACGCTGTAAGGAAGCCAGCGGTCGAGTGGAATGCCGTAGAAGCCTGAGCCTTCCACGCCATAGTGTGCGGTCAGGGCGCCCAGTCCCACTTGGACCACCCACAATGCGGCGACTACGAAAAAGTATTTGACCGTGGCACGTTGCGAAGGCGTGGGCCGGAGTCCGAGCAGCGGGTCGGCCTCGGGCAGGAATTCTTCTGCGGCGCTCCGTGGCTGTGAGGCAAAGTACCAGACCATGCCGCCCACTCCCGCCAGCAGCAGCACGAAGCTGACCACGCTCCACACTACTGCGCCGCCCGTCGGCTGATTCCCGATCAGCGGTTCATGCGGCCAGTTCTGCGTATAGGTCACACCGGTACCCGGCCGGTCTGTCGAGGCGGCCCAGGATGTCCACCAGAAGAACGCGCTCAGTTGGCGAAGCTTATCGGGATCGCTGAGAGCGTTGGGCTGGATGGCATACCCATCACGCCCACGGCTGAAAACGTCCGAGTAATAACGATAAAGTTCCTCGAATGCTTCGCCGCGAACTGGATCCAGCGTGATCCGGCCAGTCGCTGGATCATAGGTGTTGTGCCGCATGATTTGCTGGAGGCGTGCTTGCATCGCAGCCCGCTGCTCAAGACCCAAGGCAGCGTAATCGGCGGCGCCAGACTGCTTCGCCCAATGGTCAAGGATGAACACACACTCGCGGTGCAGCCAGTCTGCGCTCCAATCAGGAGCAATGTAAGCGCCGTGCCCCCAAACCGTGCCCACCTCCTGGCCGCCGATCGACTGCCAGGCCCCTTGTCCGTCCTGGATGGTGCTGCCGTCGAACAATATGCGGCCCTCGCTGGTGACCACTTGCGAGGGGATGGGCGGGGCACTCTTGAGAACCTTGATTCCTACCCCGCCCAGAACCGCAAAGGAAATCACTAATACAAACCCTAGCGCAATCCACAGTTTCTTATAGGGCATGTAACACCTTTCTTCTGATAGTTTCCCGGCCATCATCCGTAATATATATATCGTATAACGATATATTGAATCCTGCGTGAAAAACCGTGCAGCCCGAAGGCAAAGCGCAAACTATTGACAGGGTCTCTTGGTCAGTCAGCGACCCGGTTCCATCGCAATGGCCCGCGGAAACAGGATATTGTTTTCCAAATGAATATGCTGGTGCAGGTCAGCTTCAAAATCTGCCAAGGCTTGGTACAGCGTCTGGTAGCTGACACAGGCATCGGGTGCGGGAGCGTAACCGCCGCTCGCAGAACGCATGGCGCGCAATGCGTTTCCCGCGGAGTCGTGCTCGTGTTCCATCATGGAAACTGGGTTTCTTACGCTGCCGAACGGAGGCGGCACAACCGGTTCTCCTTGCGTGACCGCTTTCTCCATTCGCATGATGTAGGGGAAGAGCACCATCTCTTCCTTCATCATGTGCGTAGTCAATTCCTGAGCCAGACCCCCAAAGCTGGCTTGAACCTGCAGCAGTTCGGGATGATTCTTTCCATGGACGGAGCAGACCTTGTCGAACAGGGGGCCGAGGCGGGCGATTTCCGTGCGGGTGTAAGCGTGATGAGTGCTGGTAATGTGCGCGATCAAGTCCGACAAAGACGCTTCTTGCCAGTCCCGGTCCGCAGGCGCGGCCCGGGTCGCAGGTTGGGACTTCTCAAGCAACGTTAGCACCTGGTCCATCGCGAGATTGGCCTCGCGGCAGGCTTGTTCCAGCGACTTATTGCCGCCGCAGCAATAGTCGATTCCCAGCTTCTCAAAAACGCGGGTTGAAGCAGGGTTCTCCAGAGCCAAGTCTTTGACAGTTTTCTCAGTGGTTACGGTCATGGCATCCTCCTCAATGGCAGTAGAGCGTTTGCAAAAACAGCAAAGACGTCTGGCAGACGAGCATTGGAGGGCCGTCTAGTGAGGCAGGCTGGCTGACGACTGTCTGGCCTTTTCAGCTTCGAGACGGCGGATCGTGGCTCGCAACCAGGCGCCAAGCGCTTCCTCAATCTCCTGCTGGGTCCCAGTTCGGTACAAAGACTCCAGCGTTTCTCCACTCGGCGACAACGGAATATGAGTACACGGAACCTGTTCCGTGCGCGCTTTTTCCGGCACGAATTGCATCAGGAGGCACTCCTCACACGGTTCGTGGTCTTTGGAGTTAAAGTTCATGCAGGTGGGAGAATCCTCGAAAATAAAACGCGGCTTCCAAGATTCGCGGGGCAAGCGCCCGTATCCGCCTTGCTCAAGAAACTCCAGTTCGAACTTCAGCACTTCCAATAGGTTGCGATCATCCTTTGGCATAAGCTCACCCACCATAAGTCTGGTCCATGCTCCCGTGCGACGCGGTGACGCGCGTCACAGATGGCCGTGAGAACCATCACGCTCATTCGCGGCCCCAATCTAAGGGGCCGGCTGCGACCCTTGGCTCAATCTTGCCACGCACGATTAAGGCCAACTGAGAAGAACTTGGCCGACACCTCGCTATTTCTTTATTCTAGTCTTCCCAAACATGACAACGAACAAACATGCGTGACCGGGGTCACGGAACCCCGGCTCGCAAAGAGTTCAATCTTGCCATTCAAAAGATGTATCCTCAGTGCTAAGGTCAGGTCAACGAAAATTCAAACGGAGCTCGAAACATGAAGAGAATTGGCATAGTGTTTACAATCGCAACCGCGTTGGCTGTTGTTCTCACCCTTCCCGTATCGGCGCAAAACGCGTCGGAGACCCTCTACAAATCAAAGTGTGCTGCCTGCCATAGTGCGGACGGGACCGGCTCGCCGATGGGAAAGAAAATGGGCGCCCACGATTTCACCAGCGCCGACGTGCAGAAAATGTCAGACGCCGAGCTGACGGATGTCATCACCAACGGCAAGAACAAAATGCCAAAGTATGCGTCTCTGAAACCGGAAGACGTTAAGGGACTGGTAGCCTTCATCCGTACTTTGAAAAAGTAGTTTCAGTCCGTTCTTGCCATCAAGGTGGGAAGTTTGTTCAGCGCGGCGGATGATCCGCCGCGAAGGATAGCGTGTGTCTACGCCGTCGCATAGAAGAATGGAGAGTAGCCCGCTCAAATGAATCTGCGAGAACGCATTCGAGGCTGGTCGCAACCCATCTATTTCTTGGGGCAGAATCCCATCTCACTGACCGGTGCCGTGGTGACCACCAGCACGGCGCTTACCACCATCGCCTTCTGGTTTTATGACATCTTTTTGCCGGGCCCGCCGCATCCTTATATTGGCCTCCTGGTCTTTCTCATTCTCCCCGGTATTTTTGTCCTCGGCCTGCTGCTGATTCCACTTGGCATCTGGCTGCGGCGACGAAGTTTGCGCGGAAGCGGCAAACTTCCGGGAACTTATCCCGCCATCGACCTGCGCCTGCCCGTGGTGCGGCGTACTTTGGAGTGGGTCACCTTCGCCACCGTGCTGAACCTTCTGATTGTTGGGACTGCCTCCTACCGCGGCGTGGAGTACATGGATTCCACGAGTTTCTGCGGGACCACCTGTCACCAGGTGATGGATCCGGAGTACACGGCCTATCAGAATTCTCCGCACGCGCACGTCGCCTGTGTCGAATGCCACATCGGACCGGGAGCGGGATGGTTTGTGCGCTCGAAGCTTTCTGGTCTGCGGCAGGTTTTTGCCGTGACCTTTCACACCTACTCACGCCCCATTCCCTCGCCGGTAAAGTACCTTCGCCCGGCACGTGAAACCTGTGAGCAGTGTCATTGGCCGCAGCGCTTTACCGGTGACAAGTTCCTGGTGAACACCAGCTACAAGGATGACGAAAAGAACACGCCCCAGACCGACGTTTTACTGCTCAAGGTGGGCGGCCGCACCTGGCAGGGGTCGGTCGGAATCCATGGCAGGCACCTCGCCGACGGCGCGCGCATCCACTACATTTCGACCGACGCCGAGCGGCAGACCATCCCAGTCGTGTATTACACCGACGATACGGGAAAGACCACCGAATTCATTTCCACCGATGCCAAGCCCACCCAACAACAATTGGACAAGGGTGAACACCGCGTGATGGATTGCGTGGATTGCCACAACCGGCCCACCCATGCCTTCGACTTGCCCGAAAACGCAGTGGACAAACAAATGTCGCTCGGGCGCATCAGCCCCCAGCTTCCCTATATTAGAAAGAAAGCGGTCGAAGTTCTCAAAGTGAACTATCCCAGCCGAGAGGTAGCTAAGCAGAGCATTCGAGACGAAATCAACAGTTTTTATCGGACGAACTACGCGCAGATCTATCAGACGCGGCGCACCCTGGTGCAAGAAGCGGGCGAGGAAGTGTCGGCGATCTACCTGCGCAATATTTTCCCGGACATGCGTGTAACCTGGGGCGTTCACCCGAATAATCTCGGGCACAATGATTCGCCGGGCTGCTTCCGCTGCCATGACGGCAGTCATACCAGTGCCGATGGCCAAACCATCACTAATGATTGTTCCGCCTGCCATCAAGTTCTAGCAGCGGGGGAAGAAAATCCCAAGGTCTTGACCGATTTGGGAATGAAATAGAAAGAGGGGCGGAAGTTCGCAGCCCACGTGAGCAGTTGATCCCCAAAGCCGCAAGTGACTCCAATCACATCTCTCGGTGACAAGGGGCACCGCAGGAGAGTTTCCTAAGCAGCAAAATAATGCTAGGTCAGGAGAGGTTTGGGGCGCTTCCCACGCCAGTCCCCAGGGGGCGCCCCGGCGAGGTATCTTATGACAACGTTGGCCCTTCTTCTTGTCGGTGTGACGGCCGTGGTCGTCGCGGTGGTGGTTTTTGGCGTTTTTCCCATGGTGCATGCCTACTTCAAATATCGCGGTAAGCGGCTCATCACCTGCCCGGAGACGCTCCACCCCGAAGCGGTGCGCGTAGCCGCTGGAAAAGCGGCTGCCGGGGCTTTTGTCGGCGAGCCAAATCTGCGTTTAGATCAATGCTCGCGCTGGCCGGAGCGCCATGACTGCGGTCAAGAATGCCGGGCCCAGATCGAAGCCGATCCCGAGAAATGCCTGGTGTGGAACATCGTCTCCAAGTGGTATGAAGACCAGAGCTGCGTGTATTGCCACCGGCGTTTTGGCCCACTTCATCATCTTGATCATGTGCCCGCTCTAATGGGGCCTGATCGCAAGACGATCGAGTGGGACCGCCTCCAACCCCAGCAGCTTCCTGAGATATTTTCGACCTACAAGCCAGTTTGC
>JBAWFN010000077.1:0-35112 GCA_049591935.1 Terriglobales bacterium | reverse complement strand
GGCGAAGCTGGCCGGCCTGGGCGGGGTTGGTTGGGCGTGCCGGGGTTGGCGGGTTGCGTCGTCGGCGGCCTTGACGGTGTGGGTTTGGGCTGATCGGGTGCAGCAGGTCGGCTTGGCCGCGGCTGGTTCGGAGGATTGGGTTTGGTCGGCTGAGCGGTGGGCGGCGTTGGTCTGGTTTGTCCAGGTGTCGTCGGACGACCCGAGCCCGGCCGGTTTGGGGTGCTGGGATTTGCTGGTTGTGTAGTCGGGGGCCGCGACGGTGTGGGTCGGGGCTTAGCTGGCGTCGTCGGTTGATTTGGCCGCGGTCGGTTCGGGGCGACCGGCTTCGGTGACCCCGCTGGCGGGCGATTCCCCGCGGGCTGGTTTCCTGGACGGTTGTTCGGTCCGTAGGGCGGGTGTCGGTATCCCGGTCGAGCCCCGTAAGCGGGAGGCCGGTAGCCGTGCGGACGGTAACCCCAATTGCCGCGGTATCCTGGCCGGTTGGCAAAGACTACCGGCCGTGGACGATACCAGATGTGTGGCGGACGATAGGGATTCGACCACCCGCCCCAATACACATGATTGTAATAGGCGCGGCGCGCGCCCCAGTTCCATCCCCATCCGCCCCATCCCCAGGGGCGGTTATCAACAATCAGGGCCCCGATGCCGATCCCCACTCCGAAAGTGATTACCGGAGCCGCAACCACTACGGCGGGAGCAGGCCGAATGTAGACGAGCGTGGGATCATAGACCGGCACATAAACGACTTGGGGTTGCGCCGGCTGGATCACATAAACTGTCTGCCCGGCCGCCGGCTGTTGCACTTCCACTTTCTGTTGTTCCGTGGTGCGCAAGGTGCCAGCTTCGTATGCCTGGGCGCGCAGCCGCTGAATGGAGGCAGCAACCGCCTCCTGATCGGAAGAAAATGCATGTCCGATGGCGGCGTAGTCGTCGATGTGCTGCGCCATCATCTCCAGCACTTGCGGGAAATTTACCAGGGCGATGAATGCCGGATCGAATCCCTGCTTCTCGGCCGCGTCGGTTAGTTCAGCGCCGTGCAGATCGGGGTTTTGCTGCAACCAGTTGTCAACGTCAAGAATTTCCTGCGGATTGGTCGACGCAGTGGTGATCTGTGAAAGCAGAGAATCGGGATAAAGCGCTACCGGGGACAGCAACTGATCCAGTTCCTCCGGTGCCGGAGCCGCTGTTTGCGCCTGGAGTAGAGGGCCGAAATCTTGCAGAACGAGCGCAAGCAATAGCAGGACTGCCGTAAAGCTAGGCCTTGATCGCATGAAATCCTCCGCTATAGCGGTTTAATGGCGAGGGGATTATAGCAGCCGATGACCGCAGAACTCGACACGGTTCCTCTGACCATAAAACGTGGTGCAGCCTCTGACATCTCCTAAGTATTGGCCGGCCAACTCGGGGCCATTTTTTTCAGCGCACAGATTTCTCCGACGAATTATTTCAATTCCTCGAGCCGCCTGGCGAGAAACTTGCGCTCCGGTTCCTGCCGCGCCAGGGCGAGCGCCTTCTCATAGGAAGCGCGGGCCTCCGGAATGCGCCCTAATCTGCGGCATAGATCGGCACGGGCAGAGTGCGCGTGAGAATAGCGGGAGAGTGGGTCCCGGGTCAGCAAGTCATCGATCAGACGAAGGCCCTGTTCCAGACCTTCGCACATGGCAACGGCCACTGCGCGGTTCAGTTCGACAACCGGGGATGGCTGAATCTGAAGCAAGCGGTCGTAGAGCAGCGTAATCTGGCGCCAATCGGTGGATGCCACGGAGGAGCTCTCGGCGTGAACCGCCGCAATGGCCGCCTGTAGAGTGTAGGCGCCGAAGCGGCGCGAGCGAAGGGCGCTTTCGGTGAGCGCGATGCCTTCGGCAATCTGCTCCCGGTTCCACAGCGAGCGGTCCTGCTGCTCCAGCAGGATCAAGTCTCCATCGGGAGAGGTTCTGGCGGGGCGGCGCGACTCGTGCAGCAGCATGAGCCCCAGCAGGCCCATCACCTCGGGTTCCTGAATGCGGTCAAGCTGAAGCAGGTCGAGCAGGAGTCGGCTGAGGCGAATCGCCTCGCGGCTGAGTTCGACGCCGGTGGTTTCAGCCGTGTAGCCCTGGTTGAAGATCAGATATACGACCAGGAGGACAGCTCCCAACCGCGGCGATAATTCCTGCGACACTGGCACCTGGTAAGGAATTGCCTTATCGCGGATGAGAGCCTTGGCGCGCACGATCCGTTGGGCGAGGGTTGCCGGCGTAACCAGAAATGCGCGGGCAATCTCCTCCGTGGTCAGGCCGCAGATTTCGCGCAGGGTGAGCGCGACTTGTGCCTCGGGAGGCAGAGCGGGATGGCAGCAGGTGAAGATGAGACGGAGACGGTCGTCCTCGATTTCTTCATCGTCGACCTTCTCGCCATCCATCTTTTGGACACCGAGGGAAGCTTGGTGGAAGCGCGACTCGAAGTAGAGCGTGAGGTCTTTCTGGGCGCTGTCGAAGCGCGCGCGCCGGCGCATCGCGTCGATGGCCTTGAAGCGTGCCGTTGAAATGAGCCAGGGGCGCTGGTTATCCGGTACACCGGCCTGAGGCCAGGTGTCCAGCGCAGCCGCAAAGGCCTCGTGCATGGCCTCCTCGGCAAGATCAAAATCGCCGAGCAAGCGGATCAGAGTTGCCAGAATTCGTCCCGAATCCACGCGATACAGGGAGTCGAGCAATTCGCGTATGGGGACGCTTGTCTGCTCGGGGGAATGCTCGGACATGACACGCTCGGTCATGACCACGACCTTAGCAAACCAGTTGCCCCGAATCAATTTGGAAACGGCGGATGGATGCGACGCGCCCAGCAGTTCCTAGAATGTTACGTGTTGTCAACACTCGGAATAGTTCGACTCCCGCCGCCTTCACCATGTACCTAATTCACCCGCAGGAGCATTCCGCTGCCGGCTCTCACATTTATGTCGCCGTGATCTGACGCCAGACTAATCTCTCCTACTGGATTACTTCGGCCTGCATGGACAATCGCCAGGTCCGCGAAACCGTAAGTTCCGCAGGCGTCAGAGGAAAAGACCCAGAGAGCCTGTAGGCGATCATTGCCCTCCATGTCGCCTCGACAGTTTGTGCCGGGCTTGGCAGAGACACGAACCAGCACGCCGCCATAGGTTGGTTCTCCGACCGACCGCAGTCCATTCGCAACCGGCCCTCCGCCGCGGTAGACAACCTCGCCTCCAATCTGATCCGTGGTCCAGGCCGCTTGCGAGGTTCCCCGGTCGGGGCCGCTCTCTGGAACCTGGGCTGCCTCTACGTCCATCGGTGATGCCAATGTTCGCAAATTGGCGGTGATCGGTACCCGCTGCTTGGACACCATCAATGTGTCGAAGCGGAGAGACACTTGCCCGCCGCCGGCGCCGTTCGCCGGTTTGACATCGATGACGTGGCCGATCACCTTAGTGCCGGCATGAATCTTCGATCCGGGCGCCAAGGGAACGTCCTGCATCACTCGTCCGTGAATGATTTGCCCGGGTTTGAGCTTCCCCGAATTCAGAGAAGAGTTCAAGGCCACGGGAAGAATGGTGCCAGCTGGAATTGAACTCTGCGCGAATGAATTCGGCGCGAACATGAGTAGACTGATCCACACTTCGCGTTTCATAGCCACTCCTCTCCTTACCTTCTTGCGGGACATCAATCACAATTCGGCATGTTGGATATCGCATCCGACGAACCGCAGTGATGTCTCTGCAGACTTTTCTGGCTTGACACGATCCAGATACCCATGCGGTTGGCGACATAAATCAGGCCGCGGGCATCGTCTGCTAATACGCTGGCGACTCCGCTGAAAGTTTGAACCGTACCTGCCTCTGCGGGATCACTTACTTCAACCAGTTGAATGGACTCGGAAACGGCGTCGCTTCCGCGGGCTTCTTGCGTGGTCCCAAGGGCGGTCGCCGGTTTGGGAGGAGCTTCCGTGACCACGAGCCCAGAGCCCACCACGGTTAAGGTTTCGAGCGGCGCGCGGTTGACCACCCGGGGATGTGCCGGCCTGGTGACGTCAATCACGGTGTATCCCGGGTGGGAAGATCGCTGCACGTAGAGGTACTGTGTTTTCCCCTGGCGTCGCAGAAACATCTGGCGGGCGGCGCCGCCGGGCATTGACAGGTGAGCGATCAGCTTGCCCTGTGAGTAAGGTTCGAAAGCATCGCCAGCAGACGCGCCAGCGCGCGTGGTCAAGAAAAGTGCGAGGAGGACGAACACAGCACAAACAGGCCGTCGTGTCATACCAATCGTTTTCATCGCACTCCTCTTTGCGCGGAACCTGGCCGCGGGCTCCTCCGCGGAAGAAACATGGTGGTCTCTAGTACTTGTAACCCATCGGAACTCGAAAAGCTTCTGTTGATATGATGCTTAAAATGGGACGGGGTTTCTCTTTCCTCGGTCAGGCGGAGGCGGCTGCGGCCTTGGGCTGGTTCGACACCAGCCATTCCAAGCTGGCAAAAGTCAGGTAGACGCTGGGGGCGTCCATGGCAGCCATGGCGGTGCCGGTGGTCTCACGCAAGGCTGCGATCATGGCCTCGCTGACGAAGCAGAAGCCGGTTTCATCCACGGCGAGGATGGTGCCAGAGAAGGCACGGCTAAAAAGAGAAATTTTTATGATCACTGACTTCCCTGCCAGCGACGTCTTGAAAGCAGATGGATTGGACGGCAACCGAATCTCCCCCTGCCTGTAGATTGCGACTCGTGCCACGATTGAACAACACCCTTCTGGGATCCGCCATTACGGGAGTAATCCGGTCTCCTCATGGCTACTTTGTAAATAACTTTTTACATGGGCGCGACTTACCTCTGACACTTGCTCCAGCGCGGGCGGCTACGCTCGGGACTATAGCGAATTGCAGCGCGGACGCAGGCCAGTAAACAGAAACCATCGGGTCTGAGTGTCGAAGCGATCCCGAGTGATTCGCGAAAGGAGAAAATCGTGAAAAACCTTGCGCTCTTATTTCTGGGTCTGTGGGTGACGGTGGGCGGCGCGTGCAGCCTATGGGGTCAAACAACGGGCTATGCTCAAACGAACCTGGTGGCCAATGTTGCGGGCGTGGCCAGCCACACGGACTCTCAGCTCTCTAATCCCTGGGGCGTCGCGTTCGCCGCCGGACAGCCTTTCTGGATATCGAATAACAACGGCGGCACGTCCACTCTGTATGACGCCGAAGGCAACAAGAATTCGTTAGTGGTGACCCTACCGAGTGCGGCGGTCAGTCCTTGCAGCCCGGCGTGCCCGACGGGAATTGTGGTCAACACTAGCGCGGATTTTGGCGGCAGCAATTTCATTTTTGATACCGAAGATGGCATCGTGGCCAGTTGGACCGACGGGACCAACGCCGCGGTGGCATTTGATAATTCGACGGCGCTGGCGGTGTACAAGGGACTGGCGTTGCTGAACAACGGGACGGGGAATTTCCTGCTGGCGGCAAACTTTCGAACGGGAAAGATCGATGTGCTGGACCGGAACTTTCTGGTCACGGCGCTGGCAGGATCTTTTACTGATCCGAATCTTCCGGCGGGAATGGCGCCGCATGGAGTGCACGTGATTGGCAACCAGGTGTATGTGGCTTACGCCATGCAGGATGCAGCCAAGCACGATCCCACGCCCGGAGCCGGCAGCGGAGTGGTAGACATCTTTGACCAGAACGGAAACTTCGTGAAGACGTTTGCCAGCGGCGGGACCTTGAATGCTCCCTGGGGCGTGGTCACGGCGCCAGCGGCGTTCGGAACGTTCTCGAATGCGATTCTGGTGGGAAACTTTGGAGACGGCACGATCAACGCATTCGATGCCAGCAGCGGCAAGTTTCAGGGCCAGATCATGAACACGAACAACACCGCGATCGTGAATCCGGGGCTGTGGGACCTGGTTTTCGGCGCGGGCGGCACGGGTGATCCCAACACGCTGTATTTCACCGCGGGAGGCAGTAACCAGACGAGTGGGCTGTTTGCCACGCTGGCGCCGGCGGCGACGGTGGGACAGCCGAGTTTCTCCCTGACACTTTCCGCGCAGAGCGCGAGCATAACCCCGGGAGGGACCGCCATGCTGACGGTGGGGGCAAGTCCGGTGGCGGGCTTCAATAGCGCAATTACATTGTCCTGTCCGAATGCACCTTCGGGCCTGACCTGTACTTTTTCTGCCAACAGCATTACGCCAGGGGTGACTTCGACCTTGACCATCTCAGCAGTTGCGACCATGCCCGCGTCGGGGTATGAGGCGACCGGGATGACCATGGCTTGGATTCCGCTCTCAGGGTTGGGTCTGGTGGGAGTGCTTTTCGCGGGGCGCCGAGAAAACGACAAGCGCTCGGCGAAGCGCTGGAAGTGGAGCGCGGCAGTGGGAGGATTGGGCTTGGTCATTCTCCTGACCATGGCGGCACTCGGTTGTGGAGGCGGTTCAAGCTCAACCACAATGACGGCTAAGCAAACTGTGACCATCATGGTGACCGGCACGGCGGGAGCTGTCACTCAAAGCACACCCGTGACGCTTACCATCCAGTGATGAGAATTGGGGCAAGGGCGCGAAAGTGCTCTTGCCCCGTTTTTAGGTTCCGAGTTCCCCGCCCTGTTCGTTTCCGGACAAACGGTTCCATTGCCGCACAGCGGCGATCTGGTCGCGTTTATCGTAGGGAACCTTAAGCCCTCGTGAAATCAGCAGTTGTAGCCGCTTCGGGCTTTGGCCCGCAGGATGCAATTCTGTCGAGTATGGAAGGCCTGGCGACGACGCAAACCTATGGAACGGCAAGCCCGGCGACTGGGCGGGTGTTGATTGCCGACGACCAAGCGCATGTTCTGGACGCATTGCAGTTGTTGCTGAAGGGACACGGATATCGGACGGAGGCGGTCACGCATCCAGCGCGAGTGTTGCAGGCATTGGAGGCGAATGAGTTCGACGCTGTGCTTCTTGACCTGAACTACACACGCGACACCACGGCTGGCGGCGAAGGATTGGAACTGGTTTCGCAGATTCGCGCCCTGGACAAAAGCCTGCCATTGGTGGTGATGACGGCGTGGAGCAGCGTTGATCTGGCCGTCGACGCGATGCGGCGGGGCGCGTCGGATTTTGTGCAGAAGCCATGGCGGAACAGCGAACTTCTCAACAAACTTCAAGTACAAGTTGAACGCGTGCGCGAATTGCGGCGGGCGCAGCAGCGACGGCAGGATGAACTTCAGGAAGCGCGCGAGATCCAGAGCAATCTGCTGCCGAAGAAGCTGCCGCAGGTGTCGGATTACGAGGTCGCAGGCATGACGCAGCCGGTGCGTTTTGTGGGCGGAGATTATTACAACGTGGTGCGCATCAGCGAACGGGAAACGGTTCTGTGCATCGCGGATGTCGCGGGCAAAGGGATGGCGGCGGCGCTGCTGATGTCGAGCTTGCAAGCAGCGTTGAAGCCGCTAATGTGGCAAAAGCTGGCGCCGCGTGAGCTGTGCCGGCGGCTGAACCGCATCCTGTGCGACTTGACGCCGGTCAACAAGTTCATCTCGTTCTTCTATGCAGTGCTGGATGACAAAGCGAATTGCCTGACGTATTGCAACGCCGGGCACAATCCTCCGCTGCTGGTACATGGCAATGGAACCGCGACCGAGCTGAATGCGGCGGGAGCGGTGCTGGGACAATTTCCTGACTGGGTTTACGAACAGAGCGAAGTGCAATTAAGCCGCGGCGAACAGTTATTGATGTTCACTGATGGCTTGGTCGAAGCTTGCGACGGAAACGACAACCCGTTCGGCGAAGCGAATCTGGTCAAGGTTGCGACGCAGGATTCCAGCGCGAGCGCGACCGACGTGATGAATGCCTTGATGCAGGCGGCGTCCGAGCATTGCGGCGCGCGCTTTCAGGATGATGCCAGTTTGGTGGTGCTGAGGGCGGTGTAGAGGGTCGGCGGGCCGGGGCCCGGCAGGAGCTTGCAAGGGCACCACTAGGGGTAGTGGGTCAGTTTGACGGTTGAGGGCTACTCAGACTTTGCGTTCTTAGCGGCGGTTCTTTGCGAGCTTTGCGGTAAGAAAGCGGTTCACCGCAAAGGCCGCCAAGGATTCGCAAAGGCCGCGAAGCATTGCAAACCAAACTGACCCACTACCCCCTTAGGCAGTTAGAAGCGAACCCGAGAGTCCGCGCCTTAGAGTCAAGGGGTTTGGCCCGGGAACCGGTCCTTTCTCGATGCCCTCGCGGGTACAATAGGGCGAGGGTACTTGCCCATGTCCTCTTCCCGTACCGCGAGCCGAGTTGCGATTGAAATCCCGCCGGTTCCGCTGACCATTGAAGGCTATAGCGTGCTGCATCAGATGATGCGGTTTCGTTGGTCGGCGTGGCGTCCGCTGCGTCCGTCGTTGAAGACCGAAGTGATTCACGAAGCCAGCGGGGTGCTGGCGAAGATGGAGCAGAATGCCTCCGGTCAGTCGGCGCTCTATTCCCTGCTGGGCCACAAGGGAGATTTGATGTGGGTCCACTTCCGGCAATCGTTTGCGGAGTTGAACCAGGCGGAGCTGCAGATCGCGCAACTGAAACTGAGCGATTACCTGGAGCCGACGACCTCGTATTTGTCAATGATTGAGCTGGGGCTGTATGAATCCACGGTCAAGACGTACAACGAATTGGCCGAGCGGGGATTGGAGCCGCATTCGGAGGAATGGAAGCGGGCCATCAACGACACGCTGGCGCGGCAGCGGGAGGCGATGCGGTCACGGCTGTTTCCGCAGCTGCCGCAGAACCGCTATCTGTGTTTTTACCCCATGGACCGGCGGCGGGGAGAAGATCAGAACTGGTACCGGCTGCCGATCGAAGAGCGCGCGCGGCAGATGAATGAGCACGGGATGGTGGGCCGGCGTTACGCGGGCGAGGTGAAGCAGATTATTACCGGATCGATTGGCTTCGATGACTGGGAGTGGGGGGTCGATTTATTTGCCGACGATCCGTTGGTGTTCAAGAAGCTGATTTATGAGATGCGCTTTGACCAAGTGAGCGCGGTGTATGCGCTGTTTGGCACGTTCTATGTTGGGCTGCGCTGCTCGTGGTGTGAGCTGGGGAAATTGTTGAGCGGAAAAACGCCCAAGGGTGATTTGGCGAAACCTTAGCCACCGCGGGGATTACGGGCTTATACGGATTAACGGGGATATGCAAAAGAGCCTTTATCGCAGAGATCGCGGAGAAGAACCCGGAGAGGTCGCAGAGAAGAGTTTAAACGCGAAGAATCACAGAGGGGACCCACCAGCTAGTTCTGCGAAAACATATTGTTGCGGTTGTACTGGGCGGGTTTAACGGTGGCCTCGATCAGGGTGCGGCCATCTTTGTCGTAGACGCGGATCAGGCAGGAATGGGCGTCGGTGCGATAGATCAATTCTCTGGCATCCTGCGACAGCGTTTCTGCCCAATCCGGCAACTCACGCCGGTAGTGCTCCCAAACCGTCTCGATGGAATCCGGGGTCCAATAGGTGACGGAAAGTTCGCTGGGGTGACGGCCCGGGCCTTCGGCCAGGGTTTTTTTCACCGGAACTGCGCCGGGGTAGATGAGGACTGAAGCCAACTGGGGGTCGAGTTCGGGATGGAGAGTAGCTTCGGGTAAAACCACGAGAGTTTCGAGATCAACCGCAGGAATGGGTTTTGAGATCTTGCTTGCAGCTGGGGTTTTCTTCGCGAAGTGACAGAACACGAAGAAGGCGATGAGAAAGGCTCCGCCGAACACCAGGAATGGAACCAGATCTACGAGCAACCAGTTTCGCTCCAGTCGGACGGGTGAATTATAGGCTGTTGGCGCACTTAGCGAAAGTGAGCAGGCGGAAGTCTTATTGCCTGCCCATCCGCTACTATTGAGGGTCGTGGGTTGAGCTTGCGCACAGAGGTTTTTGGAGAATGCAAATGGCGACACTTGGACTCATTGAATACCAGGATGCAAGCCCCGAGGTGCGGGCGATTTATGACGACATCATGGCCACGCGCAAGACGGACTGGATCAACAATTTCTGGAAGGCGCTGGCCAACGACCCTGTAACCCTGAGGCGGACGTGGACGGATATCAAGCAGATTATGGCGCCGGGAGCGCTTGATCCGCTGACCAAAGAGATGATTTACGTGGCGGTGAGCGTGAGCAATCAATGTAACTACTGCATCGCTTCGCACACCGTCTCGGCGCAGAAGAAGGGCATGACGGATGACATGTTCCGCGAACTGATGGCGGTGGTGGGCATGGCGAATGAGACCAATCGACTGGTGGCCGGGTATCAGGTGGAGATTGACGAGCAGTTTAAGACCGGTGGTTAGTCGTTGGTAGTTCGCCTTTTGCTCTGCCTGACTTCTTGCGTGCCGGTTTGAACTCGTGGCGCTTCATGTCCACGCGGCGGCCACGGAAGACTACGCCTTCGGCCTCCAGGCGGAGATGTTGTTCGATGGCGGAATCGCCACGCAGTTTGATTTCTCCTCCCGCGCCCAGCACGCGTTGCCAGGGCAGGCCATAGGCAGTGCGCAATATGCCGACAACTTGCCGGGCCGCTCCGGGATAGCCAGCGGCACGGGCAACAGCGCCGTAAGTGGAGACCTTGCCGCGTGGAATTTTGCGGATGGCAGCGATGATGCGGGCATGCATGTTCGGGGAGGTCACAACGCGATCCATCCGGCTCGAATCAGCCACAGCGAGGCGACCGAAACCAAGAGCCAGAGTGTGACTCCTTGCAAGAGCGGACGGTGACCGACTTCTTTCAGAGTCGTAACGGAGATGCCGCTACCGATCAGGTAAAGAGTCACAGTAAGGCCGATTTTTGCGAGTTTGACGAGCGGTGGATAAACGGGAGCGCCGACTGGCAGGTAGGTATTGCAAACCGCCGCCAAGCAGAAAAAACCGATAAACCACGGCCATTGAATCTTGGCCTTCGCACCCTTCAGCACTGCGGTTGCCAGGGCGACGGGGACGATCCAGAGAGCACGGGCCAATTTCACCGTTGTGCCTACAGCGAGCGCAACGGCACCATACTTGGCGGCTGCGCCAACCACGGAACTAGTGTCATGAATAGCCAGCGCGGCCCATAAGCCGAATTGGGTCTGGGTCAAATGGAGAGCTGCACCGAGAAAAGGAAACGTCAGCAGGGCAACTGAATTGAGCACGAAAATGGTGCCGAGAGAGATGGCCATTTCCTCATCGCTGGCGTGAGTGATGGGGCCAACGGCAGCGATGGCGCTGCCTCCGCAGATCGCGGTGCCGGTCGAAATCAGAAATGCCGGCTTTCGCTCAACCTTGAACAGCGCTGCCAGCGCCATCCCGGCGAGCATGGTGAAGCTGATGCTAAGTAGAGTGTAGAGAAATCCGCTGCGGCCTACGCGGATGACCTCATGAAGGTTCATGCCGAAACCCAGGCCGACTACCGAGGCTTGCAGCAGAAATCGGGAAAGCTTTCGGGCGCCGGTGCTGTAGGGATGGGCAAGTCCGAAGCTGGAAAACCCCAGACCGAAAATCAGACCCAGGGCAAGAGCAACCGGGGGGGAGGCGAATCCACTGGCCGCTGCGGCCAAGCCGAGGAAGAAGACGCTTTTCTGTATCATTCGGGATTGATGGGCGCCGGTCCAGGTGACAGCGCGGGCGCCGCACCAGCATTATGCTGCGGTGCCCTTATAGGAATCCACGGCCAACTGCTCACTGTCGAAAATCTCAAAGATGGTCACGAGTTTCGTAAGGTGCAGCAAGTCGCCTACGCGTTGGGTGAGGTTGGCCAATTTGATGCGGCTGCCGCTGTTCTGCGCAGTGGTGTAAAGGGCGACCAAGGTGCCGAGGCCGCCGCTATCAACGAAAGTGATGCCGGACAGGTTGAGGACCAGGTGTTTTTTTTCCACGATCAGTTTCTTGACGGTGTCGCGAAGATAGGCAGATTCTTCCCCGAAAACGAGGCGTCCGGCACAATCCACGATCATGACGCCATCGACGATTCGAGTACTTATCTTGAGTTGCACGCGGGGCCTCCTAGAAGCCAGAAAACCAACTGAGAAGCCTACCTTGGGACAGCTATTTACGCAAGGACTTCGTGGGCGGAGCCGGGGGGAGGAAGTCACTGATGGAGTGAGGCTTTGGACTTTGTTTCCGGCTGGGCAGCGGTCTGGAGCGAGTTTAACGCGTCCGCGGTTGTGGAGTTTTTGACCGCAAAGGACGCGAAGTGTTGGCAAAGATCGCAAAGAAAATCCAGAGGTGAGGGCGGAGTTTGCTCGGTTGCATACCACCCACTGCGATGGCGCACATCACGTATAATCAAGGCTCCCGCATCATGAGCTATCAAGTCCTGGCGCGCAAATACCGTCCGCAAAAGTTCTCCGAAGTCATCGGGCAGGATCACGTTACGCGTACGCTGAAAAATGCTCTGGAACAAGGTCGAACGGCGCATGGGTATATTTTCAGCGGTCATCGCGGCATCGGAAAGACCACGGTGGCGCGCATTCTGGCGATGGCGCTCAACTGCCGATCGTCCGACAAGCCGGTGACGGAGCCTTGCGGGGTGTGTGAGTCGTGCACCGAGATCCGCGCGGGAAATTCGGTGGATGTGATTGAGATTGACGCCGCCACCAACCGCGGAATTGATGAGATTCGGGAGTTGCGGGAAGCTGCCCGGTATCGCCCGGCGCGGGACCGGTTCAAGATCTACATTCTGGATGAAGCCCACCAGATCACCGATGCAGCTTTCAATGCGCTTTTGAAAACCTTGGAGGAGCCTCCCTCGCACGTGGTGTTCATGCTGGCCACGACGCAGCCGGAGGACATTCCGCAGACCATTCGATCGCGCTGCCAGCATTTCAGTTTTCGGGCGGTCCGCTTCGAGGAGATCGTCGGACAACTGAAAGACCTGCTGGGGCGGGAGAAGATTGAAGCGGATGAGGACGCACTGGCGTTGCTGGCGGAAGCTGGGGACGGCTCGGTGCGGGATGCGCTGTCGATGCTGGACCAGGCCATTGCTTCGTCGGGCGGGCGGCTGACGGCGGAGGGGGTTCGGCAATTGGTGGGTACGGCGCCTGCGGGCGTGCTGGAAGAAGTGATGCAGGCGGTGGCGCGAAGCGCCAGTGATGAAGTGCTGAAGCTGGTGGACCGGCTGATCAGCGAAGGGCACAGTCCGACGCATTTTGCGCGGCAGATGGTGCGGTTCCTGCGCAACACGGTGGTGGCGAAGATTGCCGGCGGCGAGTCTTCCCTGCTGCAGATTTCCAGCGACGAGCGGCAACGAGTGGTGCGAGTAGCGGAGCTCTTTAGTGAAGAAGACCTGGCGCGACATTTGCAGATCATGTTGCGCACCCACGCCGAGCTGGGATATCGGCAAGAGCAGCGGTTTCATCTGGAGCTTGGGCTGTTGAAGATGGCGCATGCGCAGAGACTGCTGCCGATCGAGCAACTGTTAAGTGACGCAGCAGTATCGAGTGCGGCGCGGCCAGCCGGAAAGCCGTCTGTGGTACCGGACTTGAAGAAACCGGAGATTGCCGCGGCGAATCGGACGAACCAGGTTTCGCCCTTTGCGGCGGACTCAGCGAGAAAGAGCGGTTCGAAGCCGCAACTCTCCGCCGAAGAGGGTCCAACGGCAGCGCGGGTGGTGATGGGAGCGGCAGCGCCAGCGGTTGTGGCTCAGCCGGAGTCCGAGGAGGCGCCAGCGTTAGGCATCGCGGTAGCGCCCGCGCCCCAGCCTGATGAATTGCGCAATGCGGTTCTGAATGCGCTGGCCGGGCAACCCATGCTAGTAACGTTGCTGGAGAGCGGGGAATGGAGTGTGGAAGGAAATGAGCTGGTGATCAAAGTGCCATCGTCCGCAACTGTGATTGAGATGTCGCTGAGCGCGGATGCGCGACGGCTGGTGATGGCGACGGCGAGCGGAGTTCTGGGACGTCCAGCGAAGCTGAGGGTGGCGCCGAGTGGGAAGCCTCCAGCAGCGGCGCCTGCACGAGCGAACGGCGGCGGGCGTGGCCGGGTGGAGCAGGATCCAATTGTGCAGCGGATGAAAGAAAAATTTGGAGCGGAGATCAGGACGGTGATCGATTACAAGGAGAAGCGGTAAGACGTTTAACCGCCGAGAGCGCCGAGAAAAGCAACATCAGGGAAAACCCCAAGAACGCTCACCACAGAGGGCATAGGGGACAAGGAGGGCAGAGGGATTCAGCATGGGTGGACTTAATTTGCAGGAATTGATGTCGCAGGCCAAGAAGCAGTACGAAGTATTGCAGAAGAAGATGGAGCAGATCGTGGTGGAGGGCTCCTCCGGCGGCGGCAGCGTAGTGGTGAAGATGGACGGCCGCAAACAGGTTTTGAGCGTCAAGATTGATCCCGAAGCGGTGAAGAGTGGCGACTTGGAAATGTTGCAGGACCTGGTGACGGCGGCGATCAACGGTGCTGGCCGCAAGGTGGATGAGGCCATGCAATCGAGCGTGGGCGGTATGCTGGGCGGGATGGGACTGCCGGGAATGTGAAATTTAGTAATTGAGTAATTTTGTAATTTAGTAATTGCGTGGTGCATCTGCCCCGTATTTCAATTACACAATTACCAAATCGCTCAATTACTCAATTTTTATGTCCAAATTTGCTGAGCCGATGGTGCGGTTGATCGATGAATTGAAGAAGCTGCCGGGCATTGGCAGCAAGACTGCGCAGCGGCTGGCGTTTCACATCCTGCGGACGAACGACGAGGACGCGGAAGCGCTGGCGGCGGCGGTGCGCGATGTAAAGGCCAATCTGCGGCTCTGTAGCATCTGCAACAACATCACGGACGTTGATCCTTGTGTGTATTGCACTAGCGCGACCCGCAACCTGCGGCTGGTTTGCGTGGTGGAAGAGCCGACCAACATCGCCGCCATCGAAAAGACCAACCACTTCAACGGGGTGTATCACGTGCTGCATGGTTCGATTTCCCCGTTGCAGGGGATCGGTCCGGAGCAGTTGCGTATTTCAAATCTGATGCGGCGGGTAGACGACGGCGAGGTGGATGAAGTGATTCTGGCCACCAATCCGACGGTGGAGGGTGAGGCAACGGCGACTTATCTTTCTGGACAATTGCGGCGGGCAGGACTGAGAGTTACACGCATCGCGATGGGCATTCCGGTTGGAAGTGACATCGAGTATGCCGACGAAATCACCATGCTGAAGTCGATCGAGGGGCGCCGGGAGTTGTAGGGGGTCAGTCCGCCTTGATTCCAAGGGTCCTTTGAGAACTGCCACTTCTGTTGTGCAATATGTGCAATGAGTTTGCCTTCCGGGTTATTCCCAGACTTGTGTACGGGGAGGCGCCACCGCGCAACCGACTCGATATCAGTCGATTGCATGGAAAACATCAAGTTGATTAGCGGGTGGCAGCAGAGTTGCAGTAAGAGGCGAGTGCTCGCGGGTTTATGACTTTTGAGTTGGCGCGAGGATCGCATCCGAACAGATCTGGCCCGAACTGGGCCGGAGGCGACTTCGGCGCCAGCATGCGCCGGGCTGCGATGTAACCGCATCACAACCGACGCGACAAGGAGCCGGGCTAACCAGCCCGGTTTTCTTTTTTGTATCTCAAGAGCGTGGCCCATTGCCGGTACGGAAGGGTCTTACCAGAACTGGGCGGCGATAGACTGTCTCCAGCAAATGGCGGGAGCCGGCAATGGTTTCGGCGAGGCGGTCGCGTGAGTTATAGGCTTGGGCACGAATGAGCAGGAAGCCATTTTGAGGTTCACAGGCGAGACGTGCAATTCGTCCATCGCGATCGGCGTCAAAAGCGTTGGCCAGGCGGAGAATGGCTGCCAGTTTAATCGCGGTTTGGCGTTGGCGCAGGCCGAAGCCCGCCAGTACTTTCTGTCCTGCCCGGGGGAGAGCGCCGCGGTGATAGCGAGCCACGGCGGCGACCATCTTCATTTGTTCCTGGTTCCATCCCAAAGGCGGAGCGAGGCGAGTGATGAGCTTCTGGCTGGTTTTGTGATGAGCTTTGTCTTTTCTTGACAAACCTACGTCGTGGAGCAGGGCTGCGAGCTGAAGGGTGGTGCGCTCTTCCCTGCTTTCAGTTCCGGGTGTGGCCGGCAAACCGTCGTAGAGTTGCAGCGCCAACCGGGCCACGTGTTGCGAGTGCTTGAAATCGGGATCGAGTAGCGAAGCCCACAAACGGAGACGGCTCAGGGCGATCGATTGCACCCGCTCACCCCGCGGAAGGTGGCTGCGCCAGGTAGTCCAGAGGGAGTTCTTCCCCAGCATCTTGCCGCGGTAGGTTGCGATGCGGCGGCTGCGCTCTTCGAGAATCCGGGCGTGCCAGCGCGAGCGGGAGTCAGCATCGGGAAAGGCGTTTGTTTGGAGAGCGGTGGCCCAAAGCACATCGAGGTCGTGCACCTCGCCTAGCAGGTCCTGTAGTTTCTTGAGGTCGCCGATCCAAGCGGCGTGTTGCGCGGGCAGGAAGTTCTCCACGATGTAGCGGAAGCGTTTCAAACCGATTCTTAGCTGGTGAAAGGCGACCTGGGAGCGATTGCGCAAGGCGCGGCGATGCAGTTCATAGGCCGCGGTCCAGCGCTCCAGCGCGAGATGCTGAAAGATCGGACTACCGGGGCGTATGCGGGCAGCGCGGCGGGGGAGGATAACGGTCCAGGTCCGCCAGCGCTTCTGATCAAATTGCAGCAGTGCTTGCGCAGCTTCCTGCTTGAGCTGGCTTTCACGACCGGCAAGAAACTGTAGCAGAGTCACGGTCACGGGATCATCGAGAGCGCCCAGCCTGGCGACCCACTCCTCCATCACCTGCACGTCACGGAGTTCGCCCAGGCGGTCGAAAAGGCGTTTGGCAGCCTTCTTCATCTGCTTCCAGGAGGGATCGGGGTCAAGAGCCCTGAAACCGTCGGCGAGGGAGCGACAGCGGCGCAGGGCGACGCGCAGATCGTGCACCGGGTCGGGGGCGAAATCCAGGCCCGCGCGCACGCATTCCTCCAAGACCTGATGCATCCAGAAGGCGAGGCCGGTGGTTGCTGGAGGTCTTCTGGCTGAGGCCACAACGGCGCTGGCAGACATAGGGACCTTGAGCTTACATCAGGGAGGAACTTTCTGCTGGCTGGGCAACGGGTGCAAGCGGCTGATAATGGGTGTGATCGTGGGGGCGTCGGCCGACTTGCGCCGACGCCAAGCCTTGAATCGCGGAGGTCGCAGAGAACATCTGCGGAGTGCGCGGAGACAGGCATTTTCCGCCTCGATTCCATTACCTCCGTAACATGCATCCTCTTACTTTCTGCACTACCCTGAAGTGGTAACTGCAGGAGCTGCGTATTATCACTGGCGCCACAACCAAGCGTGATGACCGGACCGCGTCCGCCCGGGCTTTCATTCACAGCCTGAATATCCTGGTGAAATACGTGCGCCTGTATGGGTTTAATCACAAACGCACCGAAGGACAATTCGAAATCACCTGGAAGGAATTGCAGCTGGGCCTACCCAGCGGCCGTGATGGCAACTTTCTACTGGGAGTTTCGGAAAACCGGTTGCTTCTGGATGGGGTCGCGCTCGAGACTGGACAAGCCGAGCGCAGCTTTGCGCAGTTTCTGAACACTGCCGGCCTGGCCAGCATTCAATTTTCTAACCAAGTCACGCTGGATGATTTTGCCAAGCTGATCCGCGCCTTCGCTGTGGGTGGATCGAAGGCGCAGGATGTGGTCAAGGAAATCAAAACGACGTTTGGGGACAACAAGCAGGCCACCATCCGCATTAACGAAGTGAAGTTCGTGGCGGCCGATCCGTCGACGGGAGAAATCAGTGTGGCGGCGCAGATTGCGGCGCAGACGCTGGGCCCAGAGTTTAAGGAATGGCTGAACGATCCGCAGAAACTGCTGCAATTGATCGCGGCGGCGGAAGGCTCACGCTCGGGCGGCGGTGTGGTGGGGGGAGCACCGCTGGGCAGCGTTCCGAATGTCCCCGTAGGCGGCGGTGGTGCGCCGGGCGCGGTGAACACCGGGGGCGCCTGGACCGGGGGCGTGGTACCGCTGCAAGAGGAAGAAGTGATCCAGGCGATCCGCTTGCTCACCAAGTTTGGAGAGGCAGGGACCGACCCCTCGATTCCGCCCGAGCTGCTGCAACAGGAATTCAGCCAGGCCGACCCGAACACCAAGGTCAATCTGCACCAACTGTTGTCGAGTCTGGCCAGCAAGGCCTCGACCACGGAGAAGAACGATACGCCGCTGTTGATGAAAGCGGCGGAACACATGGCGATCCGCTTCGCCATGGAGCGTTTCCAAAAGGGCGACGTCAAGGTAAACGCCGTCCATCAAATGCTGGAGCACATGAGCCGGCAGATGGACACGCTGCGCCGCATCCTACGGTTGCAAGAAGACAAGATGAGCAAGGCGGGAATCCTGGTGGAATCCCACGCCGACATTTTGGATCGAATGTTCTGGGCGGAAGTGCCGGAGGCGGGCAAGAAGAGTGTGCTGCTCTCGAATGAGGCCCCCTGTGTTCCGGCCCGCAACATTCGGCAGTTCATTGACGTGCTGCTGGAGCGTGGCGAAAAGGACGCATGCGTCGAGATTCTTCAAAACTACGCCAACTGCCTTACTGCCAAGGACGCAGAACCGCGCCGCAAGACGGCCATCGGGCTGAGCCAGCTGGCAGACCTGTTTGCCGCGCCTGGAGTGGACTTGATTGGGCCCTCGATTCACCAGATCGCCAAAGCGCTGCTCCGGGAGTCGGACGCAGAGGCGCAAAGCTTGCTCAGCGCGGCTTTTGTGCGGCTGAGCTCTGAAGCCAACAATCGCAAACACTTCAAAGCCCTCAATGAAGTTTGCATGGCGTTGGACGATCTGGCCAAAGAAAGGCCGGCGACCGCCAACGATTTGCGCCCCCGAATTGGAGTGGAGAACCGGCTTCCAGAGTTCATTGAAGAGGCCTTGCGCTTGCCGGAGGTTCCGCACGACCTGATGGCGGTGCTGCGGCGCACATCCCAAGCCGCCATCGAACATATGGCTGACCGCTTCTTCCGCTGCATGCGGCGCGAGGAATGCGATCGCATGGTCGAACTGGTGAAGGAATTGGGTCCCGAGGGGACCGCGCAGATGAGAGAGATGCTGCGGACGGGGCAACCGCGAGCCGCTTCGTCGGTCATCGGCCTGCTGAGCCGCCTGGATGTACCCAGCCTGTTGGAACTGTTACCTGCGCGTCTGCCGGAGTGGAACCGCTTCTATCACGACGTGGCGGTACGGCAAATTGCCTACGGCGCGGCGCATGATCGCGGGCGGACGCTCTTGGAGATTCTGGAACTGTTGGACCCCCTGGTGCTGCCTCAGGCCATCGACGAAATTGGCATGAGCGGGGACCGGTCTACGGTTCCGCCGTTGATGGTGATGGCAGAGGCGGGCGAAGCCCAGGGCCGTTCTCCCCTGGTACAGGTGAAGGCCGTGGAATCGCTGGGCAGGTTGCGCGAGCCGGAGTCCGTGCCGGTGTTACGGAACTTGCTCGAAGGCAAGAAGATGTGGAAGTGGATTCACCATCGCGAACTGCGCATTGCAGCAGCGCAAGCTCTGGCCAAGATAGATCCGCGCTACGCCAGCCAGGTGCTTTCAGAGAGCGGGTTGTCACCGGGCGAGATGGCGATTGCTCCGCTGGACGCGGCTCCGGCCTGTCCGTGGGTGCGGCAACGGCGTTACGAGCGCATTGTGCTGCGCAAGGCGCTGTCGGCGAACATCAGCAGTTCCTGGGGCAGGTCGGGCATTCTGATACGCGAGATGAGCCTGGGCGGGGGGATGGGAACCAAGGAAGACAATCTGCGGGTGGGTTCGGAAGCGAACATTGACGTTTCGATGGGAGTGCGGCATATCCGCGGGCAAGTGCTGCTGCGGCGCGCGCGCGTCAATGAAGTTGGGTTTGAACTGGTCAACGCCGACCTGGAGAGCCGTTACCGCCTGCGCACCCTGCTGCTGGAGACGGTGGAACGCGCTCCTGAGATGAAGTATGCGGAGTGGAACGGCCAGCGCAAGATGTATTAGTCCTGCGCGGCGTCCAGGTTTTCGTCGAGACAGAAAAGGCCCCTGCCAACGCAGGGGCCTTTTCAAATTCTGGAGACGCTCGCTACTTCACCTTAACGATGATGATAGCCAGCGTGTAAAGGGCCAGTGACTCGATCAACGCCAAGCCGAGAATCAGCGCTAACTGAATGCCGGGACGAGCTGCGGGGTTTCGCGCCAAGCTCTCCGCCGCCGCCGCTGTTGCTTTGCCCTGCGCCAGGGCGCAGATCCCTGAAGCGAAGGCCATCGAAAATCCGGCGGCGATGGCGACCCAGTTGACGGTGCTTGCCGCCTCCGGGGTTTGTGCGAATACCGGCGTGGCGAAGCACAGTATGGCCATCGCCATGAAGATGTAGCTGAGTGTACGACGCATGGTGTCTTTCTCCTCTTATGAATTACCGTCAGTGGGTGGTTGACGTCATACCGTGCAGACGCCCTCACGCTGATGGTGAACCAGCAGCTAGAAGCTGGTAGCTAGAAACTGGGCAAGAACCCAACCTCTGGCTACAAACTACCAGATGCGCCCTAATGTTCTTCCGCCACCGCGCCCGCGAGATACACCGTCGTCAGTAGCACAAAAATGTACGTTTGCAAAAACGACACTCCGATATGGAGACCCAGGAACACGACCGGCACGCCAACCGACACCATAGAAAAGAATGCCATTGTGACCAAGTCTCCTGCAAACATGTTTGCCCAGAGACGGATGGTCAGCGACAGCATGCGGGCCAAATGGCTGACCAGTTCAATGGGGAGCATAAGAATCGCCAAGGGAATCCGGATAAAGAGCGACATCGTCGGATCCGACGGTCCCAGGAAATGTGCTGCATAGTGTGCCAGTCCCTTGCGACGGATTCCTTGGTAGTTGTAATAGACAAACGCGCACACTGCGCAACCCAGGGGAACGAAGGGGGTAGCCGTGGGCGACTCGAAACCGGGGATGAGACCAAGCAGATTACAGCACAAAATGAAGAAACCTAAAGCCACCAGAAAAGGGGTAAAGCGCTCGCTGTGGTGGCCGATGATTTCCTGGCTCTGGCCTTCGACAAAACCATGGACACCCTCGAAGATGTGCTGCAAGGCTCCTGGCCGATCGACCGACAACCGCGATCTTACCAACACAAACAGGACAAGCAGAAAGAGAAATACCAGCACCTCCATGGAGGCGGGATTGGTTATCGGCGCCTGGGGGTATTTAGGCTGAAGCTGGAGGGCTCGCAACAGTGCGGTGACTGGACCCGCGAAATAATGATTTAGAAATGCGGTAAACCAAAGTTGTTCGGGCATAAGATCCACTGCTAGCTCTTAGCTTAACCAAGGTGCTATAGGCCGCGGCTCAATGCGGCATACAGTTCGTAAACCGCCTCGCAGGCAATTCCCGCCACGGGCAAGAACAAGCCCGCAAAGAGTCCATACAAACTCGCGGGAGAAACACTGAATATAGCATAGGCCGCCAGAGCCATCAAAAAGTAGCGCAGGAGGAAGCGGAACACTACGCCCGCGCTCGACTGGGAATGTCCGGACCCGGTGGCACGGTCGGCCAGTGCACTCACCACTTTCTCCAGCCAGTAAAAATTGAGGTAAGCGATCGCGCAACCGCAGGCAAATCCGATGGCGACCCGCCACCCAAATCGTAACCATGTCATCAGCCCAAAAACCACCGCCATGAGGAGCATGAAGCGCGGAATCCGCGCCACCGCACCGGCGTAAAACGACTGGGCGCGGGTTTCGGTGTCATGGGTCATGGGCCCGCCTCCTACATAGTCCATCGCAGGCAGGATCTCGGCAACGGAATGGATTCTAATCTACCTGGAGTCCGACGAGGTTGCGATCCGAATCAACTCCACAAATCCGGCGGCAATGCCCAAAATCAGTCCCACCAGATACAGCCAGGTGGTGTGCAGCCAGTGGTCCAGAGCGAGACCCAAGAGCCAGCCCCCTATGGTCGCGGCGGGAAAAATGAAGGCCAACTGGCTGTACAGGGCCATCTGGACCCAGATGCTTTTCTTGTTAGAGGAATCGTTGTGGATAGAAACCATGACGGTCTCGAATGGGATTCTACAACCCCGTAGACCACGTCACCAGTCTGATAAAGCGCTCGGGGAAGATCCCGATGAACACGGTGGCGAATGCGCTCACACCGAGCGCCACACGCATGGCGGCGCTGATGGGCAGACGGGTCTGGTCGGTGGCTTCGCGCATGAACATGGCGTTGGCGATACGCATGTAGTAGTAAAGGCCGAACACGGCATAGAGCACGGCCAGACTCGCCAACACGTAGTGGCCGCTTTCCATCAGGCTTAGGAAGATAAAATACTTCCCGTAAAAGCCTGCCAGGGGCGGAATGCCGGCGAGCGATAACAGAAAGATCAGCATAAGGACGGCTTCGGTGGGAGCGCGGGAGAACAGGCCGGCGATATCGTCGATCTCATCGCCAATCACGTCACGCTGGCGCAAAGAGGTGACCACGGCGAAGGCGCCCAGGTTCATGAAGGTGTAAACCAGCAGGTAGAGCAGTATGCCTTTGAGGCCGTCGGCCATCGCCGGTGAAGGATAGTCAACCGAGGCGAAGGCCACCAATCCCAACAGCATGTAGCCCACGTGCGCAATGGAAGAATAGGCGAGCAGGCGCTTGAGATTGTTTTGCGTAAGAGCCGCCAGATTGGCGGCAGTCATAGTGGCAATGGAAACGAAGATCAGCAAGGGCAGGTAAACGTGGCGCAGGGGATAAAGGCCCCAGATCAGAATGCGCAGCAGCATGGCCCAACCCGCGGCTTTGACCGCGACGGACATGAATCCGGTCACGCTGGTGGGTGCGCCTTCATAGGCATCCGGCAACCATTGATGAAATGGAACCGCGGCAATTTTGAAAAAGAGTCCGACGCAGGTGGTGAGCAGGGCGACCACCATAATCGGAGTGGCGTGATTGTGGTGCGCCATCAATTCGCGCTCCACGCCAATGCCGATGTTGGCCAGGTTGGTGCTTCCAGTCAGGCCGTAAAAGAGAGATAGGCCGTAGGCGAAAATGCCCGAGGAAAACGCACCCAGCAACAGATACTTCAGCGCGGCTTCGTTGGAGCGTTTGTCCCTGCGCAGGAATCCGACGAGCACGTAGGTGGAGATGGCCATCAGCTCCAGACCGATGAAGATGAGCACAACGTCATAGCCCGAGGCCATGACCATCATGCCCACGACCGAGAACAAAATCAGCGAGTAAAACTCGCCGTGATGTTCATGCTCGATTTCGAGGTAGCGTACCGACATCAGGATGGAGATCGCTGCCCCGGCCAGAAACAAATAAAAGAAGTAGATGGCGAAGTGGTCCATGACCATGGAGTGCATGAAGGCCCACTCCACACGCTGGCCGTGGCGCAGCAACTCAGCTTGGGCGAGTTGGATTCGGAGTACACCCGCGGCGGCGAAGAGCACGCCCACGAATGCGGTAGCCGCATTGGTCCACTTCCACTCGGGCGGGATCATCAGATCAATGAGCAGAATGCCCAAAGCAAACAGCGTAAGTAGAATGATGGGCAGCGACAAGAGATAGTCGACGCCGGTGAAGTATTGTGCGCCGCCCATCACGGTTTGACCCTCTTTGCGATTTCCGTTGTGACCGGCTGCGACGCGGCGGCCTGGGCCGGTGCCGCAGGAACGGCGGCGTTTACGGGCGCGCTGATGCCGGGATAATCCGGACGAACAGTTAAGACCAGCTGGTTCACCGGCTGCTGCAGAATCTGGAAGAACGGTTTTGGATAAAGACCGATCCAGAAGGCCATGATCAGCAGTGGCACGAAAGTGAGAACTTCGCGCGGGGTCAGATCATGAAGCTTTTCGTTCTTGGGATTGGTGACGGTCCCGAAGAAAACTCGCTGGTAGAGCCAGAGCAAGTAAGCGGCGGCCAGGATCACGCCGGGGACGGCCCAGGCGGCCCAGCGCCAGTTCTCCATGAAAGTGCCCTGCAGGATGGTGAATTCGCCGACGAAGCCGTTCAGTAGCGGCAATCCCATCGACGACAGGAACATGATCATGGTGATGGTGGCGTAGAGCGGCATCACGTTTGAGATTCCGCCGTATTCGGAAATTTCGCGAGTGTGGCGGCGCTCGTACAATATGCCGACGATCAAGAAGAGCGCGCCGGTAGAGATGCCGTGGTTGATCTGCTGCAACACCGATCCGCTGATGCCTGCTGGATTCAAGGCGAAGATGCCGAGCGTACAGAAACCCAGGTGGCTGACGGAAGAGTAGGCCACCAGCTTTTTCATGTCTTTCTGCATCAGCGACACCAGCGCTCCGTAAATAATGCCGATGATGGAAAGCGTAATCAGCCAGAAGCGGACTTTGGGGTGCATCACCACGTCGGGAAAGAACGGCAGTGCGAAACGGATGAAACCGTAAGTCCCCATCTTCAGCAGAACGCCAGCCAGAATGACGGAGCCAGCGGTTGGCGCTTCCACGTGGGCATCCGGCAGCCAGGTGTGGAACGGGAACATCGGCACCTTGATGGCAAAAGCAACAAAGAATGCCAGGAACAGCACGGTGGCAAATGTCGAGCCATAGGCCGGGTCGTGGAAAATGTGCGGCGCGGTACGGTACAGGGCCTGGATGCTGAAGGTGTACTGGCCGGTCTGGCGGAAGTTGTAAAAGTAGAGGAACAGAACTGACAGCAGCATCAGCACCGAGCCGAACAACGTATACAGAAAGAACTTGATCGCGGCATAGAGTTTGCGCGGGCCGCCCCAGATGCCGATCAGAAGATACATGGGGACGAGCATGGCTTCCCAGAAAACAAAGAACAGGAAGAAGTCGAGCGCCATAAACACGCCCAACATGCCGGTCTGCAAGATTAGGAACCAGATGTAGTACTCCTTGACGCGGTTCTCGATGGCGGACCAGGAGGAGAGGATCGAGATCCAGCCGAGCAGCGTGGTCAGCATGATCAGCAGGAAAGAAATGCCGTCGATGCCCAAGACGTAGCCGGCGCCGATGGAAGGAATCCAGTTGTTGGGCGCGCCTTCCATGAACTTGAAGCCGGGCGCGAAACGCTGCGCCCAGAACCAGGGAACGAGCGGGAGCGAGACCAGGAGTCCGGCCAGCGCGAAGAGGTTGCCGATCCAGCGGATAGCGCCTTTGTTGTCCTTGGGGACAAAAAGCAGCAGGATCGCGCCCACCAGCGGCGTGAATAAGATGATCGAGAGAATATGGCTTTGCATAAAATTCGGTTGCGATACCTTAACAGCAGGTTCCTCGACTGCGTTTTATCATCCGCGCGCGGATGATAAAACTCCGCTCGGAATGACAAAGTAGCTGCTTATCGCCAGGCGTAATAGGCGACGAATCCCACCAGACCACAGACCATTACCAGCGCATACCACTGCACCAAGCCCCATTGCAAAATGCGGACCGGATACGAAATTATGCGTGAAAGGACGGCCGGACCGTTGACCATAAGGCCGTCAATGATCCACTTGTCCCACCAATTGGAAAGATTGCCGGCGAGCCGCGTCAGCCAGCCGACGTCGTTGACGATGCCATCAATCACGTGCGAGTCGAACCATGACGACGCTTCGCCCGCTCCCATCACACCCAAACGAACGTCGCCGACTTTGCGGCGTCCGGTGAAGGCGTAATCGTAGGCTTCGTCGACGTAATACTTGTGGTAGAGCAAATCGTAAACCGGGGGCGCAGCGGCCGCGATGGGTTCGGCGTAGCCCTTCTCAGCCTTGTAATAAGCTCGGCCGGCCATGCCCCAGCCCACGACGGCTGCACCGACGGAGAGGAACATCAGCACATATTCAATCGGGCTGGTGTGCTCCTCTTCCTTTCGTCCGGCAGCCAATTGGACGGCTTTGCCTTCAGCCGTGAACACCTGCGCCTCTCTGGCAAAGACTGGCTCCAGGAATTTCGCGAAACGGTCGGAGCCGCCCAGACTGTGCGGCCATCCCAGCCATCCGGCGCAAATGGAGCAGAGGGCCAGAATGACCAGCGGCACGGTCATCGACTTGGGTGATTCGTGGATGTGATGCTCCACTTCGTGGCTCATGCGGGGTTGGCCATGGAAGGTGAGGAACATCAAGCGGAACATGTAGAACGCGGTCATCAAAGCGGTCACGTAACCGATCACCCAAAGCCAGATGTATGCGCCATGCTCTGAGCTCCAGGTCTGCCAGAGAATCTCGTCTTTCGAAAAGAATCCGGCGAACGGCGGAATACCGGCAATCGCGAAGGTGGCGATGAACATCGTCCAATGGGTAATGGGGATACGTTTGTGCAGATCACCCATATTGCGCATGTCTTGTTCCCCGCTCATGGCGTGGATCACCGAGCCCGAGCCGAGGAATAGTAATGCCTTGAAGAAGGCGTGGGTGAAGACATGGAAGACGCCGGCGGCGAAGGCGCCGACACCGAGCGCCAGAAACATGTAGCCGAGTTGCGAAATTGTGGAGTAGGCCAGCACGCGCTTGATGTCGTTCTGCACCAGTCCGATGGAAGCGGCGAAGATAGCGGTCAGAGCACCGACGATCGCCACCGTCTTCATTGAAGTAGGAGCCAATACAAACAGCGCGTTGGATCGCGCCACCATGTAAACACCGGCTGTGACCATGGTGGCGGCATGGATGAGAGCAGAGACCGGGGTGGGGCCTTCCATGGCGTCGGGCAGCCAGACATAAAGCGGAAGCTGCGCCGACTTACCGCAGGCACCGACGAATAGCAGAAGCGTGGCCGCGGTGATGATGGGATCGCCGATGGCAAAGTGGCCGCTGTGCGCGAGATGGTTGATGTCAGTGAAGCGCAGCGATCCGAAATACCAGGCGATGGTAAACATGCCCAACAGAAATCCGGCATCACCGATGCGGTTCACGATGAACGCTTTGTTGGCGGCATCGCTGGCAGACTTGCGGTGGAAGTAGAATCCGATGAGCAGATACGAACACAAGCCGACGCCTTCCCAGCCCACAAACATCAGCGCGTAGTTGTTCCCCAGAATCAGCATCAGCATGGAGAACATGAACAGGTTCAGGTAGCCGAAAAAGCGGTAGTACCCGCCCTCGTGTGCCATGTAGCCGACCGAGTAAATGTGGATCAACATGCCGACGCCGGTGACAAACAGCAGCCAGATGCTGGAGAGAGGATCGAGCAGGAAGCCAGCGTCCACGTGGAATGGGGCGGGAGTGCCATCGCGGGTGACGTAGTTCAGCGGCTGCACGGGCGAGGCGCCGGTGCCAGGATTGTCACTGCCCAGCCAGGTGTAGAGAATCGTCTGGTAGGACTTGCCAGGGCTGTCATGAGAGTAATCGGTGTACTGCCAGACCGCGCCACAGGCAAAAAGGAAGGCAATGACCACTGCGCCGACACAGACCGCGCTGACGGTCTGCTTCTGTAACTTGCGGCCGAAAAAGAACATGACCGTTGCGCCGAAGGCCGGGAACAGTGGTATGAGCCAGATGTGGGATAAGAAGAACATTTAGTTTTTAGCTGTCAGCAGCTAGCAATTAGCACTTAGCAATTGGCATTTAGTCGTTACACGGGGTTGCTGATTCATGCCAAAACCCCAAATGGCTAAATGCCAAGTGCCAACTGCAAAATGCTGGTTTTCTACCATTTCAATAAATCCACCTCGTCCACATTCACCGTTTCTTTGTTGCGGAAGAAGGCGATCAGAATTCCCAAACCGACGGCGGCTTCGGCTGCTGCGTCGGTGATGACGAAAATCGCGAATATTTGGCCATGCAATCCCCACATTCGCGAGAACGCCACCAGGTTCAGGTTCACGGCGTTCAGGATCAGTTCGATCGACATCAGCACGATCACCACATTCCGCCGGGTAAGCACGCCGATCACGCCCAGAATGAAGAGCGCGGCGGCAACGACGAGATAGTGAAGTGTGGTTATGGGTGCCATTTCAGCTTCTAGCTTCTGGCTTCTAGCTAGCGGCTAGTAGCTAGAAGCTCTTTTCAAATCCTTTTCTTCGCCATGACCACCGCGCCGATGATGGCCACTAACAGCAACAACGACGCGATCTCGAAGGCGAACATGTAATTGCCGTACAGCAGGACTCCGATCTCCTGGGTGTTGCTGCTCTCGATGGGTTGCGCAATGTGTTGCGGGAACAGTTGCCCGCCCTTCAAGTAGACGGCAACCAGCAACCCGCCGAGCGCCAGCGCGGCCAGAAGACCGACCAGCCACTGCTTGTTGAATTGATCTTCTTTCTGCGAACGCTCCAGATTGACCAGCATGATGACGAACAGAAACAGCACCATGATTCCGCCGGCGTACAGGATGATTTGAACGCCAGCCACGAAGGGAGCGTACAGCATCAGGTAGAGTCCGGCCTGGGCGAGCAATCCGAAAATCAGCGCCAGGGCGGAATGCACCGCATTCTTCTGGGTAATGACCACAACGCCACTCAATACCGTGAGCGCCGATAAGAAATAAAAGAAGAAGGTTGTGGCAACGGGTTGCATGCTAGAGCAACACCCCCATGATCGCCGTTAGAATCAACACTCCGATGGCGACGGGAAGCAGAACCTTCCATCCCACCTTCATAAGCTGATCAAAACGATAACGCGGGAAAGTAGCGCGGTACCAAATATACAGGTACATGAAGACGGCGACTTTGGCGCAGAACCAGAAAATATCCTGAATGCGGTCGCGGACGGGCGGGACAAAGAGCACCAGGCCGATGAGACCGAGCACAGCGCCGAAACCGGCGAGGCCGATGGTCTGAATGCGAAAATAAGGATGCTTGGGCATGCGGACCACGCCGATGAAGGCAATCAAGCCAAGTCCCAGGAACAGGAAGCCGGGAATCAGCGAGAAGACGAGATCCCAGGTTTCGCCCGTGAGCCAGTTGGGGAAAGGTCGCATCCAGCCGCCCACCCACAAGGTCACGGCGATTGAGGAGACGGCAATCATGGCGGCGTACTCTCCCAACATAAATAACGACCAGCGCAGGCCGCTGTATTCAGTGTGGAATCCGGCGGTGAGCTCAGACTCGGCCTCGGGGAGATCGAAAGGCGCGCGGTTCGTCTCCGCGACCATGGCGATGGCGAAGATGCCGAACGCGATAAAGCCCAGCGGGAAGAATTTGAACATGAACCACATTTGCTGTGACTGCTGGGCCTGAACAATTCCGATCATGCTGAGGGTCCCGGTGCCGGTCTGGTTCAGGCTGGTCATTAGAATGGCAGAAACAACCGCCATGCCCATGGCAATTTCGTACGAAACCATCTGTGCGCTGGAACGCAAGGCGCCGATCAGCGGGTAGTGCGAGTTCGACGCCCATCCCGCCATGACCACGCCGAGAACGCTCAACGATGAAACGCCCAGCATGAAGAGGATGCCGATATTCAGATCGGTGACGGCGTGCGTGGGCCCGAACGGGATCACGATGTAAACCGTGAACGAGGCGCAGAGGATGATGAGCGGCGCGATCCAGAAGACAAACTTGTCGGCTTCGGCGGGGACGATGTCTTCTTTGGTCATCAGCTTGATGGCGTCGGCGATGGGCTGCATCAGGCCGTGCGGGCCTACGCGCATGGGACCGAGCCGAATCTGGAAATGCGCCAGGGCTTTGCGCTCCAGCCAGTTCATGGCCATCACAGCAACTGAGACGCCGCCGAAGACGATCAAGATATAGACGAGGGCCCAGAACATATTCCCGGCCTGGCCGGGGGTGGTGTTGCTGCTGAGATAGGAAGTGATGTAATCGAGCATCAGCGGTCCACCTCGCCCAGCACGATGTCGAGCGTGCCGATGACGGCGATGACGTCAGCCACCAGCTGTCCGCGCACCATGAGATCGAGCGCCTGCAAGTTTACAAAAGATGGCGGGCGGACGCGTATGCGGTAGGGCTGCGTAGACCCGTCGCTGACGATGAAGTATCCCAACTCGCCTTTGGGAGCTTCGATGGAATGATAAATCTCGCCCACCGGCGGCTTCATCACCTTGGGAACTTTGGCCATGATGGGGCCTTCGGGGATGCGCTCGACCGCCTGGCGAATGATGCGCAGCGATTGCCGCATTTCTTCCATGCGCACCAGATACCGGTCGTAGGTGTCACCACTGGTGCCAATGGGAATCTCGAAGTCGAACTCGGAATACGCGGCGTAGGGCTGGGCTTTGCGCAGGTCCCACTTCACGCCGCTGGCGCGGAGTACCGGGCCGGTGACGCCGAGGGCGATGCAGTCAGAGGCGGAAATCGTGCCTACGCCCTTGGTACGCTCCAGCCAGATGCGGTTGGTGGTCAGCAATTCTTCGTACTCATCAATTTTTGGCGGGGCGAAATCGATGAACTTCTTTACGTCCTGCTCAAAGCCGTCGTAGGTCTCGTAGAGGCAGCCCCCGATGCGGAAGGCGTGGGTGGTCAGGCGGGCGCCGCAATATTTCTCGAAAATCTTGAGAATCTCTTCCCGGTCGCGAAATGTGTAGAAGAGCGGCGTCATGGCGCCGATGTCGAGCGCGTGGGTGCCCAGCCAAAGTTGATGGCTGGCCAGCCGGTTCAGTTCGGTCAGAATCACACGAATGTAATTGGCGCGGGGCGGGGCCTGGACGTTGAGCAGCTTTTCGACGGCTTCGCAGTATCCCAGGCCATTGGAGACCGCGGCGACATAGTCCATGCGATCCACATAGGGATTGAACATGGTGTAGGTGCGGTGCTCGGCAATCTTCTCGACGCCGCGATGCAGGTAGCCGATGACGCACTCGGTGCCGAGGACCTTTTCGCCGTCGAGCTTGAGGATGACGCGCAGCACGCCGTGGGTGGCGGGATGCTGCGGGCCCATGTTGATGATGAGTTCGTTGGAATCGAGGAAAGTCTTGTCGGGCTGGTCAAGCTCGAGGTGCGAGATGTAGCTGGCCGGGTCTTTAGTGATCTGGTCGGTCATGCTATTGGCCGCTCTCGATTCCCAGGTTGATCTGCACCCACTCCTGATCTTGTTGAATGATGCCGTAATCTTTGCGCAAGGGATGGCCCTTCCAGCCGTCGGGGAGCAGGATGCGCTTCATGTCGGGATGGCCGTCGAACTTGATGCCGAACATGTCGAACACTTCCCTCTCCAGCCAGTTTGCCGTCGGCCAGATGGAAACTGAGCTGGGGAAACTGGCGCCGTCGGCGATTGAGGTCTTCACGCGGATACGCTCGTTGCGCGGGAAGGAATAGAGAATCCAGATGAGCTCGAATTGTTTCTCGCGAGTGGGATAGTGTAGGGCGGTGATGTCGACGCAGTAGTCGAATTGCTCTTCGTCGCGCAGGATTCGGAGGGCCTCGGCGGTAACGGAGGCGTCAAGGACGAAATAATTCTGGCCGAGATAGGTGACGGCTTCTTGTACGCCGGAGCCGTATTGGCTCTTGAGCCGGGCAACGGTCGGCGAATCCCAGGGAATTGGAGTGGGGCCGGCGGGCTTGGCAGGCGCAGCCGCGTGCGGCTGACCGCTGGGCGGCGTAGGCGACTTGGTTTCTTCGGCCATACCTTAACGTGCAAACCTCTGGCGCAGCAGACGGTTTGGAGGAACGTTAAGTGATAACAGCTTGCGGAAACGGTGTCAACGAGGAGGGTTGAGGGGCGGTGGGTCAGCTTTATTTCCACAGAGTGATCTTTAGCAATACGAAAAGGCTAGCAATGAATCCGACGGTGGAAAGAGTTCGCCAGAACCAGATCGGCTGCTCTGGAATTCCAAGTGCCTTGTAGGAAAGTTCACTGTTCCTTTTGATTGCGGCAGAATTTACCAACCCATATAGAAACCCAATAACTGCTAGACTAACCCAGATTATCGGCATCCAGGTCACGCCAACCGTTCCCCCTGTACTTTCAGGATAAGCCCCTTGTCAATCTTCTCGGTTACTGACCAGCACCGTGGCGGAACTGCTCTTACGCCTTCACAAAGGTCGTCAAACCGCGCCGGGTGCGTTCGCGAAGCTGGCATTCGCGCAGCGTATCTGCGAGCGCTTCCAGGTTGGGAACGCCATAAAGATAGAACTTCTCAAGCTCCGCGTCCGAGGAAAACAGGCGCAGTGCCGACTGGCCCAGCAGGCGCATTCCCAGCGGTTTGTGCAACTCGAAATGGTCGATGCGGAACAATTCCAGACTTTCCTGAACTTTGGACAGAATGCCTCGTTCCAGTTTGATCCGTTGCGTGGTGATTTCGTAGTGGGTGCGCCGGCTCTTTAGGTAGAAGGCGAGGCAAATGACGCCGCAAGCGACCAAGAAACCGAGACTTGCGTAGAAGATGCCAGTGTCGGTGCCAACGCTATACCCGACCACTCCCGCCAGGGCTGCCACCACCAGAAACGGCGCCAGTTGGCCTACGGTGTAAATCGCAGCCGGATAACCGGAGAATAAATCTCTTTCGGTGGCGAGGTCTTTTGATGCCGCAAACGCTGTGAGGTCGGTATTGCAGAAACGGCACTTGAGAGCTACGGCCTTGATGGTTTCTCCGCAGACTGGGCAGGCTTTGGTGTCTCCGTCCATGGTCGATCTTGCGCCGCCCTGCGGCTGGTTCGTTTCCTACGATTACCCACGGCTTACGCCGTGGGCTTTATTCTTGCGCCGCGCTGCGGCTTCAATGCCATGCACTCGACCGCGAGGCCTTCATGGCTGAATGCCGAGTGCTGAATGCTAATTGCTGCTCCTACACCCAGTCGAGGGCGCCCTTTTGCCAGATCCAGACGTAGCCGACGATCAGGATGGCCAGAAAGATGAGCATCTCGATGAGGCCGAAAGTGCCCAGCGCTTTGAACTTCACCGCCCAGGGGAACAGGAAAATGGTTTCCACGTCGAAGACCACGAACAGAATGGCGATGATGTAGTAGCGGACGGTGTAGCGGCCGCGCGAGGCTCCGATGGGGTCGACGCCGCATTCATAAGGGCTCAGCTTGGTGCGGTTGGGATTGTCGGGACGCACCAGCTTGGCGGCGATCAGGGTAATGGGGATCAGAATCGCGACCACGGCGACGAAAATGAAAATCGGGATGTAGTTTTGCGGCATTGGGCTGTTCCCTGCTGCAAAGCAATAGTACCGCCGCGGGGGGCAGAGTTCAACGGCGACGACGGCAAACAGGCATTTCCGCTTTTCGCTGCGGCCTCGGCGTTTCAAGGTTTGAGGGGCTTTCGGTGGGCACAAAATCTTAAATCGCTGAGCTCGCAGAGAAAGGCCGCAGAGTAGGCGGAGAAGAGCGATGGGAACCTACGACTCAAGCGCCATGCAGTGTGGGCGCGCCGGAAAGCCCGACGCTTGTTTATAATCGCTTCTCACCATTACAGCAGAGGAATCCATTGGCACTCGACGAAAACATCTACAAGCTGCGGCTAGAGAAGCTGAAGCAGATTGAAGCGCTCGGGCAGCGGGTCTATCCGACCAGGTACGAGTTCACGCACACTATTCAGGCGATCCTGTCTGATTACTCGGGCAAGTCAGCGGAAGAACTTGAGGCTTCGCGCGTCAACGTGCGGGTTGCTGGACGGATCATGGCCATCCGGCTGATGGGCAAAGCCGGGTTTGCGCACTTGCAGCAGGGCGGGCAAAAGCTGCAAATCTACGTTAAGAAAGATGCTGTCGGCGACAAGGGATTCGAGCTCTACAAACTGCTTGACCTCGGAGACCACATCGGCGCCAGCGGGTACTTGTTTCGCACCCGCACCGGGGAGTTGAGCGTTCATGTCGAGGAGATTACTTTTCTCTCGAAGGATCTCCTGCCTCTTCCTGAGAAGTGGCATGGGTTGACGGATGTCGAGTTGCGCTACCGGCAGCGCTATGTCGATCTGGTGATGAATCCGGAGGTCCGCGAGGTTTTTCTCAAGCGCAGCCGGCTGATTCAGTCGATGCGGCGTTTTCTCGATGCGCAAGGGTTTGTCGAAGTTGAAACCCCGATGATGCAGCCGGTGGCCGGTGGAGCGGTGGCCAAGCCGTTCGTGACGCACCACAACACGCTCGACATGGATTTGTACTTGCGAATTGCGCCGGAGCTTTATTTGAAGCGGCTGACGGTGGGCGGGTTCGATCGCGTGTATGAGATCAATCGCAGCTTTCGCAATGAGGGCCTGGGATGGCGATGGAATCCTGAGTTCACGATGCTAGAGTTTTATCAGGCGTACACCGATTATCGCGGAGTGATGGACCTGACACAGAAATTGATCGAGCAGGCGGCGATGGATGTGACCGGCGGAACGAAAACAAAATGGGGAGAAGACGAGATCGATTGGCACGGCGACAACTGGCGGCGGATGACTATGCGCGAGGCCATCGTGCAATATTGGCCGGAAGCCGCGGGCGCCAAACCGGCGATGGCGGAGTTCGCGAGTCACGAGTCGGTAAAGGCGTTGGTCGAGCGATTCAACCGTGGACATGCGCATGTGGCCTACGATCCCAAGGAGCCGCCGGGGAAGACGATTGCCGGGTTGTTCGAGGCGACGGCCGAAGAGCACCTGATCCAGCCGACGATCATCTATGAGTTCCCTACCGCGGTTTCGCCGCTCTCCAAGCAGAAGGCCGACGAGCCGGACTGGACTGAGCGTTGGGAGATCTTTGCCGGGAAGATGGAGATTTCGAACGGCTTCAGCGAACTGAACGATCCGGAAGATCAGCGGCGGCGCTTTGAGGGACAACTGAAAGAGCGGGAGCGCGGCGACGAAGAAGCTCATCAGATGGATGAAGACTACATCCGGGCGCTTTCTTACGGGATGCCGCCGGCGGGAGGAGTCGGGGTCGGCGTGGATCGTCTGGTGATGCTGTTGACGGACTCACATACCATCCGGGATGTGATTTTGTTCCCGTTGCTGCGGCCGGAAAAATCGTTAACCGCCGAGAACGCAGAGGACGCCGAGAAGAAGTAATCCTTTGAACTAAGGGGCCTGTCCACGGCCTGCCCAGTATCCAACTATGCACTGGTATTGGTGCGTGCTGTTGACTAGATTCTAAATCGGTTTGGTCTATGCACGCGGCGGCGCTACCGTAGCCTCCCCCGGACGGGCTTGGAAGCTGGGTCGGTAGCGCTTTGCTTTTTCTGCCTTCTTCGTTCCCCTAAATCGAGGCCCCTAAGCCGGTTGGTTTGGTCTATTTTGGCATTCCGATTCGAAAAGCGGCGGGTCAATCCAAAGGGCCAAGCCCTCCGGGGGCCGTGGCGAGGAAACTGGGGTAACGATTCCTGAGATTTTTCGTCAGAAGGTGATAGAC
>JBAWFN010000076.1:0-17286 GCA_049591935.1 Terriglobales bacterium | reverse complement strand
CCCATAAGTAAGGCGAGCTCGGTTACGTAGGAGAGGAAGAATGTCCTGGGAAATTGAGTACAAGAAAAGGTTTCGGACGGCAGAGGAGGCGCTAGGTTGTGTGCAGTCGGGAATGCGTGTCTACATTCAGCCCGGCTGCGCTGAGCCTGAAACTCTGGTCGAGGCGCTGATGCGCCGCGCTCCCTTTGTGCACGACGTGGAGATCGTCCACATGATGACCATGGGAGCGGCTCCCTACGTGGCTCCGGAGATGGCAGGGCACTTCCGGCATAACGCAATGTTCATCGGCCCCAATGTGCGCGATGCCATCAACGAAGGCCGCGCCGACTACACCCCGATTTATCTGAGTGAGATTGAAGGTCTTTTCGAGAGCGGCGCCATGCCGATTGATGTGGCCCTGCTGGAACTCTCCCCTCCCGATTCGCACGGCTTCTGCAGTTTCGGGGTGGGTGTGGATACGTCGCTTACCGCGGCGAAATGCGCTCGCTATGTGGTGGCGCAAATCAACGATCAGATGCCGCGCACCTTCGGAGACAGCTTCATCCATGTGACGGATCTGGATGCTGTCGTGGATTCCTCCCGGCCGCTGTGCGCCATGAAGCTGCCGCACATCACCGACATGCATAAAGCCATCGCCCGCAATGTCGCGGGCTTGATTGAGGACGGGGCGGTATTGCAGACCGGCATTGGTGGAATCCCGGATGCAGTGCTGCCGTTTCTCATGGACCGCAAGGATCTCGGGGTGCACAGCGAACTGGCTTCGGACGGGGTTATTCCTTTGATCGAAGCCGGCGTCATCACCGGGGCACGAAAGAACTTCAAACCACGGAAGATCATCCTGGGCTTTGCCATTGGCTCGAAAAAGATGTTCGACTTCGTGGACAACAATCCGATCTTCGAGTTTCATCCGACGGGATACACCAACAACCCCGAGCTGATCGCCCGAAATGACAACATGGTGGCGATCAACTCTGCCTTGCAGGTCGATATCACTGGTCAGGTCTGCTCCGATTCCATCGGCAACCAGTTCTATAGCGGCATCGGCGGACAGGTGGACTTCCTGCGCGGGGCTGCGCACTCCAAGGGTGGCAGGCCGATCATCGCCATTTCGTCAACCGCCAAAGATGGCGCGATCTCGCGGATTGTGCCCATGTTGAGCCCAGGTGCGGGAGTGGTTACTTCGCGCGGGCTGGTGCGTTACGTGGTCACCGAATACGGAGTGGCCTACCTGCACGGCAAGACCATCCGGGAACGGGCGCAGGCGCTGATCGACATCGCACATCCCAAGTTTCGGGAAGAACTCTATCAATTTTGCGAGAAAACCAGGTGGCTGCAGCGCTCGTTAGCTGCAGAGACAGCGGCAACGAGGTGAACCATGGCAGGCCAAGCACGCGGTAAGGTCACAGTGGATGTGGAAGAGTGCAAGGGATGCGGGCTCTGTGTGGAATCCTGTCCCCCCAATTGCCTGGAACTGGCGGCGGAGTTGAGTGCGTACGGGGTTCATCCGGCGCGCTACACCGGGCAGGATTGCACGGGATGTGGAATCTGCTTTTATTGCTGCCCGGAACCGGGTGCGATCACCGTCTACCGCATCAAGGCCAAAGGTAAGGCGTTTGCGGCGACACAAGGAGGCGACCATGCGGCAGCTTTGTAAAGGAAACGTGGCGGTGGTGAAGGGCGCGATCCTCGCCGGATGCCGCGCCTACTACGGCTATCCGATCACTCCCGCCAGCGAAATCGCCGAGTATGCCGCGCTCTACTTCCCCCAGGTTGGTGGAACTTTTTTGCAAGCGGAGAGCGAAGTCGCTGCCATCAACATGGTGTATGGAGCAGCGGCGGCTGGGGTGCGCGTCCTGTGTGGATCCTCCGGCCCCGGCCTCAGCCTGATGCAGGAAGGCATGTCCTATCTGGCCGGCGCGGAACTGCCGTGCGTCATTGTCGATGTAATGCGCGGTGGACCGGGACTGGGTAACATCGCGCCGGAACAAAGCGACTATTTCGCCATGGTCAAGGGCGGCGGGCATGGCAACTACCGCAACATCGTGCTGGCGCCTGCGTCGGTGCAGGAGATGGCCGATCTCACCATGCTGGCATTCGATCTCGCGGACAAATACCGCAATCCGGCGGTGGTCCTGGCTGACGGCTTTATTGGGCAAATGATGGAACCGCTCGATCTTGTAGATCGTGAGATTCAACCGCCAGACAAACCGTGGGCAGTAAAGGGAACGCCCGAGACGCGCGCCAACCTGGTCAGTTCCATTTATCTCGAAACCGACGAGTTGGAACGACACCAGCGCGAAATGGAAGCCAAGTACATCCGCGCGCAAGAAGCGGAACGGCGCTGGGAGACTTACCAAACGGAGGATGCCGAGGTGCTGTTGGTCGGATATGGCATTGTGTCGCGAGTGCTGCTTTCCACGGTGGAAGCGCTTCGCAAACAAGGTGTGAAAGCAGGGCTGTTCCGGCCCATCACCTTGTGGCCATATCCCTCGGAGGCACTGGCCAAAGCCGCCGCCAAGGTGGAAAAGGTACTGGTGGTCGAATTGAGCAACGGGCAAATGCTGGAAGATGTTCGCCTTGCAGTGAACGGCAAGGTGCCGGTGGAGTTCTACGGCCGGGTGGGAGGCAACGTGCCCTCGGTCGCAGAGTTGCAGCAACAAGTGCTGGAGCGGATCGCGGTGGCGGTCTAGGACCAGTTCTGAGGATCTGGTCCGTAAAGGACAACGAAAATGGCAAACGAGAGCGTAATGGAACCCGAAGTCAAGTCCGAGGCTAGCTCCGAAGTCGGCTCCAACGTGAACGACAACGGCTACGAAGTCGTCCACGACAGGTCGCCGTTGTTCTATGACCTGTATGAGCGCAAGTCGGAACTGAAGCACCAGACCCACTACTGTCCTGGCTGCGGACACGGTGTAGCGCACAAGTTGATTGCCGAAGCGCTGCAGGAGCTGGGGCTACAGGACAAGACGATTTTCGTGAGTCCAGTGGGCTGTTCGGTGTTTGCCTACTACTATTTTGATGTAGGCAACGTCCAGGTCGCACACGGCCGCGCGCCCGCCGCCGCCACGGCACTGAAACGCGCTTGCCCAGACAAGATTGTTATTTCCTATCAGGGAGACGGGGATCTCGCGGCGATCGGGACCGCTGAGATCGTGCACGCCGCAAACCGAGGGGAAAAGATCGCTGTGTTTTTCGTGAACAACGGAATCTACGGCATGACCGGCGGACAGATGGCGCCCACCACCCTGGTTGGACAGAAGAGCACCACTTCCCCATGGGGCCGGCGGCCGGCGAATGAAGGCTTCCCGCTGCACATGGCGGAACTTCTCGCCACCCTGGAAGCGCCGACATATATCGAGCGGGTTGCACTCTCGGACAACAAGAACATCATGAAAGCACGGCGGGCGATCCGTAAGGCGCTCGAGATCCAGCGCGATGGTGCGGGCTTCTCGTTTGTCGAAATCTTGTCGCCGTGTCCGACTATCTGGGGCAAAGACCCAGTGGAAGCACGGCGTTGGGTTTACGAAAAAATGATGCCAGCTTTTCCGCTGAATGTATTCCGTGACCGCCGGCCGGAAATTCCCACTGGCAATGAGCCGCCGCAACGCGCGGCAGCGGATGTACTTGAGATCACTCCGAAAGCAGGAGCCCACGATCCTTCCAAACCGAAACACGCGCATCACTTCAAAGACGTCAAGGTCAAAATCGCGGGCTTCGGCGGCCAGGGAGTGTTACTGCTGGGGCAGTTGCTCATCGAAATGGGCATGCGAGAAGATCTGGAAGTAAGCTGGCTGCCGTCATACGGTCCGGAGATGCGTTCGGGCAGCGCCCACTGCCATGTGTGCCTGTCGAAAGAACGGATCGGGTCGCCGCTGGTCTCACGCCCCGATGTGCTGGTGGCCATGAACGAGTACTCGCTGCGCAAGTTTGCCCACGAGGTAGTGAGCGGCGGACTCATTCTTTACAACGGCGCCAGCCTTCCTGCTGACTTTACTGCACCGGAAGTGCAAGTAGTCGCGATTCCTGCGGCGGAGATTGCCGACAAACTCGGTTCAACCAAGGCAACCAACATCGTGATGATGGGCGCGCTGCTGGAGGAAACCGAGTGCATGGCTCCCGGAACTGCCTTGAGCGTGCTCGAAGACAAGGTGAAAAAACTCGATCTACTGGAAATTGATCGCAAGGCGCTTACCGCTGGCCGCCTTTTCATTGATGACCAGGCGCATATCGGCGCAGTGAGTCAACCAGACGGCTTCGCTTAGCCGCTAACGATTACTTTTTCTTGGCGAACGAGCGGACGTAATTTACCAGATTCCAGAGGTCCTCTTCTTTGGCGCGATCACCCTCGGGGGGCATCTCGCCTCTACCCTTCTGAATAATGTAGAACAGGTCCCCATCGGTGTAGTCCTTCAGGGCCGCCGGGTCAGTGAAGTTGGAAATTCCCTTGGTGTCTTTAATCTCGCCCTTACCATCACCGTTTTGACCATGACACATGGCGCAATCGTAACCGTAAATCTTCTTGCCCGCGGCCAGCGACTCCGGGCTGGATTTGACAGGATTGCTCCGACTGGATGCTTCAGGCGGGATCTTGGACCCGGCGGGCGGGGTTTGGGGAGACGTTTGGCCCTGCAAATTACACACAGCAAACTGCAAAGTCAGGAATGCGGAGACGATGACCAGATTCTTAAGCAAGGCAACCTCCGGAACGGGATTATACCAAGCCGTCGGCTTCATTTTACAGCACTTGGGGCTCAAGGTACGCGCCCGTCCTGGCGCTTCGGTGATCCCCGTCACAACCGCATGTCTAACGCGTCACAGCCGGAACCCTTGTCTGTGGCCTACATTGGACTTGCGGAGGGTTCTGCCATGTCGACTGCCTGGACAGCTCGTTACGCGTTGCGCACCAAGGGAATTACCAGTTCTGCAATCCGTGAGTTGTTGAAGGTCACCCAGAAACCCGGAATGATTTCTTTTGCCGGCGGCCTGCCCGCCCCCGATGTGTTCCCCATCCAACGCTTTGAAGAAGCCTGCCACAAGGTGCTTACGCAGCAGGCGGCTTCGGCCTTGCAGTACGGGACAACCGAAGGTTATGAGCCGCTCCGCGAACTGATTGCCAACAACATGGCTCGCTACGGGATCAAGGCTAAAGTGGAGAACGTCTTGATCACCTCGGGCTCGCAGCAGGCGCTCGACCTGATCGGCAAGTTGTTTATCAATCGTGGGGATCGCGTGCTGGTGGAAGCTCCGACTTATCTTGGCGCGTTGCAAGCTTTCAACGTGTATGGCGCCGAATATGTCTCGGTTCCGATCGACGAAGATGGGCTTCGCACCGACCTGCTGGAGAAGCCTCTGCGCTCCGGGCCCAAGTTCATGTACGTACTGCCGAACTTCCAGAATCCGGCGGGAACCACATTATCGGAGGGGCGTCGCCACGAACTGGTGCTGCTGGCGGACAAGTACGGCATTCCGATTGTCGAAGATGACCCTTACGGCCAGTTGCGCTACGAAGGCGAGCATCTTCCATCTCTGGTCGTGCTCGACCGCGAGAACCTGCGCCGGGACAACGGCTATTCCATCGGCAACGTCATTTACCTGAGCACATTCTCGAAGACGTTGGCTCCCGGGCTTCGGCTGGGATGGATCGTGGCTCCGCCGGAGATCATCAGCAAGCTGGCGCAACTCAAACAGGGCGCCGATCTGCATACTTCAACCTTTACTCAGTTTGTGGCCTACGAAGTCGCCCGCGATGGATTCCTCGACCAGCACGTAAAGCTGATTCGCCAGATCTATCGCGAACGCCGCGACGTAATGTTGCAGGCGCTGAAAGAGTTCTTCCCTGCGAACGTGACCTGGACTCATCCTCAGGGCGGGCTATTCCTCTGGGTGACATTGCCCGAGGGGCTGGACATCCAGGCGATCTTTAAGTCCGCCATCGAGCAGAACGTGGCGTTCGTGCCGGGCGAGTCGTTCTACGCCAATGATGGCCGCGAAGGCTCGCGCCACATGCGATTGAACTTCTCTAATGCCGCTCCGGAGCAAATACGTGAGGGCATCCGCCGGTTGGCCGCAGCCGTCGAGAAGCATCTGATAGCCGCGACGTTCTTGCCAGAGCTGCCGGTCGGAGTGTAGAAAGCAGATCCCAACAGGTCCATCAGAGCGGATGGTGGCCGCGGATCTCGGGTGGCGTGCCGAGATCCATAAACCGCGAATCGCGGGTCTCATTGTGCACCGAGCTCAGCGACACGATGACTTCATGGATATAGTAGAAGGTCCCAGCCAGCAAGCAGATCATGGCTAGAACGAAGACGACGACCGCCACCATCGCGGCTCTCTCCCAGTAGAGACCAAAACCGAGAAACAGACAAGAAGCAATCGTCCCAGCCAGAGAAATGAGCACCAGAAGGAAGCAACGCCGGATCATTTCCGCACGCTGCTCGATCAAACCAATTTGCGCCGTGTAGGCTTCCGCCTCTTGCACGCGGTTATTCCTGGCGGCGTCGTGCCTGGCGTGCACGTACTGGCGCAATCGGCTTACGATGCCCATCAGCCGGACATTGATCGAGAGAATCAGCAAGGAGGTTGCGGAAACAAACAAGGCGGGAGCAAGAAATGCTTGAAACAGGCGAGCGATGTCGATCATGGGCACAGCCTTCTGAAGTGCGAGCGCATTCTGATTGGCCGGATTTTAACTCATCTAGCGTTCAAGAGGTTGGTGCTCGACGAGCGCAAGGTTAGACGGCGCTCCCAACAGCTAGTTGCCTGGGGCCAGCTTTCTTGATTTCTTCCGGGGCATCACTGGCATTTTCCGTGAAATTCTTCTCAAACATCGCCGCCAGTTCGCGCGCCTTGCGGTCATAGGCCGCCTTGTCCTTCCAGGTGTCGCGGGGGATCATAATTTCGTCCGGCACGCCGGGACATGACCGCGGCACGGCAAATCCGAAAATCGGATCGGGTTGCGTGGCCGTGTTTCTGAGCGCACCACAGAGGATAGCTTTGACCATGGCGCGAGTGAATCCGAGCTTGATTCTCTGGCCTTGTCCGTAAGACCCGCCACTCCAGCCGGTATTGATGAGCCACACTTCGACGTTGTGTTTGGCAATCTTGTCACCGAGTAGTTTGGCGTAAACGGTGGGCGGCAACGCCATAAACGGCGCTCCAAAGCAGGCGCTGAAGGTTGCCTGCGGCTCTTTGATTCCGGCCTCTGTGCCCGCTACCTTTGCCGTATAGCCGGCAAGGAAGTGATACATGGCCTGCATGGGCGTCAGACGTGCCACCGGGGGAAGAACGCCAAACGCATCGCAGGTAAGCATAATGACGTGCTTGGGATGTCCCGCTTTGCCGCTGCGGGTCATATTTGGAATGTGGGTGATGGGGTAAGCGGCGCGAGTGTTTTCGGTGAGCGAGGCGTCATCCAGATCGACGTGCCGGGTGCGCATGTCCATGGCGACGTTTTCAAGAAGCGTTCCGAAGCGCCGGGTGGTTTCGTAGATCTCGGGCTCGCCTTCGCGTGAGAGTTTGATGACTTTGGCGTAGCAGCCGCCTTCAAAATTGAAGACGCCGTGATCGCTCCAGCCATGCTCGTCGTCGCCAATCAAAGTGCGGCCAGGATCGGCGGACAGCGTAGTTTTTCCGGTGCCGGAAAGACCGAAGAAAATGGCGGCATCGTTTTCGTCGCTGCCATAGTTGGCCGAACAATGCATGGCCATGACCCCCTTTTGCGGCAGCAGATAATTCATCACCGTGAAAATCGATTTCTTGATTTCCCCGGCATAGGCCGTGCCGCCAATGAGAATCAGCTTCTTTCCGAAGTGCATCAGCACGAAGGCTTCCGAATGGGTGCCGTCAATTTCCGGGTCGGCGTGGAAGTTGGGAGCGTGCAGCACGGTGAATTCCGGGACGTGTTTGGCCAGTTTTTCCAAGTCCAGTTCGCGGATAAACATGGTGCGGGCAAATAGGGCGGCGGTGGCGCGTTCGCTAATGATGCGTATGGGAAGGCGATAGTGCTCGTCCGCACCGGCATAGCAGTTCTCAATGAAAATATCTTTGCCCTGAAGATAGGCGCAGAGCCGGTGTTTGAGCCCGTCGAATTTATCCGGCGCCATCGGGCGGTTAATCTTGCCCCAGGAGATTTTGCTTTCGCTGGAAGGTTCGCGGACGAGAAACTTGTCGTGGGGCAGGCGGCCGGTGTGTTGGCCGGTGCGTACCACCAGCGGTCCAAGGTGACTCAAAGATGCCTCATAACGCCGAATGGCCTCTTCGTAAAGCGCTGAGGTGGGCAAATCCCAATAGACGCGGCCAAGGTTGTCCAGGCCGAGGGCCCTAAGACTCTTTTCTTGGGACTCGGGTGTGATTGCATTTTCTTTCATAGGCTCGATTCTCCAACCCAGAGACGGTACGAGATGGAAATTCCCCGAACTTTGCTGGTGAGTTTATCGGCGACAAGAGAGTGAGACTTTAAAGAGACTTACAGAACGCGCTGGGCTGGAATGGAATCAGAGAACCCAATACGGGAATTCCTGATGGGCAAAGGGCAAGGGGATAGTCACCTCGACTATCCCCTTGGCTTTCCCCAGAACCAATTTACTCCAGCACGAAGATATTCTTCCCGGCGCACATCTCTTTCAGGATCTTCGGCCATACGGTGACGCTGACTTCTCCGAGATGAGCTTTGCGGAGTAACAGCATCAAAGTACGTGACTGCCCGATTCCACCACCGATCGAAAGCGGAAGCTGGTTGTCCAGGATCGCCCGGTGATAGGGCAATTGCATGAAGTCCAGTTGATTGGCCATGGTGAGCTGCTTCTTCAAGGTCTCGGCTGTGACCCGGACACCCATCGAGGTCAGTTCATGGCGCCGCTGGGTAACCGAGTTCCATACTAGGATGTCGCCGTTCAGGCCATGCGTGTCTTCGCCGGTCTGATCGTGGGTGTCGGTGACCCAGTCGTCATAATCGGCGGCGCGCATTTCGTGAGGGTAACCATCCTTCAATGGCCAGCCAATTCCGATGATGAACACTGCCGGATACTTCTGCAGCACCGCAGTCTCGCGCTGCTTGCGTGGCAGGTGAGGATACATATCGAGGAGTTCCTCCGCATGCAGGAACATCAACTCTTCCGGTAGATCGGGATAGCGGAAGTCTTTCAATTGCGGGAACAGGGATTGGGCAAATTTTTCGGCTCCGACGATCACTTTCCAGATCTTGCTGACCACTGCCTTCAAGAAGTCGAGATTGCGTTGCTCGTTAACGATCACGCGCTCCCAGTCCCATTGATCTACGTAGGCGGAATGATCGTGATCCAGGAAATAGTCCTTGCGAACGGCACGCATGTCGGTGCAGATGCCCTCGCCCACTCTGCAATCGAATTCCTTGAGGGCAAGGCGTTTCCACTTGGTGGCAGCTTGCACCACTTGGGCGTCGACGGGATGCAGGTTGCGATCATTCGAGATATGGAACTGAATCGGGGTGCGCGAGCCATCACGATCCAGCATGTCGTTGACACCGCTCTCCACATCCACGATGAGCGGCACTTCGACCATCATCAGGTTGAGCTCTTCGCAAAGGTGGTCTTCGATGTAGCGTTTGAGATGGAAAATGGCCTGCTGCGTTTCCCTCGGACTCAGCAAAGCGCGGTAACTCCGCGGTAGAGCTTTTTCCAATTCTCTGTAATCGCCGATTCCCGGTCCGGCCAGGTCGGCTTTCTTATCTAGTGCAAGCGTGCTCATGAACTTTCTCCTTTTTTGGGAATCGATTTGCTTTCGGGGCATCCTCGCCGCGCGGTCTATAAAGGCTTGGATTAAGGGTGGAGGCACAGCCGGAAGTCACAGATAGGTACCGGGCATGTTCCGGGATCATTGCCATTACCAACTGGAACCCAACGAGGCCAAATAGCGCCATTGCGGGCAGAGCCGTTATGAGTATCGGCATGGCCTCATCTCACTGGGAAAGATTGTCTCTCCGTCTTGCGAGCGACGCGGTGATGGCGGTCACGGGCTGGTGTGATCGAGGAACGCTAAGTTTGCCCTGGTCAACTAGTTACACACAGCCTTAAGTCACAAGTTTGGGTGACGGGGATCACTGCGTCCTTACCCCTAAAACGTTGAAACTCTCAACTAGGCAGCCATGTAGCTGCTGAGTTCTCTTACATACGTTCTTGGAAGTGATTTGATCGGTGATTACTTTCGCAACACGCGGTACGATTGCGAGAGCAACCGCTGCTTTCATAGAGTTGCAAGACTTTACAAGGAGAGGAAACGAAATCATGAAGACGACAAAGCTGGTGATGCTGGTGATGACAATCGCGGTGGCCCTGTTCATTCTGATTCCCAATCTGTCCTGGGCCGCCGATGACGGAGCAAGCCTCTACAAAACCAAATGCGCCGCCTGCCACGGAGTGGATGCCGCGGGCAAGCCCGCCGCCAAGATTCCGAGCCTGATTTCAGACGAAGCCAAGAAGACTTCGGATGATGACATGACCAAGGCGGTTGTAGAGAAACCGAAGCACCCGGGCATGGTAAAGACTCTGGCGCCCGACCAGGTGAAGATGATTGTGACCTACATTCGTAGCTTACAGAAGTGATTGGCTGTTCCTTTTGCCGCACCGTCGCCGTCAGAAACCAACGGACCGCGGCCGAGGATGGCGTAAGGGGAGTATGAAGATGTCCGGCTCAATTCGGCGGACGGAACGGAAAAACGGCCGATCCGTAGCTAGCCGGAAAACTCCTCCCCCGGTCGCCTTCCCCCATGGAACAGTCCCCACGGGTCCGGATGTTCACCTCTCCGGGCCCGGTTTCTTTTTGCCCGCAGGCCCGCCCAAGGGGCCCTGCACGGTTCCGAAGTCTGGGCCGTCCCAGCAAACGTTCACGTCGTATTTCATTCCCCAGGAACGGAAGTCCCGCTGGGGAACGACGAGGGGCATTTCCCATGAGTAAAGCTCTGCTGTATGACGCGACCTTGTGCATCGGTTGCAAACAGTGTGAAGCTGCCTGTGCGCAACAAAACAAGCTGCCGTACGACGACAAAGTGGCAGCCGAATCGGTGCAATCAGAACATAAGTACACGGTAGTTTTGACAAAGGACGACAAATTCATGCGCCGGTTATGCATGCACTGTGAGCATCCCGCGTGTGCATCGGCGTGTCCGGTGGGGGCCTTCCACAAGACCAAAGAGGGTCCAGTCGTATACGACGTCTGGAAGTGCATTGGCTGCCGTTACTGCATGGTGGCTTGCGCATTCGCCCAGCCGAAGTATGAATGGCAGTCGCTGAATCCGCGGGTCCGCAAGTGCATTATGTGCCCGGATCGCGTCTTGGCCGGCAAGCAGACGGCCTGTGCCGAAATTTGTCCGACCGGAGCCACCAAGTTCGGTGAACGCGACGAGCTTATTAAGGAAGCGCAGGATCGAATTCGTCAGAATCCCTCGAACTACCAGCCGCGTATTTACGGTCTTCACGAGGTTGGTGGAACCTCGGTCTTCATTCTTTCCAGCGCCAACGTTGAGGAGTTTGGTTATCCGGCGTCTGCCAAGATCGGCGACACGCCCATGCCGGAATACACCGGGCGAGTGATGTCGAAAATTCCAGACTTTATCCCGGTGTGGTCATTGGTTTTGGGGGGCATTTATTGGATCTCACATCGCCGCGAAGAAGTGGCTGCCGCTGAAGCAGAAGAAAAGAACGAGAGTGCGCGATGAAGATCAAGCTGAGCTTCTGGAAGATTGTATTCATCGTGATCATGGGTCTGGGCCTGTACTCCGCATTCATTCGCTATTTCTATGGCTTGGGTGCGGTTTCGAACATGACGGACCAGTTTCCCTGGGGGCTCTGGATCGGTTTCGACTGCCTGTGTGGGGTCATGCTCGCGGCTGGCGGTTTCTGTGTGATCGGCGCGGTGTATCTGTTCAATGTCCAGCGCCTGCATAGCGTGGTGCGGCCTGCGGTGTTGACGGCGTTTCTGGGCTATCTGCTCTTTATCGTTGGGCTGTTATTCGATCTCGGCCGTCCCTGGTACATCTGGCATCAGCTCATCTACATGAACCCCCACTCGGTCATGTTCGAGGTGGGAATGTGTGTGATGGCTTACACCACTGTGCTCTTTTTCGAATTTCTTCCCAATGTTTTGGAGCGCTTCAACCTGAGAACTCCCATCAAGTGGATTAAGAAAATCTACGCCGTGCTGGTCGTTCTAGGCATCTTGCTCTCGACGCTGCACCAGAGTTCGCTGGGGTCGCTTTATCTGATCATGCCCAGCAAGCTGCATCCCTTCTGGTACACGCCGGCGCTGCCCTTCCTGTTTTTCGGCTCGGCGATTGCCGTGGGTCTGGCCATGACCATCTTCGAATCCACCCAGAGTGCGAAAGCCTTCGGCCGGCACCTGGAACTGCCGGTTTTGGTCGAACTGGGAGGAGCGTTGCTGGTGGCTCTCTGGGTCAACGCCCTGTTGCGCTTCGAGGATTACTTCCATCGCGACATGTTGGGACAAATCATAAAACCCAGCTACGAAGCGTACTTTCTGTGGCTCGAACTGATGCTGGCATTCGTGATTCCCATCACCATGCTCAGCTTCAAGAAGGTCAGGCTATCGCCGAACGGGTTGTATCTCGCTTCCATCATCAGTCTGCTCGGATTCATCACTAACCGCCTCAATGTCAGCCTCACCGGCTTTGAGACATACGTCGGACATCACTACCTGCCCAAGTGGACGGAGTTTTCCGTGACCCTGATGATCATCGCGTCGGGCTTCGCTCTGTTCGGGCTGGCGGTGAAGTATCTGCCTATCTTCCCAGAGGAAAACCATCGGGCGGAGCGGCGCCCTCGAACCGAAATCAGACCTGTGGCTGCAACCGCGGTATTAGGCCATGCCGGAGATTGAACCAATTCGCGGCGATTTGCGGCGGAAGCGGCTGACCAACAGCATCAGCGCCAAACTGATTGGATCTCTGCTGGCGGTCATGATCGTAATCTTTGCGCTGCTCGGTTATTTGAATATCCGCCTGCACCGCCAACACCTGGAAGCAGCCACGCTGGCCAGCGCGGAGCGGGTGAGCGACGTAATCCGGCGCAGCACTACCTACTACATGCTGCGCAATGATCGCGAGGGACTGTACCACGCGATTCAAACCATCGCGGACGAGCCCGGCATGGTCAAGGTCCGCGTCTTCGATCAGGAGGGCCGGATCAGCTATTCCACTGACCCGACCGAGGTCAGCCATGTTCTCGACAAGAAGGCGGAGGCCTGCTATGGCTGCCACACCCAGTCGCAGCCGCTCGCGCGCCTGAATCGCCCCGACCGCTTTCGCATCTATCGCAATGGCGGCGGCCAGCGGGTGCTGGGAATCATCACTCCGATCGAGAATCAACCGGGCTGCTCGAACGCCGACTGCCACGCGCATGCTGCGGGCCAGCAGGTTCTGGGTGTGCTGGACACAAACCTTTCCCTGGCGAAAACTGACGTTCAACTTGCGGACAGCAGCGCTCGAATGCTGCTTTACACGGCGGGGGCGGTGCTGATTGTGGCGGTGTTGAGTTGGGTATTCGTGTGGCGAGTGGTCGGCAAGCCGATCCAGGCGCTGAAGAATGGCACCGAACATCTCTCCGATGGAGAGCTTGGCTACCAGATCGAGGTAGGATCCCACGACGAGGTGGGTGATCTGGCGCATTCATTCAACGGGATGAGTCTGCAATTGCGCAGCGCGAACGAAGAAATTGTTACCTGGGCAAAGACGCTTGAAGATCGGGTCGAGCAGAAGACGAAGGAACTCAAGCGCGCCCATGATCACGTTCTGCATGTAGAGAAAATGGCTTCCATCGGGAAGATGGCGGCGGTGGTGGCGCATGAAGTGAACAACCCTCTATCAGGGATTCTGACATACGCCAAATTGTTGCGGAAGTGGGTTGGGACGGGGCAAGCCGAGCGCGAAAAACGCGGGGAGACGATGGAGTGCTTGGACCTGATCGCCGCCGAAAGCCGGCGCTGCGGGGAACTGGTCAAGAACCTGCTGGTGCTTTCGCGAACTGCACCCATGAACGTGGAGCCTACCGACCTGCGGGAAGTGATTGATCGTTGCCTGCTGCTGGTGCGGCATCAACTGGAGTTGGGCGGAATCCATCTGCAACTGAAGCTGGCTGAAGACCTGCCACGTGTGGCTTGCGATCCTGCGCAGATGGAACAAGTCTTTCTGGCATTGGTCATGAATGCGATCGACGCCATGCCCCGCGGCGGCAATCTTTGGATGGAGGCTGGGCTGAGTGGCGACGGAACAGAAACCACAATCCAAGTGCGCGACGATGGCGCGGGCATTGCTCCTGACGTGCTGCCCCAGATTTTTGAACCGTTTCTTACGACCAAGGAGAGTGGACACGGAGTCGGGCTGGGCCTGGCAATCAGTCGCGGCATCGTGGAGCGGCATAACGGACGCATCGAGGTCGCATCTGAACTGGGCCGGGGCACGACGTTCACCGTGACCCTGCCACGCCACGCCGCTGACGCTTCCCTGGCGGCCGTCGGAGCTGGAAATGTCGCGATGAAGGTGAGGTGATTGACATGAGCACACAAGGAAAACTGCTGATCGTGGACGATGAACTGAGTGTGCGCGACTCGCTGGGCAAATGGTTTCGCGAAGAAGGCTACGAAGTAACGACCGTAGAAAACGCGAGCGACGCACTGACCCGACTGGCGGAACAACGCTGGGATGCGGCCCTGGTGGATATCAAAATGCACGGGACCGATGGCATCGAACTGCAGCGACGCATGCACGAGATCGACCCCGAGTTGATGGTGATCATTATGACCGGCTATGCCTCGGTCGAGACCGCGGTCGCAGCGCTCAAAAACGGCGCTTATGACTACGTCACCAAGCCGCTGGATCCGGACGAGATTGCGCACCTGTTGAAGAACGCCCTGGCGCACAAACGCACCGCCCAGGAGAATGTGCTGCTGCGCGAGACCGTTGCCGAAGTCGCGCGCCCGCTGGAACTGATCGGACAGAGCGGACCCATGCGCAAAGTCTTCGACGCGATTGAGACCGTGGGTCCTACAGACGCCACGGTGCTGGTCACGGGAGAGAGCGGCACCGGGAAGGAACTGGTGGCGCGCGCGATCCATCAAGCCAGCACAAGGAGGTTTCACCCGTTGGTCGTCATTCACTGTGGCGCTTTGACGGAGACGCTTCTGGAAAGCGAGCTCTTCGGACACGAAAAAGGGGCCTTCACGGGCGCGCAGTACCGCAAGAAAGGCAAATTCGAAATCGCCGAGGGCGGAACGATTTTTCTCGACGAGATCGGCGACATCACCCTCAAGACACAGACCGATCTGCTGCGGGTGTTGCAGGAACGCGAAATCACCCGGGTGGGCGGCAACCAGATCATCAAGGTGGACTTCCGCTGCATCGCTGCTACCAACAAGAATCTCGAAACCTTGATCGAAGAGGGCAAGTTCCGTCCCGATCTTTTCTACCGGCTCAACGTCTTCCGCATAGAACTGCCGCCGCTGCGCGAGCGCCGGGAGGATATCCCGGTACTGGTGGAGCACTTCGTCCGCAAGTTCTCTTTGGCGATGAACAAGCGCATCACCCGGGTTTCGCCTGAGGCCATGAACCACCTCCAGGAACAACCCTGGATGGGCAACGTTCGTGAACTGGAGAACGCGGTCGAACGCGCCATGGTTGTCGGGCAAGAGCCGGAGCTGCACGAAGCCGATTTCATCTTCAAGCCGCAGACCGTCTCTGGCTCCGGCGGCTCGGGCAAGAAGCTGGAGGAAATGGAACGGGCCCACATTCTGCGAGTGGTCGAGGAATGTGGAGGCAATCAGAGCCATGCTGCGGAGATACTGGACATCGACCGGGTTACGCTGTACCACAAGCTGAAGAAATACGGCTGGACTCGCACTCCGGTTGAAACCCGGTGAAGGCACGCGATGAAGCCGCTGCAACTGTTGCCGATCGGGAATGTGGAGGACAGGCTGCTGAAGGATCTGTGCCCTGCCATCGAAGAGACTTTTCTCGCTCCCTGTAACGTGCTGCCCGTCCGGCTGGATCCCGAGTTCGCGTTTCATGGAGAGCGCCAGCAGTACCATTCGTCCGAAATCCTGAAGCGCATGCAGACTTTCCTTGCCGCAGATTCCTGGCGAATGCTCGGTGTAAGCGCTGTCGATCTTTATATTCCGATTCTCACTTTTGTTTTCGGCGAGGCCCAGGTGGGCGGCCCTTGCGCCGTGGTCTCGGCTCACCGGTTGCGCCAGGAGTTCTATGGCCTGGCGCCCGATTATGAACTGTTCCGTGAACGCCTCCTGAAGGAAGCCGTACATGAATTAGGACATACTCTTAGCTTGACCCACTGCGATGACTACCGCTGTGTGATGGCTTCCTCCCATGCGGTGGAGTGGATCGACCTGAAGGACAGCACGCTGTGCCCCGCCTGCCGGGCGGCGGTAACGCCGATGACGCAGGTCCAGGCGGCGCGACACTACTGAATTCTGGGACAACCGCCGGACATGTCCTGGGCAGGTGGGCCGAAACAACACCTCAAACCCGCTTCGTATCCTCCAGCATGCTTTGTCGCAAGATACTGTTCGCCCGGGTCTGATATCCTTTGCCCCGCTTCTTCAGCCATGCGACCACGTCGGCGTCAATCCGCATAGAAACCGCCCGCTTCACAGGGCGATAGAACCGGCCTCGAACCGCATTCTTCCATGCGCCGGGCGAAAGCTCCGGGATATCCGAAGTATCGATCTGATGATCAGGCAGCGCGGCCAGAGTGGCCAGTTCCCTCTTCTGTCGAAGAGCGAGAGCCCGTCCCGACATTCGCTTCACTTTCCCATTCTTAGTTACTTTGCGCATAGATGCTCCGTTCTCTGCGGGTTGCCTTTCTTGCCGAAATAATGTGGACCACTTCTTCGTCCTCGCTTACGGTGTGGGCGACGAGCAGCATATGAACGCCCTTTACCATTCCAATCGTCTGCCAGCGCGGCTCGCCCTCCACTTCGCGGTCTTGCCGGGTCAGGTTGTAAGGGTCATCAAAGACCAGGATGGCGGTCTCAAAACTAACGCCGTGCTTTTGCTGGTTGACCCGGTTCTTCCGTTCGTCCCACGTGAATTCTACGGCGTCCTCCGTAATGGCAAATATGTATATACAGTACCACGGCTCTCTTTGGAACGCAAAGCCGACAGTGACGCGGGAAATTGAGCTATTCGAGAGCTCGGGACGCACGTCCATAACGACTGCCTGGCAGAGTGAAATAAATAATAAGGGCGATGAGAACCAGGACTCCGAGGATGAAGATGCTGCCCTCGGG
>JBAWFN010000075.1:0-17666 GCA_049591935.1 Terriglobales bacterium | reverse complement strand
TATCTGCTGTCGTCGCCGAATTGCTCGTGGTTACCGGCGACAAAATAAACGCCGTGGGGCGCTTTCAGGTCGCTGAGCGGTTCGGCGGCATGGTGTGCATCGATGGCGGTGCCGTCGTACAGATCTCCGGCGATGAAAATTGCGTCCGGCGCCTCTTTGAGAATCTTGGCGACCATGCGGCGCAGAAAGCTGCGGTTGCGCACGTGGCCGAGATGGACATCGCTGATCAGCGCGGCTTTGCGGCCGCGCCAGGCTTCCGGCAGGTTGGCGAGCCGCACAGTGGTTCGCGTGATTCGAGTCCAGCCAGCATTGAAGACTCCGTAGAGGCCGGTTACTGCGGCGGCGACGTACAGCACTTCGACGAGCCGATGGAAGTTCATGTCGAGGCCGGCCAGGCGCGCGGCTGCGAAAACAATCCAGGAAGATACCGCTGCTAGGAAGAAGAAAGTCAGCAAGCCCAGCCAAACCGCGGCAGCCCGGTAAAACGCGCGCAGAACGGCGTTGGTATACCGCCAGGCGAGCAACGACGCGGCTACAAAGCTTACCGACAGGAAGCCGAGTGGGAGTTGGAGCCACAGAGAGCCATGAGCAGTTTGTGTTGGCGAGAATGTCCAAGTCTTATAGAGGAAAAGATGGGTTAGGAGAAGCAAAACCTGAAAAGTAGCAATGAAACCGAAGAGGCGCTTTGGCACTCGCATGGGTTATTAGATTCATCGACTGGCCATTCGGATGGCGAGTAAAGGCTCCTGTTTTCAACGTATCGGCGACTCCGGCACAGCCGCGCCGTCGGCGCGGGGGTCGGAGGCTCCGTAGTTTACTTTGGCTTTCGCGTCGTGCAGGACGGCTTGGCCGCGGCCCATGGCAGTCGAGTATTCGCGGCGCACGTCGAGTTTGTGTCCCATGGCGGTGAGTTTTTGCCGTACCTCGGGCGGTACCCGTGACTCGATCACGATGTTGCATCCACGATCTTCGCTGACGGTGAAACGAGCACTCTCGAGTGCCTCCTGAATATTCATGCCGTAGTCGACTACGTTGGAGACGAATTGGGCGTGGGCTAGCGGCTGGTTGGCTCCTCCCATGATGCCGAAGCCGATGTGTTGGTCGCCGTGCTCCATGAAAGCAGGAATGATGGTGTGGAACGGGCGCTTGCGCGGGGCGAGGGCATTGGGAGACGCGGGGTCGAGCGAGAACAGGGCGCCACGATCTTGAAGCGCGAATCCCATGCCGCGCACTACGATGCCCGATCCGAAGGCTTCGTAATTGCTTTGAATCAGGGAGACGATGTTGCCCTCGCGATCGACTACGGAAAGATATGTGGTGTCACTGGTGGGCGGAGCGCCGGCGTTGACCTCGCAGTTGGCCTTGGCGGCGTCGATTAGCTGGGCGCGTTGACGAGCGTATTGCTTCGACAGGATTCCTTTGACTGGGACTTTCGCAAATCTGGGATCGGCGTTGTAGCGGCCGAGATCGGCGTAGGCGAGCTTCATGGCTTCGATCTTCTTATGCAGCTCGGCGACACTGAGCGGGCCGTCGGGCGATGGCGAAGACGTTTCCATGATATTCAGCATTTCGAGCGCAGCCATGCCTTGCCCGTTGGGAGGAAGTTCGTAGATGGTCCAGTTGCGATAGGTGGTGGAAATAGGATCGACCCATTCTGGAGAAAACTCCGCCAGATCATCGGCTGCCATGGTTCCACCCAGACTTTGCGACGTGCTCAAGATGGCGCGGGCAATGTCGCCTTTGTAAAAGGCGGCTGCGCCGTTCTGGGCGACAAGTTGCAATGCTCTCGCGAGATCGGGATTCTGGAATACTTGTCCAACTGCTGGAGGCTTGCCATTGGGCAGAAAGATGCGGCGGCCTTCGGAATCTTTTCCGACCCAATCGGCGGCGTCGTTCCAGTAGGAGGCAATGATTTCAGGAACGGGATAGCCGTCTTGGGCGTAGAAAATTGCGGATTGGAAAAGATCCTTCCAGGCGAGGTGGCCGAAGCGTTCGTGGAGCGCCTGCCAGCCTGCTACTGCACCGGGAACCGTCACGGAGTCGATGCCGCCGAGCGGCATGGCGGTCGCGTCTTGGGCTCTTACATGGGCGATAGTCAGGCCGCGGGGAGCCCATCCGCTGGCGTTGAGGCCGTAGAGCTTGCCGGTTTTGGCCTCCCAGTAAATGGCGAAGAGATCGCCACCCATTCCGTTCATCATGGGTTCGGTCACGCCGAGTGTGGCGTCGGCGGCGATGGCGGCGTCAACGGCGGAGCCTCCGCGCTCAAGAATCTCAGCACCCGCCACTGACGCTTGCACGTGGCTGGTGGCGACGATGCCATAGCGGGTGACCACCATGGAGCGGGCGCTGGAGCGGTCTTGAGCTGACATGGCGGCGGACATGGAAGATGTGAGCAGCAGAGCGAGTGCAATCAGAGTTGAAAGGTTCATGCTACACCGGTGAGGAGGTATTGTAAGGTGCCGCTGCTGGAGATGGGTAGAAATCGTTGATTAGGCTCTTCTCAATTGAGCCATTGTGCCGAGTTGACCTTCGACAAACGCTGCCGTATGAGGTCGGCACACGGGCTGCATTCGGGTTTGCCGAATGGAACGGCCGGTCGCTCATCGACAACGCGCCAAACGTCATGTTCTCCATCGCGGCGAACAGTCCCATTAGCCTCGGGATCGGCAAGGAGTCGGTCACGTCGAAGCCGACGACGACCTTTCCGTACGTTCCTGCTGAACCAACAGAAGGACGACTTGCGGCGTAAGACTTGCGACGCTGGTGGGCAACTCTGGACCATCCCTCGGCGAGCAGATTTCTAGAAGAAGGTTTCGAACCAGTTCTCAGATCTCGGTTCCCAGTTCTCAGTTTCGTAAACCTTAACCACAGAGGGCACAGGGGATCACAGAGGACTTGCCACCATCTTTCCCTTTTCATCTTTCTCTATGCAGGCCCAGGGTGTGTTGGGATCGTGGGTGAAAAGTGTCAGCCATTTCTTGGGAATTGCCTGGGCGTAGTAACGCTTCTTGCTGGCGATGGTTTCGAGCGGGAATAGATCGAAAGACATGCCCCAGGTGAGGTCGAGGTGCCAGGTGGTGGGGATCAGGTCGGAAATGTAACACGCGGTTTTGCCCTCGCTGTGGAGAATTACGGCCTGCATGTGGCGAGTGTGGCCGGGAAAGGCCGCGACGGAAATGCCGGGAACGATCTCCTGGTCGGTTTTTAGTAGCTGCATTTGGCCACTCGCGACTAGCGGGTCATAGTTGGCGCTGATGTAGCTGATGGCGTCGCGCTCGCTCGGCTTCTGCGCATATTGCCACTCACCTTCTTGAACATAATATTTCGCGCGGGGAAAGGTAGGGACGACGGTTGAGCCGCGGAGGATGGTGTTCCATCCGCAATGGTCGAAGTGGAGGTGAGTGTTGATAACGATGTCGATGTCTTCGGGCGCAATGCCGGCGGCGGTGAGATTGGAAAGAAGCTGGGCGGGCTGGCCGTAGATTTTGACCATCTTTTCGCTGAGCTTGTTGCCGATGCCGGTTTCGATCAGGATGGTCTTTTCTCCGGTGCGAACGATGATGGAGTTTAGTCCGCTGGAAATCAGGTTGCGATCGTCGGCGGTGACTTTCTTTTGCCACAGGGATTTGGGGACGACGCCGAAGAAGGCGCCGCCGTCCAGGTTGTAGGTGCCGTCGGAGATGGCGGTGAGTTCGAAGTTGCCGAGGGTCAGGCGGTGCATGGGGTTAGTGTGACATATTGCATGGACACTGAGGTGCACAAAGGAAACTTGGGCCACGGATTTGCGCGGATCAACACGGATTCTCAGGAAACCTTTAACCGCAAAGGTCGCTAAGAACAGCCGCAGAGGTCGCAAAGAAAAGCAGAATCTGACTACCGTCCTCCATCATTTCTTATATTCCTACTTCAACTCGCGCAGGAAGTGGTCTTCGATTAGATGGAAAAGATGCGTTTGGTCGGTGGCGCCGGCGATGCTGTGAGTCTTGCTGGGATAGGCCATGAAGCGGAATTGCTTGCCGGCCTCGACCAGGGCTTCGACCATCTGGATGCTGTTCTGGAAATGGACATTGTCGTCGCTGGTGCCGTGAAGGAGCAGCAACGATCCGTGCAGCTTGCCGGCAACCTTGGCGAGATCGAGATCAGTGTAGCTGGTGCTGGTTTTGTCGGTGGGAAGACCGTTGCTGCGTTCGGTGTAGATGGAATCGTAGTTGCGCCAAGTGGTGACGGGCGAAACCGCGGCGCCGGCCTTGAAGACGTCGGAGTGAGTCATGGCGTAGAGGGTCATGGAGCCGCCGTTGCTCCATCCCCAGATGCCGACGCGGGTGTGGTCGAGCTGCGGGTATTGCGCGAAGAGCTGATCGAGGGCGGCGAGCTGGTCTTCGAGTTCGATGGCGCCGAATTGGTGGCGAACGGCGGCCTGGAATTTGCGATTACGGGCGGGGGTGCCACGATTATCCACGGTGAAAATGGCGAAGCCTTGGCGGGCGAGGATTTGATGGAAGAGTCCGGATGAGCCGGACCAGTCCTGGATCCAAGTGTTCTGAACCAGCTGTGCGGCAGGGCCGCCGTAAATGTTAACGATCAGCGGAATCTTGGCGGTGTCGGCAACGGCGGACGGAAGCAGCAGTTCGCCGTAGAGCGTGGTGCCGTCGTTGGCCTTAAATTCGAGGAACTGGGGTGGGGTCAGGCCATAGGCGTCGACATTTCGCGAATTCCAGACCTGGTTACATACGCCGGCCGAGCTGCACGCGGAAAGTCGCGGCGGGGTCATGAACGCGGAGAACATGTCGAAATAGTGCTTGCCATCGTCGGCGAAGATGGCGGCGTGAGTGCCTTCTTCGCGGGAGACACGCTGCAATCCTGAGCCGTCGAGCCTTACCGAGTAGAGCTGGCGCTGGCGGGGATCATCTTTATTGCAGAGGAAGTAGACCAGACCGGCGGTCTCGTCGAGACCCTGGACGCCGAGCATTTCGAAATCCCCCTTGGTGAGCTGGCGTTCGAGGCGGGCATCGGAAGCGAGCGGTTTTTCTTTATCGAAGCTGTACAAATAGAGTTGCGTGGTGCCATCTCGCCAGCTGGACCAGAGGAAACGGTCACCTGATTTCAGGACTTTGAAATCGTCGTTCACGTAGACCCAGGCGTCGGGAGCGGTCTCGGTCAATACTTTGTGCGAACGGCCGGATTGCGTGTCCACAAAATAGAGGTCCAGGGTATCCTGGGCGCGGTTGAGGACCTGGGCCCAGAGCAGGCCATCGCGCACCCAACCAAAGCGTGGAATGTAGATGTCGGAATCTTTGGTCAGCGAGATCCACTTTGGCTTGCCGCCGGAGGCGCTGACGACACCCAGGCGCACGACGGGATTGGGATCACCGGCCTTGGGATATTTCTCCATGTCGACAGTCGGGTGCGTGGGCATCCAGTTGACGATGGGGTAGGCGGGCACCTTGGATTCGTCCATTTGCAGGAAGACGATGTCGTGGCCGTCGGGAGACCAGAAGTAGTTGCTGCGGACGGAGAGCTCCTCGGCATACACCCAGTCCACTTCGCCATTCAGCAGGGTTTCGTCTTTCTCTTCTTTCTCCGAGGTGTGAGTAAGTTGGACTTCTGGGGCATTGCCGGGGTCAGTGAGATGGCGAACATAGAGGTTGTGCTTTCTCAGATAGGCGAGCTTGTTGCCGTTGGGAGAAAACTTGGGATCTCCAGCGGGATCTGGCGATCCGCTGAGCAGGACAGCAGTGCCGTTGGCGATGGTGTAGAGCCAGAGTTGGCCGAGAGAATTGAAGATCAGATGCTTGGAATCGGGCGCCCATAGGTAGGGTTCGACGTGGTAGCGGGTGATGCGTTCGCGTTCGCGGTCGTCCTTCAGGCGGTTCAGAGGCGGGGATAATTTGGCGAGCTTGGTTTCGCTGACCAGGAGGTTATTTTGTCCGGTGGCGGCATCCACAATCCAGAGTTCACCGTGGTCGCCGGAGTCGTCGCGCTGAATGAAGGAAAGAGTTGAGTTGTTGGGCGCCCATTGAATGGATTCTGGACGGCGGCCGGTGATGCCGCCCTCGGCGAAGGCAGACTCGATGGTGAGGAGCTTTTGCGGGGCGGATTGGGCAACCGTGAGAGGGGCCAGGAGCAAAGAGGCGAGCATCAAGGGGCAAATGCATTTCACGAGAAGTCTCCGAATGAGCATAGTGACCGGGAGAAGAGTGTACAACGGAAAGCGAAAGCATCCACTACAGAGACACCGGGAAAAGACGTGGCCACGGATCTGCAGGGATGAACGCGGATTCGGAAAACTATGACCACAGAGGGCACAGAGGATCACAGGGGATTTCGAACCAGTTCTCAGATCTCAGTTCCCGGTTCTCAGTGTGCTTAAGGGTGGGCGGCCCAAGCGTGATAAAATCAGGCTCAGAGAGATGGTCTCCGACATCCAAAACCTCATCGAATTGCAAGGTGCCGACCGGGAGATATTGCGTCTAAAGGACGAAATTGCCGCTCTACCCAAGCGGGTGGTGGCGATTGAGGAGAGACTGGCGGGAACCAAGGCGGGGTTGGACAAAGCCAAGACTGCGGTGAAGGCCGATGAGGCTGCCCGGCGCAAGTATGAGACTGCGATCCAGGAATCGCAGCAGAAGATTTCCAAGTATAGGGATCAGTCGCTCGAGGTCAAGACCAACGAGCAATACAAGGCGTTGATGCACGAGATCCAGTTCGCGGAACAGGACATTCGCGCGAACGAAGACAAGATCCTGGAATTGATGGTGAATGCCGAGGCCCGGGAAAAGGACGTGAAGGCGGCCGAGGCCAAATTGAAGGCTGAGACGGCTGAAATTGAGAAAGAGAAGGTTCAGGCCCGCGAGCGCACCGCCGAGGATGAGAAGCAGATGGCGGAATGGAACGCCAAGCGGGAGAGTGCGCGAAGCGGAGTGAATCCCGATGTGCTACGCCAGTATGACCGGGTTGCGAAGTACCGCGGCACCGGCATTTCTGAGGTGAAAGACCAGAAATGTATGGCCTGCCAGGTGATGTTGCGACCGCAGACTTACAACGAGGTGCGGTCGGATAAACTCGTCAGTTGCGAGTCCTGTCAGCGAATTCTTTATTACGATCCCAGCCACGACCACCCGGCGATGGCGACCAGGAAGCGGCGGGCGCATCCCAAGATTGAGGCCAGCCAGGCCTGGTATTACCGGGCGATACACGGAGACGAGGGCGAAGTGTTCCTGGTCTTTGTGAACGGCGGAGCGGAATCGAGCCGGCGAATTTATGACGCGGCCAGCGGACGCAAGATTGGAGACACGTTGCTACGCGAAGGCGCGTACCGGTTGGCGTTTCCTGAGGAGTTGACGGGGGAAACGATCCGGCTGAACGGACACTGGCCTGAGCCGGAGATCGACGAGTGGGGCATCGAGCTGCCCACGGCGACGCTGGATGCATTGCACCGGGACTTGAATTTGGCGCGGGTGGAGGCGGCGGCGCCTTCGAAGCACGCGAAGGAAGAAGCGATTACGGCGGAACATCCGGCGGCGAGTTAGGGGGCGTGCTGACGTCTGTTTCGCGGCTCCGCGGCTCAACGGCCAAGTCTTTCGTCGGTTAGTATCTGTTCATGCCATCCCCTGTCTTCCAGTCCGGCGATTCGCCGGAATTTCCCAAGGTCAAAATTTCTTCCCGTGGCGCCCAGCGGATTAAGCATGGTCATGTCTGGGTGTACCGGTCGGATGTGGCGGCGGCCGATGGCGTCGCGCCCGGCGCGGTGGTGCAGGCCTGCGATGAGCGCGGGAAGTTTCTGGGCACGGCGTTTTACAGCACAGCCTCGCAGATTGCGGTGCGGCTTATTTCCCGGGATGCGGTAAAGGACTTTCATGCGCTGCTGCGCGAGCGGATTCGGGCGGCCGTGGAGTATCGCGAACGCTTGGTGCAGAACACCGACGCCTACCGGGTAATTTTCAGCGAAGCGGACTTTCTGCCGGGGTTGATCGTGGATCGGTACAACGATTTGCTGTCGTTTCAAGTGCTGACGCAGGCAACCGACGCCGATCCGGTTCGGGAGACAGTGCTGGCAGAGCTGACTGAGCAATTGCATCCCGCGGCGATCGGCGAAAAGGTGGAACCCAAGATCCGGGAGCTGGAGCAGTTGCCGGCGCGGACTTCAGGTGTGGCGCAGGGAGAGAAAAGCAGCACCATCTTTTCGATGAATGGAGTGCGGTTTCACTACGACGTCAAGGAAGGGCAGAAGACCGGGGCGTTTCTGGATCAGCGGGAGAATTATGCTGCGGCGGCACAGTACGCACGGGGTGAAGCGCTGGACGTTTTCTGTTATCACGGGGGTTTTGGGTTGCACCTGGCGCAGGCCGGGTGCAAAGTCACCGGGGTGGACAGCTCCCGGCCAGCCCTCGAGGTTGCCGACCGCAACGCGGAATTAAACGGCAGGCAGATGGAGTGGATCGAGGGCAATGCCTTTGATGTGCTGCGGGACTATGCGAAGAGTGGGCAGCGGTATGACGCGGTCGTGCTCGATCCTCCGGCATTCGCTAAGAGCAAGCGGGACCTGGAGACGGCGCTGAGGGGATACAAGGAGCTGAATTTGCGGGCGCTGAAGATGTTGCGTCGGGGAGGGATTCTGGTGACCTGCTCGTGTTCGTATCATGTGAGCGCGGCGGAGTTTCTGGCGGTGGTGGCGGAGGCTGGGAGCGACGCCCATCGGGAACTGCGAATCGTGGAGAGCCGGACGCAAGCCAGAGATCATCCAATTTTGGCAAATGTGCCTGAAACTGGATATTTGAAGTGCATCATAATGTACGTAAGCAATTGATTTACAGGCATGTTAGGTACTTGACAATCACACACTCATGTTTTATGATTCCTTTATACTAATCGCGGCATCCAAGAGCTTGGAAATGAGCCGTTTGAAAATTTCTTAGGAGGAATCAGTCATGACTGTGATTACCCGTTGGGAACCGTTCCGTGAGCTGAATACATTGCAGGACCGGCTGACCCGGTTGTTTCAACAATCGGTCGGCGAGGGCCGGGAGGAAGCCTTGACCACCAGCAGTTTCGCGCCGGCAGTCGATGTGTATGAAGACGATCAGCAGGTGACGCTGAAGATCGAAGTACCGGGGATCGATGAGAAGGATATCGATGTTCGGCTGGAGAACAACACCCTCACCGTGCATGGTGAGCGCAAACTGGAAAAGGAAGAGAAAGAAGAGAACTATCGGCGTGTGGAGCGGCAGTATGGCAGCTTCACCCGGTCGTTCACTCTTCCCAACACGGTGGACGCAGACAGCGTTTCTGCGCAGTACGAGAAAGGCGTGTTGAAGATCAAACTGGCCAAGAAGGCGGAAGCCAAGCCGAAGCAGATCAAGATCAGCGTCGGCAGCGAGAAGACCCTGGAAGCTAAGGGCAAGGCAGCGTAAGTTCCGGCTTTATGAGGGGCACTTTGGACGGGAGGCGCTGCTTGCCTCCCGTTTGTTTTAGCATGGGAAAGGCAGCTTTCAGCCGTCAGCATTCAGTCCGCCAGTGCCGATGTCGAAATCGGCAAGTGCCCTCAGGGCTGAATGCTGAGTGCTGAGAGCTGAATGCTGGGGTTAGGAGTTCATCATGGCAATTCGTTGGGACAAATTTACGGTGAAGGCGCAGGAAGCTGTGCAGCGGGCGAATGAACTGGCCTCGGAGCACGGCAATGCGGAGCTGTTGCCGCTGCACCTGCTGGCCGCATTGATTGAAGACAAGGAAGGCATTGTGCCGCCAGTGCTGGAGAAGATCGGCATTGGGCCGCAGGCAGTCCTGAGCGAAGTGTACGCAGAAATCGACCGCTTGCCCAAGGTTTTGGGAGAAAGCGCGCAGGCGACCATGTCGCCCGCCGTCAATCAGCTGCTGGAGCGGGCTTTTAAAGAGGCAGCCAATTTCAAGGACGAATACGTTTCGACCGAGCATCTGCTGCTGGCGGCCACGCAGGGCAAACGCAGCGCGGCACAAGAAATTCTGGCACGCCATGGCGCGACCTATGATGCGATTCTGAAGGCGCTGACCTCGGTGCGTGGTTCGCAGAAAGTGACTGACCAAAACCCCGAAGCCAAGTACCAGGCGTTGGAGCGGTATGCGCGAGATCTGACGGAGCAGGCGCGGCGTGGCAAGCTGGATCCGGTCATTGGACGGGATGAAGAGATTCGGCGCGTAGTGCAGGTGCTTTCGCGCCGGACCAAGAACAACCCCGTGCTGATTGGGGAGCCGGGCGTGGGCAAAACGGCCATCGTCGAGGGACTGGCGCAGCGAATTATTTCGGGCGATGTACCTGAGGCGCTGAAGAATAAGCGCGTGGTGGCGCTCGATTTGGGAGCGATGCTGGCGGGAGCAAAGTATCGTGGCGAATTTGAAGACCGGCTGAAGGCGGTGTTGAAGGAAATTGAAGATTCCGCGGGACAGGTAATTCTGTTCATTGACGAGCTGCACACGCTGGTGGGAGCGGGGGCGGCGGAGGGTGCGATTGATGCTTCCAACATGCTGAAGCCGGCGCTGGCGCGCGGCGAACTGCGCGCCATTGGCGCGACGACCCTGAACGAATATCGCAAGTACATTGAAAAGGATGCGGCGCTGGAGCGCCGTTTCCAGATCGTGTTCGTGGGTGAGCCGAATGTTGAGGACACGATTGCGATCCTCCGTGGGTTGAAAGAGCGCTACGAGGTCCACCATGGGGTGAGGATCAAGGATTCGGCGATCGTGGCGGCGGCGACCTTGTCGCATCGCTATATCTCCGACCGCTTTCTGCCGGACAAGGCGATTGACTTGGTGGATGAGGCGGCGGCATCGCTGCGTATCCAGATTGATTCCCTGCCGACGGACATTGACCAATTGGAGCGCCGTGCAACACACATGGAGATCGAGCGCCAAGCTTTGAAGAAGGAAGACGATGCGAACTCGAGGGACCGGCTCAAAGTGATCGACAAGGAGCTGGCGGAGATTCGCGAGAAATCGACGGCGCTCAAGGCGAACTGGAAGAAGGAAAAAGATGTGATCGCGCGTTCGCGGGCGGTGAAGGAAAAGATCGAGCAGTTGAAGATCGAGGAGCAGGCGGAAGAGCGCAAGGGGAATTTGCAGCGGGTAGCGGAGATTCGCTACGGGTTGCTGCGCCAGGCGGAAGAAGAACTGGCCAAGCTCAGCGCCCAGATGGATGGCAAGGGCAAGACGCGCATGCTGAAGGAAGAAGTGGACGAAGAGGACATTGCCCGGATCGTGTCGAAATGGACGGGGATTCCGGTGTCGAAGATGCTGGAGGGCGAGGTCAAGAAACTCGTCAGCATGGAAGACCGGCTGCGGCTGCGGGTGGTGGGGCAGGATGCGGCCCTGGAGCGGGTGGCGAATGCCATCCGGCGGGCGCGGGCGGGGTTGAGCGATCCCAAGCGGCCGATTGGGTCGTTCATTTTTCTGGGGCCGACGGGCGTGGGCAAAACCGAACTGGCGCGGGCGCTGGCGGAGTTTCTGTTTGATGATGAACATGCATTGGTGCGGATCGACATGTCCGAATACATGGAGAAGCACGCGGTGTCGCGGCTGATTGGCGCGCCTCCCGGATATGTGGGTTACGAAGAAGGCGGGCAACTGACCGAACAGATTCGGCGGCGTCCTTACGCGGTGGTGCTGTTCGATGAGATTGAGAAAGCGCATCCGGATGTGTTCAACGTGCTGTTGCAGATGATGGATGACGGGCGCCTGACGGACGGCAAAGGCCGGACGGTGGATTTCAAGAACGCGGTCATCATTATGACGTCGAACCTGGGGTCGTCTTTCTTGCAGGCTGAGGGCCTGCGCTCGGAAAAAGAGTTCGCCGAAGCCTCGAAGCAGGTCATGAACGCGTTGCATGGGCATTTCAAGCCGGAGTTTTTGAACCGGGTGGATGACATCATAATTTTCAAGCCACTGGGGAAAGAACAGTTGGTGAAGATCATCGAGCTGCGGCTGGAAGACGTGCGGCGGTTGCTGGCGGACCGGAAGATATCTTTGGGGCTGACGGACGCGGCGCGAGAGCTGATGTTTAGCGAAGGCTTCGATCCGAACTTTGGGGCGCGGCCGCTGAAGCGGGCGATTCAGAAGCTGGTGCAGGACCCGCTGGCGCTGAAGATTCTGGATGGTGAAGTGCTGCATGGGGACCATGTGCTTGTGGATGCTGACAAGCGGGCGGGGAAGATGGTGATGCAGGTCAGCCGGCATGCGGCCAAAGAGACTGCAAAAGCTAAAGCCTAAAATCGGGCCACGGATTCGCACGGATCAACACGGATCAATCAATCAAAGTCTATCCGTGTGAATCCGTGAAGATCCGTGGCCTTTGGCCTTTGGGGACGCTGTTAGAATGATGGCTCGTCCAATGGCGCAATTCACTGAACACTTCGATGTGGTCGTAGTGGGCGCGGGTCACGCCGGATGCGAGGCGGCGATGGCCGCGGCGCGTATGGGGCTGAAGACTGCGCTTTATACGCTCAACGTCGATCTGATCGCGCAGATGTCGTGCAATCCGGCGATTGGTGGAATCGCTAAGGGGCACCTGGTGCGTGAAGTGGATGCGCTGGGCGGGATCATGGGCGAGATCACGGATGCAGTCGGCATTCAGTTTCGTCTACTGAATACGTCACGAGGACCAGCGGTGTGGTCGCCGCGCGCGCAGTGCGACAAGCAGGCTTATCGGCTGAAGATGCGGGAAGTGCTGGAATCGGAGCCGAACTTGAAGATCAAGCAGGCGGAAGTGGCGGAGCTGATTGTAGAGAGCACTCAGCACTCAGCATTCAGCATTCAGCCCGGCAGCAGCCCGGAGGACCGCGTCTGTCGCGGCATCAAGCTGCGCGACGGCCGCACCGTCGGCGCTGCGGTGGCGATCGTCACCACGGGGACGTTTCTGAATGGACTGATTCATTGCGGGGAGCAGCGATATCCGGCGGGACGGTCGGGGGAGCCGGCAGCGGTGTTGTTGGGGGAAAGTTTGAAGCAGCTTGGGCTGCGCGGGTGCCGCTTGAAGACGGGCACGCCGCCGCGTCTGGATGGGCGGACGATTGATTGGTCGCGTTTTCAGGTGCAGCCGGGCGATGTGGATCCGACGCCGTTCAGTTTTCGCACCCGGCGCGTGGCGCATCACGACTCGCAGGTTCCCTGCTACATTGCCTGGACTACGCCCGAGACGCAGCGCATCATTCGTGAGAATGTGCACCGGTCGCCGATGTATAGCGGGCAGATCCAGTCGATTGGGCCGCGGTATTGTCCATCGATTGAGGACAAGATTGTCAAGTTTCCCGACAAGACTTCGCACCAGCTTTTTCTCGAGCCTGAGGGGCTGAACACGCATGAGATTTATGTGAACGGAATGAGCACTTCGTTGCCGGTCGAGGTGCAGCTGGAGATTGTGAAGTCGATTCCGGGATTGGAGACGGCGGAGATGCTGCGCCCGGGATATGCGATTGAGTATGACTCGATTGATCCGACCGAGCTGGAGCGAACGCTTGAAGTTAAGAAGATCGCGGGATTGTTTTTGGCGGGGCAGATTAACGGAACCAGCGGGTATGAAGAAGCGGCTTGCCAGGGGCTGATGGCAGGGATCAATGCGGCGTTGAAGGTCAAGCAGGAGCCGCCCCTGGTGCTGGATCGGACCGAGGCTTACACGGCGATCCTGATTGACGATTTGATTTCGAAGGGGACGAACGAGCCGTACCGGATGTTTACATCGCGGGCGGAGTTCCGTTTGCATCTACGGATTGACAACGCTGACCGGAGGCTGACGCCGCATGGCCGGCGGGTGGGCTTGATTTCAGATGCGTCGTGGGCCGACTTCGAAGCCAAGCAGGAGCGGCTGGAGGCGATGAGGAAGCTGCTGGAGCAAACCAAGGTGACGGGCAGGATGGCCGAGGCTGCCGAACTGCGCTCGGCCGGGACGGGCGGGGGCGACCGTCCCCACACCGTCGAAGGTCTGGTCGGCCAGACGCTGGCGCAGTTGCTTAAGCGGCCCGAGATCACGATTGAGCAATTGGTGCCTGTTCTCAGTGAGCTGGACGGCGCCTTCTTCGGCCGCGCGGGTGTTGGTTCGGCCGGCCTTTCTTCTGAGATCAGAAATGAACTGAAGTCGGTTGAAACAGAGATCAAGTACGCGGGCTACCTGCAACAGCAGCAGCGGGCGATCGACCGGCTCAAGAAGGCCGAGCAGCGGACGATTCCTGAGTGGTTCGATTACGGCACCGTGAGCGGTCTTTCGCGCGAGGTGCAGGAAAAGCTGCTGAAAGTCCGCCCGCGCACGATTGGCCATGCTTCGCGAATTCCCGGCGTGACGCCGGCCGCGGTGTCGTTGGTGAATGTCTACATTGAGATTCAAGGGCGGCGGCGGGAGCAGGCTGCGGCGCTTTAGAAAAACCTGGCCACGGATTTGCACGGATCAGCACGGATTTTCAAGAAGGCTTCATCGCGGAGCACGCAGAGAGAGTTTGACGCTAACTAAAGCCATGATGAGTTATACGCAGATCGAAAGTCCCGTGGGGCCGCTGCTGCTGGTAGCCGATGATGCCGGCTTGCGGGAGATTTTGTTTGTGAATGGCCGGCATCAGGCGCGGCCGGAGGCGTCGTGGAAGGAAGACGGGGCGCCGCTGGAGAAGACGATCAGCCAGCTGCATTCGTATTTTGCCGGCGAGCGGGAAGCGTTTGATTTGACTCTGGCGCCAGAGGGAACGCAGTTTCAGCGAGAGGTCTGGCGGCGGCTGTGCGAGATCCCATACGGAGAGACGATTTCGTATGGTGAGTTGGCACGGCGGATAGGGAATCCGCAGGCCTCGCGGGCGGTGGGCTTAGCCAATGGGTCGAATCCCATCCCGATTGTGATTCCCTGCCATCGCGTGATCGGGAGCAATGGCAAGCTCACCGGGTATGGCGGCGGATTGCCGATCAAAGAGAAGCTGCTGGCGCTGGAGAGGAAGCAGTTACGGTTGCTGTAAAATGTGATCGAGGGAAATCCTAACCTGATGCGGTTCTTTCTGGCTTTCATCGCTCTGTTCGGCTTTGTAGCTTCGGGTCTGGCGCTGCGCGAACACTACCGGACCGACTCGTCCCCTTGCAGTATCAACGAACACTGGGACTGTGGGATCGTGAACCATAGCCCGTTCGCGATGCTGGCGGGCGTGCCAGTTGCGGTGATCGGAATGGCTGGATATCTACTGATGGGGACGTTGGCGCTGAAACGAGCCTATCGGCTGCTGTTGGCTGTGGCGTTGATTGGGCTGGCCTTTTCGCTGTATCTGGCGCACGTGGAGAGGGACATTCTGGGAGTGTGGTGCATCTATTGCGTGGCTTCGCTGGGAACGATTTGCTTGCTAACCTTGCTTAGCTTTGGAACAATTGTGATTTCGCGCCCGAAGCGCGCCGCAACGAGCTAACTATGATTAAGAATTTCTCTCGATTTGCCCTGGCAGCCGTTCTGCTTGCCTCCCTAGTCTCTGCGCAAGAGGCAGTCAATCCGGCGCTTCGTCCACCCAAGGGCGCCCAGCTTGCGCTGGTAGTGTTCGAGGACCTGCAATGTCCGCAGTGCAGGCGCGACGCGCCACTGGTGGCGCAAGCTGCCAAGACCTATAAGATTCCCGTGATTCGCCACGACTTCCCGCTGCCGATGCACAATTGGTCCTATCAGGCAGCGGTGATCGCCCATTATTTCGACAGCCGCTCCAAGCAGTTGGGGATCGATTTTCGAGACTACATCTTCGAGCACCAGCCCGAGATCTTTCCTACGAACCTGCAACAGTTCGTGGAGAAGTTCGCCGCCGATCACAAAGTCGATTTGCCCTTTGTGGTTGATCCACAGGGGAAGCTCGCGGCCGAGGTCAATGCGGAGCGGGACCTAGGAAAAGCTCTGCGCCTTGACCACACCCCCACCATCTACGTGGTCAGCAGTAACCCCAAAGGGCGGCCGTTCGCCGAGGTGAAAGATCCGGGCAGCGAGCTGTTCCAGACGATCGACGCGATGAAACGCGGGCAATGACCCGGCATGTCCACATCGAAAGGCTAGCCGCAGGGACACAGAAAACCAGCCACGGAAACCGCTGGTGTGGTTCCGCAGTTCAGAGTTAGCGTCATTCGTAGCCGGGCATCCAGGCTACTGATCGCAGGGAATGGCGGAGAGGGAGGGATTCGAACCCTCGGTACAGGTGTTAGCCCGTACAACGGTTTAGCAAACCGCCGCATTCGGCCACTCTGCCACCTCTCCTGCCTTTTACATCAACAACTTAGGTATTGGTTACTGTGCATTACCAACAGGCTATTGCACAATAGAACCGTCATACCAGACAATGGGACTTGGGGAGACACCATGTCTGATTTGTCCACGTCTGATTCGCTCAACGTTGCTGTGATGCAGAGCATTGTGTATCGCGGCCTCAAACCGCGCTTCTGGAAGCATGTTAACAAGAATGGCCCGATGTCCGCTACCTGTGCTCCCGGCTTCGGCAACTGCTGGGATTGGACTGGGGCGAAGGACGCGGCAGGCTATGGGCAACTGTCGGTCAACAGCAAGTTGGAAAAGGCTCACCATGTCGCTTGGTTCTTAGAGCACGGCTCCTTTCCCAAGTACTTGATGCATGTCTGTGACCGCACCTCATGTGTGCGCCCCACGCATCTGGAAGAAGGAACGCAGACGGCTAACAATTACGACCGCGACATGAAAGCGAAGGGCGCGGTACGGCGGCATGGCGGGAAATCCGCCGCATACAATACGCCTCCGCAGTCTTTCTCGCTGAACCCACTGAAGACACGCCATGTACCTCGCAAGCAGAAGGGCCAAAAGATTGAGACTCGCTCTGCCTTTTTTCTGCGCTACTACGTTACCACAACCGATGAGACGGGCGCACCAGTCCGCAAGCAAGAGTGTGTGAAACTCGCCGACAAGAGCGACATGTACCGCTCGTGGAAAGATGTTGAACTGCTGGCCGCGAATGTGATGGACAACGTCAACCTAGAAGCGGATGTTCCCACCGGGCAGATGACGCTGGATGTGTTCGTGACCAAGCACTACCTCCCGTGGGCCGAACTGAATAAAGCCGCCGCGACCGTGAACGGCTACAAACAACTATGGAACAGGTACCTGAGCCCTGACCTTGGGAAGCTTGCCATGGTCAATCTGCAAACCGTGCACGTCACATCCGTGCTGACCAAACATGCCGAAGCTGGCAAAGGCAGCCGCACGCTGTCCCACATCAAATGGATGCTGAGCGGTGTGTATCAATACGCAATCGCCAAGGGCGTCGTTCCGACAGGAGCGAACCCAGCTGAACACGCTCAATGGATGCGCAAGGTGCATCGCGTTGCCGAGACTGCTGTGTATCCCTTGGAGCGAGTCATCAAGATGCTTCAGGTTCTGGAACCCGTAGACCTACGGGCAGCGGTCGCTGTGGCGCTGGCTTATTTTGCCGCACTGCGCCCGGCTGAGATTCGCGGTCTCAAGTGGGACGACTACAACGGCAACGAACTGTACATCAAACGCAGTATCTGGCGGAACCATGTTGGCGAAACGAAGACCGAAGCGTCGGAAGCAGCAGTGTTCGTGATTGAGCCGTTGCGGTCGTTGCTTGAAAAGCTCCGGGTGATTGATGGGCAGGGCTACATTTTGAAGAACAGCAAGAACAAGCCAGTGTCTTTGGACTCGTTGAGCGGCAGGGTCA
>JBAWFN010000074.1:0-5097 GCA_049591935.1 Terriglobales bacterium | reverse complement strand
CGCTTACGCTGAGAACCGCCGGTGAATTGGAGGCATCGCTCGGGAACGAGGCCGTCCCTGACGTTACCCCGGTCGATTGGGGTGTAAACGTTACGGTGAATTGTGCACCCTGACCGGCTGGGATGGTCACCGGGAACGATAGTCCGCTTACCACAAACTGCGGGTTGCTGACATTGACCGAAGAAACGGTCACGGTGGCGCCGGAGGCCACCAGTTGCGCCGTCTGTTGCGAGTTGTTTCCCACCACCACGTTGCCGAAGTTCAAACTGGTGGGGTTCACTGCCAGCTGCCCGGCGGGGGTCCCGGTCCCGGACAACTGAATATTCAGCGTGGGATTGGACCCGTCGGAGGTGATCGCAAGATTGCCGTTGTCGCTGCCCGCCGAGGGCGGAGTAAATACTACATTGAACGTGATGCTCTGTCCCGCGGTCAGGGTCAGCGGCGGGTTGATCCCGCTCACGCTGAATCCGGTTCCCGTGGCTTTGGCCTGAGAGATGGTGACCTCCGAGCCGCCAGTGTTGGTGATGGTTTCCGAAACCGTTTTGTTGTGGCCCACCTGCACATTGCCGAAGCTGATACTGGGCTGGGTCGGCGTCAATATGCCGGGCGCAACCGCCGAGCCCGCCAGCGGGATGTTGAGCGTTGGGTTGGACGCGTTACTCAAAACCGCGAGGTTGCCACTGACACTTCCCCCCGCCTGCGGAGTAAATACCACGTTAAACGTCGTGCTCTGATTGCCCGCCAGAGTGATCGGCAGGGTGAGACCGCTTACGCTGAAGCCCGCACCCGTGGCCACGGCTTGCGTGATGGTCACACTGGAACCACTGCTGTTCGTCAGGGTCTCCGAAACACTCTGGTCGTTTCCCACGACCACGTTGGAAAACGTGACGCTCGGAGGATTAGCCGAGAGCGAGCCTGGCGCCAGACCATTGCCCGTAACCGGCAGCATCAGTGGGGAATTGATGGCATCACTGACCAGGGCAACGTTGCCATTGACCGTCCCGCTCGCCGACGGCACAAACCCCACGCTGAAACTCGCGCTCTGGCCCACAGCGAGCGTCAAGGGCAGCGACAGACCGCTCACGCTGAATCCGGTGCCGCTCACGTTGGCCTGGGTAATCGTCAAGCTGGAATTGCCCACATTGGTCAGCGTAGCCGGTAAAGTTTGACTGTTCCCCAGGGGCAAGCTCCCAAAATTGAGGCTGATCGGACTCGCGCTGAGCTGGCCGGCGGCCACGCCCGCGCCTGAAAGCGACACCGCCGCGGGGCTGTTCGACGCGTCACTCGTGATCGTCATTGTCCCCGTGATGTTTCCCACCGCCGTGGGTGCAAAGACCACGCTGAAGGTGGAACTCTGACCGGCGGCAATGGTTACCGGAATCGTAGGCTGGCTGAGGGTGAACTGGGGCGCCGAAAACGTAACACTCGAAACCGTGATGTCAGCGGTGCCATTATTGGTCGCCGTAAGACTCAAGGTCTTGCTGCTGGCCACCGGCACGCTGCCGAAATCCAGGCTGAGGGTGTTCAACCCCAGGCTGCCCGTGGAATCGTTCTGCTGGGGCGGGGGCGTGGTATTGGATTTCGCTCCCGCGCTCAAACCTTGGCATCCGACCAGCATAGTGAGCGCAAAGAGAACCACAATTGCTTCCCAGCGCGCCACCCAAATTCTTGCCTTCTCGTGTGTGCTCATAAGGCGCAGAACGCCTGCCCTGACCTCATCGACCTTCGACATTGCAACGGTGAAGCTTCAGTCTGACTCAGCGTGGGTGGCTTCGACAGATGGCGGAAGGGCACCGCGAGAGATGGCAAAAGCCCACTTTCCGGCGGCCGGAATCACGCCCGGTCTGGGAACGTTGCCCCAGAGAAAGCTTGGAATAGGGACATGTCCTGTCGGGCAGGGGCGAACGCTCTCCCGCTGGAGAAAACTGAGAAACTACAGCGGGGTGCCGTGCAGGGACTCAGTTATTATTAAAGTGGAAGGTCAAAACGACGGAGGTTGCGCATGAGTTGGGCAAAAAAGCTGGCGAAACCTTATCGCGTGGACAACGGTAAAAACTTTCGCTTGCAAGACTTCGACCCCGACGCTACCGGGCGCCTGCATGCCAAGCACGCGGCGGAAGTTCTCGATCGCGGCATCGCTTCCATGACCGAATTGCAGGACAAACTTTACGCCCAGGATCGTTCGGCATTGTTGCTCATCTTTCAGGGCATCGATGCCGCCGGAAAAGATGGGGCCATCAAGCACGTCATGTCCGGCGTCAACCCTCAAGGCTGCCAGGTCTATTCCTTCAAGACTCCCAGTTCCGAGGAACTCGACCACGATTTTCTGTGGCGAAACATGAAGAGTCTGCCCGCGCGCGGCCACATCGGAATCTTCAATCGCAGTTATTACGAAGAGACCTTGGTGGTGCGAGTGCATCCCGAACTTCTGAAGAATGAACGCATACCACCGTCGCTCATGACCTCAGACTTCTGGGCTCGCCGCTTTCATGACATCAACACCTTCGAGGGTTACCTGACCAGAAACGGGACCGTGGTGCGCAAGTTCTTCCTGAACCTGTCCAAGAAAGAACAAAAACGCCGCTTTGAGGAGCGCCTGGACAATCCCGCCAAGAACTGGAAATTCTCCGCCGCCGACATCCGCGAGCGCGGCTTCTGGCGCGACTATATGAAAGCTTTCGAAGAGATGATTCGCCACACCTCCACCAGCGACGCTCCCTGGTATGTGGTGCCCGCGAATAACAAATGGTTCACCCGTGCCGTGGTGGCCGCAGTCATTGTGGATGCGCTGGAAGAACTCAAGCTGGCGTATCCCAAAGTTGACGCTGCCCAGCGCAAGCAACTACACGCGGCCCGCGCCCTGCTCGAAAAAGACAGTAAGAAGTAGGCTGCCGGATCTCGCGCCGGCGTCGGCGACGGGTTTACCACGGAATGCGTCTGTAAGCCATCGAGAGAATGATTCCTGAGGCAGGACTCGAACCAGGAATCTAGCTCGACCGCGAACCTGATAGCTTCCGAGTTGCCGACAATACGTCCAGAATGGCCGCATTGCGGACCGATGAGCGATAAAAAACTTCCGGCGACCGGATGCACTATCGGGCAAACCGTCCCGATTCGCACACAGACGGCCACGGGTGTAGTCACCTGAGTGTGCTCCTTCATCCTGAGAACCCTCAGAACTCGAGCCGCGCCTGAAACGCGATCATTCGCGGACTGCTATCGCCACCCAAACCGACGCCCAACAAACCGGTCGGCGGGGCAGTTGTGTACGTGAGCGCTCCAAAGCCAGTCTGCGTGGAAGGCTTGCCCGGAATGCCGGCCAGCACCATGCTTGGCAGCCCGAAGTTCGGGTGGTTGAAGACATTGAAGAACTGACCCTCAAACCGCAGCTTCACATGCTCGGTCAAAGGAAACCATTTTGTCAGGTAGAAATCGCTCCAGAGGAAATCGGGACCGCGCAGTGAATTGCGTCCGAGGTTTCCGAATCGGCAATTCTGCGGGCTGTCGCCGCCGGAGCACTGCCCTGTACTCGGATCAACCGCTGATACAAAAGCATCGGGATTCAGCCACTGAATCGTGCCCGGTTGCGTCACGCCGGGGACGGGATGATGCGCATAGAGCGGGGCGCCCGGAACGACACTGGCGAACTGCGGCCCGCTGCCCTGGACGATGCCATCTCCGTTTGCCGAATAAGGCGTGCTCAGAACCGAGAACGGAACTCCGCTGTGCCAAAACGCGGTTCCGGAGATCTGCCAGCCGTTCAGAGCGTAGCCCAAAGAATGACTCCGCACTCTGATCGGCAACTGATACACATACTGCGCATTGAGATTGTGCCGGATGTCGTAGTCGCAAGGACCATAATCGCGGGCCAGATCCCCCGGCAGAGGCGAAAGAATTCCTCCCGCAGAAAACGGCAGGAACCCTCCGTTCGAGACCGTATCCATGCAACGGCTCCAGGTGTAGTTGACCTGTCCTTGCAAGCCATGGCCGAGTCGCTTCATCGCGGTCAGTTGAAGACCGTTGTAGTGGCTGTTCGCACCGGTGGATAATTGTGTCACCGCGGCGAATCGCGCATCGGTAGGTTGCAGATAGGGGAATGGTGCAAAACAGCCCTGACACACGGTTTGGTAACCGTTGACTTGGGTTGAGTAGGGCTGATTCACGGCGCGCGTCCCGACATATTGTGCATGTAAGCTAGCCGTCGTTCCGAATTGATGTTCGATTCCCAGGCTCCACTCCATGAAGTACGGCGCGTGGAGTTTGCCATCTGGAATGGCTGTGATCGCAACCGGTGGAAGAGAAGATTGTCCCTGGGGAAATCCCGAAGTAAAAGTCTGATTGGCGGCAACGATTGCGCCGACTGCGCTGTTGGGCGCTCCCGGCGCTATGGCTGTGCCTCCCACGCTGCCCAGCACTCCCCCCTGAAACGTCTTGTCGTAGGGAGGATTCGTGCCAATCAAGTCGGCCACCGTGCCCGGCAAGATATCGCTGAAAATTCCGAAGCCGGTGCGGAGCACTGATTTCGGCTCGAACTGCCACGCGATCGCCGTTCTCGGCTGCAGAATAGCCACCGGTGTAGACGAGAACAGATTGCCGAGATCAGTTTGAATGACGGTGTTCAACGGTTGATTGTCATGGGGGATGGAACTGAAGGAGCCGCGAAGACGGGCGACTTCATCATGAGGATTCAGCGGATTGGAGTTGAATGTGTCGCGCAGGCCAAACGTCCAAGTCAGAGTGCGAGTCACTTTCCAGGTGTCTTGCGCGTAGACATCGAGATTGAGAAAGTTGAAGGGCTCGTTTAAGTGCGAAGGGAACGCCTCCGACGCGGTGTTTGCCACCCCATCGATAAATTGCTGCAAGTTTGCGTAGGTCACGGTAGGAACGGTGCCTTCCCCGAAGTCGTAGTCATTCAGGCGAAAGACGCGGATATTGGTTCCGAACCGTAGTTCGTGAGCGCCGCGGCTCCAGGCGAGGTTGTCATTGATGAAGAATCGGGATGCGCGCCTGCCTTGTACCCAAGTGTTGTCAAGCCCTCCAACGGGCGTGAAGGCATTCGCCCCGCTACCCTGCAATACGATCGGGAAAGCCGAAAGG
>JBAWFN010000073.1:0-6720 GCA_049591935.1 Terriglobales bacterium | reverse complement strand
GCGGGCTGCGCATGAGCTACTGCCGGACGAGGCGCAGGCTGGGCATGAGCTACTGTCGGGCGAACAGCGGGCGTTGCCGGACGAGCAGCGGGCTGGGTATGAGCTGCGGTTACTGGGCGCGCCGCGGTCGGCTTTTTAGACTCAGTGGGCGGACGAGGCACGTTAGAGCGCGCGGCTTGAGTGCTGCGCGCTGTCTCCGGACGCGCAGCGGGCTGGGCATGAGCGGTAGGCTCTTTGGGTGCAGGAGCTGCCTTCGGCTTTGCGGCCTTATTCTCATTCACGCGAGCGGCGGCTTTATTCTCGGCTGCCTTGGTCTCAGCAGCTTTGTTTTCGGTCGCCTTGTTCTCAGCAGCTTTGCTCTCTTCTGCCTTGTTCTCGGTCGCCTTGTTCTCAGCGGCTTTGTTCTCGGCTGCCTTGTTTTCGGTTGTCTTGTTCTCAGCGGCTTTGTTCTCGGCTGCCTTGTTTTCGGTCGCCTTGTTCTCAGCAGCTTTGTTCTCGGCTGCCTTGTTTTCGGCGCCAGCTTCCTTAGCTGCTACAACACCCTTGCCGGTAAACTCATTCGGCTTGGAGGTCGCAGCGATGGCCGGCTTTCCGTGGTTCACGGACGCCAGGAGTTCATGGTTTGTGCTGGCAGCGTGCTCATGCTGGGTCTGCATCGCCGTTGCCGGGGTGTGATGCTCGCGGGCCGCGGTCTCTTCTTCCGTAGTCGGACGGGCGCTAATTCCACCGGTGCCGCCGTTATAGCTGACATTGTTGATTGTGGTGTTGTTGATTACGGTCTTGTTATAAACGTTGGTAATGTTCGCACCCTCGATGTTATTCACCGAGCGGTTATAGCTGAAGGCGCCGTTATTCCAATATCCGCCTTCGTAGCCGACGCCACCGTAACCGAAGCCGTAGTTAACGCCACCGTAGAATCCAACGTGTGGACCCCAGTAGCCGCCGTTCCACGCAAAGGCACTGCCGCCCCAACCCCAATACCCAGGAGTCCAGAGCAAGCCAACCATGGGAGGCTGTGCCCACGTACCCGGCACCCAGAAGTAGCCTTCTTCCCCATAACCCCAGTAGCCCGGCGTCCACAGATAACCGGCCTCGGGAACCACGGGTTGCTCGTACACAGGCAGCCCGGGTGGAGCGATCTGGACAGACACCGCGAACTGCGCAAAGCAGACGGCCGGTATGGCCATTATCAGAAGTGTTAGAAACAGCAAACGGAGATTACGCATTTTGATCACCTTGCCAGATCATCCTTCGATTGCCCGGTTGTGCGTTGCTGCTGCGGGCTGCGCGGATTGAAAGGCAGCGCGTCCTATACAAGGATTCCACCGTTAGGATTGCACGGAGGTAACGCCCAGTCTGTGCACTACTGCTCACTTTTCATGAATGTCAACTGAAGACGTGCCATGTACCGGCGACGGATATACTGTGCTCGGAGGAAGCTAAGGAGATTTCGTGGTCATTGCTGCCGGAGGACATCCCAAAGTCACGGAAGAAAAGCAGACCGACGAGATCGTCGCTTTCACTCTGCCCTAGTTTGAATGCTTGGGAACAAAACCCGGTGGAGACTCAGTTCCCCGGCTTAGTGGATGGATCGGTCAGAGCAATCAACTTTCCCGGCGGATATTCCTCGGGACTGAGAGGTGTCTCAGGTGTCGGATTGACGATCGTCAGCACTTCGCCGTTGACCACCCCCCGCACCAGCAAGCGGTCACCCTCCACCGCGACCACGCGGTATCTTTGCTCGAAAATGGACTTTCCCGCTTCTTCTTTCATTGAAGTATTAGATGCGCAATGTCGAATCCTGGACTCCAGTCCACTACCACCCCAGCACTCAGCCGCTTATGCCAGAAAATTCGCCAGGCGAGTACAAGTTTCTAGACCCGCTTTCCGTACCCTAGGAAATTTTAACTGATCCTACGTTCGGAACCCGGTTGACCGCGTAAGGCCCAAAGTGCCAAATTCCTTCGATCAACGCAACCGTTAGATCCTGATAAAGAGGAGAGCATGCCTGCCCTTCAGGAAAAGTACAACGCAGATGAAAGGATCTCGACGAAAACAAGCCCACCGGCTCCATCAGGAGTCGCGTCGAAACCATCGATTACTTCCTGCGCTGTTACCGCGAAGAAGTCATCCGCAAGCGCAAGGCGAACGAGGAGATCGAAGCGCAGTTGGCTGCGCTCGAAGCCGAACTGCGCGGAGAAGTAGCATCTCAACCGCCGCAGTTAGAGCCGGAAGCCCAGGAGATGGCCGCCGATTAGTGCGGCGTCCATTGCGGATTGGCCGTAAACAGCCCGTCGACAAACCCGATCTGGAAAGTGACCAGCAGGCCAAAGGCCACGCTGATCAGCCCAGAAGCCACTCCCAGTCCGCGGTTCAGGTTCACGAATCGCTTGCCGGTGTATGCGAATGGCGCCCCGATGATCACCGTAATCAGCATCATCCCCGCGATCGTCCCTACCCCAAAGACCAACAGATAAACAATCGCCCACCGCGGATCACGGATGGTCGTCAAAACCAGCAAAGCCACTGCCGCAGAACCAGCCAGGCCGTGCACAATCCCAACCGCCAGCGGCCGCAGCAACTGGTAAAGCCCAACTCGCGCCAGCATCCTCTGCAATGCCCCTTTGGGCTGGTCTTCCAGGTGCAGATGCACTTCTGGATGGTGACCGTGAACATGGCTGTGCCCATCGCCACCATGAGTGTGCCAGTGCGCGTGGATGACCTCTTCATGGCTGTGAGCCGGCATGAACCTGTCGGTGACCCACTGCGTCACCCCGGCCAAATTAAGCACGCCCAGCAATATCAGCATCAGGCCCACCGCCAGCTCCATGGTGAGGCCAATGCGAGGCGGGATCACCAGATTGAAAAGGATGATGGCTGCGCCGACGCCCAAAATCGTAATGGTGTGGCCCACGCCCCAAAGCATTCCGATCAGGCCCGCATGCCGGATACTCCGCTGCCGGCTCACAATCGTGGTCACGGCAATCACGTGATCAGGATCGGTCGCGTGGCGGATCCCCAGCAGGAAACCTATTCCAATTATCGTCAGCAAGTTGACCATCGGAATCTACCTTAAACCAAACCCTGCCCTGCGCCCACCGTTTTTGCCTACTCTCCGCAAAGCGCGGTCGGTCGGCCGATGGTGTATCCTCATACGCTCACCGCGGGACGCATATGGCCACACCCAAAAAAAGCGCAGTCTCTTCCGGCAACGAAGCCCTTTATGACCAGCTGATCGCCACCATCCCCGCCATCCAACGCAAGGGCGCTGCCAATCCGTACACCTCTCTAAACGGCAACATGTTTACCCTTCTGCATCAGTCTCGCCTGGCCATCCGCCTTCCCAAGGATGAGCGACAAGCATTTCTGAAGAAGTACAAGACTACCCTGTTCGAAGCCTACGGTGCGGTGATGGAAGATTATGTAGCCGTTCCTGACTCCCTGCTGAAGAACACGAAAGAGCTTAAGAAGCATTTGGCCGTGAGCTACGACTATGCCAAGACCTTGAAGCCCAAGCCCACCAGGAAGAAATCCGGTAGTGGCTCAGTCTGATTTCCGCCGGGGCTGCGACCTCTCAAGCACCACTTGTCTTGGGGAGTTCGCCATTAATGTCCTTGTCAAACTGGTACAAGACCCGGTCTATCGTCTCAAATTTGATCTTCTTTTGACCGCAGAGTGTAACCAGTTCGTCAAGGTAGTCGAAGTAGATGCCAATCTGCTTCTTCCGTGGCATGGACTGATAGATCGGGAACTTCGAACCGTAGACTGCCCGGTAGGCATGCTGATCAATAATCTGGAAGGCGGCCGGATTCCGGAACCGGAGTAAGGTCGAGGCCATCGGAATGCCCACTCCATGTGCGATGAGAAGCGAGTCAATCACTGATTCCGCATTCCGATGTTCTCCCCGATGCAGCTCTTTGACATTCTCCACGCTCTGCAGAAGCTCGTCGTCGAGTTGGACAAATCTGTTGATCTTCCACAGCACAATCTCATTTACCAAAGCCTGCGTGAGCCGCGAGGTTTCGAGAGCATCCAGCTTTGCGGTCAGGTCTGGCTGATACCTGTACCCGCGAAGAAACTGGTTAAGGTCGCCCTCGAACTCGGCGGCTCGTCGTTGCGCCATTTCTAACTCGCTTTCGCTCCGAGAGCTTTCAGGATAATCCCCTTGTCAATGCCTTTGTGGCGGATGCGATCTCCGGCGCGGATCCAGGCGTCACAGGAGGACCTGCGGAGACCGGACCGACCACCACTGAAATCCTGATCGCCTGATCCCAACGCTCCTCCCGATGTAAGATGTCGAGCGAGAGGCCTTCGAATCCGAAAATGACCGCCCGCGCCGTTGCCGCTCCCCGCGTCGTCTGCATCCAGGACTTCCGGCCTGTGGCGCGTCGCCGCCTGCCCAAAGTTGTCTTCGACTATCTGGACGGCGGGGCCGAAGGCGAAGTCACGCTGCGGGAGAACTGCCGCATATTCGAAGACGTCACCCTGCGCCCGCGTCATGCCGTCGCCGTCCCACAATGCGATCTGCGCACCCGCGTCCTCGGTCTCGATCTCGCGCTCCCGTTTCTGCTCGCTCCCGTCGGCTACAGCCGCCTCATGCATCCTGGCGGGGAAGTGGCCGCCGCCCACGCCGCCGGTGCCGCCGGCACCGCCTACATTCTCTCCACCATTTCCGGCCATCCCCTGGAAGACGTCAAAGCCGCTTCCTCCGGTCCGGTCTTCTATCAGCTTTATCTAATGGGTGGCCGCGGCGCTGCCGAAGCGTCCATAGAAAGGGCCCGCAAAGCCGGTTTCTCGGCATTGGTTGTCACCATCGATACTGCGGTGGCGGGCGTGCGCGAGCGCGACCTGCGCAACGGCATGAAAGAACTCGTCAGCGGCACCGTGCTCGCCAAGCTTCCATTTCTACCGCAAGTGCTGGCGCGCCCCGGTTGGCTGGCCAGCTTTCTGTTCGATGGCGGTCTTCCCAACCTCCCCAACGTCGTTGTCCCCGGCCAGGGTCCCATGCCGCTGGTGGATATCAACGCCGCCCTGGCCGCAGCCACCGTCACTTGGGCCGACCTGCGCTGGATCCGCGATGCCTGGCGCGGCCCCATCGTGATCAAAGGCGTCCTCACCGGCGACGACGCCCGCCACGCCCTGGACGCAGGCGCCGAAGCCATTGTCGTATCCAACCACGGCGGCCGCCAGCTCGATGGCGTCTCCCCCTCGCTGCGTGCTCTGCCGGAAGTGGTGGCTGCAGTGAATGGCCGTGCCGAAGTGCTGATGGACGGCGGCATCCGCCGCGGCGCGGACATTGTGAAGGCCATCTGTCTAGGAGCTTGTGCCGTTCTCTGTGGCCGCGCCTATGCCTACGGCCTCGCCGCCGCCGGCCCCCCCGGCGTTGCCCGCGCCATCGACATCCTGCGCGTGGATCTTGAACGGACCCTCAAACTTCTCGGTTGCCCCTCGATCTCTGCCCTGGACAAGTCTTACGTGAACCTGCCGGACTGGGCTACCCGCGTGTCGTCTTGAGCGCAGTGCCTTTTCTCCACGCCGCCGAGGAGCGACTCAATGCCGAGGCCGCCGACGTTCTGGAATACCAGGCGCCCTTCGAAGCCTACTTTCCCGCCACCCTCTCGACCGTCGCTCCCAAAATCTTGCCCTGATGCGGCTGCTGCACAAACGCAATCACTCGAAGATTATCGGCCGCGACTCCCGAATCCAGCTTAATCTGCACATCCTTCGCGAATCCCTGCCCGCGCGTCACCGTTCCAATCTTCGTCATGCTCCGGACCACCGCGGTATGCGTCAGCGTCCGCCCGCCATTCTCGCCATGTAACACTTGCGACTCGGCGTGGTTTAGCGCGATCGCCACCAGCACATCCGCGTCTGCCGTCTCATCTGCCGTTTCCACATGCGCCTGCAGTACGTTCCCCGCCGCCGCAATCGAAATCGCAGAGAGCCGTACCGGAATCTTCTGCGCCCCCAGCGCCCGGTCAAACGCTTTCCGCGCCAGTTCGGGATCGCTGCCTACAAACTCGCTGCTTCCGTCCACTACCATCTCCGGAGTGTATGGACCCTCCAGACCAAATCGGTGCGCGTAAACACTCTGCCGGTCGCTATAAAACCGGGCCGAATACGGATCCTTCCAGCCGATGTGGTTCCAATAATCCACATGCTCGCTCATCACGATCATTTCCGCTCCCGCCAGCGGCTGCTGATCGAGCTTTTGCAGGTACGAATCAGCCGGCGGACAGCTGGAACATCCTTCCGACGTGAAGAGCTCTACCAGAACCGGAACGCGGCCAGCACTGTCGCCACTCTTTTCCGACCCCGTCGCCGCTCCCGGCACGCCCGCCAGCGCCGCAACGCAGAGCACAACCACCAATATCAATAAAATTCGCATAAAGAAAACTCCACGATTCGCTATTCAGGAGATGCCCGGCGGGACCGAAAGTTGCGCTCCTCCAGGCCGGGGCCAGCTAGTCGATTTTACAAAACCTTAACCTGCCCGCAACCTGTCCGCAACCTTCCCGCCTTATCTTCAAACTACCGGGGAAACTTATGACTATCCTGTACAGCGAACGCCGAAGGGTTCTGCTATTCGATGAGAACTCGCGAAAACTGAACCTCCTCGCCACGATTCTTCGAAACCGCGAGGTCGAGGTACACTCCGCCCGTCGCCTCGAGGACGCACAGTCTCTTTGGAAAAACATCCCCTATGATCTTGTATTACTC
>JBAWFN010000072.1:0-7343 GCA_049591935.1 Terriglobales bacterium | reverse complement strand
GATCCGGGAGGGCACCGTGATGGCCGCGGCGGGTGTGGTTGCAGGCACGGCATTCGGGCTCGTGCTGGCGCGTTTGGCGGGAAGATATTTCCAGGACCTCAAGACGCCGGGCGCATTGCCGGTGTTGCTCTCTGCCTTCGTGCTCATGGCGGTCGCGGTGATCGCATCGGTGCTGCCCGCGGCCCGCGCTGCCCGCATCGATGTTATGCAAGCGTTGCGCTCCGAGTGACCGCCGGACGCCTGGGTTTGGCTTACCGGCAACCCAAAATGTGAGATGAATCTCCGAACCACGGTCCCCTACGCCTCGGTGCTCAGGGACCACAACACTTCCGGTTTGCCAGCCAACCGACCGGAATCGGTATGCACCCCTCCGCGATGCGTCCGGGCTATAATTGCGCGCATCGATGGCGCTTACCTCGGGCACCAAACTCGGGCCGTACGAGATCGTATCGCTAGCGGGAGCGGGCGGCATGGGCGAGGTGTACCGCGCACGCGACACTCGGCTCGGGCGTGATGTCGCCATCAAAGTGCTGCCAGAGGAGTTGGCTCGTGATGCCGACCGACTGCGGCGTTTCGAACAGGAAGCGCGCACGATTGCGGCACTAAACCATCCCAACATACTGGGAATCCATGACCTTGGTGCGCACGGCGGCGCCCCGTTTCTGGTCAGCGAATTTCTTGAAGGACAAACCCTGCGGGAGAAGCTCGCATCAGGGCCGCTGCCGGTGCGGCGCGCGATCGAATACGCGCTCGGCATCGCGCTGGGGCTAGCGGCCGCACACGAGAAGGGAATCGTGCACCGGGATCTGAAACCGGAGAACGTGTTCGTCACTCGTGACGGACGGATTAAAGTACTGGATTTCGGGCTAGCGAAGCTCATTAGGCTGGAGGAACACCGCGAAACTGCACTGACGCTGACGAGCGCGACTTTGCCGGGCATGGTGATGGGTACCGTAGGCTACATGTCGCCGGAGCAGGTGCGGGGCGAACCGATCGACCCACGATCGGACATTTTCAGTTTCGGTGCAGTGTTGTACGAAATGCTCACCGGCAAACGCGCCTTCAAACGCGCGACGTCCGCAGAAACGATGACCGCAATTCTGCGCGAAGAGCCGCCGGCGCCGAACGACACCGGCGGGCACGGTCCGCTCGAACTGCAACGGATTCTGGTGCGATGCCTGGAAAAGAATGTCGAACGACGATTTCAGTCAGCCAGTGATCTGGCGTTTGCCATAGAATCGCTGAGCGGAGCTTCGGCCGGAACGCCCACCGCGAAGAGTGTGCCGCAGCCGAAGCCAAGGCGAGCGTGGCTCCCGTGGGTCGTCGCCGCTGCACTGCTGATCGGAACTGCGGTCTGGGAAACGCTTCGGCCGCCGTCTGCACCGGCCAACCCGCTCGAAAAAGCACATTTCACGCGCGTCACCGACTTCAAGAGCGTAGAAGCGGCGATCTCGCCGGACGGCAGGTTCGTGGCTTTTGTCTCCGATCATGACGGCCCCTTCGATGTATGGCTCACCCAGGTGGGTACCGGACATGTGACCAATCTGACGCAGGGAAAGGCGGGCCCGTTACCTGGGCCCCTACGAAGTGTGGGTTTTTCGGGCGACGGCTCGGAAATTTGGATCGGCGGTGGTGATGTGGATATGCGGCTGCGGCTGATGCTCCTGACGGGAGGTACACCGCGTAATTTCCTCAGCGAGGAGGTCGTCAACCTGGCTTGGTCACCGGACGGGGAGCGCATTGTCTATCATACCTTCGTTAAAGGCGACCCCATGTTCGTGGCGGACCGCTCTGGCGCTAACGCCCGGCAGATATTCGGGCGCCAGCCGGGACTTCACAACCATTTTCCAGCTTGGTCGCCTGACGGCCGTTGGATCTATTTCTCGCATGGAACACCGGCGACAGGGGAGATGGATTTATGGCGCATCGACCCGGCCGGCCGGAACCCAGAGCGCCTCACGCAAATTAATACAGACGTCGCTTATCCCGCCCCGGTCGGCGACCGCACCGTGTTCTACGTGGCGCGGAACGAGGACGGTTCAGGACCGTGGCTGTGGGCGTTTGATCTGCAACGCCGGGATTCGCGGCGCGTGAGCGTCGGCCTCGAGCAATATACGTCCGTGCAAGCCAGCGCGGACGGCCGTAAGCTGGTGGCCACCATCAGCAATCCCATCGCCGGTCTTTGGACTGTTCCTATTCTTGATCGTGTCGCCGACGAACACGACGTAAAACCGTTTACAGTGCCGACCGAGCGTGCGCTGGCGCCCCGTTTCGGTGGCTCGTCGCTGTTTTACTTATCTTCCCTGGGGACGGGCGACGGACTGTGGCGCCTTCGGGACGGAAAGGTGACTGAGATCTGGAAGGGCGCCGATGGTGCGCTGCTGGAGACGCCCGCGGTTTCGCCGGATGAAGGTCGCGTGGCCATTGTGCTGCGGCGAAATGGGAAACGCCAACTGCATGTCCTCTCTTCAGACGGCGCCGAACTCCAGCCAATCGCGGAGGGAACCGTCCCTCAGGGTTCGAGCTGCTGGTCGCCGGATGGCAGATGGGTCGTCACTGGCGGCAGCGACGCCACAGGCCCCGGGCTCTTCAAGATCCCGCTGGAGGGCGGATCGCCAGTCCGCCTGGTCGCCGGGCAAGCACTCAATCCAGTCTGGTCGCCGGATGGAAGCCTGATCGTATATGCGGGTACGAATGTGCGCACCTTCTCTCCGCTTCTGGCCGTACGCCCGGACGGAACCAGCGTCAAATTACCCGAGATCATGTTGCGGCGCTTGGGCGAGCGCGTCCGCTTCTTGCCTGATGGCAAGAGTCTGATCTACATGGGGGGACTGCTCGCGTCACAGGACTTCTGGCTACTCGATCTCGGCTCCATGAAATCGCGCCTTCTCACCCGGCTGCAAAACCTTGCCGCCATGCGCACCTTCGACGTCACACCCGACGGGAAACGAATCGTCTTCGACCGCTTACGCGAGAACGCGCAGGTCGTCATGATCGATCTTCCCAAGGAATAGCGTTATTCAATTGAAACGCCCGACTCACGGGCAACTCGGAACTAATTCTGCCGTAGGTTAGGGCCTGTGGATCGCCTCTGAGACGCCATATCAATCTGAGACGCTAACCCTCCGAGACTGACTTCCTCCCGAAATCGAGCTCCAGCCTATCTTACTGCTAAATCTACACTTAGTCTCGAACCCCACTCCCCGCACTTTGGCTGCCCCCGTGCACTCTCCTTCTCCGCGATGCGGTCCGGGTCCTGGAGTCCACGCTAACCGGCAGACTCAGGAACCCGGCCTGCATTGGCATTTTTGGGGGAAACCGTGTCCAAGCCAGCCGTAGCGGCCGCGTCAACTCGCGAAAGCTCCACCACCAAACTGGCCAAGTTCTTTCCCAATGCCACGCCGGTGCGAATTCCCGTGCGCCTCACTCGCCTGGGCGACGCCACCAGCACCACCAGCGAGAGCACGGTGATTGAATTTGGCACATCGCAAGAAGTGCTCTTTGCTTCCAGCTTGCCACTCGAATTCGCCGACAAGCTGCGCTTACGAAATTCCGACGGCTCGCTCGACACCGAGGCCTGCGTAGTCGCGCTGCAATGTAACGGAGGAAACCGGGCGGTGGCCGCCCGCTTTACGCGGGAAGTTGCCAACTGGATCGTGAAACCATGACATCACCTTCAACTGATCTCGCCACCGAGTGGAATGATGCGCTCCAGCTTTACCCCTTGTACGCGGCCTTGGCCCGGGAATTCGTAATTGAGTTGCCCGCTTGCAACGATCTCGAAGCCGGACAGGACACCCCGCCGCAGGAATCCGTGGAACAAGCCCGCCAATGGTTCCTCGATATGGACGAGCGCATCCAGGTCTATCAACTTCGCCAGTTCCTTCAGACCAGCGCCCTGGCCGGCGAAGACGCTCTGCGCCATCTGCTCCAGCATCACCTGCACAAACCTCAGCATGCCGACACCGACCGCGACAAAATCGATTTTCTGTTGGTGCAGTATTTCTCCCTGGCCGCGCCCTCGCGCCTGGAAGACGGCGATGTGGATGTCCAATATGTAGCCCAGACCCTGGAGCCGGTCTTGGGAACCGCGGATATCACCATTCCAGACTGGCTGGCAGCGCTTGCCGACCTGATGACCGAGGCCAACGCCTGCAAGAGTCTGAGCCAATTGCTGAGCAGCAAAGTGCTGGAAAAGAGCCGCAAGCTCAAGACTTCGTCGGCAGAGAACTACTACACTCCTGCCGCCATGGTGTCGTTTACTCGCTTCAGCTTCCTGATGCGGCGGGTGTTTTTCCGCTTGATGCATGAGGACCTGAACGCCATTGGGGACGGCCTGCGAGAACTGGAAGCACGCGGCGTGGACACGCTCGATTGCCGGCGGGCGCAATTCTCCGCCGAAGAGCCCATCGCTCGCCTGCGTATGATCTGCCAATCCTGGAAAGTGATGTTCCACGCCGAATATTCCTCCGGTCAGCCGTTGCGCATGTTAGTGGATCTTCGCAATGTGATTGACCACGCCCTGGAAAAAGACCAGAAGGGAAGCAAAGCCAAAGCGGCCGCTGCTGGCGTTCATACGAACAGCCTTTCCTCCGCTTCGCCGGAATTCGAGGTCTCCCATCAGACTGCGGACTGGAGCGAGGATGCGGCCGATTCTCACGCCAGCAGCCCTCAAACCAACGACGGCGACAGCGGCTCATAACATCCCCGGCGTCGAGCCGTAAAGACATCGAGAAGAAATCGTGGACCAACCCACTGTACTGATCATCTCCGACGACCCGGATTTCCCCGTCGTCATCACCAGCCGCTGGCAATCCGAGCGCAAGATGCCCGCGTTTACCTTGATGAGCAGTGACGTCTGTCTCGACTTCGATCCGGAAAACTTTCAGTTGGCCATCGCCGGTCGCATCCGTCCTGAGGCGCTGGCCGTAGTGATGGAAGCCATGGACGCCGCCGGCAAGCGCGTTCTTTTCGTCTCTGACGACGCTCGCGCCATTCAATCCGTCCGCGATCGCTGGCCCGGAGTCGTCGTCGTGCGGCAGCAGGAGAACTGGCTGGAGACTTTGGTTCTGGTGGCCGGGGAAGTTCTGCATCGCGCCGCCGCGGAGTTCCACGCCCGCCGCGCTGAGCGGGAGAACACGCTGCTGGAACGGCAAGCCACCCTCGGCCGCTACATCCTCGAAATGCAGCACACTCTGAATAACACCTTGACCTCGATGCTCGGCAACTCCGAACTGCTGCTGCTGGAACCCGGATCGCTTTCCGCCGAAGCCCGCTCGCAAATCGAAACCGTCCGCAACATGGCGCTGCGTATGCATGAAATCCTCCAGCGATTTTCCTCCCTCGAAAAAGAACTTCGCGTGGTCGAACGCCAATCCGGCAAAGTAACCAAAGCCCACGCCGCCGCCGTCTGACGTGACGCCAATCACACATCGACGCAACTCCCATCACAGACCATTTCAACCAAAGCCTCTAAACATGGGGATGGCATAAAAACCCTGGGGCCGCTGCACGATCGATGCTGGGAGGTGCAACGGCTCTCTGTGGTTGTAAATCTGTGGAGGGCTGCGTGACTGACTGGCAACAGGAAACGCGCAGCTCTTCTTGGTTCGCGCATTCCCGTGCTCTGCAACCCGTTCACAACTTTTTACTTTCTTTTACTCCCCATTGGCACATCCACTCGGCCTTTCCACTAGGCTTCATGCGAACTAAGGAGGCAGGGATGAACCTCAAAGCCACTCCGGCCGTGCTGATGATGTGTAGCTTGATTGGCTTCTTCCAGCCCGCGGCCCACGCGCAGAATTCCGACCCACCAAAAACCACCCTTCAAGCTTCCACCGAACCCGGCGGCCAGCACGACTTTGACTTCGAAATTGGCCGCTGGAAGACTCACCTTTCCCGCCTCCAGCATCCTTTAACCAACTCTCGCGCCTGGGTGCAATACGACGGTACGACCGTGGTCCGCAAGATTTGGGATGGCCGCGCCAATCTGGTCGAACTCGAAGTCACCGGCCCAGCCGGGCACATTGAAGGCTTGAGTCTGCGCCTGTATAACCCCACAGCGCGGCAGTGGAGCCTCAATTTCGCCAGCAGTAGCGGCGGCATTCTGACCCAGCCCACCGTTGGCGAATTCAAGAATGGACGCGGGGAGTTTTACGATCAGGAAAAATTCAACGACCGCACCATCCTGGTTCGATTCGTCATCTCCCATATCACCGCGAATTCCTGCCACTTCGAACAGGCATTCTCCGATGACGGCGGCAAGACTTGGGAAGTCAATTGGATCGCAACCGATACCCGGGTCAACCAAGACTCCGCGCAATCAACCTCCGAATCATCCGAAGCCGGCCTTGCCGCCGCTGCCGCCGAGCCAGCTGATCAGCGCGATTTCGATTTCGAAATCGGCCATTGGGATATCCACTTACAACGCCTCGCCGATCGCCTCGCCGGCTCCCACACCTGGGTCAAATTTGACGGCACTTCCGTGACTCGTAAAGTCTGGGACGGACGTTCCCAGATCGAGGAGTTTGAGACCGACAGCCCCAGTGGCCACATCGAAGGCTTGACCCTGCGCTTGTACCAACCGGAAACCCATCAGTGGCGCCTCTATTGGGCCAACAGCAAAGTCGGCGTCCTCGACCCGCCGCAAATCGGCCAGTTCAAGGACGGCGTCGGTGAGTTCTACGCACAGGACACCTGGAAAGGCAAAATGGTCATCGTCCGCTTCCTCTGGACCAACACCACCACCAACACGCCTCACTTCGAGCAGTCATTTTCCGATGACGGCGGCAAGACCTGGGAAGTCAACTGGATCACCGACCAGACGCGTGTGCCGGGCGAATCCGGCAAGCCGCACTGACCCCGCCTAAAAAGCATGCTCGTGACAAAAATTTGACAAAACTCTCCGCCCGGTTTCGGGTTACTCTCAAGAACAACAACTTGGGGAACAGCTTTTTTGTACTCGACAAAAGGAGATACAAAATGAAGCACCCGATCCTGCTGACTGTTACCTTCTTGCTTCTGGCCGCCTTTTCACCTGCGCAAACCACTCCCGCCGCCGACATCGCCGTGGCCTATTCACCTCTTTATATAGTTAAGGGCTTTACCATCTGGAATAACGGCGGCAGCGCCTCGGTCGCGGTCAACGCCAATCAGTGGTTCGGAGTAGCCGGCGACTTCGGCGGCTACGTCGGCCAGATTCCCCAGGTTCTGTCGGGAGAAACCTACATGGCCGGCCCGCGCTTTTCCTACCGCAAGCTGGACAACGTCGTGCCCTTCGCCCAGGCCCTGTTCGGCGGGTCGCATTTCTCCGAGTCGACCGGAGGTATCACCGGCGGAGGCAA
>JBAWFN010000071.1:0-15780 GCA_049591935.1 Terriglobales bacterium | reverse complement strand
AGGCGTGCGCCGATTCGTGAATGCTGATCGCGAACAGAAACGCGATCACCTGGAACAGGATGTCAACATGCTGCAGGGTCATGCGGGGCTGGAGTTGATACTAACATGGGGCGTGGAAACCAAGGCTGGTTGGCGCTTACTACGGGCTGTCGCCGAGGGCGCTACGGCTTCTCGATCGCCTTCTGTAACAACTCTTCCGGCGCAATGGATTTCACCTTGATGGGCTTGGCGGGAATGCCTCCGACAATGTGGAACGGGGCGACGTCCTTCGAGGCCACGCCCATCGAGCCTACCATGCCGTGTTCGCCCACTTTGACTCCACTCAACACAGTCGCATGGTAGGTGACACGGGCTTTGGGACCGATTTCCGTCTTCTGATTGGTGACGATCATGCCGTCGTTGAGATCGTGGGCGTGAGAGTAAACGTTCGCATAATCGGAGATAGACGAGCCTTCGTGGATGATGATTTCCCCGCGGTCATCGAGCAGGACGTACTTGTGAATGGTGCAGTTGTCTTCTACCGTGAGGTTGTAACCGTAGGAGACTTCGACGCCATGAAAAATCTTCACATTCTTGCCGCAATACTTGAAGACGTGACGGGCGAGCATGGCGCGAACCCGATGTCCAAGCCAGTGGTTCAGACCAGCCGGTGAACGGTCGTACATCATCCAGAACCAGATCAGAGGTTTGCGTTCGTTGTATTTGGTGATGTCCACGTCCCCGTAGGATTCTGGTTCCAGCGTGGCATTACGAGGATCGAAGGAGTGGATTAATACCTGTTCGGCCAGCGGTGCGCTGGGGTGGGGCGCGGCATAAGGACGGCCGAGGTAAAGCTCATGCAGCGCGTTGCGGACCACGTTAGAACGATGCTCGGGATCGCGGTTAATGAATTCCTGATCGAGCTTGTCGATCCAGGATAGAAACGCCTTCTCAGCAGCAGGAGTCGGGCCGATGGCGCGATATTCGTATCGGGGCATGAGTGCCTCTCAAGCAGACTCGCAAACTTAAAACATAGCACAGGCGGTGGCTGCGACGGCTCCATCCGCGGGAAGTGGCGCACTTCAACAATTGAGGCAACCGCAAAATGGGGCGTCATCCTGAGCGCAGCCGTTCTTCAGGCGGAGCGAAGGATCTCCCGCTCCTCAACATCGTGCTACCTGAGATCCCTCCGCCCGCTGGTGAAATCGCGGGCGTTCGGGATGACGCCATATATGAAGCAGAAGAATTCAAATTGAGCCACTATCCCTCTGCGTCCATGCTTTATAATTCGCGCCTTATCCTGTGACGACTCTTGCCCGCAAGCTGCGCGTGGTCGACTACTTCGCCCTGGGCTGGGGAAGCATGGTCGGAGTGGGCTGGCTGGTGGTGATGGACGACTGGCTGCTGCGCGGCGGCACACTGGGCGCCATTCTCGGCTTCGCCATCGGTGGAGCGCTGTTGTTGCCCATCGGTTTTGTGTACGGGCGGTTGGTGGCGGCGATTCCGGACGCTTCCGCCGAAATCGCATACACCGCGAAAGTGTTTCCGCAGCCGGTCAGCTTCGCCACCGGCTGGATGATGGTCCTGGCTTACTTCATCGTTTGCCCGTGGGAGGCGATCGCGATCGGCAGGATCGCGGGCTATATGTTCCCTGCGCTGGATTCGATTGAGCTCTATCGCATTGCGGGCCGGCCGGTGTACCTGCCTCATCTGGTCATCGGCTTGGGACTGACTGCATTCCTCACGGTGCTGAATTATCGTGGTATCCGGCTGAGTGCTACCTTCCAGAATTGGACGGTTTTCGGAACGCTGGCGTTGTTTTTGGTGTTCGTCGGTTGTGGCGTGAGCAAAGGGTCGCCGCGCAATTTTCCGCCGCTGTTCACTCACAGCGGATTTGTTTCGGTGCTGTTGGTGATGCAGATCGTGCCGTATTTCATGACCGGGTTCGAATCGGTAGTGAAGGGGGCGGAGGAAGCCAGGCCGGAATTTCGCCCGCGTCAGTTTTTAACTGCGATCTGGATGGCGATCATGGTCGGGGTCCTGTTTTATACGATCATCATCGCCGCCGTCGGATTTGTTGCACCCTGGCACGAACTCACCAGCGAGAAATTCATGACCGCGGTGGCGTTTGAACGTGCAATCGGTTCGCGTTGGATTGTGAGTCTGATTCTGGCGACGGCGCTGCTCTCGCTGCTGAAAGTCTTCAACGGTAATCTGGCGGCCGCTAGCCGGGTATTGTTCGCCATGGGACGCCGCCGGCTGGTGGATCCACGAGTGGGCGAAGTGCATCCCCGGAATCAGACGCCGTCGGTGGCGGTGTTGTGCATTGGAGGGGCGACCGCGGTGTGCATGTTCCTGGGAGACGCGATTCTGGTCCCGATTACCGAGGTGGGGTCGGTCGCATCCGCACTGGGCTGGCTGGGGACGTGTGCGGCTTATTACTGGATGCGGCCGGCACCGCTGGAGCGGGCGATTGCGATGACAGGTGTGCTGGTGAGCTTGACCATGATACTTATGAAGATTGTGCCTGCCGTTCCTGGACACTTCAGTGCCTACGAATGGCTGGCACTAGGAATTTGGGGCTTGCTAGGATTGGCGCTCGCTTGGAGAGCGCAAACTTCAAACGGAGGTCTTAGATGAGGAATGGCATTCGCCGTGGATGGTGGATAACGCTGATCACACGTGTGTTGCCGCTTGTTCTCATCGGTCTGGCGCAAACATCCCCGTCTGGCTCCGCATTCGATCTTGTCATCACCAACGGCCACATCATGGATGGCACCGGCTCGCCGTGGTATTCGGGAGATGTTGGAATTCGTGATGGCAAGATTGCCGCCGTGGGCAACCTGGGCGCGGCCGCGCGGACGCGAACGATTGATGCTGCTGGCAAAGTGGTCGCGCCGGGGTTCATAGACATGCTCGGGCAATCAGAGTTGACCATCCAGGTGGATCCGCGGGTGCCCTCGAAAATCTACCAGGGTATTACCAGCGAAATTACCGGGGAGGGAAATTCAGCTGGGCCGCTGAACGATGCCATCATCGCGGCCGACCGCGCAACCTACGATCACTACCACCTCAATCCTGATTGGCGGACTTTGGGAGAGTATTTCGCCAAGCTGGAGAAGCAGGGAATTGGTATCAATCTGGCCAGTTATGTTGGCGCCACGCAGGTGCGCCGAATGGTCCTGGGGGACGACGACAAACAGCCCAGCGCGGCGCAGCTTGAACAGATGAAAGAACTGGTGCGGCAGGCCATGCGAGAGGGAGCAGTGGGAGTGTCGACTGCCTTGGAGTATGCGCCTGCGCCGTATGCCAAGACCGAAGAATTGATCGCGTTGGCGAGCCAAGCCTCGAAATTCGGCGGTATCTATGCCACCCACATGCGCAACGAAAGCGACGCAGTAATTCCTGCGATCGATGAAGCGCTGCGGATTGGGCGAGAGGCGCATATTCCGGTCGAGATATGGCACCTCAAGGTGGCCGGCAAAGAAAATTGGGGGCGCATGCCCGAGGTGGTGGCCAAGATGAATGCGGCGCGCGCGCAAGGGATCGACGTCAGCGCCAATACTTATGCTTACACTGCCTGGTTCAATGATCTTTCGGCGTTTATTCCGCAGTGGGCGCATGATGGCGGCTCGGCCAAACTGGTGGAGCGGTTGAAAGATCCGACCATGCGTGCCCGCATGCGCAAAGAGATGGAGACTGCTTCGACGGAGTGGGACAACGAATGGCAGGAAATCCCCGGCCCGGAGTCGGTTTTGATTGGAGTGGTGCAGAACCCGAAGCTGCTGCCACTGCAAGGGAAGACGCTGGGGGAGATCGCCAAGCTTTGGAACAAAGATCCGATGGATGCATTGTTTGATCTGCTGATCGAGGATAAGGCGTTTACTTATGTTGCCGTATTCGGAATGTCGGAGCCCGACGTGGCTTTGGCCCTGGAGCAGCCCTGGGTGTCGATCGACAACGATTCGGAGGGCACATCGCCCGAGGGAATACTGGGATTGGAGCATCCTCATCCGCGTGCTTACGGGACGTTTCCGCGCATTCTGCGCAAGTACGTCCGCGAAGAAAAGAAGTTGACGTTGGAGGATGCAATTCGGAAATTCTCGGCTTTACCGGCGCAGCGCATGCGCTTGACCGATCGCGGAGTATTGAAAGCTGGCATGTGGGCGGATGTTGTGATCTTCGATCCCACGACGATTCGCGATCTCGCGACCTTTGCCGAACCCAACCAGTTGTCGCAAGGCATGGACTATGTGCTGGTAAACGGAGTGGCCGTGATCGATCAGGGAAAAATGACAGGAGCCAGGCCGGGGAAGGTGCTGCGAGGACCGGGGTATGTGCCGGCGCGATGAAGAGTCAGGGGAGTTCCAAAGCTGTCTTGATTGCGGATTCAACGCGAGCGAGGGTGGCCGGGGAGAGACGGCCCAGAGGCGGATACTTCAAAAGCGCTTTCTCGAGTGTTGTGACCTGGTCGCACTTGGCCCAGGACCGGCGGTCCAGACCACCCTCGCCCGCTTGAAGTTCCACTCTGAGCCTGAACTTGCGATGTTCGACTGAAGTCACTGGCACGATGCAGACGTCGAGGGCGTGGCGGTTCAGGGCGTTGCTCGAGATCACCAGTGCAGGGCGGTTCTTGTCGAGGCGCACCAGGCAGATCTCCCCACGTTGCGGGAAGGTTCGGGTGAGAGTCAAAGGGGACATGATCTAGTCCCTCTCCAGCGACCGTATGGAAGCCTTCTGAAATGCCCGCCGCTCGGCCCTATCGTTCTCGTTTTTCGAATAAAACAAAGCCGCTTCGCGCTCGAAGTTTTCCCTGGCCTCGTGCTCCAGAGCGCGCTTCAAGAGTTCATTGATGCGTTCACTGGTGGAGCGATTGCCGCGGCTCCGTTCCAGGTCAGCAAGAATGGATTCCTCTACGGTAATGGTCTTAGGTATCCTCATATACAATATATGATATCATATCATACAAGTAAACGAGGAATCCGGTGCTGGGTCAGTTTGGGGTGCAAGGCTTCGGGGGCTTTGCGAATCCTTGGCGGCCTTTGCGGTGAACCGCTTTCTTACCGCAAAGCTCGCAAAGAACTGCCGCTAAGGGCGCAAGGTCAGCTCTCCTAGTGTCGCAACTCGGCCTGAGCGTTGGCGGCTGCGATCGGCGCAACCCGCGGTTGGGTGAGGGTGCCGGTGATGTTGAAACCGGAAGCCCCCTCGCGGGTAAGTTTCAGGTCCAAGACGCGGTCGAGCGACGCCGAGCCTTTCAGTTGGTACTCGTCGCCTGCCGTCTCCAGGTGGCCATCCTGAATCTCGATCTTGCCGGCACGTAGTGAGAGGCGTGCGGCCATCTGCTGCACTTGCAGGCCGTTTCCGGACAGCACGATGTGGGGGAAAGTACCGTTTCTCACTTCCACCTGGGACATGCCAGCGGCCGATGCCAGCAGTTCCGCATGGGTGAACCCGGATGCGTCGACCTGGTACTTTAGGTCCGCCAAGCCGGTGATCCCGGCGCTGTTCATGGCCACGGGAAGCTGGCCCAGGGCCACGTGATTTAAGGTTCCGCTGATGCCGTATCGCGGCGGCTGGGAGGTGAAATCCGCCGTCCAGTCACCCAGATGGCGCCCGCCCAGAACTTCGGCGCGCAAATCCTTCAACTCGATCTTCCCACTCTGTATCTGAACCGTTGCGGACACCTGGTTGGCGGCGACACCGCGAACCACGATCTTGTCTGCACTGAATTTCCCGTTGGCGTTCCAGACGATCAAGCCGGGGCTGCCGGAGCGAATGGAGGCAGAGCCGAAGCGATACCACGGCTCCTTCTGCGCCTTGGGAAACAGTAGTGGGGACCACTGATCGGCCGTGATCTGGTCGGCGCGCAGATCGAAGTGAATTGGGCAGGTACTCATGGTCGCACAAGGCCGGGGAAGGGTTAACGATCCGCGCCACGAAGTTCCAGCCATGGCGGCAGTCAGGTTGTTGACTTGGGTCTGGCCGGGGCCCAGGACGAGATCTGCCGCCACAACGTCGAACGGGGCATCCAGCCCCCGCATTCGCGATCGGACAGCATGGAGGTGCGCCGTGCCGGTAACTTCCGGTGGCGCAAAATGTGCCCACGTGCCCATGACGTGCAGGTCAAGCTTGGCAGCCCCTTCGGCGGTGGTTTGAAGGGCAGGGATTCCGGCCGTCCTGGCCGCTTGCAACAGGCGCTGCAATTGAGCTTCGCCCTTCAGCTCGAAGTCATAGCCATCATGCGAAACACGCCCCTGGAGCATCATGGGTGTCAGGCGGCCCAGAGAAATCTTAAACGGGTTCACAGTCAGATGGGGATCGATGCCTTGGGAGGAGACGGTGAACGAAATGTCGCTCACGGCCAGGTCGGTATTGGTGAGGGTGGATTGCAGGTCGAATCCGGTTACTAGTCCGCCCCCCTGCCAGGCAAGTGAGGTCTTGCTCGCTGGTGCAGGCTTTTGAATTGTGGCCCTGGCGGTAAGGTTCCCAGTTGCGATCAGGTCGTCCGGCAGACCCAGCTTGGCGTGGCTGGCCAGAACCACCAGCGATTGCATGGGTACGCCCTCTACGATGAGCGCAAGATCGTAGCTGCGAGCATCCCAGGGATCGGAGACACGGCCGGTGAGGCGGATGGAGCCCTTCGCCACCGGCGCGCTGCAGGCGCCCTCGGAAAGAGTATTGTCGATCGAACTGTAGTGGGCGGTGCAGTGTACCGCCAGACGCATGGCGCCCCCGCCTGGAATGTCATAGCGACGGAAATCGTCGGCAGCGGCGTCCGCGGTTAGGCTTAGCTGGGCCGGTGTCCCTGAAAGCTGAGCAGCGATCCGCATCGCTCCTCGCCAGCCTTTGTCGCTTCCGTAGGCAAGTTTGGTGAGCTGCCCGAGCTGGGAGCGGTCCCAGAGAAAAGTGAACTGGAGAGGGGTGTCGCGTAACGCGACGGCTCTCTGCCATGATCCGGTCACCCGCAAAATCCCGGTGTCACTCAGATTGAAGTCGGTGCGCACGGGTTGCGCTTTCAGCCGCATGCTCCACGTGTTTTCCGAATCCTGCCACAGGGAAAAGTCTGCGTCGGTCAGGGCATAAGGCTTCTTTTCCGGCCCGAGCTTAAAGTTGACACGACCGTGGCGGGCCTCGATGTAGGGGAACGCAGGACGTATTTCCGTCTTGGCTTTGAGGGTGGGGGCAGCCGAGATTCTGTCGGCGCGCTCCACCAGGTTTTCCAGGTTCCAGTGCCCTTCCAAGTTGCGGGTCAGATTGAGACTGGGTTCGGTGAGGCTCAGCGTGGCGATCTCCAGCCGGCCGCGCAGAAGCGAGCTCATCCGTAACAGCGCGGTCACTTCCTGGGCGCGCAGCACCGGCTCCGCCCCGAATGTGGGATCATCATGGACAACGAAGTTCTGCAGTTCAAAACCCGGCTGCGGAAGAAAACGCAGGCTCACGGACGATACTTCCACGGACCGCCCCAGGGCGAGGCTGATGGAGCCGACGATCCGGGACCGCAACTGATTCGCTCCCGGCCGGACCAGGCAAAGCACCACCAGGAGCATAAGTCCCAGGACGGCCATTCCGCGTGTAGAGCGAACCAATTTCACTGCACTGCCTTGAGGGTGCGGCGCCAGCGAGTCTCGTCGAAAAAGTGAAACACCACGTGCGCCAGAAAGCCCACTCGCTGGCTGACTTCTCTTTCCAGATACTGGTTGGGTGGAGTCTCAAACGACCAATAGATGAACATGGGCCTGCCGATTACGTTTGCGCGCGGGATAAACCCCCAGTAGCGGCTGTCATAGCTGACGTCGCGGTTGTCGCCCATGCCGAAGTAGCTATCCGGCGGGACCACGATATCGTCTCCCTGGATGTGGTCCTTGAGAGTCAGCTGCCAATTGGGCGCGACATTGTTGAATTCTGAGGGAGGTACCGCAGGAAAGTTGTCGCGGTATGGATTGTAGGCGTCGGCCCCAGTGGAGTGAATCACGTAAGGCTCCTCGAGCTTTTCGCCGTTGCGGTAAACGGCGCCATCCCGCAAGTGGATGCGGTCTCCGGGAATACCCATGATCCGTTTCACCACATAGAGACCGGGCTCAGCCGGCGATAAGAACACCATGATGTCACCGTGCCGGACGGAGCGATAGGGAAGCATGGGGCCAAGCCAGTGGGTGGCAGGCGCGAACTGCTCCCGGTTCACGAAGACATGGTCCCCGATCAGGAGGGTGTTTTCCATGGAACTCGACGGAATTTCGAAGGCCTGCAGGATAAATGTGATGATGAACAGTCCGGTCACCAATACGGCCGCCAGTGACGCGAGGAACTCGACTGTGGTTTCGCGCGGTTTTTCAGGTTGAGCGATTTCTTTCTTGGCCATTAGATGGTTCCTGTCTTATCGCTGTATTGTAGCCGGATTGGCCCGGATCGTCCTTACTTCACCACGCGAAACGTCCGGTCCCAGCGGGTGATCCGAAACAAGTGACTGACCACATCGGCAAAGTGATAAAGTTTGTCAGCCGGGGTGGAGGCAAACTGCCTATCTTCGTCAAGGCTACGCAGCGACCAATAGATCACCAAAGGCCGTCCAATAATGTTTTCCCGGGGGACGAAACCCCAGTAACGGCTGTCGCTGCTTTCGTCGCGATTGTCGCCTAGCACGAAATAGTTGCCTTCCGGAACAATCAGTTCGCTGTCCTCCACCAACTTCTTCATTTGCAGCCACCAAGTCCCTTCCAGTCCCGGGACCGGGAGGTTGAGGCGGGGGAACTCGTCACGAAACGCATCGTGCGCCGGGGAACTATGGATCACGTAATTCTCGTGCAACGCTGTACCGTTGACGTACACCTGCCGATTGATAAGCCGCACCCGGTCACCCGGCACTCCCACCACTCGCTTTACAAAATGCTGAGTGGGGTTGAGGGGATAGCGAAAAACAATGATGTCGCCTCGATGCACGGCCCGGTACGGCATTAGATGATTCCAGGTTGCCCCTCCACCGTAGCGCAGCTTGTCCACCAGCAGATAGTCTCCGACCAGCAGCGTGTTTTCCATGGACTCCGAAGGAATCTGAAAAGCCTGCACCACAAAGGCAATGACAAACACGGCAATGACGACCGTCGTCAGCAAGGATTGCAGGGAACTGGGCCATTGGGCTCGCGGTCGAGAGACTACCTCGGTCATGACTTGGCCATCGGACTCCCGCCCGAAGCCCGGCTGCGTGGGTCGGCGGAGGTCGAATCCAGATACGCAAGCAACTGCCGCGCAGCTCCCTGCTCGGCGTCTTTTTTGGTTGATCCTTCAGCCTGTCCCACCAGTTCGGTGTCGTTGGCCTCGTCGGCCTTCAGCAGTCTGGCCTGGACGGTGAAGGTCTTGCTGTGCTCGGGGCCGCGCTCTTTCACCAGAACATAGGCCGGTTGGGCACGGCCCATGGCCTGAAGCTTCTCCTGCAGGGCAGACTTGTAGTCGTTCAGGGGCAAACTGCTGCCATTGCGTGCGATCACCTCCAGCTCCGGAGACACGATGTGCTCCAGCACGACACGACGCACCGTCTCCAGGCCACTATCCACGTACATGGCTCCCAAAATCGCTTCCAAGGCATCCACCAAAAGCGCGGTTTTATTGCGGCCGCCGCTTTTCTCCTCACCTCGCCCCAGGCGCAGGTAGTGACCCAGCTCAAGGGTCTGGGCCACTCGGATGAGATGCTTTTCGCTGACCAGGTGGGCCCGCAGCTTGGATAACTCGCCTTCGCGGAATTGGGGGAAGCGATGGAACAGGTGCTCGGTGGTGATGAGCCCCAGGACCGCATCGCCCAGGAACTCGAGTTGTTCATTGTCACCGGTGCGCTTGCTGGGGAGGGGCTGGGATGACTCCACCTCCCGCGCCTGGGAGCTATGGGTCAGGGCCTGGTTCAGCAATTCTGGCCGGACGAACCGGTAGCCCAGAGTCTGCTCCAGGTCCGCCATGTCTCGTGATTTCATCACTTCAAAAAGGGCGAAACATCTCCATCGCTGCCCGCAAGCGGGGCGGGTCATGATTTCCAGCTGAATCTTCCGTCAGTGCGAAGACGGGTTCTGGGCGGCGCCCGCAGGTGGTTTCGAAGCCGGCGCGGGAGTGCTGCCGCCGGTCAATTGTACCAACCGGTCCCGTTCCTGGCGCGCCAGTTTCCCCGCCACACTGGCTTCCTGAGTCAGTTCCACCGCATGATTGGCTTCCTTCAGCGCTTCCGGGTATTTGTTTTGCTTGTCCAGCGCAATTGCCAGGCGCAGGACCACGACCGGATCGGGCTGGGCTGGCAAAGCGTCCACCGACTTGCGGAAGTAGTTTTCGGCGTCAGGATATTTTTCCTGGTTGAAGCTAATGGTGCCTAGAACAGAATATGCGGAGGAGCGCATAAACCCCTTGTACGCGTCGATCTTTTCCTGGGGAGTGCCGGCCGGGATGGCAACATCGGTTTCGATGGTTTCGACCGCGTGCGAGGCGTATTTCTGCGCTTCTGCCCAACGCTGATCCTTGTCGAGGTCGGTGTCGCGGGTGCGCTCAGCGATGACTTCCGCAGCCCCCACCAGAGCCTCGGGATCATCGGGATCGATCTTGAGCACCTTGTCCGCAGCGGCGCTCATCTGGTCCGCATTGTTGGCATTCTGAAAGGAGTGCATGGCGGCTTTGAACAGCAGAATCCGAAGTTCGCTGTCGGGAAACTTCGCGGCAAAATCATCGGCGGCTTTGGCAAAAGCTACCGGGTCCGCCGAAGCTGCGACCGTAGCTTTGTAAGCATCAAACTCGGGCTGGGTCTTGGCCTGAGGCGGGCGCTTGCCTGCAGGCGCTGCCTGCGGGGCTGCGGTTTGGGCGGCATTCGGCTGTGATGAGGGCTGGCTCTGTGGCGTCGTCGCCTGTTGCCCTAGCGCGAAGCCAGCCCACGCCAGCATCCCGAAAATTGTGGCTGTTCGTTTCATGCTCTCTCCTTGAAGTGCGATTCTAGCCTTCCCTTTTGCATCACAGAAATGGTTCTTTCCGCCCCCGTGCGTCACTGTGGACGTGGGCTGGGCGGCTCATAGGGTTTCTGAAGACCGCGTTCCGCTGCGGCTTTGACCTCCGGTAACTGCGTGCCAGCGGTCAGGGCCGCACGGTAATGATCAAGGGCGGCGGCGCGCTCTTCCTGCAAGTCAAAAATCCTTCCCAGGTAAATGTGGGACCAGGCCACCACCTTGGGCTCACGCGCCACACCCAGGGCTTGCTCGAAATAGTTGCGGGCGCCTTGCAGGTCGCGGTTCATAGTGGCGACTTGCGCCAAAATAAAGAGGGCGCGGCCGGGGTCCTCACTCTTGGTGTCCAGAACTTCCTGAGCAAGTTTCCGGGCGCCGTCTGAATCCCCAGCGGACAAGTGTTGCTCGGCGCTCACCAGCAGCCGGGTTTCGGCGGGGCGCGACACCCGCAATAATTCAGGGTCCGCCTCGGTCGAGAATTTGGTCAGCGCTACCAACTTTTGTTCCTTAGCGAGGTCGATGTCGGCAATCATTTCACTGTAAGCATTGCGCAAGCCGACCGGACCCTTTTCGAACTTTGCCAGCGCGTCGTAGAAATACCGGGTCAGGACGTAGCCCTGCTTTACCGACTGCTCCACGGTGGCTTGCCGCTGCACTTCCGTCATTTTGCCAGCGCCGCTGGTCCGCACTTCAATGGCGCGAATCAAGCATTCTGTGACCAGCAGGGAAGCATCCTGCTTGAAACCCTCATCCATCGGCGCCTTTTTCACCCCCGCCAGCAATGGGGTTAGACGAGTGATGCTGTTGGGATATTTCGCCGCCAGTGGATCCAGCAAATAATGCAGATAGGTATGCCGAATCTGATCCATCTTGAGCGTCGATCCTGGCCCGGGGGAAATCACCACGTAGTAATCCGAGCCGTAATTGCGGGCGTTGGTCTGCCCCGGTGCTCCCATGGGATCGAGATAGACGGTGAAGCTGTGTCCCAGGTAACCTGCGGACTGAAGTCTCAGATAGATCTCGGTGTCAAACAGGACCTTGGCGAGCGGGTCGCGGTAGCGGGCCGTGAGTCCCGAGTAAACGACCTGATGACGGAGCCAGATGGCGTGCAGTCCGGCGACGTCATAGAATTTCTGCAAAATGGGTACGAAACCGGCCACCTGAGCGGCGTCCGGAGGCAGATCGGCATCTTTGACCTTGAACGCGAATCCTGGCGGTGCTTCCAGACGCAGCGCCAACGAGACGTATTGTGCCAGCGTCCGGGAGGGCTCAGGCTGCTCATGCTCGCGGTAGAACTGGCACAACAGCAGGGTCTCTTCCTTTGCCTGGTCGAAGGCCTGGGACGCGTTGACCACTTCGGCCCGGACCTGCGCGCGCACCGGGTCGGACAAATCCAGTTCGGCATTGTAGCCACAGGTATTGATGGCAGCGAGAACGCTGAACAGTGTCTCACTGGTGTCCAAGGTGACGTTGGGCGGGGTTTCCCCCGGGCAGATCGATGCCATCAGCCCCAACAGTGCGGCGAGAAACGCCAATCGAAAGCAATGGCCCAGGAAGACCCCTCCTACAGAATGGTGAAATGTGCGGGCTACGTTGTCAGTTTAAGAGGTTCGGGGCGGGGGGTCAACGCAAGTCAACGCTTTAAGAGCCAGGACGCGCATCTATCCCCTCACGCTGACTCGCGAGAACGAGAGTACGGCCCTTCCCGACGTCGGCCGGCCCATCGACATAGCAGGGCGAAACGTGGTGAAGATCAGCATATTTTTCACTTGTGAGGGCAGTTCCTGGGCCGCGTCGGGATTGGACAACACCCGGTAGTCCTGTACCCGGCCGTTGGCATCGACGTAAGCTTCGATCACCAGAGAATCGTCTTTGATGGAGTCAAGCGTGGTGCCGAACGCCGAGCCCTGAAGTTGCGGGGCAGTGTTCAACATCAGCGGGACATCGGCGCTGCCCGCCTGCAAGGGCAAGGTCACGAAGCCCATCAGGAAGCCGAAGATCACCACCGCCGTTGCCAGACCTGCCGTAGCCGGAACCATGAAGGCATTGAGGGCGTTTTCCGCGCGAACTCGGAATGCCGAGAGGCTGCCCTGGCGCGATTGCGCCGCTTCACGAGAAATCGCCACGCGAAGTTTCAAAGCCAGATCGCTGGGCGCTTTGCGGCGGCCGGCTGCGGTAAGTAAGCGCTGGGTCTGGCGCAGGGCCAGATACTCCTGCTGGCAGCTATCACATCCGTCCAGATGCCCAGCCATGGACAACATCAGCTTGCCGCTCATGGCGTTGTCAAGATACGACGAGAGCAACAATTTAACCTGATGGCATGTCATGATCCCACCTCGCAGCGCCGTCCTGTACCCACTGCTTCGCAACGTTGAGCCACTCTCGGCTCCGGGATCCCGAGGCCCAACTCCGGACCAACCTCTCGGGCATATGCGGTCAGGCGTTCTTTCAAGGCTTGCCGTCCGCGCGTCAGTCGTGACTTCACCGTCCCCAGGGAAACTTGCGTGACTTCCGCAATGTCCTCGTAAGACATTTCTTCCAGATCACGCAGAATCACCGTGGTGCGATACGGTTCGGCAACCCGGCGCAACTCCTCTTCCACGCGGATTCTCACTTCTTGGTGAGCGAAGCGATCGAAGGGTGACTCAGCGTCGTCGGCTAAACAGTCTCGCAGGGCCGAAGAAGTGGAAGCGGCATCAGATTCCGACGGTTCGATGGAGGTCTCGCGGGATTTGTGCCGAAACCACCAGCGCCGCCGGTTTGAGGCCTCGTGCAGAGCGATGCGATAGATCCAGGTCTTGAGACTGGATTCCCCCTGGAAATGCTTCATGCCGCGGAACACTTTCAGAAAGACTTCTTGAGTGGTGTCGGGGGCGTCGGCGGGGTCAGAAACCATGCGATAGACCAGGCTGTAAACCGGCTGGTGAAACTCGCCGATCAGCCAGGCGTAGGCTTCCTCGGATCCGGCCTTGAGTGCGGCCACGATCGCGGATTCCTCCGCGCGGATTCCCATCGCTCCAACAAGATTACCCAAGCTGGATGCTCCCGCCATCACGGGCATGGCACAATCTCCATTATAGGATCTTTTCTCGCTGCCGAGTTGGCCCGAAGTTTCACCGCTCAGATTACCCCCGGTCAGTAATTCCCTTGCAGCTATAGACCCCAAGTCGCGCCCGTAAGTTCCCCAATGGAAAGAGGTTTATTTTCAGGCTGGTAAGGCTGGCTGGCCGCCCTACTGGGGCGCCGGGTTTGGGGTGGAGGGCGGGGTCTGGCCGGGACTCGACGGAGTGCTGGTGGGCGGCTTCGGAGGTTTGTGTGCGGGTTTCTTCTTAACCGGCTTCTTCGGTGGCTCGGTGTCGTCGACCACCACTTTCTTGGGCGGGGCTGTCTGTTCGATGGCGCGCGCTTTCTGTAGGTCGGCGCGTAGTCTGGTCAGCTCAGCTTCTTTCGATCCCGCCAGAGTTTCCAGCCGGTCGGCAAACATGCGCCGCGCCGTCTCGAGAGAGTTCACATCGTTCCGCAAGGCCTGGTAATCGTCGCGGGAACCGAAGGCGCCGGTGGATTCGGCCAGCGAGGCGAACACATCGTAAAGTGCATCCAGATTGCGATAGAGCTTGAAGGTTGGGGGCAGACTTTCGGGGGAATTCCGCAGCTCAGCGATGATCCCGGGAAGGGCGGTTTGCAGGTTGCGCTGAATCGAGGTGACGTCGGCCTGCGATCCCCGCTTGGTGTTGGCGTCCGTCTTCCATTTTTCGATCCGTAAGGCGGATAAATCCCGCTGCATGGATTGTGAGGTCTGTTCCAGTTGGGAAAGCAGCAGATTCACCTGGCTGACGGAGGAGTAGGGAACCGGCGTTGCTGGGTCGGGTGTCGTCGCCGGCGGAGACGCAGCCTGCGCGAGCAGCAGAACCGAAGAAGCAAGAATCAAGCTGAACCCGAGGGCGAGTTTCATAAGCCGGCTGCCCTCAGGATACGCATTTTCCTTGAATTCGTAAATTTGATGGATCAGCGGCTCCGCCGCGTGGTGTTTGACTATCGCTACCGGGTAGGCGAGAATTGATGTTCCTACCGCAGTGTGGGCCTGTGGCGCAGCTGGGAGCGCGCTTCCATGGCATGGAAGAGGTCGTCGGTTCGATCCCGACCAGGTCCACCAAATTCCTTACCCCCGCGCGAGCCGAACTAATTATTGAGATGATCCTCGACCGAAGGTAGTCTGGGAAAACAGACCGGAGATCAAGAGACTTTCAGGTCTGGATACCACATGACGAGCTCCCGAAAGAACCCATTCGTCTGTCGCGGGATCGCTGCGGTACTGGTGATTGCTGCGGTTCCGTTCGCTGCCGGCAACCCGGACTCAACCAAGGCTGGTGACCGCGGTTCCCGTTCCTGGTCGGTGCGCTGGCAGCCCTGGGGCGTGGCCAATGGATCTCCAGTTCTGCTACAGGTGACTTCGCCGAAAAAATTGGAATCTCTGTCGGGAAAATGGCTGGATCACGAGGTCTTCTTCTCTTTTGACGCAGCGAGCAAGACCTGGCGAGGAATCGCGGGTGCCAGCCTCGAAACCAAGCCTGGCAAATATGTTTTGGCGCTCGTGGGCAAAACAAAAACGGGCGATGAAGTTTCATTTCAGCAGCCGATCCCGGTGAGCAAAGCGAAATATCGCCAGATCGCGGTGACCGTTCCCAAGCAATACACCGAGCCTAGTCCGGAGCAACTGCGTGAGATTGACCAGGACAAGGCTGTGAAGCAGCGTGTGCTCGGGCAAGTGAGCCCAGAACGCGTTTGGGCGGGAAAGTTTCTTCCTCCGGTGAATGCTGCGATCTCCGATGTTTTCGGG
>JBAWFN010000070.1:0-26322 GCA_049591935.1 Terriglobales bacterium | reverse complement strand
GGTAGAGGGTTGGGCCATTTCCTGCACGAACGATGGTTGCCGCCGCATAAATGTTAACGAAATCCGTAGTCATGAGGCGGTCGTGGTGCGTCGACGGCATCAGGGCTACGAACATCGCGATTTCAATGGCAAGAACCCCAGCCAGAAAGACTATGCGTTTCATCGGCTCGCTGGCGATGGTACCATCTCGCTCTGCCCACTTCCTTCCTGCTTGCCAAACAAGTAGCTCAGCGCTTCGGGAAATCGCTTTCCCCATTCCCCTTCATTGTGGCCGGCACCGACGTCGATCCGTACTCTCAGCCGGTTGTCACCCAGTCCAGCATGCTGCAAGATGCGTTGTAGTTCGCGGACATCCTCGACCACCTGCCGGTCTTTGTCTTCGCGTCCGGCTTCGCGGGTTCCGACGCCGATAACAATCTTCTCCGGCCATTGCCGGAAGTAGCGGCTGTACTTCAAGATTCGACGACTGGAAATGAACAACGATGGGCTTTCCAGCAGCAATCGGCCGAAGGTGCCGGGGCGGTCCATTACTGTGTATAACGAGATCAGCGCGCCCAAAGACGAGCCTCCTAAGCCGGTATTTTCCGGTCCGCGCGCGATCCGGTACCGCTCACAGACGAACGGCATGACTTCATTCATCAGAAAATCTGGATAGCGTTTGCCCTGGGGACGCAGGACCGGCGGACTGAACGAGCGGTAAGGCAGGAATTCCTTGATGCGCTCCACCGTGGCGTTGTCGATGCCCACGATTATGAGTGGAGCCACCTTCCCTTCTCGAATCAAGCGGTCGGCGGTTTCGTCCACTTGCCAGTCCACACCGGCGAATGCGGTTGCCGGATCGAAGAGGTTCTGTCCGTCGTTGAGGTAGAAGACCGGATAGTGGCGCGCGGCATTCTCCGGAGCCTCGTAGTCCGGCGGCAACCAGACCCGCAGCATGCGCGTGTTGCGATAGATGTGGCTGGAGAATTCATGCAGACGAAGGTCGCCCGCCACCGACATACTACTGGGCGGTACTGGCCTTTCTGCGTTCGACTTGGTTGCTACTTTGATTTCTTCCATCAGCCGGTCTGAGGACATGGGGGTCAAGAACGCCGCATGGCATTCGCTACCAGAAACGATGAAAGTCCGGTAATCAGAACCATCAGAGTAAGGGACGTAAGACACAAAATGCACCAGGTGGCCAGCACGAAGGCTTCGATATAGGTGAGGTACAGCGCAAAACTCAGCCCGGCCACGGACGCGATCAGCAGCATGGCCGGCGTTTCGGCCTTCGCGCGATACAGAGTCGTTAGCGCCAGCAGCCCGGCATATCCAAGAATGCCGATGAGCGCATCGGGCAGGCCGAGGACCGTCGAATAAATGCTTCGGTTCACAATGTCGCAGTTGAAGTTCTCGCCAAAATCACAATAAGTGGTTTGGGAGGTCCCGTAATGGTGGTGCAGCGAGACCGACGAAACCACGATCCCAGCTAGTGCGAGCACCGCGATGGCCACAAGAACCCGTCGCGCGGCGGTGCTCATGGTCGCGTCGGTCATGGCAGGGGGCATCCGGTTTCCTGCCCGAGAAACTCGAGCGAGTGCGCGCCCTCGACCCGAGCGCCGTCAGCAAACACCCAGGTGGGAAAACGCTTAACACCGGCATCGATGCAGACCTGTGCCTGGTTGCGCGAGCCCTTAATTCCGCATTCCACGTAAGGAGCGTACTGAAAGGACGAACCGAACATTTCCTTCTGGTCGGCGCAATGCGGACACCAATAAGCCCCGTACATCTTGGCGCCTTTGGTGCTTAAGCACTGTGCGAAAGCGTCCATGCGGCTGTCATGTTTACGACGCAAAAAGTAGTACAGCCCGGCACACACGGCGACGATCACCACCGCGATGACGATGTTGCGCATCGGCACTCCCGGCTGGCGGTTCGAGTCTCGGCGCTGTTGGCGCTGTTTTCTTGTGTCTGCCATGGCAATGATTTTTATACCACGACGTTGAGGGCGGAAGGCAGCACGTCCAGCGTCTGACACCGGATGCTCATCACTTCACCGTCCACCATCACGTCCACTGGCGCGCCGAGTTCGAAGTCGATGCGGCGGACGGCATGGCGTTCCGCCAGCGGATGTTTGATGTGGGTTCCGTCATACAGCGTCGGCAGTTTACGGACCAGTTCAATTCTGCCAATCGGCCCCCAGCGCACATATTCGATCAGTCCATCGTTCACTTCTGCCTGGGGCGCAATCATCATGGTGCCGCCGGTAAACTTGCTGTTGTTGAAGGTGAGAAACAGGCAGGGACGGCGGTCGAGTTCTCCCTGCTGGTTGATGCGCAGTGGAAACGGCCGTCGCCGCATTCGCGTCAATGAAACGAATATCGACGCCTGATATCCCAGCTCACCCCAGGTGCGGAAGCGGCGCGCCCGCAGGGTGGCAACGTCGGCGGCAAAGCCCATGCTCAGCAGATTGATGAAGTGGATCATCCCGCCCGCATGCTGCATCCGCAACACGTCACAGGGCCGGGACCGACGTGCGAGCAGGGCTTCGATCGCGTACTCGACTCCGCGATCGGTGAATTCCCGCAAGAATGAGTTGCCGGTGCCGAGAGGAAGAAAAGCCAGTGTGGGACGCGGTCCCGAGGCCTCGTGAGGAAAGAGTCCGTTAACAATCTCGTAGGATGTGCCATCGCCGCCGACGGCAATGAATTGGCTGCGCCCTCGCGCGTAAGCGTCGCGGGCAATCTGGGTGGCATGGCCTGGGCCGCTGGTTTCGGCGACTTCGACGGAAATGCCAGCAGCGCGCAAGCGGTCGAGCGCCGCTCCAACTAATTTGCGACCGCGCCCGCCCCCAGCGGCGGGATTCACGACTGCCAGAAACGTCGCACTCACAGTTCGACCACCGCAGTGGCACGGTCGAGATGCTTGCCAATCTCTTCGGCGAGGAGTGTCCGCTTGATTTTCATGGACGCTGTGCGGGGAAAGTCTTCGCCCCAGATCACGTATCCGCCCACGCGTTTGAACTCGGGCAGCTTGCGGTTGCGGGCAACCAGGTCGCGCTTGAGGCGTTCGTCGAGATCCTGACTCGGATCCAGACGCAGCACCAGAACCAGCGTTTCGCGGCCCAGTTGCTTGTCCGGCCAAATGTAGTTGGCTGCAAACACACAATATTCCTTGACCGCCAGGCCGTCGAAGACGGTCTCAATGTCCTCTGGATAAATATTCTTGCCGCCCTCGGTGACGATCATGTTCTTCTTGCGCCCGAAGAGTTGCAAGTGACCCGCGGCATCGAAGCGGCCGAGGTCGCCGGTCAAAAGCCAGCCATCGACGATGGTTTCCGCTGTCAACTCGGGATCGTCAAGGTAGTAGGCCATTACGGTCTTGCTGCGCGCGGCCACTTCACCAATTCCCTCGCCATCCGGGTTCAGAATCCGCAGCTCGACCCCCGGTAATGGTTTGCCCACGGTGTCCGCACGGAAAGGTTTGAAGTCATTGAGCGTGAGCGACGTGCCGGCTTCGGTGAGGCCGTATCCGTTGGCCACCGGAATACCCAGGTCGTAGAAAAACTGCAATGTCGAGGGCTCCATGAAAGCGCCCCCGGTGAACATGGCAAGCAGTTCCCCGCCAAACTTCTCATGCACCTGACTCAGCAACTTGCGGCTGCGCTGAACATTGGGTCGCTGGCGCGCGAACACCCGGTTCAGCGAGATCATCCGCTGCAACAGGAAGCGCTTTACAGGCGACAGTTCCTCGAACTTTGCTGTCAACCCTCGCTCCAGGTTTTTCAGCACCATGGGAACCAGGCTGACATAAGTGACTTTGTACTTCACGAAGGCGTCGCGCACGAACTCCGGCCGCAACGTGCGCAGGTGGACCACGCACGCCCCGCACACGAACGGCCCAATGAAACCGACCATGAAATCAATGGCGTGATTGGTGGGCAGGATGCTCAAGTAACGCACGCCCGGCCAGAAGGGATACCACGCGGTCAAAGACTTGCACTGTTCCAGATAGTTCTCGTGGGTAAGGACGCACCCCTTGGGCCGCCCGCCGGTGCCCGAGGAATAAACGATGCAGGCCATGTCCCCAAGCTGGCGTGGCACCAATTCGGGCTCGCCTTTGCGGCGGAATTCCTCCCAGCGGAACGCGCCGGCAAGGTCAGCGCCCAAGGGTGCTTCCGTCACCAGCACGGTCTTCAGCCGGTGGCCGGCAAATTCGGAAACGTGTGTGATGGCACGCCACAGATGGTACTCAACCACCAGAAACTTTGCCTGCGAATGGGCAAGCAGTTGCAGATGCTCAACCGCAGTGAGTTTGTAATCCAGCGGAACCAGTACACCTCCGACATGGAAAATGGCGTAGGCCGAAATCAGCCACTTGGACTGATTGGTCATGATGATGGCGGCCCGGTCTCCAGCCTTGAAATCCGCATCCTGCAAAGCCCGCGCCAGTGGCTTGGCGCTTTCCTTGAAGTCGGAGTAGGTGAGCCGCGTCTTCTCGCGATTGCGATCCGACTCGATCACGCAGATCTCGTTGGGCCAGCGCTCGAGCGCATCGCGCAAGGCCGCGCCCAGACAACTGTACTGGTCAAGATTGAGCATGAAAGATCTATTTCACCATAGAGAGGGCGCCAGACATAAGAAAGCTGGAGGTCAGGTATTGGCCTGATTAACCACAATTAAAAGCCAGATTTGATTTCCTTTGTGATCCTTTGGGTCCTTTGTGGTGGATGCCCTTGGTTCACAGCCGCGCCTGGATGCGGCTAGCGAGGGTGCGGAAATCGGAGACACCCTGCAACTCGTAATCCGGCAGCTCGATGCGAAAATGGCTCTCCAGCTTGGTCAGCAGATCGAGGGCCTGCAGACTGTCGATGCCCAACGTCTTGAAAAAATCGTCGTCAGCAGTGAGCTTCTGCCGCGGAACTTTGAAGTGCGCGGCGGCCAGCGAAAGGATTTCGTCAAGGGTTTTGTCGGTCGTTGTCATAGGCATTGCATGTCCCCACAAAAGTTGATTCAGGGCAAATACGGCAGCGCATCGCTGCTCTCTACAAACTTGCGCAGGCCGGCTTCTACGGCCGGATGCGTGAATAGCTCGCAGAAAAGGTCGATCTCGCGCTTCAGTTCCTCATCGGGAATCGGCTTGATGAACTTCTTGGCCGCAGCGGCTGTCCGGCGGTCGAATTTCCCCAGTTGCGCGGCGGTCGCGCGGGCCGCGTTCAAAGCTTCACCTTCCCCCACCACCTGACTAACCAATCCGACTTGCTGGGCTTTGGCCGCGTTGAAACTGCGGCCGGTCAATAGCAGATCGCGGACGACGGCGTTCCCCAGGTCCCGCTTCAGACGCGGGATGCCGCCGAACCCTGGAATCAATCCCAGCCGCAGCTCCGGAAAACAGAAGCGCGCCATTTTGTCGGCGATGATGAGGTCGCAGGTCAGAGCCAGTTCAAACCCTCCACCAAACGTGACTCCGTGCACCGCTGCAATGGTGGTAAGCGGAGAGGCATCAATCGCGTTCATCACCCGGTGAATGCGCTCGAGGTAGTTGCGCACTGCCTTGGCGGCGTCGGCAGGCGCCATTTCCCTCGAACGGCGATACAGTTCCCGCAGGTCAGCACCGGCGCAAAACCCGGGATTGAGTTCGCTGTAGAGAATGAGCGCGTGAGCCTCACTCCCTGCGGCTCCCAGTACGGCGACGAATTTCTCCAGATCCTCAAGCGTTGCAGAACCGATTTCATTGCACGGCGCGCGGTGCAGCGCCAGCTCGATGACGCCGTCCTTTACTTTCCACGAGAGTGTTTCGCCCTTATGTGGATTCATCAAAACCCGATTTGCGCCGAGGTCGCCACTATACTGCCTGCTTCACTGCATACATCTCTTCGATTTCGTTCTCTAGCCGCGCGGCGATCCGATCACGCTTCAACTTTCCGTTCGCAGTGAGCAGCCCATTGTCGATGGAAAAAGGCTCGGCGTGAAGGTGAAACGCGCGAATCTGCTTGTAGTGTGGCATGGTGCGATTCACCGCGTCCACCTCCGCCTGGGCCTGCTCGCGGGTTACAGAGCCGGCAATAATCGCCGAAAGATAGCCTCGCCCATTGCCCACCAGCACCGCCTGTGCTCCCGGCAGATTTTGCAGCAACTCAACTTCAATGGGCTCCGGAGCAATGTTGTGGCCCGAGCCCAGGATAATCAGATTCTTGATGCGGCCGACGATTTTCCAGTTTCCCTGCGCATCGGTTTCGCCCTGGTCGCCAGTGTGGAACCAGCCGTCGCGCAGGGTCTTGGCGGTTTCCTGCGGGCGGTTCCAATATCCCGGGAAAATGTTTGGCCCGCGAACGATAATTTCACCACTTTCGCCCAGCCTCATTTCAATGCCGCGGATGGCTGGCCCTACGCGACCAGGTTCGACTTGGCGCGGGTCGTCCATGGTACAGATCGCCGTGGTCTCGGTCAGTCCATAAACTTGCAGTACCGGAATTCCCAGCATCATGAAATACTGCTGAGTCTCGACGCTGAGCGGGGCCGAACCGCAAATCAACGCCTTAAGATTCGCTCCGATCATCTTCTTGCGGATGGTGGGGAACACCGCAGACCTTGCGCATGTCAGCCACATGGAGTCCGCGAAGCTCGCGTTCTGTTTCTGCTTGCGCATCCACGCGGCTTTGGCCTTGCTGTAAATAGTTTGAATCACGCCCCCCGTCTTCCATAACTGTTCGTCAACTGCTTTGCGCATGCGCTCGAGAAGTTGGGGAACATTCAGAAAGTAGTCGGGAGCGGCGGTACGGACGTCGCCCGCCAGTTTGGTCAAATCGGTGTTGAGCGTAAGTTGGCTGCCCCGCAAAAGGCAGGTCAGCAGCATGATCCACGAACCGGCAAAGCAAAAGGGCAGATAGTGGAAGACGCGGTCCTGGCCCGGCCTGGTCTCCATCAGGGTGTCCAGCCGCTCTGAGGTGCAGCTCAGCATGTGGCCGATGTTCCCTGCGTTGAGCACCACTCCTTTGGCCTCGCCCGAAGTCCCGGAGGTGTAAATGATGGTGACGGGATCGGAATCCTCGATGCGAAGAGGTGCGTGAACGCCCGGGTCTCGACGCAGTATGTCATCGAACAAATGCTGCGGCGGAGCGTCCGGCCATTCCCGCACAATGCCGTCCCGCAAAGCGCCATCTCCGCAACCGATCAGCGCAGGGGCGCAGTCCTTCATCATGGCAACCAGTTCGGCGGGAGCCTGGCGGGCGTAGAGCGGGACGACGATCAATCCCTCCGCCATGATTGCGAGGTCGATCGCGACCCAATCGATGCTGTTGTGGCCCAGGAGCGCGACCCGCTCGCCTTTCTTCAGACCTCTCGTCGCCAGAAACGTACGGGCTTGCGAGATCAGCCTCTGAAGTCCGGTCCCTTTTACGCTCCATCTCACTCCCGGATCGCTTAGCAACTCCTCAAGGACAGTCGAATCCGACGCCTTTTCAAGCCGCGCGACGATGTTGTCTAGAAAGCTCACGTATGAAGGTTCCGCGGAACTACGTCAGCAATAAGCCTCGATCAAACTCTTCAGACCTGTACTCATAGGCGGCAGGTAGTCTTCCCAACTCCACTCGCCCTTGCGCGTAGGGAACTCCGGATAACGCCGCTGAACTTCTTCTTCGAAGTACACGCCCATGCGTGCCATCACTTTCAGATTCCGCACTACCGTGCGCGCGATCGCATCCGCAATGCGTTCCCCGTCCGTAGCCAGCTTCTCCAGCGCGGCCAGCAACTTGAGCTCGAGGTCGGCATCGTCCACGTTCATCAGCAGGTCGGGGTGTCCGCGCTCGTTCATCAGATTGCGAATACGCTCATCCATGGTGATGCCGGCCGACGGAACCAGCCCCGGCATCGAGGTGACGATTCCGTGATAGCGCGAGGACGCCATCATGTGACACGCGCGCAGCACACTGACCAACTCGTAGATGTTGTATTCCTCAGAAGTCAGCACCGGCACCCCGCCCAGTTGTTCGGAGATACGATTGGCGGGGCGGGCGTCGAGGCGCTCGGTCGCGACCATGATCACGAAAACTTTGCGCTGCCTGCGAAACGCATCCACGGCTTTGGCGATGGCCGTGAGGTAGTGCTGATAGGCGCGCGCCGCGTCCGGCCCCGAATTATGGAAATACGGTCCCCGGTAGTGTTCTTCTTTGTAAGCTCCGGTCAGGCTGCGCAAGGCCAGTTTCGCCACCGAGGCTTTCACCGGCCACTCGAAAGGATTGATGGGACACACCACCAGCACCGGCGTCTTCCCGTCCCAGCCTACTTGGCGAAGGGTCTTCTGTCCGTACTCAGCAGGATGCGGCTCGAAAGTCCAGGCGGTATCCGTCCCCAACTCCGTGGGTACACCCAGTTCTCGCAAAATCGTTCGCGATTCTTCGTTGCGCGTGATGATCAGCGAATTTCTGCAGAAACGCTCGCACATCTTGCGCACCAGCGGATCCATGGGTCCGGCCTCAGCGCCGTAACCCACCGACAGTTTGTTCTCGGCCGCCGCAATTCCCAACGATCCGATCATCATGGTAGTCAGCGCGTTGGCGAACTTGCTTTTGAACATCGACCCTTCGCAGGCGACGACACCGTGGTGCTTGGGAACTTCGCTCGCTAGGAAAGGCGGAAAAATATCCGGGAGACGCACCTGGGTGGTGCCTTCAAAGTAGCCGCGCGAGCGTTCGAAGTTGAAAGTCATCGCGCTGAAGTCCACGTTTTGCGCGCCCAGAATGTGCCGAATCTGCCGAAGCATTTCTTCTACACGCGCGTCCGAACCCATGTTGCGGGTGCCGTTATACCCGGCGAACAGCAATTTAAGTTTCTCTCCCGGTTGCCAGGGCTGGCCCCTGCCCAGCATCCAGGCAGCTTTCGACTTTTCAATCGAGGCGCTGACCCAGGCTTCCAGAATGAAGTCCATCATGCGGCCGTACCTCCGGCGCGGGTGGGCCAGTCCTGATAATGATAGGTGAACTTGCCCTCGCGGCTAAACTTGAGCAGCGGAAAGCTGTATTGCGAAAACGGCACGGGCTTGCGGCCCAGTTCAGTGGTCACGCGAGTGTTGTCGAACACCGTGTTCCACACCAGGTACGGCATGAACACCTTCATGAGTGACGCGCCACGCGAAATGGAGCCATCGAAATTCGACAAGGTGTTGACCACGGCGGAAAACGGCCGCCCCAGCCACGGCAGAAAAACCGGCCCGCGCTTCTGCCGGGCTGCGGCCAGCGCGCTGGTCAATTCGCGAAAGGTCTGCGAGTCCTTTCCAGAAGAAAGATGATAAACGTCATAGTGCGCTTGCGGCTTCTGGTGCAGCGTGGCAATGGCATCGGCCACGAAATCAACGTTTACGATGTCGATTTTGTCATCGGGACGAAAGGGCAGCATGGGTAGTCCCGCCAGAAAGACAAAGGCCTTCACCATGTCGAATTGGGTGGTTTCGGCGCGGCGGCTGTCGCCCAGCACGATGCTGGGCCGAAAAATCGTAATTGGGACTTCCGGCAGCAACTGCCGAATCATGTGCTCGCAGAATTTCTTGGTGCGGGCGTAGGGATCGTAATCCGAGCGCTCCCAATCGATCGACTTCTCTTCGGTGATGACTTCGTCCTGCCGTTTTCCCGCCACGGCTACGGTGCTTACGTGACTGAAGCGGCGCATGCCGTGATAATGATGCACCCGCATGGCCAGTTGCAGCACTTCCAGAGTGCCGCGCAGGTTCACGTTCAGGCAGCTTTTTTCTGACTTGCGGTTCAACGATGCTGCGCAGTGGATGACCGAATCGCTGGTGTGGATGAGTCGATCGTAGTCATCGCGGGTAAGACCGAAGCGTTCCCCGGTCAAGTCTCCGCGAAAGATCCGCACGCGGGTTTGCAGATGCTCATAGAAACGCGGGAAATCGAGATGCAACTGCAGCGCCTGCCAGAGCCGGAGTTCGGCTTCATGGGCATCCCGCGCCCGAATCAGCACATTCAGCGATGCGCCATGCTGTTCCAGCAAGTTGGCGGCGACGTGTCCGCCGATGTAGCCGGTAGAGCCGGTCAGGAATATCGCCACGTTGCCCCGTTGGTGCCGGTCTTGACGGTAACGCCGTTCTCCGCCTCGGCAAGTTGGAAGCTGCGCGCCGGTCGCGCCTCCAGCGGACGCCCCTCAATCAAAGGATAGGTCCACCGGCGCAGTGCTGGGACATGAATGTTGATCCAGAACTCCCACCAATCGATGGCCGCGGTGTTGTATCCGAAATCGGCCTGCTCCTCAGGCAGCAGCGCGTAGGCAAGCTTCTCCACGTTCTCGGCGACGAAATCATGCTCGTTCAAAAGAATAAACGGCTCGAAGAGTTCAATCAGTTTTTCGACCTTCTCGAGGTTGCGCTGGGTCCGCGCCAGGGGCGTTTTCTTCAGCGGAAACGCCGACATGATGTGCTGGATCGACTTGATGATCGCCCTCTGGGCGGGCGCTGACATACGCTGATAGCGCTCCTTGGAGACCGGGATGGCATCAAAGCGCAGCCGCAGCCAGGACTCCAAGCCTTCCTGAGCACGGTAGTGTTTGCGATGGGCCAGGGAGGTAAGCTCGATGGATCGGCGCATGTCGCAGGGGTTGGTGACCGACGCGGCCAGCTGATAAACCGGATCGTGGCGACGTTCCATCACCGCAGCTGCAATCAAAGTCATGCCGGCGCAGACTGAATCCACCGGAATCAGGTCCAGGCGCTTGCGTTCGTTCGACGGCAGTTGGCGGAAATAGGTCCCGAGCAGATACGAAAGCGAAGCCGAAGTGTTGATCCCCTCATTCCATCCGCGAAACGGCTTTTCAATCGAGGTCTCGACGATGGCAGGGCGGACGATCGCGATCGGCAGGCCGGCGCCATACTGGGCTACCAGCGACTCCGCCAGTCCCTTGGTCAGAGTATAGGTATTGGGCCAGCCCAACTCCAGCGCGCGCTTGGTTCCAGCTTCGGTCAGGTGATTGCGCAGCCAGCGCACCCGATTCTTGCGCACCTGGTTTTCCAGTGCGGCCCCGTGGAGGCCTCTGGCGGCGTGTTCTTTCTGCACCGCCTGCCGCCGGAGCTCTCCCGTGACTTCGTCACCCTCCGCCCGCTGTTCGGCGTCACCAATCAACTTGCGCAGGGCATACCATTCGCGTTCGGCATCATAGTCAGCAAGGGCTACGGGCACATAATTCGGCCGTATTCTTTCGTTGACGCGTCCATCCTTCGTTCCCGCAACGTAGCAAGTGGAAAGATGCAATAAGCCCGCATGATCGGACTGCCGGACGAACTCGATCACGTTCACGGCAGCATCGACGTTGGTCAACAGCGCGTCCCGCAGATCGGGGTTGAAGTCCGTCAGCCCCGAACTGTTGATGATCAGGTCCAGTTTTCTTCGCAAGACTTCGCTGGCCGTCGGAGACAGCCCGAGTCCAGCCTGGGAAACGTCGCCTTCGACAACCTCCACCCGCTCGGCCAGGAACTTTGACAAGCCGGCCCCGTAGCGCGCCCACAAGGGATCAAAAACCGGGGAATCCTCCACCAACTTTTCGAAGCGGCGCTGCGCGGGGTTCGATTTCTGCCGCCGGATCAGCAGATAGACGCGTCCGGTTTCCGGCAGATCCATCAGCGTATTCACCAGCCAGACCTTGCCGATAAATCCGGTGACGCCGATCAGCATGACGTGCTTCCCGGAAAATGCCGCGCGCACGGAAAGAGGCCGCGATTGCCGCGGCCCCTCGAAATAGACGGTTGGACGCTGTCGAGCCGGTACTTGGCGGTTGGAGGGAACGACCGCAGAACGCAGCTCCTTCGCATTGGACAGGCCAAGGACACGCACCAGCCGTTCCGGACTTTGCTCCCCATCCGGTCCTGCGCCGGTAATGCGGGCCAAAGCCCCGCGCGGACGGATGAGGGGATCGAGCAGCCTGCCGGTTGCCATGCCATCGCGAAACTCCAGGCGGTTCGCGACGATCCACTGCACCCCCAGATACCGGGCCAGCGGTCGCATGATGTGATCCAGCCCCTGGCTCACCAGTACAACATTCTGCCGGGAATCCAATAGCGTTTGCAGCCGGCGCACGCCCTCTGGCTTGAGCTGGGGCTTCAACTTGTACTGGAAGTATTCTTCGCCCAGCAAATCGAGGCGATCGCGACTGACACGTCGTAGCACGCTATGAACGACACGAGTGGCGAATTCCCGGTTGGTCGCGTAAAGGAAAGGCCGCAGCACTGCCATCAAAAAAACCAGCCCGCGCCTGGTCCAGCGTTCTGAAAAGGTTTGTAAATTCCAGGTAAAAAAGGCAATGGACCGGACCGTGGTCAATTCAAGCAGGCTGCCCTCAACCCGCCAATACACGGGATCATCATGGCCGGGGCCGCCAGGATTTTCTTGGGGCGTATTCAAAGGTTTTTTCTTCCCGAGACGCACACTCTCGAGCCAACCGGAGAAACGAAAGTCTTTATTGTAAACAATTGCGGCCAAAGGGCGAAGCTATCGTAGTCGAAAACCGCCAAGTGCCCGGAATGCATCGAGTTAGCAACTCGGCAAGAATCGGGGCGTCCCCGCCGGATGAGTGTCACGGGACCTATTTCTTGTATTCCTTCTCAACCCCATTGCGTGAATTGGTCACGCTGAATCTCCCGTCAGAGCCGGCTATGACCTCGATGTAGTGTCCATCCGATTGGTCATCGACATTGGCGATCAGGGTCTCCGGCACATTGTGCTGCTTGTCCGAATCCATCGCGTAGTGCAATTGCCATAGGTCAGCAAGGTCCGGCGAATCATGGACAATCTGCCAAGCTTCGGGGTTGCCTCCTTTGTGGGGTCCGTTGTTGATCACAGCCACCCGCGGATGCACCGCCCATACCAGCGCCCTGGGGTTGTCCGGATGATTTCCATGGTGGGTTGCCAGGTAAAGATCGACGGCCCCGATCAGGTTGTTGGGGCAAACCAACTCCAATTCTCTCTTCTCGGTCAAGTCACCGAGATCCAGAAACCGGAATTTGCCGAAGCTGATGAGCACACCCAGCGAACGCGCGTTCTCGCTGCCGTCGTCTGGGGGCTGCTTCTCCGAGTCACAGTAGATGTTGGCTTCCCCAGCCCCTGGCAAGGGGTCCGGGATGTGATCGCCCGCAGCAGTAAGCACCTGCAAAATGACGCCTTTTAGCGGCACTCCCTGGCCCGGTCGCAAGACCACGCGGGCGTTATGTTTGATGGCTGCAACATAGGCAGCATAATTTTTCTTGGTGGTAGCGGACTCTTCCTGGTTTTCACCGTGGTCGACGAATATCCCGACCCTGAACTTTTCCAACAGGTCAGCCACGCCGCCCACGTGGTCTTCGTGATAGTGGGTGATCAGTACGTAGTCGATCTGCTTGATGCCCGCACCTCTGGCGACCTCGACAATACGGCCTGCGTCACGCGCCCCCGCAAAGCCCGTGTCAATCAGTATGGATTGCTTCGCCGGGGTCACGATTAGCGTGGACTGCCCACCTTCCACGTCAATGAAATAGATTCGCAACGGCGCATCGGACTTGGCTAGAACGGCAGGCGCGAGGAGCAAACCCATGCTGAGAAGGATGAACCTCCGAACGAAGCGAATCATGGCCGCTCCTTGCGCATTTCACAAGAATGCATATGACTAAGGTAACGGAACTGGCGCTTTCCTGCCTCGCCACCTGTGTATCCCACCCTATAATTTTCGTCGTGACCACGCCTTCTAGAGGAGCGAGTGCCTTCCTGGTTGTTTTTGGCCTGATATTCGTGGGTGCTGGACTCGCGTTGGCCTTGCAGACTGCCAATTCCGCCAATGTTCACGGAAGCCCCATGGTCGGAGTATTGGTCTGCGGAATCTTCGTTTTGGTCGGCGGCGGCATCGTCTATGCCGCCCTGAACGGCAACCGTAAGCTGAAGGAACAAGCCGCCGCGCAGCAGGCCGCTCCAGATTCCCCCTGGCTGTGGCAGAAGGATTGGACCGCCAGCCGGGCCGAGAGCAAGGATCGCAATAACGCTGTCGGCCTGTGGCTGATGGCAGGATTCTGGAATGCCATTTCGCTCACGATTACCGTTTTGACCGCTCGCAAACCCTGGCAAGACTCCGGTCACACGGTTCTTCTCGCTCTTGGATTCTGCTTACCGGGTGTAGTTCTTGCTGGCGTAGCCGCGCGTGCCACCATCCGCCGGAAGCGTTTTGGCAACACCTACTTTGAATTCGCTTCGCTTCCCTTTTCTCCGGGAAAGACTCTCAAGGGAACCATCCACCTACGCTTCGACACCACCACCCGGCACGGCATCGATCTCACTCTCTCCTGCGTTCGCCAGGTCATCACTGGCGCGGGCAAGAATCGCAGTGTGAACCGGGTCGCCCTTTGGCAGTCGGAGGCGAATGTGCCACAGCAGGCACTCACGCCCGGCCCCATGGGGGACGTTGCCATTCCTGTGAACTTCGTCATCCCGAGCGACGCCTACGAAACCAATCACGACCAGCCGAACGACCAGGTCCTCTGGCTGTTGCACGCGCAAGCGGACGTCCCCGGCGTGGACTACCTGGACGACTTTGAAGTTCCGGTTTTCCGGCTGACGCCGCTGGGGGCCACGACGCCTGCGGCCACCGGCTTCGCCGACTCGCAACCTGAGGCCGCTCCGGCTTTCCAGAGCGACGCCTCTGACGTGGTGGCGCCGGATAACCTGAAAGTGGTTGTCTCGAGCGGTCCGACCGGCGGCACGGAGTTCTACTTCCCGCCTTTCCGCAACCCCAGCCGCATTCTAGTTTTGCTCCTGATCACGGTGGCATTCAGCGCGCTCGCCTTGGGCCTGCAATCGGTTAAGGCTCCGTGGTTTGTCACCTTCGTCTTTGGATTAATCAGCCTGGTGCTGGCCTATGGCGTGGTCCAGTCGGCACTCGGCTCTTCTCGCATTGAGGTGGGCGGTGGGAAACTGCGCGTGAGTCGGGCGCTGCTGGGGTTGAGTTCGACCCGCGAAATTCTTTTCTCGGAGATCGACACAATCCTTGCCGTGACCAGCAGCCAGCAGGGCACAAATGTCAGCAACGCTTCGTATGCCCTCCGCTTGCAAACTAAGGCCGGCAAGAAAATCACTCTGGCCGATGCCATCGATCGCCGCCAAGAGGCGCGATGGGCCGCCGCCCAACTAGAAAAGTTCATTGGCCTCAAACTGGATACGCACGTCGCCGTTGAAAATACCTTCGGCGCGTATGGTCCGCCGCCTCAACGGGGCGCGTCACCGGCCGGCCAACCGATGACATCGCCTGGCCGTGGAGCGCTGGCAATGGCCATCACTGCAGCCTTCGTGCTTGCCTGGATCGGCTTCGTCGGCTATCACTTCACTTCTGCGATCCACGGAGTGCCCAGGCGGCCGGCCGCGATGAAGTCGCAAACGGCCGCGAAGTCCCGGACACAACGAGTAACTTACAAACCCCTCACCGAGGTGGACACCCAGCGCTTGCAGCTATTACCCGAGCAGACACAAGCCGAGGAATTGCTGGAGCGCGCCATTCAGCATGATGACAAGGCGCGAGACTTATTCGAACAGAACATCACCGTCTGGCTCGGCGACATCAAGCTGACGGACCGCATGAAGCAACTGGAGTGGCGTTCCCGATTCTCCACCGATCTGCGCGTACGCTATGCCAATGCCGATCTCAACCTGGCCATGGACGGCTGGGCCAAGACGGAACATTCCGCCGATCTGCTCATCACCGAGGCCCAGACCGACAAACGGTCACGCGCCACCACCGTATATGAGATGGGAATGCTGGCTGGGCGGGGCATCGGCTACCGCCTGATCTATCCGGTATTGATCGATTATGCGAAGAACGATCCTGACCCCTACGTGCGGCAATGGGCGGTCGAAGGCATGCGCTACCTCGGCACCGACGAAGCCTTGGACCAGTTGTTCTATTCGTTCACTCACGACCCCTCGGACGCGGTCCGCGAGCGTGCCGGGTGCAACATTTCCGACTGCGGCAACTTCATGCGCAAACAACGCATGCGCATGGCTCCAAAACTCATAGCCCTGGCGGAAGACCCGCAGACCTCAGTCCAAATGCGTAACTGGACCTTCCTCGCTTTGGTGGAAATCACCGACGAACACTTGCCCGCCGATGCGGAAGCCTGGGAGCACTGGTACACCGATCACGGCGCCGACAAAATGGCCGAGTTTGAGCAAATGGATTGGTGGCGGGTGCGAGGCGACGAGTAGTAGCCCCTCGCGTTGCCTTGATTCTCTTTCCTAAGCCGCACTCAGCTCGTCCTGGCGGAACGCTTAAGCGCAAGCAGCGGACCCACTCCCGCCAACCATCCTTCGAATTCAATCCCGCTACGAGCTGAGGTATCCACAAAGCGCGGCAGCAGCAAAGGATGGGTTCGTGTCGACACCAAGCCGGGGTTACAGGTGGTCGCCGAGATTACGTTTTCGGAGTCCAGCCACGGCAAGAACTGCGAATGGTATTCCCCGCTGGGATAACAGAAATGCCTCGGATCAGAGTTGGTGATGACTTGGAGCCGCTGCCGGTTCTCCTGAATCTCTTTGCGGAACGAAGCTTCATCCCTCGGCGCACGGTGGCGATGAGCATGTAATTGAAAGTCCACTCCCGCCGCCGCCAGCTCCGAGATCTCCTGCGGGCTCATCACATGCAGCAGTCGTTTCCGCACGAGCTCGCGGTAATCGATCTGAAGCGCTGATGCCAGAGTCGCAGCCAGTGCGTCTCTGTCTGCGCCATTAAGGTGGTCGACCTCGGCGCCATGCATCAGCCTCAGCACGATTTCCTCCCGGCTCGACTCCGTGCGCAGATCCAGAGGCGGCTTGAGACCCAGTTCCCTTCCCTTGTCCAACACCATTCCCCTGCGTTTCCAGAGCATGTAAGAACAGACCAAGTTGAAAACCGGCCTCTGATAGTGACTGTAGTAGGTGGTCTGATAGACCGTGACCGGAAAGCCGCAGGACTTCAGCAGCGGAAAGGCGCAGCGGTAGAAATCACACATCCCATCATCGAAGGTGATTACGACACTGCGGGGCGGCAATTCTCCGGCGTGCAGCTGCTCCAAAGCCGTGCCCAGGGGTAACACGTTGTACGCGCCGCGCTGAATGATCTCCAGCCGCCGCTGAAGAACGTTTGACTCCATATACAAATTGGGACGCCAGAGATGTTCATCCTCCTGCGAGACTCCGTGGTAGCACAGAATCAGCAGCCGTTGTCGCCGCCAGCGACTGTCAGCGATCAGGCCGGATACTCCCCAGGTCTGCAAAGCTCGAAACGTCGCACGCCTGATGTGTCTCAGCATTGATGAGGAAAGATTCGCTGGCTGGCGGAGTTCGCCTGTGCCCGTCCGCTAAGGCTCGACTGCGCCGCCAGCAGGACCGCTCAAAGCCGCAGCCAGTACTACGTCTGGTCCGGCAGGCCTTTCGCCGTCAATGAAAACCCGGTGCCAGATTTCAAGATTCAGTAACCGCCAAATGCGGTCGCCGTGGTCACGGCGGCCTGCTCTGTGCTCGGCGAACAGGCATTCGATCGCGTCCCTGCGAAAGATCCCACGATTCAGCGTCCGTGGCTCCAGAAGCATGGCCTCCAACCCGTCAAGTTGCGCCCGCAGCCACCTGCTCCAAGGGGTTGGAAACCCCATTTTTTTGCGATCGATGACCGACCGCGGCAACAGATCTTCGGCCACCGACTTCAAAATCGACTTCCCATCCCTCCCCCGGATCGAGTACCGCGCTGGAATCTCAGCGGTGAATTCCACCAGTTGATGATCCAGAAAGGGCACGCGACTCTCGATCGATGCCGCCATGCTCATTTGGTCCTGCTTCATGAGCAATTCCACCAGATAAGTCTTGATATCGGTGTAGAGCATGCGATGCAGCAGATCGCCGGAGGACTGGTTCCAGTAGCGCAAAGAGTTCGCGTAGGCGTCTCCAGCAGTTCCCTGCGCCAGGGATGCAAGCAAATCTCGCTGCTCCTCGGCGGAAAAGGCGGAATAGAAGTTGTCGAAGTAAAGCGAAGACCAGGCTTCGCCATCCCGCAGTAGAAACGTATGCTCCAGCTTGCGTCGCATTGCAGCCGACAGCGGGCTGGCGCGCAGACCACTGCGTAGCAGCTTTCGCAGGCCGGCCGGGGTCAAGGCACGGTAAACGTGATCCATACTCGAATTCATCAATGTCCAGGCATAGCGAGCGTAGCCGCCCAGGGTTTCATCGCTGCCCTCGCCGGTTAGCACGACGGTTACGCGGCTTTTGGCCAGACGCGCAACAAAATATAAGGAAACACTGGACGGCCACGCCATCGGCTCATCCTCGTGCCAAACCAGGGCCGGCAAAACATCAAAGAAGTCCCGGCAGCTCATCCGGGTCTCGTGGTGTTCTGACCCAAGATGGTCAGCCACCTGGCGCGCGTAAGGCAATTCGCTGAAAGACTCTTCGCTGTACCCGACTGAAAAAGTTTCGATCGGTTCACGCCGGATTTTCTGGGTCAACGCTGCGACCACACTGGAATCCAAGCCTCCGCTCAGGAACACGCCCAACGGAACATCGCTCATCAAATGACTGGCCACCGATTCTTCCAGCAGGTCGCGATAGCCATTCACGTAATAATCACGGGAGTGCTCATTCGCATCTCGGGGAGTGGTCAGATCCCAGTACTGGGATATCTTCATTTCTCCGGTCTCGCCGATCTCCAACGTGTGGCCGGGAAGCAGCTTGCGGATGCCAGAGAACATCGTCTCCGGCCCTGCGATATAGCCAAACGCGAGATATTCCGCCAGCACCCCTGGATTGAACTCCGGCTTCACCTCCGGATACTTGAGAATCGCCTTAATTTCCGATCCAAACAAAAGCGTGCCGCCTTCCAAGCGATAGTAGAGAGGCTTGATTCCCAGCCTGTCGCGCGCAATGAACAAACGCCGCGTGCGCCGATTCCAAATGGCAAAAGCAAACATGCCCCGCAGGCGCTGGACACATTCGGATCCGTATTCCTCATAGAGATGAACAATCGTTTCGGTATCGCTTTTCGTCCGGTAACGGTGACCGTGCGATTCGAGTTCTTTCCGCAGTTGCTGATGGTTGTAGATTTCACCGTTGTAGACGATCCAGAGGTTCTGGTCTTCATTGCGGATGGGTTGCTGGCCGGATTGCACATCGATGATGCTTAGGCGTCGAATGGCCAAAGCTACATTGCCATCGACATAGGAACCGTCTTCGTCGGGTCCGCGATGGACAATTTGCGCACTCATGTCGGCCAGAGCGCTTTGCTCCACCAGTCGCCGCGCATCCCGATGAAAGATCCCGCATATTCCGCACATGAGTTATAGCTTCCGCTGCCCGGACAACCTGCTGGGCGTTGACGATGCGGGCTCAGGCTCGATTGCAACCGCCCTCGCCGCCGCCTCATTCACAATTGCGCCGGGTTCTGATGAAAAGGTCTCGCATTGCCGCCCTGTGCAGATTATCTCGCAACACAGCATCACGACCGGACAGGAAACGATTCGTTGCCCAGCGAAGCTCACACTCGTGGCATGGCAACAGATCAGCTTTGAAGACGATCCATCGCGACTCACCATGGAATACAGGAACTCGGCATCGCTGCTCCACGCACCCGCTTGCCACGCTCCGGGTTCGCGAGCAAAGCACACAAAGTGTTCAGCCTCGGGGGTCACGTAACGGTAAGCGCCGAGTCGAGCGGGAGTGTGGGAATTAAGATGGACCAGTGTTCCCTGCGACTGGGCGATGTTGCCTGGGACCAAAAGGGTCGCAACCTCCGTGGGCAATTGGGCTGTCCCTCGAAGACGAAGAGCGTACGCAGGCAACTTAACCCCGTACGCGGGAGACCACCAGTCTTCGAGAACTTCACGCGACCAGCCAGCCATGCCCGCTGTGAGCAGGCCCAGGCTTGATCCGTCGCTCCCCTCAAATCTCCCGTCCGGCTGGGGCGAAAGTCCGGCGGCCAGGTGCCAGGACAATTCCAAACGATGCTCTCCGATGCCTAACGCCACATCGCGCACGAAATAAAGGCCAGAATGCGCGGAAAACACCCAGCGTTCGTGTACCACGGGGCCTTTCAGACGGGCATAGCCATCATGGCTGGCCGCAACCAGATCAAAGGTCTTGCCGCTGATTCGCCGCTCCGTACGGACGCGGGGAAGTTTCATCCAGCCAAATGGCCCGCGAGGCTCCGCTTGGTCTTCCTCATCGACTCGCAAGGTGTTGTGAGCCGCCGTTCCGCGAAACAAATTCCGTTGCCGGCCCACGTACTCGAAGGTGCCAGGATCAACCAGCAACGCACGCCCTCTTGTCGCTAGAGTCACACTCAGTGCATCGGCATGGCCGTGTCCGGCGGTGAATGCTCCTTGCGTGCCGGCGTCAAAGACCAGTTGTGCGTCCGGGCCCGGCAGCACATGCAAACCATCGATCGCCAGCGACACCCACTCCTGGGCCGGCGCCGGTGATCCGATGGCATCGAATGCCGAAACCCCCGTCCCACTCAACAACCACAGCGTCTCTTCGCGCAGGCCACCCGCGACCGACTTAAAGTCAGCGCGTCTGAACATCGCCGCGCCCGTCGCCAGCGGATCAAGCATGTGTTCTGCACGATTGCGTCGCCCGTCGAACACCCGGCCACCGTCGTCGTCTCCCAGTCGCGGAGGTGCAGCCGCCCTGCCCAGCACGCACAACGCATTCAGCATCTTCTCAATCGCCTGGTCGAATGCCAACGGAATCGGCACGCCATTGACCGAAGCTAGCACCCGGGCGTGCAGGAAAAAGTCCAAAGCATAAACGTGATAATAGGCAGACTGCTCACAATGAAGGCCGTCACTCAGCACCTGTCGCTCGGCTTCCCGTAACGTCATCTGCCATCCCCGCAGTTTCCAGCGTTGTGCCGCGGGGATTTCGGGGCACAGAGTACCGATGAAAAACAGAGCCACTGCCTCACCCAGCAGGTGGGTATTGGGCGAGAAGTAAGTCGAAAGGTGGCGCTCAATATGGCGCCCATTGATCGCCAGCGCCCGAAGCCATTTCTCGCGAAAATCGGCAGGCAACGCCGGGGAATCTGCCAGCAGGAAATACACCCACAGCCACGAAAGGCTGCGGAATGCAACTTCGAGAGAACTAGCCCAATTGATGCCGATAGGATAAGGATTGTTACGGTGCCAATGATCCCATTGCGCAAGTAGCTCCGCTGAAAACTCTTCGCGCCCGCTCAGCCGGTAAGCCTTCGCCAACGTAACCAGGTGCTGGTGCCGATTCAGTTCCCAGGTAACTTTGCTGTCGCCAACCTCTTCAAAATCGAGGTAATGGATCTTGAACCAGGGTCGTCGTGGCGCCCGCTTTTTGTGGACACAGTCGCAATGCCAATCGATCTCAGTTCCGTAGTCGATACCCTCATACCCCAGCAAATCGAAACGGTGACGGCAAATCTGCCGAGCCTGCGCAATGATCTGCTCCGCCTGTTGTGGCAGCCGCTGCTTCAGCAGGGCGCACATAGACGGCACGCTCTGGGAATCAAAGAAAAAATGGCCAGCGTCCCGGTCAGCGCTTCGCAGCTTGGGTGCAAAGCTGAAACCCAGATGGGCACGCGCCAGATCAAGCCGTGCAGACATTGCCTGACGCAGGCGATCGTAGGCTTCAGCCGGACTCATCGCAATCAGGCGTCGCCAGCGCTGATATCGAGGTTTGCCATCCATGGTCAACGATGCGTGGACTCCCGGCGGCGAAGCAGTTCCGAATACAAGCCTTCGATTTGCTCCACCAGTTTGTCGAAGCCAAACCTCCGGCACACAAATTCCCTTCCGCTCCGCCCCAGACGGCAAGCCAGATCAGGGTCGCGTAATAACCGCAGCACCGCAGCGGCCAGAAACTCAGGATTGTCCGGGGGAACCAGCAACCCGGTCACGCCGTCTTCGACGATTTCGGCATTCCCGCCGGCATTTGTCGCCACCGTAGCCAGCCCCGCCGCGAGATACTCCAGAAGCGCGTTCGCCAGCCCCTCGGTCTTCGACGGCAGCACGGCGATGTTGCATGCCGCCAGAATCTCGGGAACGTCCTCCCGCTGTCCGAGAAAAAGAAAGTTTTTGTTCAACCCCAAATCGCCAACCTGGGTTTCAAATTGATTTCTGCATGTTCCATCGCCCGCCAGAACGAAGCGAACGTCCGGGAATTCACCCACGATCGTCGGGGCGGCATTAATCAGTACCGACTGACCCTTGACTCCGCTGGTCATGTTCCCAACCAGGACAATCCGTTTGCCATCTCCAGCATTCGGGAACAAGACACGAGAATTGCGTGAGCTTCGGTCGAACACCTCTGGATCGACCCCGTTATGGATTACCAGGATTTTTTCCGCCCGCAAATGGCCTTCCTGAATCAACTGCTCGCGGATCGGACCTGCATTGGCCAGCACCACACTCGAGAGACCCTGTATGCGGCGCAGCCACACTCTCCGTCCGCCCTGGTACCAGGGAAGGTGGGACAGGTCACGCTGGCTGGAAATGATGACCGGCACTCGCGCCAGAAATGCAGCCGGAACACCCATCAAGTTCGACCATAGATCGTGGGTGTGAATGATATCAAAGCCTTCGCGGCGGAGAAATGCGGCCAGCCGAAGCAGTTGCCAACCCCCGCGCAGGGAATCGATTCCGCCACGCGGGTGGAATTCCACCACCGAAATACCGGAGCCTTGCAATCGTGCCAACAACCGGCCCTGCATCCGCAGACAGCCCAAAGTAACCGTATACCGTGCTGCGGATAAGCGGACTGCCAACTCTACAGCCTGACTTTCGCTGCCGCCGATATCCAGCGAGTCCACCAGAAAGAAGACCCTACGTGGTGGACCATCGGGAAGCGGGGTCTTCACAGATGGCGACCGGCTATCCAACCGTGACCTGGCCCGGTCCCGCTCGGCTGTGTTCATGCGGCCATCATTGTGGCACAGGTTAACCATCTGTATCCTAGACTACGGTCGTAACCCGCGCGCAGCGCCAGGTTAGGCCTCGCCGCAGTTGACAGAGCAGCAGAATTGACCAACAATTAACAGCCGCATGACAAGTCCAGTGCGGCTTTCCCGCAGATTCAGTCGGCTGGATTGACCAAGCAGCCCAATCTTTCCCCGGAGAAAATACTAATGAAGAAGCGAATCGCCCTTTCCGTATCCAGTCTTGTCCTGTTTGCCAGCCTCAACCTGGCGGCATGGGGCCAGAACCAATACGTTTTCAGCCCCGACCTCAAGTCCGTAAGAGCCACGCAAGCACCCACCCACATCACTCCTGCGCCCAAGCAAGATGTCGCGCTCACCACCATCGCGGGCAACTTTAGCCGGTACCCCGAAGCCACGTACTTCAGCGTCTGGGGCAACACCATTGCTCAGGGCGGAGGGAATTTTCCGTTCCAAGTCTGGGAGGCAATTCCCTTCACTCCCACGGCCGACGCCACCGTTACCAAGCTTCAGGTTTCTGCGGGCCGACAGGGCGGGGGAACTGCGGGTTTCGAGTTAGGCCTCTACACCGACGCCGGCGGCGTGCCGGGAACGGTGATTAAGTCGGAACACATTACCAACTTGCCGGCCTACGGAGAATGTTGCGCGGTGGCGGAAGCCGACGATCCCGCCGGGATACCCGTCACCGCTGGAACCCAATACTGGGTGGTCGTGAGCACCACGGCAGCAGACACCGACATCTATGCCTGGGCCTTCAACAGCACCAATATGACAGCGACCTTGGCCGCCGAGTGGTGCCAGGGATCGTCCACCTACTGCGGTGAGAACAGCGGCAAATGGACCGCCTATCAGTATGTTCAGCTGGGGTTCAACGTGCTTGGACACTAGATGGAGCGTGCGTAGCCAGGTGTCGTCGCCTCGATTTTCAGCGACTCTTGCAAACTAAGGACGAACTCCGCCGACCCGGCGCCAAGCTGGGTCGGCGTTTTCTCTGGACGCCGGGGTTGATGAAGCGGCGCACGATCCCAACTCGCGGTTTGTTGTTGGCGTCCCACTTGATGCAGAATTTGCACCATTTCATCCGCCTCAAGCAGTTCTTCGCGGCCCTGAGCAGAGGCTAGCTCGATTCTTTTCTTAACAGCATGTCGCAGAACCTCTTGATCTTTTCTCTTTCAGTCTCCGCGCTGGTCTCCTTGGGGTTGTACCTGCGAAGGCAGTTCAGGAGCCGCCGACCATCTATGACCAAATCGTTGATGATCTTCGTTCCTTCCTTCTCTCGTACCGCGTCATCCTCTGAGCTTTGTTTGTATTTCACTCTGGTTCGCTGGCCTGCTCCTTGCAGGTACGCGGCAGCCTCGGCAACACAAAAGTCCGTAGGGGCTTCGAGCTTCTATAGGAGCGCTCCGTTCCATCTTGTCAGGCGATAGTCGTTCTCCATCCTCTCCGGGAACCTGCCCGATTCCCCGACGTAAAATGGAATATCGTGGTCTCCCCAGAAAAAGACGTACACGCACGCCTTTGGCGCTTGAAGAAGACTACCCCTCTTCGGAGGGAAATCCATGACCGTCCAGTCGTCAAACACGTCGCATATTATACGTCCGCCTGTGCGATAATTTGGGCCTCCCCCTTGGGTGTCTTGGGTTCCCCGATTTGGACGATCCGAATACGGTTGACTACCGCAATGCAGGCTGGCATCACCGATCATCAGTGGAGTCTGATTGATCTCCCGTGTCGGGGTGGCGTTCAGCTAGGTGCTTGATGTAAACAGCGCCTACTTGGGAAAGAGTGATAAGAGTGATCAAAAACTGACAGACCAGGACAATCCGTTTGCCATCTCCCGCCTCCGCGAAGACAGTACTCGAACCGCCAGGCTTGCAATCGAACTTCTCGAGATCCACGCCGTTGCGAATAACGCGGATTTTCTCCGGCCGTAAATGACCTTCCCGAACCAACTGCTCGCGGATGGGATTGGCATTGGCCAGCACGACCGTCGAAAGGCCCTGAATGCGGCGCAGCCACACTCTCCGTCTGCCCTGATACCAGGGAAGATGCGACAGATCACGCTGGCTTGAAATAATCACCGGAACTCTCGCCAGAAATGCCGCAGGAACGCCTAGCAAATTCGACCATAGATCGTGCGTGTGGACGACATCAAAATGCTCACGATGCAGGAACGCAGCCAGCCGAAGCAGTTGCCATCCCCCGCGCAACGAATCAATTCCTCCGGCTGGGTGGAACTCCATTACAGAAATTGCCGAGCCTTGCAATCGCGCCAATAACGGGCCCTTCATCTGTAAACAGCCCAGAGTAACGCCGTATCGTGCTTTCGAGAATCGAAGGGCCAGGTCCACCGCTTGACTTTCAGTGCCGCCGACCTCAAGAGAGTCCACAAGAAAGAAGACCTTGCGCGCGGGGTAGTCGACGTTGGGAGGCTTCGACGATGCCGTGGCTCGACCCTCCTTAGCTGCATTCATGCGGCCATTATTGTGGCACAGGTTGACCGGGCGATTCACAGAACGCCGCTCAGGGGCACCTGCCTGATTGAGCGAGAGCGGACGCGATCGATTCGGGCCTGCGTCCAACACCGTTCCCATAATCCCGAACCAGTCCCGACAGGTATGCCGAGCGTCATGGAGACCTCGTTGTCTTCGGGATTACATATCCATCGCTCTGCTTCACGATACCGTAGACGGTAGATAGACTGAGACCTGTGCCTTTGCCGACCTCCTTGGTGGTGAAGAAAGGGTCGAAGATCTGGGATTTAGTCGTTTCATTCATACCACAGCCGGTCCGGGTCGGCCTTGATGTTGCTGAGTGGGGTAGTAGGCCTGACCTCGATGGCGATGTCCTCGCCCACCAGCCGAAGAAACATCTTCGTCGCGTTTTGTACGACATGATACAAGTCCAGGAGTTGATGGATCAGCAAAGCTGCTTTTTGTGCGGCCTTCCCGGCGCTAAAAAATCTTCCAGCTGCGCATGAGGCGTTTCGCCGATGCTTTCCGCCTTTCTGTGTAAGTGCACTCCACGTGCAAAATCGCAGATTTTCCAAAGGAGACCACAATGCAGAATCAATGCACCAAAATGTTGCGATTCATCGCAATCGCATCGCTGGTGTTGGCTTCGTCACTGATTGCCAGCGCCCAGGAACCGGCAGTCGGAACATGGACCAAGCTCACACATCAACCCACGTTTGAGACCGACACGGCCCTCTTGCTCACCGACGGCACGGTCATGATGCACCAGTACAATAGCGGAACCTGGTGGCGACTCACGCCCACACTGGCCGGCAGCTACGTGAATGGCACTTGGACACAGTTGGCCTCGATGCAGTCTGGGTACGCACCGCTCTACTTTGCCTCTGCCGTGCTGCCCGATGGCCGAGTCTTGGTTGAAGGCGGGGAGTACAACAATC
>JBAWFN010000069.1:0-121695 GCA_049591935.1 Terriglobales bacterium | reverse complement strand
CCGATTCCAGTTGTTTGAGCGCCCCGATCATCTGCGCTTCGGTGTGATGGCTCTTCGACATACCTCGTCCCCTTTCCGCATGCTGAAATCATACTCAGCCGTGTGCGGATTCAGGGGAGCAGATCAGTGGAGCGCTGGCTTCCCAAAACAGAAGCCCCACCCAACCCAAACCTGGCTTTTCCGTTGACCGTACCCTATCGCCGGCATATAATCCGTCCGGCGGACGATGTGCTTGGCTTGCTCCGCTTGCAGTTTCTCTCCTGCAGCCAGATCGTGCCCCGGGGCTCCGGCATTTCATTCGCAGGCGGTTCCCAATGAAGGGTTCTGTCGCAAAAATAAAGGCACGCAATCAATCGTCCCCGGCGACCCTTATTCGCCCCGAGTTATTCCCCATTGTCGGCATAGGAGCTTCCGCAGGCGGCCTGGAAGCCTTCTCCGAATTGCTACGTTCGTTGCCACAGAAGACAGGCATGGCGTTTGTGCTGGTGCAGCACCTTGATCCCACTCATACCAGTGACCTGCGGGAAATCCTGGCACGCACCACCAAGATTCCTGTGGAGCAAGTCACGGAAGGCGTGGCCGTTCAGCCGGACCATATCTATGTGATCCCACCCAACACCAGCATGGCCATGAAGAATGGCGTCCTGCGGCTGGCGGCGCGTGTGCTCACCCGCGGGCAGCACATGCCCATTGACCATTTTCTGCGCTCCCTGGCCGAGGATCGCGGCAACCACGCCATCAGCGTGATCCTGTCAGGCACGGCCTCGGACGGAACCGAGGGCTCCCGCGCCATCAAGGCCGCCGGCGGAATCACCTTTGCTCAGGATGAGAAGTCGGCCAGGTACTCCAGCATGCCGCATAGCGCGGTCGCGACCGGTTGCGTGGACTTCATTCTTCCGCCCGCGGGAATCTCAGAGGAGCTGATCCGAGTGGCACAGCACCCCTATCTCGCGCCGCCCGTTGTGGAGAAGCCAGACTTGGCGATCACCGCCAACAACCAAATGAAGATTCTACTGTCGCTGCTCCACGAAGCCATCGGAGTGGACTTCACCCATTACAAGCAGTCCACTCTGCGGCGCCGCATCGAACGCCGCATGGTCCTGCATAAGCTGGAAACACTGAAAGACTACGTGCGCTACGTCCACAACACTCCGGGGGAAGTCGAGGAGCTATACCACGACATTCTCATCCACGTGACCGGCTTCTTCCGCGATCCGGAAGCCTTCGAGGCGCTGCGCAAGCACGTCTTACCCGCGTTCTTCCAGGACAAGACCAAAGGCGGCACGGTGCGGGTTTGGGTGCCGGGCTGCTCCAGCGGCGAAGAGGTTTACTCGCTGGCCATGGCCATGCTGGAATATCTGTGGCTGGAGACCACCAAGACCGCCAAACCCGGTCTGGGTACCACCCCTTTCCAGATTTTCGCCACCGACATCAGCGACGGTTCTCTCGACCGTGCCCGTGCCGGCCTCTATTCTGAGGCCTTGGTTGCCGGCGTCTCCCCCGAGCGTCTGCGGCGGTTCTTCATGAGAATCGACGGGGGATATCAGATTGTGAAACCGGTGCGCGAAATGTGCATCTTTGCCAAGCAGAATGTGGCCAAAGACCCTCCTTTCTCCAACCTGGACCTGATCAGTTGCCGCAATCTGCTGATCTACCTGGGCCCGGTGCTGCAAAAGCGAGTGATCCCGACTTTGCACTATGCGCTCAAACCGAGCGGATTTCTGTTGCTCGGCGGGGCCGAGAGCCTGGGGACTTTTTCGGAATACTTCACGCCAGTGGACAAGAAAAATCGGATCTACCAGAAGAAGAATTCCACCCCCCGGCTGGCCACCTATTTCGGCTCCGCTGACTACACCCCCCGCCGCAGTGCCAATGCCATAGCCACCCGCGAGACCGAGCCCGCCGCCATGTTGGAGAAAGAAGTGGACCGGCTGCTGCTCAACCGCTTTGTGCCCGCCAGCATCGTGGTCAACGGGCAGATGGAGATTGTGCACTTCCGGGGGAAGACCGGCCCTTACCTGGAACCGGCCGCCGGCCAACCCACTTTCAGCGTCTCCAAAATGGCGCGCGAGGGCCTGCTAGTGGACCTGCGCGCGGCCCTGACCACGGCCAAGAAGAAAGATGCCACGGTGCGCAAAGCGGGCGTCCGAGTTCGGTCCAACGGGCACACCCGCGAAGTAAACCTCGAAGTCAGTCCACTCCGGCGGCAGGGGGTGGGAGAATGTCTGTACTTAGTCGTCTTTCAGGAAGCGGCCCCGTCGAAGGGCAGTAAGGAGAAAACCAAGAATCCCAGAGCAAAGACCAGCGGCTCCCGAGAGAACGCGCACCTGAAGCGCGAACTGATACAGACGCAGGAACAGTTCCAGGCGCTTATCGAAGAGCACGAGACTACCGCGGAGGAGTTCAAGGCGGCCAACGAAGAAGTACTTTCCGCCAACGAAGAGCTTCAAAGCACCAACGAAGAGCTGGAGACCGCCAAGGAGGAGTTACAGTCCGGCAATGAAGAACTGACCACGCTCAACCAGGAACTGCAAAATCGGAACTCAGAATTGACCGCAGTCAACAATGACCTGCTCAATGTGCTGGGCAACGTGACCATCCCGATGGTGATTGTGGGGCAACAACTGCACATCCGCCGCTTTACGCCTCCCGCGCAAAAGCTGCTCAACCTGCTCCCCAGCGACGTGGGGCGCCGCTTGAGCGACATCCGGCCTAACTTAGACGTGGAGGACCTGGGACAGATCGCCAGCGAAAGCATCGAGAATGTCACCGTCATGGAACGCGAGGTCCGGGAGACCGGGACCGGGATCTGGCACCTGATGCGGGTGCGCCCCTATAAAACCTGGGACAGTAAGATCGACGGCGCGGTCATCAGTTTCCAGGACATTGACATCATGAAGCGCAGCCTCGACCAGATGCACGTGCACGCAGATGCCCTCATCGAGACGGCCCGCGAAGCGATCCTGATCTTGGATCAGAAGCTGCAAGTGCTCAGCGCTAACCTGGCTTTTTACCGGAATTTCGAAGTTGCCCGCGAAGATACTCAGAACCGCCCGATCTACGACCTGGGCAACGGACAATGGAACATCCCCAGGCTGCGCGAGCTTCTGGAAAACATCCTCCCTAACAATGGGCGAGTGGAAGATTTCGAAGTCAGCCACGACTTCCCGCATCTCGGGTCGCGCCGCATGATGCTCAATGCCCGCCGCATCGAACCCCAACCGGGGCAGAAGCTAATTCTGCTCTACATCGAAGATGTGACCGGGAAAGCATCTCCCTGAGGAGTAGGCACCCCTCCAAAAATCATTGCGCAGGCAACGGGCCACATACGCGCCGGTTCCGGCTTCGTGTCAAATCGAAGGGTTTGCCCCATTTATCGGGATTTGTTCGATCCGCGTCGATTCGCGAAAATCCGTGGCCGCAGTTGGGGTTGATCCCACGCGAATCGCCTGGAACTTCCCCGCCCTCACGACCGTACTATACAACAGCGCATAACAACCGCCGCCCTCTGAACTGATATGATTTCCGGGTCGCGCTCAGCTTCTTAAGATCAACGAGGTCGCAAGCATGTCCTTCATCCGTCAATGTTTAGTCGCTTCTTGCCTATTTTTGGCCGTGCTCCCAGCCGTCGCCCAAACTCCCCCTGGGCCCTCCATTCCCGCGACCGTTTCGGCCATCAACTCCCCGACCCCCATGTCGCAGCGGGTCGTGCATTACGAGATTGACGCCAAGTACAACGCCAAAGCTCACACCGTGGACGCGAATGAGACGCTCACTTACCACAACCTCACCGGCCAGCCGCAGGACACTTTTCCCTTCCACCTTTATCTGAACGCCTTTCAACCTACCGCCACCTGGGTGCGCGAGGGCAAGCGCGAAGGCACTCGTGGCCAGGACTTCGAAAAGTGGGATCCTAAGAGCTACGGCTCCAGTGAAATCAAATCTCTCGAAGTGGTCGGCCAGGGCGATCTCACTTCCCAGTTGCAGTTCATCCATCCCGACGACGACAACAAAGACGATAAAACGGTAGTGCAGGTGCATTTGCCCAAACCGATTCCACCCGACGGCTATGTGCAATTTAAAATCAAATTTCACGATCAATTTCCTCTGACTCTCGAGCGCACCGGCTGGGACCGCGATTCGATTCTTGCTGGCCAGTGGTTCCCGAAGGTTGGGGTTTGGTGGCACGGCGCGTGGAACTGCCATCAGTTCCACGCCTACACCGAATTTTTCGCCGACTTCGGCGTCTACGACGTCAAAGTAACCGTCCCACAAAATGAAATCGTGGGCGCTAGCGGCATCGAGGTCAGCAACGTGGAGAATTCCGACGGCACCAAGACTGTGGGCTATCACGGAGACGACATCCACGACTTCGCCTGGACCGCCAGTCCGCACTACAAGATCGTCGACGACACCTTCAACGGCAGCATGGGCCCAGTGAAGGTCCGCATCATGCTTCAACCCGGACACATGTTCCTGGCCGATCGCCACAAGAAAATCGTGCAGGAAACCATGGACCACTTCGACCGCTGGTACGGCGCTTATCCCTACAAGACCCTCACCGTAGTGGATACCGAGCCGGGATCACAGGCTATGGGCATGGAATATCCGACGTTCATTACGGGCGGCGCCAGCTGGTTTGACCCGGAGGCTTTTGTACAGGAACCCGAGGGCGTCGTGGAGCACGAATTCGGTCACCAATATTGGTATGGCATGGTCGCCACCAATGAATTTGAGGACGCCTGGATGGACGAAGGCATCAATCAATACACCGAGCTCAAGATCATGGATTCGATCTTCGGCAAGTCAACTTCCGCCTTCAACAATCTTTGGGGAATAACGGGGGGGGAACGGGATGGCGACCGGCTGTTCATGCTTTCGGTGGCCGATCTTGATCCCATGACGCGCAAAGGTTGGCAGTTCGCCAACTCGAACTCCTACGGCGGGATCACCTATGGCAAGACTGCCGTGGTTCTGCTCACGCTGGAGAGCATTATCGGCGAAGACACCATGCGCCAGGCCATGCACACTTACTTCATGCGCTACCGTTTCACGCATCCGCAACGAGAAGACTTCCTGAAAACCATCGAAGAAGTTTCCGGCAAAGACCTGCGCTGGTACTTTAACCAGGCGGTGTATGGCACCCAGGTGCTGGATTTCCAGGTCTACAAAGTCAGTTCCGTGCCGGTGGAGTGGTACAAGGAAGATCTCAAAGAAAAAAAGGGCGAAACTCCCTACGTGTCGAACGTCTGGATTCACCGCAAAGGAGATTTCGTCATCCCAATTGACGTGGAAATCAAATTTGATAACGGCGAACGCGTCCGGGAACGTTGGGACGGTCAGGACCGCTGGGTGAGATATCAGTATCAGAAGAAGGCCAAGGTCGAGTCGGTGGAAATTGATCCCGACCACAAGATCCAATTCGACCGCAACAATTTCGACAACAGCTACATCGTCGAGGCGAAGACCGCGCCAGCCAGCAAGATCGTGCATTACTGGGAATTCATCAGCCAGTTTGTGGCCCAATTCGTGACCTGGTGGCTGGTCTAGGAGAGATGTTTCATGAATGACAAGCAAAATCTGATTTCGGCTGGCGCTGGCATTGCCAAACGCAACCTGCGTTACATCATCTGGTTCTACCTGCTGAACCTTTTATTCGGGTGGTTCGGAGCGTCCAGCTTTGGCACCTATGCGCACGGCATGATGGACCACAGCCTGTACTCCGACAAGCTGCTCCACGGCTTCAACGCCGCGGTACTGATCGAACTGATGGGCCGCCCCGAATTTGGTCCGATGCGGAGAACCACCGTGCCTGCAATGTTTTTCGGGATTCTGTTTCTATTGGCCAGCCTCACATTCATGCCCGGCGTGCTGCTCGGCTACTCCTCGGACCATCGCGTCTCCCGCGATGAGTTCTTCCGCGCCTGCGGCCGCAACCTGTGGAGGTTTGTCCGCCTGTTCCTGATGGCCGCCATAGTGGCCGGGATCGCGGCCGGAATTCTGCTCGCGGGCACGGATGCGCTCTCGAAGGCCGCGGACAAAACCAACTATGAGAGGCTGCCTTTCTTTACCCAAATGGCCGGTTGGGCAATCACCCTCCTCGTCTTAACCAAGATTCGGATCTGGTTCGATCTGGCCCAGACCGATGTTGTCCTGCATGACCAAAACGCGGTGCGCAAGTCGGTCGCCTTTGGATTTCGCGCCCTGCGCAAAAACGGCTTTCGCTTGTTAGGAACTTATGTGGCCATCGCCCTGGTTGGAGTGGCCGTGCTGGTGGTTGGAATATTGTTGTGGCACTTCATCGTGCCGCCCAGCAGCGTTGTGGGTGCTTTCCTGGTGAGCCAACTCACCCTGCTATTGTTGCTCGCTACTCGCTTCTGGCAGCGCGCTTCGGCAGTAGCTTTCTATGTGAAGCAGATGGCGGAGCCGTTAGTGGAAATGCCACCGGCGCCTTCGGCGGTTGCGCCGGCTGTTGCGGGGTTGTAATCCCGACCATATTAGGGAAAGACAGGATCACCGGTTCGAGTTTGTCCCGTCGCCAAGGGCGGGATCCTTCGCGCTGCTCAAGATGACAAAGATGGCGGTATCCTAGATAGGCATGAAAGCCGCCGTCTTACACGAACCCGGCAGCATTTCGAAACGTCCGCTACAGATCAGTGAAGTTCCCCAGCCGGAAGTTCAGCCAGGGCAAGTGTTGCTACGCGTGCGCGCCTGCGGAGTTTGCCGGACCGATCTTCATATTGTCGAAGGCGAGTTGCCGGTTCGTCTCAAGGCTCTGATCCCCGGACATCAAATTGTGGGTGATGTAGTTGCCGGAGCCACACCGGAGCTTCCGGTCGGCACTCGCGTCGGCGTTTCCTGGATTGGCGGCACCGACGGCACATGCTGGTATTGCCTCCACCACGTCGAGAATCTTTGCGACTCCCCGACCTTCACCGGATACACCGTGAACGGCGGCTATGCCGAATACGCGCTAGCCCGGGCTGATTTCGTGTTTCCCCTGCCGGCCGCTCTCGACGACCTGCACGCCGCGCCACTGTTGTGCGCGGGGATTATCGGCTTCCGCGCTTTGCGAGTCGCAGGAGTTCAGCACGGCGAAAATGTTGGTCTATTCGGATTCGGCGCTTCGGCACACCTCGCCATTGCTGTTCTCAAAGCCTGGAATTGCAAAGTTTACGTCTCAACGCGCGGCGAATCTCACCGCCGCCTGGCGGGCTCGTTGGGCGCCGAATGGGTCGGTAGTGAGAACGACAAACCGCCGGTTGCACTCGACCGCGCCATCACCTTTGCCCCCAGCGGCGACGTGGTGATCGCCGCGCTCGGAAGTTTGCGGAAAGGCGGCGTAGTCGCCATCAACGCTATTCACCTCGACCGCGTTCCACAGTTCGACTACGACAGTCTGCTCTGGGGCGAACGCCAGCTTCGTAGCGTGACCAACATGACCCGCGAGGACGCTCGCGACTTTCTTCGCGTCGCGGATGAAATCAGGCTGCATCCTCAAGTTACAGCGTTTTCGCTGGATCAGGCGAATGAGGCTCTTCTCGCCGTGAAAAGTGACTCCATCGATGGCGCCGCCGTGATCATTCCCTGAAGCCCCAAAATTAAAGGCGTCCTGGACTCTTTCGAATCCAGGACGCCTGAACAGCCCTCCCCCGAAAACTGCTCACTTAGGAAGGTAAAGCCATCGGCAAGAATCGTAAATGGCACGAGCGGGCGGTTGCACTCCCCGTCCGTGCCACTGTGCAAAACTTCTGAAAACTCGATCGAACTCCGGCGGCGCGATTCTCTTTCGCCCGGAATTCATTTATGCTTTGCCCGAAGTCTTCGAGGGGGAAACGTTGATCCGGTCTCGTCTTTTTGTCGTCGCGTTATTTTCTTGCTTTCTTTTTTCCATGGCAATCCGCGGCTACGCTCAGTCCTACCCTGCGAGCACTTACCAGGATTTGCGCTGGCGCATGATTGGCCCTTTTCGTGGCGGACGCACCCGTGCGGTGGCGGGCGTGCCCGGCCAGCCCAGCGTCTTTTATATCGGACAAGTTAATGGCGGGGTGTGGAAATCCAACGATGACGGCCGCACCTGGAATCCCATCTTTGATTCGCAGCCAACACAGTCGATCGGCGCCATCGCCGTCGCTCCCTCCGATCCCAACGTCATTTACGTCGGCAGCGGGGAGGGTCTGCATCGCCCGGATCTCGCCGTCGGAAACGGGATCTACAAGTCCACCGACGCCGGAACAACCTGGTCGCACCTCGGACTTGAGAACGCGCAGCAGATCCCCGCGCTAGTGGTTGATCCTCACGATCCCGATCGCGTGTTCGCCGCGGTACTGGGCCATCCCTACGGCCCTAGCGTCGATCGCGGCATCTTTCGTTCTACGGATGGCGGCGTCACCTGGCAAAAAGTCCTCTACAAGGACGAAAACACCGGCGGCTCTGACATCGCAATCGACCCCTCGAATCCCAATGTGCTGTATGCCGCTTTGTGGGAGGTTCGCGAAGGCCCATGGGAAGACGGCAACATTTTCAGCGGAACCGGCGGCGGTTTATTCAAATCCATCGACGGCGGCAACACCTGGAAGCAATTGACCAACGGTCTACCGAATGACGTGGTGCAGGTGAACGTTGCGATCTCTCCCAGCCTTCCCAGCCGAATTTATCTCACGCTGGGCACCACTCGGCGAGGCGACTACGCATCCGGCGCTGGACTGGGATTCTACCGCTCCGATGACGCTGGCGAAACCTGGTATTCGGCCACCACTGATCCTCGGCCTGCCATGCGCATTGGCGGTGGCGATCTTTCCATCGCCCGCGTCGATCCCAAGAATCCCGACGTGGTGTACAGCACCGGCATCGTCACCGTGCGTTCGACGGACGGCGGGAAAACCTGGATGAGCATTCGGGGCGCGCCCGGCGGCGACGACTACCAAAACCTCTGGATCAACCCCGACGATCCCAAAACTATTCTTTTGGTCAGCGACCAGGGCGCGATTATCACTGTTAACGGGGGCGAGACCTGGAGTTCCTGGTACAACCAGCCGACGGCGCAGCTCTATCACGTTGCGACTACGAACACTTTTCCGTACCGCGTTTGCTCGGGTCAGCAGGAGAGCGGTTCGGTGTGCATTTCAAGCCGCGGCAACGACGGCGAAATCACCTTTCGAGATTGGCGCCCCGTCGGCATAATCGAGTACGGCTATGCGGCGCCCGATCCGCTCGATTCCGATGTCATCTACGGCGGCGGCCGCAACGAAGTTTCCAAGTTCCACTGGTCCACCGGGCAAGTGCAGAATGTTACGCCCATCCCTTTGCGCGGCGCTTACCGGGCCGATCGCACCGAACCGACGATGTTTTCCCCGGTTAATCCGCACATTCTCTATTTCGCCAGCAATGTTCTTTTCAAAACTGTGGACGGCGGAAATTCCTGGCAAGCCGTAAGCCCCGATCTCGCCCGGCCCGATCCGGTCGCGCCACCGAGCATTGGCCCGCTGCTGGCCAAGAATCCCGACGCCGCCAAACAGCGCGGCGTGATTTATGCACTGGCTCCGTCGTTCCACAGCGTGAACACTCTGTGGGCCGGCACCGACGACGGTCTGATCTGGATTACGCGCGACGGCGGCAAGAATTGGACCAACGTCACTCCCCCGGATCTGACCCCCTGGAGCAAAGTTACGCAGATCGAGGCCTCTCATTTCGATGACAACACTGCGTACGCTTCGGTCAGCCGCTTCCGCATTGACGATCTGCATCCCTACATTTACCGCACCCACGATGGCGGCAAGAACTGGCAGTTGATCACTAGCGGCCTGCCCGATTCGCCGGTCGATACCGTGCGCGAAGATCCGGTTCGCAAAGGCCTGTTGTTTGCCGGCACCGAAACCAGCGTCTGGGTTTCGTTTGATGACGGCAGCCATTGGCAGTCCCTGCAACTGAATTTGCCTCACACTTCGATGCGCGATCTTTGGATTCACGAGAGCGACTTGATCGTCGCCACTCATGGCCGGTCTTTTTGGATCCTGGATGACATCACGCCGCTGCGGCAGATCACCGGCTCGACCGCCAGTTCCGACACGCTCTTCAAACCCGCGCCCGCCTATCGGGTGCGACGCAGCACAAATCCTGACACGCCGATTCCGCCGGATGAGCCTTTGGGCGAAAATCCGCCCGACGGCGCGATTCTCGATTACTATCTGGCCGAAGCAGCGTCCGGCGTGACGATCGAAATCCTCGATGCCCACGACGCAGTCGTTCGCCGGTATTCGAGCACCGATCCGCCTGACCAGACTGAAGCCCAACTCCGCGCGCAAGTAATTCGGCTGTACTGGATTCGCATGCCTAAGGCTCCGTCCACTCAGGCCGGCATGCATCGTTGGATGTGGGACCTGCACTATGCCACGCCACTGGCCACGCGCTACGGATACCCCATCTCCGCCGTTCCTCATGACACGCCGAGAACACCGCTGGGGCCGCTCGCGCTGCCCGCAGACTACAAAGTACGGCTCACCGTCGGCGGCCAAAGTTACACCGCGCCGCTAATGGTTAAAATGGATCCGCGAGTCAAGACTCCGCTTGCAGGCTTGCATCAGCAGTTCGACTTGCAAGTGCGCCTGGCTTCCCTGCTCACCGGCAGCACCAAAGCCGTAGTCGAGGCGCGTTCCATCCGCGATCAGGTCAAGGCCATCCTGCCGCAGGCCAGCGGCGCCATCAAAGACTCGATTCAGACGTTTGCTGACAAACTCAAAGTGGTCTTGGACGGCCCCGAAAAGCCAGCACCGGGATCGCAAGGCCCGAGCCTCAGCCGCGTCAACGGTGCAGCGGATACTCTTTACGCGGAAGTCGGCAGCGCGGATGCGGCTCCCACTACGGCCCAGTCCGCCGCTGCCGCTGCCGCTGAACACGACGCGCCCATCGTGATGAAACAATGGGAAGAGATGAAGGCCTCTGACCTGGCAGCACTCAATGTGCAGCTCCGCGGCGCTCACTTACCAGAGCTTAAGTTAGAGCTACATAGCGACGCGGGACCCGGTGAAGGAGATGAAGAGTGATGAGCACTACGCCGGGAAGGCGAAGGAATCTCTCTTCGCTCGGGCCAGTCGAGAGAACAGACGCGAACAGGCCACTAGAGCGCGAAGTTGAAGGCATTTGACTCCTCATCCCTGCCCTGCCATGATGTCGTCGATGCCGGACCGAAAGCTCAAGATCGCGCGATTCATCGGGAGCACCCCAAGCACCGCGTACTGCGATATCTGCAAGCTTGCCTTCCGCACCCGGCGAGAATTTCTAGTGGACGCGGAAAAAGCCAAAACGCAGCTTCAAGCCGATTTCAATCAGCATGAGTGCAAGCCAGAAGAGGGTGTCGTCGATGATGCTCTCGACCACATCCGGTAAAAAGCACTTTGAGATTCCATGAGCTTGCAGCAATCCAACTACTGGCTGGATACGGCTACGTTGCCAGCCGCCACCTCCGGTGACTTGCCCCCGAACGTGGACGTTGCCATTGTCGGCGCGGGTTTCACTGGGCTCTCTGCCGCCCGCATTCTGGCCAAGCGCGGCGCGAACGTCGTTGTGCTTGAGGCCCACACCATTGGGTGGGGCGCGAGCTCCCGAAATGGTGGCATGGTTCTGACCGGCATGAAGCTCGATGTTGAAACTTTGGCCGCGCGCTATGGCATGGAATCCGCCAAGCGAATGTACGCCGCTTCCCTCGCCTCTATCGCCTTCGTGGAACAAGTCGTTCGTGAGGAACAGATCGATTGCAACTTCTCGCGCTCGGGACATCTCGAAGTCGCTTGCAAGCAGTCGCATTTCGACGTCTACGCCCGCTCGGTCGAACTCATCGCCCGCGAGTTCAACCATCAGCTTCGCGCCATTCCGAAAAACGCCTTGCGCTCCGAAATCGGCTCTGACATTTATTTCGGCGGAATTGTTGACGATGTCAGCGCCGGTCTCAATCCTGCCCGCTACGTTGCCGGACTGGGCCGCGCCGCCCTCGCCGCCGGAGCCGGCATCTTCGAGAACGCTTGCGTGAAACAAATCACCCACGCATCTCAAGAAACGAAACCCGGCTTCCAACTCGATACTTCTCGGGGCAGCGTCTTTGCAAGAGACGTCTTCATCGCCACCAGCGGCTACACGTCATCCGCCACACCTGCTCTACAGAAGAAGATCATTCCCATCGGATCGTTCATCATCGCCACCGAACCTTTGCCCGACGCGCTGGCCCGCGAACTCAGCCCGCGAAACCGCATGATTTTCGATTCGAAAAATTACCTTTATTATTATCGCCTGACTCCCGACAATCGCATGTTGTTTGGCGGCCGCGCCGCCTTCTTTCCTGAGACCGCCAACACCATCCGCCGTAGCGCCGAACTACTTCGCCGAGGCATGGTGGAGGTTTATCCGCAATTGCGCGACACTAATCTGGACTACGCCTGGGGAGGCACACTCGACTTCTGTTTCGACACCATGCCCCACGCCGGACAACTGGATGGAATCTACTACGCAGTGGGATACGCCGGGCACGGCGTGGCTATGGCAACCTATCTTGGGGCTAAGATCGCGGAGCAGATCAGCGGGGGCCGGAGTGACAATCCATACGAAAAAATTCCTTTCCCCGGCGCCCCGCTCGGCCTCTACAACGGATGGCCCTGGTTCCTGCCTTTCGCCGGGGCGTACTACAAAGTTCTCGACTGGGTCAGTTGAGCAACTACTTGAGATCGTTCACCAGGTACAAGTCGGAAAGCGTGCGGCCGTATTCGTAGACGTAGCTGTTGCCGTCGGGAGTAACGAGGATTGAGCTGACGTCAGTAACGCCGGAAACGTCGGGCGGAACGAGTTGTTTCCACAACTGTTTGCGGCCCGTGGCCAGGTCCAGCCGGTTGACGGTGGCGGGAACTTCGCCGAGCCGGTAAACAAACAGGGAGCGGCCATCGCTGGTCCACCCAATCGGTGCGTCTCCAGCATCGAGACCGAGAATGGGTCGCAGCTCGCCGCTATCCACCGTTAGCAGGGCAGGTTTCTGATCGGGACCGACTAGAGCGATCTGCTTGCCGTCCGGGGAAATGACAAGGAAGCTCGCGTTCACACCTTCTTCGGTGACGGCTTTCGCGGGGCCGCCGTCCATACTCTGTATGTACAGCCGCACGCCCTTACCGGGCTCGTCACCAGAAAATAACAGCCGCTTGCCGTCGGGAAACCAGCGTGCGTAGAGACGATTGATTCGGTCGTGTGTCAGCTGCCTCGATTCTCCCGCGCCGGTGGGCAGCAGGGTAAACTGAACCGGCGGCCTGGGCAGGCCCGACAATACCCATTTTTGATCCGGCGATAACGCAAAGCTCACTCCGTCGCCCAGCCGAATCGCAGCCGACCCATCGGTGCCACGCATGTAACTGGAATAGTTCTCCCCACCGGCTTCGCCGGATTCCGTGAATAAAAGCTGCTTGCCGTCGGGGGACAGATCCTTGGGTGCCGACCAGTCCAGCCACGAAAGATCGCGTTCCCTGGCGCCGCTCCTGGTCAGACCGACCATGCCAACCCGTGGCACGTCGCGTGTGATCAACACGCGTCCGTCCCTGGCGACATCCTGGAGGGTCAGGGTGCCGGGCTCGCGCGCCAGCAGCCGCTCCTTCCCCGCCAGGTTGACGGCGGAAAGATAGCGTCCGTAGCCGAGCCGGGTGCTGGAAAACCAGATTTCGCTTCCGTTGGGAGACCATCCCAGACCCCAAGCCGTCTCCCAGCCGGTGGACAGGGTTTTCTTTTTCCCGGAAAGATCGACGACCGCAATCGACCCTGCGTCATCGCGACGGACGGGATGCTCAATGAAACCTACTTCGTCCCCTTTGAGGTTGATCCGCGGGTGGCTGAGCCATCCCCCAGTCTGATACAGCACCTTTCCGATGGGATATTCCAGACGGCTCAAACCGCCGAACTCACGCACCACGGCGAAGTTTGTCCCATCCGGCGACCAGTCTGCCCACTGTACGTTCTCCAGCACTTCGCGGGGAGCACCGCCACCCAGCGGCACTCTGCCCAGGGTCCCGGTATTAATGTAAGGATCGACGTTGTGGCTGTTCAGAAGAACTGCCATCTCGCCTTCGGACGAGATCGAGAGCACTTCAGCCTTTGACAGCCCAAACGGGCGGGATTCAGGACTGTCAGGCCGGGTAATGAACAGGTCAATCGGGTTTCCCTCCCAGGCGGCGCTGTAGACGATGTTCTTCCCGTCAGGAGCAAAACGCGCCATGCGGATGGTACCGCCGCGAAAGGTCAATTGGTGGTAGGTTGGCGGCGAAATACTCAAAGCCAGCCCGTCGCGTCTTCCCAAAACATACGCTCCGGCGATGAGTGCGACGGCGACCACGGCCGAAGCCAGCGCGATCACAGGCCAGCGGCTGCGACCGCCTGCCGCCGCAGCGGACACCGGCTGCTCGGTGGCGGCTTGTACCGCGACTTTCGCACCCGGGTACGAGTCAGACTCTCGTCTCAAACGCTGGAGGTCAACGCGGAAATCGGAGGCAGTCTGGTAACGCAATTTGAGATCTTTTTCCAGGGCCTTTTCGAGAATCACTTCCAGTTTGGGCGGAAGTTGCGGATTGAGTTGTAACGGCGGAACCGGCGTACGGTTGAGAATTCCGTCGAACACGGCGGCGCTGGTGGAACCGGAAAATGCCTGCCGTCCGGTGGCCATTTCGTACAGCACGAGCCCCAAGGAGAACAAGTCGGTGCGGCGGTCCAACTCCTCGCCCATGGCCTGTTCCGGTGACATGTAGGCAATGGTTCCAACCGCCATGCCGGGACTGGTTAACAAATGAGCGTTGGCCACGGTTGGCGCCGAGTCAGTTACGCTGGCGTCGTGCGCCGATTGCGCTTCGGCGGTGTATTTGGCCAGGCCAAAATCCAGGACTTTCGCCTGGCCGCTGCGAGTAATGAAAATATTTGCCGGTTTGATATCGCGGTGGATAATGCCTTTGGAGTGCGCCGCATCGAGAGCGTCGGCGACTTGCCCGGCGATCTCCAACATCTCGCTGGGCCGCATCGGTTTCCCCTCGATGCGGTGTTTCAGGGTCTGCCCGTCAATAAACTCCATGACGATGTAGGCAGACCCGCCCTCTTCACCCACGTCGTAAATCGTGCATATGTTGGGGTGATTGAGGCCGGATGCGGCCTGCGCTTCGCGCCGGAAACGTTCCAGGGCCGAAGGGTCTTTGAGGGAATCATCCGCCAGGAATTTCAATGCGACGGTGCGGTGCAGGCGCGTGTCCTCGGCTTTGTATACGACGCCCATGCCGCCGCCACCGAGCTTATCCGTGATCTTGTAGTGTGAAATTGTCTGGCCGATCATGGGACACCCAATCTTAGGCGGGGCCCCGCGTGCCGTCAATCGGCGATTAGGAATCGACGATTCATCGCTTCGCAAACTTGGCGAGGAGTCACCGCGTCACCATCAAGTCCTGTCTTCAGCGTGACATGAAGTACTCGATTATCTGCTCGATTTCGGCGATGGCGATGGGTGTCAGCCTCGCCTGTTTCAGTTGATCATTGAGTTGTTTCAGGCCACCGCCCTTTAATTGCGCCCATTCCCCGATCCTCGCTTTCATCGCTTGGTCCGATTGCTCATACACACGAATCGCTTGTGAAGGGATGGCGCGATCGGAGCTTTCCACCACTCCGAGAGCCGCTGCCAGTCCGCTGTTGGCCTCCTTCAACCCGATCGACATACCTGATTGCTCACCACCGTCGAGAATCCGCTTAATTTCGGCCTGAACCTGCTCCACCGACGCCTTCAGCGCCGCCTGTGTTGCTTTTATGTCTGACAACTGCTTCTGAACTGACTGCATTTCTGCCAATGCCTGGCGGCTATGCAAGGTCTCCACAAATATCTGCCGGCCAAGTTCCAACTGCTTTTCCAGTTCGTCGGGCGTGGCCGTCGATCTTGGGTCCATGGCAACCTTCAGCGGTTGCGTCCAGGTTTTGCCATCGACCGTGATTCGAACTTCGTAGGTTCCGGGCACAACCCGAGGAGGATGCGGGGCAAAGTAGTCATCGTCGTCCGCTGGCTCCCCACTCTCACTCCCAGAGCCTCCCGTCGCCAGGTTCCACACAAAGCGATTCATGCCAGGGCTCTTTCCCAGCACTTGCAGTTCCGGGAACCATCGCTCGGCGACCGCCGCGGGCGCGTGCTTCTTAACCTGGGTGCTCTCCGAGGAAAACCTGCGCACCAGGGCATGACCGGCGTCAAAGATCTCCAACTTGACCTGGCTCGCGGCACCCTTAATGTAATAGTCGATCACCGCGCCGTTCGGCGGATTCTCCGCGGTGGGTTCTTCCGGCGGCAGGGGTGAACCGGGAAACGCATCGTTGTCCACGCGAACGGCTGTCCCCGGCTGGTAGAGCCAAGACGTACCAGCCTTCATCGCCGCCCCAGCCTGCCGCAGCGGCGTGACGTCATCCATTATCCAGAACGATCGCCCGTGCGTGGCAATCACCAAGTCATCTCCGTGTATGACCAGATCATGCACAGCGCTCACAGGAAGATTCAGTTGCAGCGATTGCCAGTGATCGCCATCGTCAAACGAAACATAGACGCCGAATTCAGTCGCTGCATAGAGCAGCCCACGCACCTGCGGGTCTTCGCGCACCACCCGCAAGAAGGACGGTTCGCTGATCCCACTCGTGATTGCCTGCCAGGTAGCACCGTAATCTCGGGTGCGATAGAGGTACGGTTGCCGGTCGTCCAGCCGATGACGATCGACGGCTGCAAAAGCCTCCGCCGGGTCGAAGTGCGACGCTTCAATCAGAGAAACCTTGCTCCAATCGGTCAGCCCTTTGGGGGTCACATCCTTCCACGTTTTCCCCCCGTCGCGAGTCACATGGATCAGTCCAGTGTCACTTCCCGCCCAGATCAGGTCGCCACTCAATCCCGAGGGCGCAATCGTGTACACCACGCCGTATCCGCGTGCTTTGGAATTCTCGACCGTAGCCAGCCCCTCCGGCTTCTTGTCGCCTTCGCGCCGCGTCGACCCGGTCAGGTCTGGGCTGATCGTCTCCCAGTGCAAGCCGCCGTCGAATGTCTTCATCACGAACTGCGTGCCGAGATACAACGTCTTCTTATCAAACGGCGAAAACAACAGGACAGGCGTCCAGGGATCTCGGTACTTGCGTTCAAAGATTTCACTGCCCCAACCGGGCACCGGCCAGGGTGTGACGTTTTGGCTGAATGATGTGCGCAAATCGAAGCGAACCACGCCGCCATAAGTCTCGCTTACGTAAACAATGTTGGGATCGTTCGGATCGGGAGCAATGTACCCGCTCTCGCTGCCACTCGCAGAAAACCAATCTCGCGCCGTGATCTGACCGTGATCAGTGCGGCTCCAAACTCCGAGCGCGCCGCTGTCTTGCTGATTCCCGTAAACCGCGTAGGGAAACCGGTCATCGGTAATCACGTGGTAAAGCTGCGCCGTCGGTTGGTTGTACCAAGTGCTCCAGGTCTTGCCGTAGTTGACGCTGATGGTGGTTCCCTGGTCGGTCCCCAGAACCATGCGCGACGAATCTTTGGGATCAACCCAAATCTGGTGATAGTCGTCTCCGCCGGGCGCGCCGCGTAGTACCGAAATTGTCTTGCCGCCATCTTCCGATCGATAGAGCGCCACGTTGGGCATGTAAATGACATCGGGATTCTGGGGGTCCACCGTAAGGTTGCCGAAATACCAGGCCCGGCTGGTGATTCGCCGATCGGAGTTTGCCAATATCCATGTGTCGCCGCCGTCGTCCGAACGGTAAAGCCCGCCCTTCTTGGCGTCGATCAGCGCGTAAACCCGCTTGCCGTCCGGAGACACGCCTACCGCGGTGCGTCCCCAATCTCCGTCCGGCAGTCCCGCCCCCGTCAAATGCATCCAGGTCTGGCCACCATCGCGGGAGCGATACAATCCGCTCCCCGGGCCGTCAATCGGGGCGTAGACACTCCATGGCGGACGCCGCGCTCGCCACATGGTCGCAAAAAGAAGGTTGGGATTGCCGGTTGCCATGGCCAGATCAGAAGCACCGACGTCGGGTCCCTGATCCAGCACTTTTGCCCAAGTGGCTCCGCCGTCGGCGGATTTGAAAACACCGCGCTCAGCGTTCGGTGTGTAGGCATGTCCCAAAGCCGCGACGTAAACAACCTTGGCATCTCGCGGGTCGATCATGATGCGGCTGATCTGCTTGGAATCGCGCAGCCCGATGTTGCTCCAGGTCTGTCCGCCGTCAGTCGATTTGTAAACGCCGTCTCCTGAGGACAGGTCAGCGCGAATGTCCGCTTCGCCCGTGCCCGCGTAGATGACTTGCGGATCGGACGGAGCCACAGCCAACGCGCCGATGGAAGCCACGTGCTGACTATCGAAGATCGGCTTCCACACCACCCCGGCGTCGGTCGTCTGCCAGATGCCGCCACCGACCGCGCCGAAGTAAAACGTGGTCGCGTTGCCGGGGATGCCGGCCACGGCGACGGCCCGGCCTCCGCGAAAGGGCCCGATCAAGCGCCATTTCAGCGCGCTGAAGAGTTCCGAGGGTACGGTTTGCGCGGCGACGGGCAGGCATAGAGCGCCAAGAAACCAGATGAAAAAACAAAGCTTTAGATTCTTCAACGAGCAGTCCTCTGACTAGGTTAGAGGTAGTGTAGCGGCAACTGGCTTCCTGCGGCGACTCTTTCGTGGATTTTCTTCTGTGAACCCCTGTTCTCTCCGTGGTGAATGCCTAGCGCTTCTCCACCTTCATCACATTGTCTTCCGGATTCCGGTCAATCAGCTTGCTCAGCGGATCGATCCCGGCCTGCGCAGGTTCTTTATCGACGACCACGGTCAGCTCGGTCCGGTCTTTTTCGATCTTCTGCTTCTGCAGATAAAGATAATTTCCTTGGGCATCGAGCACGCCGATGTCAATCCAATCATGAATCGGGATGGGATGATCCTGTCCCTTCGCGTCCGCCCGCACCTTGTGCGCTTCCACCGTCAGATTCACTTGATACTTGCCATCGGGTAGCTGCACATAATTTGCTGAGCGCGTCCGATTGTCGTAAAGCGTCACCGTCTCCCAGAGGTCTTCATACAAGTACTGATAATCCGGCGGGGTGTATTTCTTCAGGTAGGCGATGAGATCGAGCGAAGTTGGGTACGGGGCGCCTTTGAACGCGTAGGCCTTCACAAACTCGGCCAGAGCCTTGTTCACATTTCCCTCGCCAATGTAATCCTGCATGGCATACATCACCACCGCGCCCTTGCCGTAATGGATGTATCCCTGGTTCTGGTCAACCCGCTCCAGCGGCGGCTCTTCGTTGCGTTCCTGGGACCGGCCGCGGAGATAGGTCTCCAATTCATAGCGCAAGAACTTTTTCATCGACCGCGGACCGTAGCGATGTTGCATCACCATCAAAGCGCTGTATTGAGCCAGGGTCTCGACGATTGACGTGCCCCCTTCGACGTTCGCGCTCATCACCTGGTGCGCCCACCACTGGTGCGCCACTTCGTGTGAAGTCACATAGAAAGGAATGTCGATGGCCTCGGGATCTTTGGGATCTACATAGGTAATGAACCCAATTGCCTCCGAGAACGGAATGGTGTTGGGGAACGACTCGGCAAAGGTGTCATAGCGCGGAAATTCGATGATGCGTTCCTGATGAAACTGGAACGGGCTGAAGTTCGTGCTGCAATACTCCAGGCTCGACTTCATGCCATCCATCATGCGGTCGAGATCAAACTCGTGGCCCGGCTGGTAGTAGATCTCAAGATTTACGTCGCGCCACTGGTCGCGGCGAACTGCATAACGGGCCGAGTTCATCGATGCAATGGCCAGAATCGGAGCGTCCATCTTGTAGTAAAAATAACGGCGCCCGTTTTCCACCCATTCCTTCTGGAGGTATCCGGGCATAATGGCGATCTGATCAGGGTCGGTGCTGACCGTCCCTTCGAAAGTGATCCAGTCGGCTTGGTTGGAGATGCCGTTATCGTTGCGGGCCGCCACATCCTCGAGCTTGGGCATACGCTTCAGAGTCTCGATGCCGTGCTTATGGCGGGTGCTGTCGTCGGTCAGTTCGATGTCAGGCCAATATCCGATGTAAGGAGCGTAGGCGCTGTTCAGAAAACTGCCGTTGCTGGCGATGTCGGTATTCGGGGTGGAGTTTACGAACCCCACATTCTCGTATTTCACGGAGAAGTCAAAAGCGATGCGGCCGTGAGGCGGCAACGGCGCAGGCAGTTGATAGAGGTAAAAGCCGAGGCTGGCGTCCTGCAAAACTGCGGTTTGTCCGCCCGCGAATTGCAGCCGGTTGACCTGTACATGCTGCCGCGGCAGCGGCGCCAAGCCAAACGGCCAGACCGTGACCGCAACCCGGTCAATGTTCACGGAAGTCTTGTTCTCCAGCATCATAGTGCCCTGAATCACAACACTTTTTCCAGGAACCAGATCGACGTTCATTTTTACGTCGGTGATGCGGGGATGAGGCAGATCTTTGTATTGCCGGTATTTCTTTTCGTATTGTGCACGGTCTTCGGCAACCCGCCAGTTCGTGCGATAGGTATTCAGAATGCCGGTGTTGTAAAAGATGTAGCTACCGACCCCCAGAAACAGAACCAGGCAGACGGTCAGTCCACCGATCGCCGGCCGGGACAAGCGTTCCGCGGCCAGGTGCAGCCGGGTCCTGAAACTTCCCTCCGTACTTCGCAGCCATAAGAGGTTGGTGATGATGGCCAGGCCAATCGCAAAGATCGCCCAATAAAGGTGATACCAAAATAACGGAGCCGTGAACGGCCCATAGAGATTCATGTCGGAATAAATGTAGGGCGGCGCCTGACCAAAGCGGTAAAGATAATTCTGCAATCCCAGGTTGGGGATGGCGATGGTAGCGACAAAATACAGCACCATCACAAAGTGTCCCAGATATTTGTTGTTGATGATGGTGTGGACCAGCAGCGCGAGCACGCAAAGAATGGAATACTGCACCAGCCGGATGCCGAAAAGATCCTTGCAATAGAGCCCCAGTTGGAAGCGGTAATACCCGTGCAAGATCTGCACCAAAAGGCCCGCGGTCATGGTGACCATCACGACCAGGAATTGAATCAACAGCAGGGCGCAAAGCTTGGAAGCGAAAAGCACCCAGCGCTGCACGGGAAGGGCATCGACAATCTGATTTACACCGGCTTCCCGTTCTCGCCAGACTAGCTCGCCGGAGTAGAAAGTAATGATGGCCAGGGCGAAAATGAAAAAACCACCTGTGGCCAGTTCGACCATCTGGTAGGTCACGGGATAAACGCGGGTGGAAAAAGGATTGTTGATACCGTAGGCGACAAACATGGAAAACAAGCCGCCCGCCAGCATGAGAACGATAAAGAAAACATTCTTGACGGTTTCGGTGAATTGAATTCGAGTCAGCGATAGAAACTGCCAGATCGATGACCGAACTGAAAAAACAGGGTGAGAAATCGGCAGGGCTTGGGCGGTCAGGGGCGCGATTTCTTCCTCGCCGGCAAGCGCCTTCGCTGACTTGCCGCCGCGTGCATCGCAGGCAAATGAAAATTTGAAATAAGTCAACCACAGGATCAGGGCGCCAACCCCGAGCCAAAGAGCGCGATTGATCGCCAGAACACCGGTGAATGGAACCAGTTGCGTGTTGCGCTGAAAGGGCGTCCAGTACTGCGTGATGCGGTCCACTGCGTTGCTGCCGAAGGGGTCGGCCAAAGCGCCGCGGACATTCACCATCACGTTGGTGGAAAGCTGCTGTGCTACGAAATAACCGATGAGCAGGATCACACTGCCGGCATACACCGGAAGCATCTTTTTGCCGAGCACAGCCAGGCCAAAAAAGATCGCAGTCAGCAGGATCAAATTCGGCAGCACCAGAATGAAATAGGGCTGAAGATAGGCAGCGAAGTTCTGCGGGCCCAGGCGAGTGGGGTCCAGCCATGGCATGAGACTGCCTATCCATACGCCCAGGCCGATGCCGGAAAAGATCAGGAACTGAATGAGGAGCGCGCCCAGAAAGCGGCCGCCGAGGTAGTCGAACTTGCGGATGGGCGCGGTGAAGAACAAGTCAGTGGAGTGGCTGTCGATGTCCTGATAAGTGGCCTGCCCGGCAATCGAGGCTGTGACCACTACGCCAATAAAGGCAATGAAGGTGATGATCGCCTGAAGAATGTACGGCGAGTTGACCAGCACCTTGCCGCCGGTGCCGAACTCCACGGTCGCGCCGGGGATGGCCCCGCCCGACATCAACGTAAACAGGTAACTAAGGCCGCAGAAAACCAGAAAATAGATGTAAGTCGAAATGCGGCGCAGTCGCTGGCGGAGTTCGAAGCCGGCAATGGTGAGCACCATAGTCAGTTCGCTCCGGCGGAGTTTGGTGGAGCAACAAATCCGCGAATGGTGGCGAAGTATAAATCTTCGAGATCCGGCACAACCGGCTCAAAACCTCCCGGTTGTTGCTCACTAAGCACGTGAACCAGAGTTCTGCCTGCGAACAAGCGCACCAGCACTACCCGATACTGCGCCTTGTGCGCCTCCAACTCCGACGCAGTAATCGACTTCTTCCACACCCTGCCCTGCAAGCCGGTCACCAGCACGCAGCCTTGATGAATAATTGCCATTCGCCCGCACAGATCGCTAACGTCGGAAACAATGTGGGTGGAGAGAATCACAATGATGTTTTCGCCGATCGCGCTCAGCAGGTTGTGGAAGCGGACCCGCTCCTCGGGATCGAGGCCGGCGGTAGGTTCGTCCACGATGATCAGCCGCGGATTTCCCAGCAAAGCCTGCGCGATGCCGAAACGCTGCTTCATCCCGCCGGAAAAACTGCCCAGCGGCTTGCGGCGATGCTCATAGAGATTGGTCTGCTGCAACAGCGCCCGCACCACTTCACGCCTTTCTTTGCCATTGGCGATGCCCTTGAGCGCCGCAAAATGTGTAAGCAGCACCTCCGCCGACACTTTCGGGTAAAGTCCGAACTCCTGCGGCAGGTATCCCAGCACCTTCCGTACTTCGTCCTTCTGTTTCAGGACGTCGATGCCATCGAGCGACGCGCTTCCGCCATCAGCCTCCTGCAACGTCGCCAGAGTTCTCATCAGCGTCGACTTCCCTGCCCCGTTCGGCCCCAGCAACCCGAACATGCCTAAGGGAATGTTGAGCGAAACGTCTTGCAGCGCCTGCACCCCGTTGGGATAACGCTTCGATAACTTCTCAATTCGCAGTTCCATGCACACCTCCGTCCAGCAACACTGATAGTACGTGCAGAAGATTAATAAGGTTCCCGAGCTATTGATTTGTCACTTCGAGCGAGATTATCCCCGAGGCATCCGCTTTTCACTTCCGGTACACCGCCCCACCCTTCATCACGAATTTCACATTCTGCAACACGCTGATGTCTTTTAATGGATCACCCGGAACCGCGATCACATCCGCAAAGTAACCTGCCTTCAAGACGCCAATCTGCCCTTCCCATCCCAGCAGCTTGGCCCCATTCAGCAGGTCAGCCTGCAGCGCCGCGAGCGGCGTCATCCCGTATTTCACCATCAGCACCAGCTCGCGCGCCTGCGTGCCATGCGGAAATGGCCCGACGTCGGAGCCCACAGCCATCGGCACCCCCGCTGCGAGCTGCTTCGGAAATTCCTGCGCATGCAGATCAAGCATCTGGCGCTCACGCGCCGCCTGTTCCGGCGTGGCGGCATGATCGGCGAAATATTCGAAGATGGTGAAGGTAGGAACAGCAAAGATTTGCTTCTCCCGCATCAGCTGCATAGTCTGATCGCTGAGCCGGTTGGCATGATCAATCGACACCACGCCGGCCTGCGCCGCGTACAACGTCCCCGGCTCTCCGGTCGCGTGAACAGCAACATGTTTGCCGACTCGCGCAGCCTCGTGCACGGCCGCTGCCAACTCGGCCTCAGTGTACTGATAAATGGTGGAATGTTTGCCATCGCGTATCGAGTCCGGTCCGGTCTCATAAATCTTGATGAAATCCGCGCCTTCCTTAAATTGCTGGCGGATCACGGCAATTAATTCATCGATTCCGTTCGCGTAGGTGGCGTTGGAAAGCACACGTTGCGCCGGATTGAAGTGATTGGCATCCTCATGCCCGCCAAGAATATCCACCGCATTGCCGCTGATTCTCAGCCGCGGCCCCGGAATCAGTCCATCGTCAATGGCATTGCGAACCGCAGTATCCGCCGAACCCGCGCCCTCGGTGCCCATGTCGCGTTCTGCCGTAAAGCCCGCCATCAGGTCAGCACGCGCTGCCAGCGTGGCGATGATCGTGCGCTGCGGAACCGATTCTTCCACCGTCTGCAAGTCCTCCGTGCCGGGGTGCAGAAACAGGTGCACGTGAGCATCAATCAGGCCCGGCAGCAGAGTGCTGTCGCCCAGGTCAATCGTCTCCGCGCCCGCCGGATGCTTCACCACAGCGCCGGCCTCCAGAATGCGTTCGCCCTGCACCAATACTTCGCCGGGCGAAACCATCTTTCCGCTCTCAATATCGAGCATGTGCGCCGCGTGCAGGACGATGGGATGATTGGCAGACGATTGGGCAAATCCGTAATTCAGCGTCAACCCAAGAAACACCACCCATGCAGCAGAAAAACAAGGTTTTGTTGCCATAACGCGGGATGGTAACACCTACCGGGACCAATTTTCACGGAACTTTCCTTTTTGCGCCTCCGTAACTATCACCGGCGACGGCTTCAGCCGTCATTCGCACGCCTCGCGTGCCCAACAAACAAGGAGATTCTATATGGATGGAGAAATGATTGGCTTGGTGGCCGTGATCATGATTTTCGGCATTCCCATCGCCGGAATGTTCACCTATTATTCCGTGCGCAAACTGCGCTCCCAGGAACGCCTGGCGGCGATTGCCCGCGGCGTCGATGTCCCCATGCAGCAGGAGCTTTCCCCGGCAGCGAATTCGCGCCGCTCCGGAATTCTGCTGGTGGCCGGAGCGCTTGGCTACATACTTACTTTCGCGCTCATCGGCCGCATGGAACCCGACGCTTGGGTGGCCGGCACATTTGGCGTCATTCCCTTCACCATTGGCCTGGGTTTTTTCCTCGACTCTGCCCTGGTCCGCCGCGACGCACGGCATTCCTAGCTTTCTGATCGCCCGCCGTTCTGTCAGTGGCGGCGGGCGATGCTCACCCGGTCTCCATCTCACCCGAGTTTGTAAGTCAAAGGACTCTTCACCCCTCCCCGCGACCGATGTACAATCTCCCCGTTCGCCCTCCCCTGCGAACTTTCTCATCCAACTATGCTCCGCCGATACGGAATCAGCGTTGCTGCGCTTGTTAGCGCGTTTCTCTCGCTCTGTCCTTTCTCCGTCGCTCAGTGTCCTCACGCCGGCAACAATGTAGGCTCCATTCCCTACCCTCCCGGCGGACCTTATCAAGGCGTTTCATTTCGTGTCTGGGCTCCGCATGCCACTGCGGTTAGCGTGAAGGATCCTTTTTCTGGCCATTCCGAGCCGCTGGTCGAGCAAGGCGCCACCGGCTACTGGTGCAAGGACGTCCCCGGCGTAAACGTCAACCAACGTTATGACTACGTAATCACCACGGCGAATTTTGGCACGGTTACCCGCCGCGATCCCAATGCCCGCATGGTCACCTCGGCCAATAACGGCCACGCCCTCACCTACGACCCCACTGCGTATGCCTGGCAGGACCAGAACTTCACGCCGGCGCCGCTAGGCAAGCTCGTAATCTATGAAATGGACACCGGCCAGTTCAACGCCGGGCCGTCCGGCTGGGGAACGTTTCAATCCGCGATGGCCCAGCTCAATCACATCAGCAGCATGGGATTCACCGCCGTCGAACTGCTTCCCGTCACCCAGTTCGAGCGGGTTTATGGCAACCCCTACGGCCCTACCGACCAATATGCCGTCGACAACGACGAGTACGGCGGCCCCGATAACTTGAAGGCATTTGTTGACGCATGTCATCAACAAGGCCTGGCCGTCATTCTCGACGTCGTCCACAATCATTGGGGGCCGTTTGATCTCGCGGACTACGAATTCGACGGCTGGCACACTTCAACCTATCTCGGCGGAATCTATTTCTATGATGACGCCGCCGCAACCGATCGCTACGATTCGCCTTGGGGCCCGCGTCCTGACTACTCGTATCCCGTCGTGAAAGATTACATCTCCGGTCAGATCGCGATGTGGTTCAACGAGTATCATGCCGATGGCCTGCGCTGGGACTCGGTCTCGAACATCTACAACGCCTGGAGTGGCGGCGTCGGCAACGATCCCCACACCGGCCAGCCGGGAGTTTCCCTGCCCGATGGAATCAGCCTGCTGCGGGAAGCGAACACTACCTGGCCGCAGACTTTCAAGATCGCGGAAGATCTCTCTTTCAGTAAGAAACAATCCTTGGACACGTTCCCGGTGCAGAGCGGCGGACTCGGCTTCGACTCGCAGTGGAATGCCACGCTCTCTTACTTCGTGCGCAAGGACTTCCCTTCCACCCATCCCATCAGCCTGACCGACGTAGTCTCCGGAATGACTTCCACGTTCAACAATGTTTATTTAGAGAGCGTCGCCTATATCGAGTCGCACAACGAACTCACCACGGCGAATTCACGGCTCTATCAGTTAGTCGATCCGCAAAATCCTACCAGCCGCACTGCCCGCAAGAAAGCCGCACTGGGCGGGAGCATCTTGTTCACTTCTCCCGAAATTCCAATGATTTTTCAAGGAGACGAATTTCTCGACCCCAGTTGGCTGGATAACAAGACCACGCTGAATTGGACGAACGCCGTCACCTGGGCAGGAATTGTGCAGCTCTATGGCAACCTGGTAAATCTCCGTACCAACGCCGGAGGAACGTCACCCGGCCTGGTTGATCCCGACTTGAATATCTACCAGCAGGACAAGACCAACGACATGCTGGTTTACGACCGCTATAACCAATCCGCGCCCGGAAGCGACGACGTAATCGTCGTCGCCAACCTCAGCGGCGCGGTCTTTAACGGCTATCAGATCGGATTGCCCTACGGCGGAAGCTGGCAGGTCCTGTTCAACAGCGACAGTACAGCTTACAGCAGCGACTTCGGCAATGTCGGCCCAACTGGGCCGGTAACGGCAGTCAACATCCCCTACGCCGGGCAGCCCTACAGCGCGATCGTTCCCGTGGGTGATTACTCGGTTTTGATTCTCTCGCTGGAGTGACGCGTGGCGGCGGCAGGTCGAAACTTCAATTGGCCTGACTGGCGGTGAGAAAAGCTCCGTGTTTGGCCTGATACATGGCCTGGTCCGCGGCAACCAGGGCGCCATTCGGGTCCACTCCGCACTCGCAAAGCGCGGTGCCACAGCTCAGCGCCATTTTGTAACCTTCGATCGGGCTCCCGCAATTCCACCTTTCGACCTCATGCTGCAGGCGCTTGACCGCATAGACGGCTTTCTCATGATCGACATCAACCAGCAGCACCAGAAACTCGTCGCCGCCGTAGCGGCTGATTACATCCGAGCTTCGAAATGTCTTTTGCAGCAACGCGGCCACTTCCTGCAGAATGCGGTCGCCCATCATGTGCCCGAAGGAATCGTTCACTTGCTTGAAACCGTTGACATCAATCATCAGGAAGGCCAGCCGGGAATCCTGACGGTCCGCCCGGGCCGCTTCTCGGGCAATTGCCTGTGCCATGTACCGCCGGTTGTAGAGCTCGGTGAGCGGATCGATCACCGCCAGCCGCTCCGCCGTCTCGCGGCGAATCAACGCCTCGATCAGTTGCTTCTGGGTTCTCTTCAGGCGACGCCGCTGGTCCAGAACATACAAACTCAGCAACCCGATCAGCAGCAACAGGCCGCCCAGCAATTGTGGGATGTTGTGATGCTCGAACTCCGTGCTTTCGAGGTTCCTCAGCTTGGGCAGCACCCGGAGCACAATGCCGCCAGCCAGCGCCAGCATGACCAAAATCGTGATGGAAAGCAGATGTGAGAATCGGCCGGTAACCGAATCAATGTCTTTCCGGAGGCTTTGCAGGTCTTGGCTGTTAAGGTCTTGCATGGCAATGTTGGCGGTAATTTCGAATTCGGGCGCATCCAGACTTCTAGCGCTCCACCCCAACTTTAGCCGACTTCCAGTCTATGCCAATGTAACCAAGGTAATCGGGGTAGCATTCGGAGTGCCCGGGGCGCAGGTCGGCAAAAGCTCATTCTTGGAATCGGCTCGTGCGGGCTTCAAGATTGCCCTCCCAGTGAATCTTCCCGCTCATTCTGCCTTTTCCAGCAGCTTCCGTGACACCGCCGTCACCAGCTTACGCGGGCTGATCCGCAACGACTCCGCCAGCAACCAGTTGCGGAAGCCGGAAATGACCAGCGTCTTGCCGGCCATCACCCCGCGATAGCCGTCGCGAGCCACGGTCTTGGCATCCATGGGGCGAAGTTTCTTGAAGAGAATCGTCTTCTCAGTTCCGGCGCGTCCCTGGAATCCGGTGTCCGTCGCGCCTGGACACAGGCAAGTCACGGTTACGTCTGTCTCTTTTAATTCATTGGCCAGCGCTTCGGAAAAAGAAATCACATACGCTTTGGTCGCGTAGTAAACCGCCATGAGGGGGCCTGGTTGGAATCCTGCGGTCGAAGCCACGTTCAGAATCTTGCCCGAACGCCGCTCCAGCATGGGACCAAGAAAGAGCTTGGTCAGCTGAGTGAGCGCAGCCACGTTCAGCTGAATCTGACCCAACGCCTGTTCCAAAGGGATCTTCTCGAACTCACCGAAGACGCCGTACCCGGCGTTGTTCACCAGAATGTCGATCGCGACCCCTTCCCGCTGCAGTTGGTCGAACAAGAATTGCGGCGCTGGGCTGGCGGTTAAATCAAGCGGAATCGCTTTGGCGGAAATCCCAAACTGCCGCTGCAATTCATCCGCGACTCGCGCGAGTTTGTCGACGTTGCGCGCGACCAGGACCAGGTTGTGGTGATCGTTGGCAAACAGCTTTGCCAATTCATATCCAATGCCGTCGGAGCCACCGGTGATGAGGGCGGTCTTGGTGGGGGGTGTCATCCTGTTTTCGTGGGCGCAGAGAAAAGTCTAAACCACAGAGGTCACAGAGAACACAGAGGAAAAGAAAAAGGCGAGGACTCGCCTCGCCACTTCTACATTCTGCAATCTAACTTCTCCAATGCCTTAAGCGTTCGCCAGGGCCGGTTCCACGGAATAGATCGAGTGCCACGAAGTTGCAGCCTTCAATCGATCATTCACGTTGTTGATGTTCTTCACCCCTTCGCTCTGCAGCCATTTGCGGAAAGCCTCGGCGCCCTGCTTGGCGTAAATCGGGATACCATCTTTCCAAGTCGCGCGCCCGCAGAGTACGCCGTTAAACTTGACACCCGACTCCGCCGCCAGTTCCAGCGCCTCGGTAAACTCGGCGTTGCTGACGCCCGCGGATAGATAGATGAACGGCTTGGTGGCAACTTTCGCCGCCTTCAGAAACAGGTCAGCGGCTTCTTTCCTGCTGTAGGCTTTCTGTCCCGCATAAACCTTCGCACCTTCTACAAACTTCATGTTTACCGGCACTTCCACCTTGAGCACGTCGACGCCATAGCGGTCTTTGCTGAACTCGCGCATGCTCTCGATCACGATTTCCGGCTTCTTTTTGGCGTATTCGAAGCCTTTCTCGTCCGCTCCCTCTTCGTAGCCCACGAACTCTAGGAAATAAGGAATGTCGTTGGCGCGGCACTCGTCGCCAATGCGCTCCACCCAGGCGTGCTTTTTATCGTTCACATCCTTGGGATCGAACGGCGTGTAGTAGAGCAGAATCTTCACGCAGTCCGCGCCGGCTTCCTTCAAGCGCCTGGCGGACCAGTGATCCAGCAAGTCGCCTAACCGGCCGGGGCCGGTCTTGTCGTATCCGGTTTTTTCGTAAGCCAGCAGCAGGCCGGCGTTCTTGGCGCGCCGCTTGGAGGCCGGCAGCCCCCACTCGGGGTCCAGCAGAATGGCGCTGGCGTGGGGAGTTAGCACTTCGGTGACCAGCGATTTGAACTCTTCCATCATGGCGTCGCTGACTTCGCTGCCTTTTTCCTTTGCCAGCGACTTTTGCAGTGAGCCGCGCTGATCCATGGCCGCAGCGGCAATCACGCCGCGATCGTTCGAAACCCGCTTGAGTCCAGCCAGCTTTCCCGGGGTAAGTTTCATAAATCCTCCTATGAGTGCTTGAACCACATAATTGTAAACCATAGGAAAGGACCGACAAGACACTGGAAGACGTACGCGAAAGAAGCTCTGCAAGCCGCCGTACCCGATTAAGGGTACCTCCGGGAGAACCCCACAAGTAAGGCGCGCTCGCAATGCCGTGAATTACAATACATCCATTAAGCCCTAGTCGCAGTCTTAGATACAGGAGGTTGATTCGGACGACGGAGCTTGGCGTGTGCTCAGTTAGGTTCGAGCATTCTTGCGAGATCTGTTGCGGCAAGGTCAGTGCGCTTTGATCTCAACCCTTATGCGCTGCCAGCACTTTCGGAGGTTCGCCGCGGCTGCGATGTTTCTCCTGCCATTATTGGGCACAGGTGCTGCACAAAATGCCACGCTGATCACTCTTGACCAGGCCATTAATCTGGCACTGGCGCACAACCATTCCATCCAAGCTACGCGAACTCTGATTCTTCAAAATCAAGCCCAGGAAATTACCGCCAACCTGCGCCCCAATCCGACTCTGGGAGCCGATTCCCAGTTCGTCCCATTTTTTAGTCCGCAAGATTTCTCCGGGACGAATCTGAATCAGACCCAACAGTTCGACATCGGCATCGGATACCTCTTCGAACGTGGTCGCAAACGTCAGCGGCGCCTGCAGGCAGCTCGCGATCAAACTGCCGTCCAGCGTGCCCAGGTCACCGATGCGGAACGAACTCTGGCGTTCAACGTGGGCCAGCAGTTCGTCAGCGTTTTGTTGGCGGAATCGACCCTTCAGTTCGCACTCCAGGATCTCAAGAGCTTTCAGCAGACGGTCGATATTGGCGAGGCACAATTCAAGGCAGGATACATCGGTGAAGGCGATTATCTTAAGATAAAGCTGCAGCTCTTGCAGTTCCAGACCGACGTGTCCTCTGCGCGTCTGGCGAAAGTGCAGGCGCTGGTCAGCCTGCGTCAGACTCTGGGCTATAACGCGGTGCCGGCCGACTATGACGTGGTTGGCGATCTGGCGTACCAGTCGCTCAAGGGGAATCTGGAGGATTTCCAGACCAAAGCGTTGATCGAGCGCCCCGACTTCCGTGCCGCGGAACTCGGGATCACTGCGGCCCAGAGCCAGATCCTCCTGGCCAAAGCCAACGCCAAGGTGGACGTCAATGGCACCTACGACTTTACCCATGTGTCCGGGGAGAACACGGCTTCGATCTTCGTGAATTTTGAGCTGCCGATTTTCAACCGCAATCAAGGAGAAATCGCCCGCACCGGTTACGCGCTTACCCAGGCACAGCAGCAGCAGCAAGCGGCCAGTGACACGGTTCTTTCCGATGTTGCCAATGCTTATGAAGCCGTCAGGAGCAACGATGAAGTGGTGCAACTCTATGCTTCCGGTTACCTCCAGCAGGCGCAGGATTCGCGGGATATCAGTGAGTATGCCTATAAGCGCGGCGCCGCCAGCTTGTTGGATTTTCTCGACGCCGAGCGCAGCTACCGCGCCGTTCAGTTGGCCTATCGCCAGGCCCTGGCCTCTTATATGACCGCACTCGAGCAGTTGAAGGAAGCCGTGGGAACGAGGAACCTGCCATGAACGTGGGAAGCAGCATCTGGGCGCGATCGGCTGCATTCGCCGTCCTATCGACAGTACTGATAGCACTCGCGGGTTGCGAAGGGCCAGGATCGACCGCCTACTCGAGCAGCGCAAAAACCTCGGACAATCCAGAACTCTTTACCATCCCTCAGGATCAGATGTCGCATGTGCAGGTACTCACCGTTCAGCCCACCACGTTGACTCGATCTCTGCGGTTGACGGGGGCTGTCGCTTACAACAGTTTTCGCACCACCCCGGTCATCACGCAGGTGAGCGGCCCGGTCAGCCGGGTCGTCGTCGTTCCCGGACAGAAAGTAAATCAGGGCGAACCCATGCTGTACGTCGCCAGTCCCGACTACTCGCAACTCCGCACCAACTATCTAAAGGCCAAGGATGCTTACGCCCTCGCCCAAAAGGCCTACGCTCGCGCCCAAGACTTGTACCAGCATCACGCCATTGCCGAACAGAACCTGGAGCAGGCAGAATCGGCCGAAGTGCAGGCCGGTGGTGACCTGGTCGCGGCACAAGCCGCACTGAAAGTCATGGGAATCACTGATCCCGACGCACTGGTAAAAGCTCCCCCATCTTTTGAAGTGCCGGTAAGGGCCCCCATCGGCGGTTTGGTGGTCGAGCAGGACGTATCCGCCGGGCAACTGCTTCAGCCCGGCACCACCCAGTGCTTCATGATTTCCGACATCAGCACGGTTTGGGTGCTGGTCAATGTCTATCAGAAGGACTTGCCTTACGTGCACGTCGGAGATCCGGTTGCCATTCAGACGGATACTTACTCTGACGCTTTCAACGGGCGCATTTCTTACGTCGCCGCCTCGCTGGATTCAAATACCCGTACCCTGCAGGCGCGCATCGAGACCAGCAATCCCGGAGATAAATTAAAAAAAGACATGTACGTAGTGGCGGTTGTAAACGCGGGCACGATTCCCAACGCCATTGCCCTCCCGGATGCTGCTGTCCTTCGCGATAGTGAGAACCAACCTTTTGTGTATGCTGCGGCCTCTACCAACCAGTTTGGCAGACGGTCCGTGACCCTGGGCGAAAGCTTGAATGGACAAACCGAGATTACCAGCGGGCTGAAGGCGGGCGACCGAGTCATCGGAAATGGCAGTTTGTTCTTGCAGTTCGCGAATTCGTTGCAGCGATAGGTAAAGATAGTCTCCATCACAACCGAATGATCCACCGAATAGTCCAAGCGGCGCTGCGGCAACGGTTCCTGGTCCTGATGCTGACCGCATTCATCACGGTCGGCGGAATCCTGTCGTTTCAGCGGATGCCGGTGGACGCCTACCCCGACTTGTCGCCTCCACAGGTCGAAATCATCACCCAATGGCCAGACCACGCCGCCGAAGAAGTCGAGCGCCTGGTTACGCTTCCCCTTGAACTGGAGATGAACGGCGTCCCCCACATGGTGGTCATGCGTTCCATCTCGCTCTATGGTCTCTCCGATCTGATCCTAACCTTCGAGGAAAGCACCAACGACTACTTTGCGCGTCAGATCGTTTTTGAACGGCTCGCTCAAGCCACCTTGCCCACCGGGGTGACCCCGAGCCTCGCTCCGCTGTTCAGCCCCAGCGGCCTGGTGTATCGCTATGTGCTCGAAAGCCCCGACCGCTCGCCACAGGAGTTAAAGACTATCGAAGACTGGGTGATCGAGCGTGCCTATCGGTCGGTGCACGGTGTGGCGGACGACTCCGGCTTCGGCGGAACCGTAATGCAATATCAGGTCCTCCTCGACCCGGCGCGCATTTACGGTTACCACCTGACGATTCCGCAAGTCGTCGCCGCTCTGTCTGCCAACAACTCGAACGCCGGCGGCGGATTCTATTCTCAGGGTGGGCAGTTCTACTATGTTCGCGGCATCGGTCTGGTACGCAACACCGATGACATTGGAAACATCGTGGTCGGCGCCAACAAGGGCGTGCCCATCCGCGTGCGTGATATAGGAGATGTCGCCATCGGGCACGCGCCGCGCCTCGGCGAATTCGGCTTCCAGAAAAATGACGACGCCGTTGAGGGTGTCATTCTCATGCTGCGCGGCGAGCAGACCCAGAACGTACTGAAAGGGGTGGAGGCGAAAACCGAGGAACTGAACCGCCAAATCCTCCCACCCGACGTCAAGATTCACCCCTATTACGATCGCAGCGAACTGGTGGCCCTGACTACCGACACCGTGGAGGCCAACCTGCTTCGCGGCATGGTTCTGGTTCTGATCGTCCTGATTTTCTTTCTGGTCAGCTTCCGCGCTGCCGTCATTGTCGCCCTTACCATTCCACTCTCGCTTTTGTTTGCTTTCATCGTGCTGCACGCGCACGACGTTGCCGCGAATTTGCTTTCCATTGGAGCGATTGATTTCGGCATCGTCATTGACGGCACCGTGGTCATGATTGAAAACATTTACCGCGAGTTGGCCCTGCGCGAGGGACAACAGTACAACCTGAACCAGGTCATTCTTGCCGCCGCCAAGGATGTGGATCGCCCGATCTTTTATTCGGTGGCCGTCATTCTTGCAGGTTATCTGCCGATTTACGCCTTGACCGGCGCCTCAGGGAAGCTATTTCACCCCATGGCCGAAACCATGTCCTTCGCCCTGGTCGGCGCGCTCATCCTGACCCTCACCCTGATCCCGGTGCTGGCTTCCTACTGGTTCAAGGGCGGTGTGCGCGAGAAACCCAACCGTGCCTTCGAATGGATGAAACAGAAATATGCAGGCCAATTGGATTGGGCGCTGGCTCGTCCCAAGGCCACCATCGCGATCGCGGCCTTGATCTTCGGGGCTACTCTGCTGCTGGTTCCTTTCATCGGCGGCGAGTTCATGCCTCATCTCGATGAAGGCGCGCTCTGGGTGCGTGCGACCATGCCTTACACCATTTCCTTTGAAGAGGCCAGCAGCATCGCCCCTCAGATCCGCGACATTCTGATGGCGTATCCACAGGTCACGGTGGTGGGCTCGGAGTTAGGCCGGCCCGACGATGGCACCGATCCCACTGGCTTTTTCAACTGCGAATTTTACGTCGGCCTGAAGCCCTACAAGGACAAGGCCTGGACCGGCGACATCCGAGAGAAAAAGCAGCTCATCGAATCCCTTAATAAGAAACTCTCTGCCTTCCCGGGAATTATTTTCAACTACACTCAGCCCGCGGAAGATGCGGTGGATGAAGCCCTCACCGGCCTCAAGAGTTCCTTGGCGGTCAAAGTGTATGGTGACGACCTGAACGTGCTGCAGGACAGAGCCATCCAGATCAAGAACACTCTCGCCAAGGTGCCCGGATTCACCGATCTGACGGTAGTGCGGGAACTTGGCCAGCCCAGCCTTCTGGTTGACGTTGACCGGGACAAGATTGCCCGCTATGGCATCAACGTCGCCGATGTGGAAGCTGTGATTTCCGCAGCAGTCGGCGGACAAGCGGTCACGCAAGTCATTCAAGGGGAGAAGTTGTTCGATCTGGTGGTCCGCATGCAACCCCAATTCCGCAGCAGTGCGCATGACATCGGAAATCTGTTGGTGGGCACACCCGACGGCCAGCAGATCCCACTCAGCCAGCTCGCCAATATCGGCCAGGGAAACGGCGCGTCCTTTATCTATCGCGAAAACAATTCGCGCTACATCGGCGTGCAGTACAGCATCGAAGGCCGTGACTTGGAACGGGGAGTGCGAGACGCCCAAGCCGCAGTCAAGAAGGCTGTGACACTGCCCCAAGGCTACCGGATGGAATGGGGCGGCGAATACAGCCAGTTTCTCGAAGCCAAATCGCAGATGTACTTTATCGGTCCACTTGCCGTAGTGATAATTTTCATGATCTTGTTCGCGCTCTACGGAAATTTCAAATTCCCGGTCACCATTGCCCTGGGCGTAATTATGACCGAACCGGTGGGCGCGCTGGTTGCCCTGAAGCTCACTCACACGCCTTTCAGTGTTTCCTCCGTCCTGGGTCTTCTGGCGTTGCTCGGAGTTTCGGTGGAGACGGCGGTGATTCTCGTCTCTTACATTAACAAGCTGCGGCAGGAAGGCATGGGAATCCGCGCCGCCACCCGGGAAGCTTCGCTGTTGCGGCTTCGTCCCATCATGATGACCGCTCTGGTTGCCTGCCTCGGACTGCTCCCAGCGGCGCTTTCTACCGGCATCGGGTCGGATACGCAACGGCCATTCGCCATCGTCATCGTGGCCGGGCTCATCTCCCGCCTGTTCATTGGCTTCTTCGTGAATCCCGTGTTGTACGAGATGGTGGCGCGGGAGGGGGATGTGCTGCAGGTGTAGACACAGGCGAGAACTCCTACTGCCTCAACGTCAGCGTCCCTAAAATCGCCTGCTGTTTGGCAATCAGCGACTGCACACCCTGGCGGGCCAGCGCCAGCATTTTCTGCAACTGCGCTTCATCGAACACCTGATGCTCGGCCGTCGCCTGCACTTCCACCAGTTTGTGCCCGGCCGTCATGACGAAATTCATGTCTACATCGGCACGGGAGTCCTCTTCATAAGCAAGATCGAGCAGGATTTCGCCATCCACAATTCCCACACTCACCGCCGCAATAAAATCACGCAGCGGAGCGGAAGTCAGCGTGCCTGCCTCCACCAGTTTCTCGAACGCCAGCCCCAGCGCCACAAACGCCCCGGTAATGGAAGCCGTGCGCGTGCCCCCATCGGCCTGAATCACGTCGCAATCAATCCAGATGGTGCGTTCGCCGAGCCGTCCCAGGTCGGTCACCGCCCGCAGGGAACGCCCAATCAGCCTCTGAATCTCATGAGTCCGTCCGCTCGGTCTGCCTTTGTTCACTTCCCGCGGAGTGCGGGTCAGGGTGGCGCGCGGCAACATGCTGTACTCGGCTGTGATCCAACCCTTGCCGGTGTTGCGCATGAATTGCGGTACGGTTTCTTCGATCGAAGCGGTACAGATCACCCGCGTGTTCCCTACTTCGATAAGGACTGAGCCTTCTGCTGTATTGATGTAGTCCGGAAGGAGCTTGACCGGCCGGAGTTGGTCGGCGGTGCGATTATCTGAGCGATAAACCATAGGCGGCGATTGTAAATGATGACGGCGGGGACTGCTCAGCGCTCGCTCTGTAGTTGCAGGGCCAGTTGAGAAAAGGCGGTAACATCGTAGAAATTCGTTAGATCCAGATGTCCGGCCAGCGTGTCGCGCTCCTTGCCATCCACCAGGATTCTCGCCCGCGCGATTCCCGGAATGTTGGCCGAGAGCGTCTCCACCAGCGAAACCACAGTCAGTTCTTCAATCAAGACCCCAGAGCGATGGCCATCCGCGAAGGCTGCATTGAGATCAATCACCGCCAGCCCGGGTTCGACCAGATAAACGTCGCGCACCTCCGAACCGGCCGCCAGCACGTGAGGAGAAGATTTATCAAGATAGATATTGAGCAGAGCGCGCAGCAATTCTTCCGCCCGCTCCTGGCGTCCCGCAGGCAGCGGGATCCGCGCCGACTGCGCTCGCAGGATTCCGCCATCATCGTATGCCACATACAGGGTCACCGCTTCCGTGGGCCCCGAAACCGGCGGCGCCACCGGCTGGGTGGATGCGGTTTCGGGCTGGCTCGCGCCCCCGCGCATGTGCCATGCGTAAAAACTCATGCCCAGCGCCAGAAGGATCATGACAACCGCGCCCAGTATGAGGTGACGTGGAATCATTTCCGTGCCGCCTGGAGTCGGTCTCGCGCGTCGGCCACGCCGGCAGCCACTGCGGCCGCGATCGGCTGCTGGTAAGCTGCCGAGTCCAGCTTGGCAACGTCGCCGGCTGGGGGAGCGATCTCTATCGCCACCGCGGCCGTGGCGATGTTGTTCAGCGGTCGTAGTGGGGCCATCAACGTCCGAACCGCAAGTTGCTTACCGTGCAGCGCCGCTGCCACGCTGGTCGCAGCCGCATCGCTCAGCGCTTGAAATGGAGCCTGGGCTGTATCCCAATCAACAAATGCGCCGATGTTCTCTCCACCCGACGCAGTCAACCCTGTGTACAGCCGCACCCCCGTCCCCTGCGATGCCGCATGCACGGAGAGATAGATGGCAGGGGCCGCAGAATTAGTCATGGCTGCGCGCTGATCGAGAGTCAGCGTGGTATCCGCATCGCGAACCAGAAGCGTGCGCAGCCCGCGGTTGTCGAGTTCCTGCCGGAGGAGCCGCGCGAAAGCCAAAGTGACGTCTTTTTCCGCCAACTGCTCGGTGAGCGCAGCACCTCGCTCGTCGCCTCCGTGGCTGGCGTCGACCACGGCAAAGTACTGTATGGCAGCGGGGACGGGGGCGTTGGTAACAATCGCAGGCCCTACGGGTGGCGCAGGTGCAACCGCAGGCGCGATCTGCGCCGCGGTCGCAGCCGAAGGCGGTGGTTCCACGGTGATCGTGCGTCCGTTGTTGCTGAAGCTGGCCAGCACCGGGACACTCGCGGTGATCACCACCTCAGCCTCACCGTTGCTCTCCAGAAAGCTGGCGGAGGTAATCGCTGTGCTGTTAAAGGTAAGTTTCGGAGAGCTGGGCGCCACCACCGCGTCGTGACGGAACGTCATCCGCAGCCTTCCCGGCTCGGTGGCGATGGTCGGGTTCACCGGCGAAGTGAAGTTCATGATCAGTTTGGGCGGTCCACTATTACTGACCTGGGCAGTGAAGTGGACGGCAACATTGCCCACAAACAGACGCCGCGCGCTGGGATTGAAGGTCACGGGCCCGCCAAGAATACGTGAGAGTAGACTGCTGAGGTCTGTCAGTGGAACCAATCCCCGGCCGCCTTCCCGAACGAAATTCGCAGACAGGTAGAAATCCGTACCGCGAGCGCGCGCTCCACGCCCGTTCGCGGTGAATTCAACATCGGTGTCGTTATAGCGGAGCCGCCAGTGATCTCCATTCACCCGGGCGCTCACCGTGCCCAGAGGCTCGAGCACTTCCAGCAGACCCACGTAATCCACCTTGTTCCGCTCCACCACGGCAAGTGAATAGTTGGCAATGGTCGAATAGATGGAGACACGCTTCTCCTCGGGAGATCCAAGCAAGACCACCGATGCCATGGTAAGCAGAACGGCCATTGCGACGCGCGTCAGTCCATGACGCCCCGAACTTACGATGCCGCCGGTTGTAGTGGTCAAGACACGTCCATGATGGCGCGACCCCTGGCTGGTGTACGGTTTTCTCAGCGTCCTTGGCGGTCGCCCTTTGCGAACTTTGCGGTTAAAGGGTCTCGCCGCCTGACCCCATTTGCCGCCCCCTTGCTGATCTGCCTACTCCAGCGCATAAATCGTCAACCCGCTAAGCAGCTTGGGATAAAAGTCAGTTGATTTTTGCGGCAAAACCTCGCCCGCAAATGCAATGTCCCGCACCTGCCGCATGCGTACCGGATTCATAAGGAAGGCCACCTGCGCCCCGCCTGATCGCACTCGGGCCATGGCTTCTTCTGCATCCCGTACATAGCTGATATTTTGCTGATTGCGAATTGCCTCCTCAGAAATCCCCAGCACGCCTTCCAACAGGCACCTGTGCAACTGAACCACATCCAAGGCCTGTTGCCGGACCGAAAGCCCGCTAAAGAGGTTGGATCTAGCCGCCTTGGGAGTATCCAGGAGAAACACTCGATCCGCAGTTACCGCCATCAACGCGGTCCCCGAGCGTCCGGCCTCGCGGAGAATTCCACCCGCCCGGGTAGCGTCCACCGCCGAATCTACCTCTTCCACGCTGAAAAACTCGCTGGCCTTCTGCCGTAGCCCCTCTGCCGTGAACCCTGCCAGCCCGTGCACCACCCGGTGGGTTGGCAGGATCAGCAAACCTGGGCTATCCATATTGACAAACGTCATCATCACCATCTCGTACGGCGGAATTTCGGAGGAGAACCCGCCTGCCCATGGGGGAGCCGTATCCGCCGTACTCCGGCGTTCGTTGCGATAGTTCAGCGCGGTTTCATAGCGATGGTGCCCATCCGCAATGATTAGTTTCTTGTCCCGCATCTTGCTGCGGACCAGGTTAACCAGGCTGGGATCGGAAATTTTCGACACTTGGTGCCGAACTCCATATTCGTCACGGGTCTCAATCTCCGGCGCTGCCGCGGCCGCAGCCAGCAGACCATCAATCTCCCCCGTCGCATCGCTGTACAGCATAAACAGCTGTCCAAAGTGCGCCCGCGTGGCCCGTAACAAATCCAGCCGGTCAGCTTTGGGTTTCGCCAGCGTCTGCTCATGACGAAACACCACGCCGTCGGAGTAGTCCTCCAGTTCCCCCAGCGCAATGAATCCGCGACGCTCCAGTTCCTTGCCTCCCCCGGGAACCGTGAAATGCTGCACATAGCTGTAAATCGAGGGCTGAGCTTCTGGCAGAAAGACCCCTTGCCGCCGCCAATCTCGAAAATAGGCTGCCGCCCGGGTGTAAGTGTTCTCTCCCGCATCATCGTTGGCTTCCCGCTTCCCCAGGATGATGCGCACCAGATTATGCGGACTGGCCGCGTAGTAGCGCTCCTGCATTTCCGGCGTGATTTTGTCGTACGGCTGGGTTACGACACTCGCGAGATCTACCCGTGCCGGGTCGTATCGCAGAGCTCGAAAGGGAGCGATGTGGGCCATGGACTGAACCTGCCATTCTACTAAACCCTTAACGCACATCCACCTCGGACTGGGCGATCCGGCAGCTTCGGTTCCAGAATTTCATAGATTCTGACAACCCAGTGGTAAGGGAGTAAGAGACCAGGCGTGACCCAACTCTCGCGAAAAAGACCCATCCCACTTCCGAAAAAAAGCCTGTTACTGCGACCACTCGCCTGTGATACGATCAGCCCCAGTGAGGTTCTTGTGGCCCGCCTTTGTGGGCGGAGCGGGTCATCTCGCCCCTGACCAAAGACGGCTCCCAGTCAGCTCCTCCCAGGATTCTGAGCAGAGTTATGTCTGGCTCTAACGGACGATTCCCGGTTGCTGCCCTCGTTCTCGCCATGACTTTGGCCTGCGTTGCGGGTATCTGCGCTCACGCTCAAGTTTCCATCGAAGATGTGCACGTCGCTCCCCGGGTTGAGCCAGCCAAGCCCGATCCGCTGGCTTCCGTCGATCCCTCTCTTCGCACCCACGTCCGCCCCATGAAAGTCGATGTCAGCCTGGTGCTGATCCCGGTCACGATTACCGATCCCATGAATCGCCTGGTCACCGGCCTCGACAAGGAAAATTTTGAGATCTTCGAGAACAAAGATCAGCAGGAACTGAAATCGTTTTCCAGTGAAGACGCGCCGGTCTCAATCGGCGTGATTTTCGACATGAGCGGCAGCATGAGCAGCAAGATCGAACGCGCCCGCGAAGCCGTGATCGAATTCTTCAAGACCGCCAATCCCCAGGATGAGTTCTTCATGATCACCTTTGCCGACAAACCGGAGGAAGTCTCCGATTTCACCTCTTCGGTCGAAGACATCCAGGGCAAACTGGTCTACACCGTCCCCAAGGGACGGACCGCGCTGCTCGACGGCATTTATCTCGGCGTCAGCAAGATGCGTCAGGCAAAGTATCCCAAGAAGGCGCTGCTCATCATCTCCGACGGCGGCGACAACCATAGCCGCTACACCGAAGGCGAAATCAAGTCCACAGTCCGGGAAGCCGACGTGATGATCTACGCCATCGGCATCTACGACCACTACATGGCCACGCCCGAGGAAGCCTCGGGGCCGGCTCTGCTTTCTGACATTACGGAAATCACCGGCGGCCGTGCCTTTACCATCGACAATCCTAACGATCTCGCCGATGTGGCCACTAAGATTGGCATCGAACTGCGCAACCAGTATGTGCTGGGTTACCGTCCCAAGTACCCTGGACATGACGGCAAATGGCGTAAAATAAAAGTGAAGCTGATTCCGCCCAAAGGCTTGCCGCCGCTCCGGGTTTACGCCAAAACGGGATACTATGCGCCTTCCGAATGATCGTTGGCTGGCCCTGCTGATCATTTTTCTTTCTCTTACTCCGGCGGCACAAACCCAGAGCGCACCTGCCCCCGCTTCTCCTCCAACCGAGAGCCAGCAGCCCCAAAATTCAGCGCCCAGCGAGGAGAACGGCATCTTTGTCTTCAAGAAAGACGTGGAAGAAGTGGCCGTGCACGCCACCGTTGTCGATGACCGGAACCACATGGTGATGAACCTCCCGAAGACCGCTTTCACCGTGCTTGAAAACGGCCACCCTCAGACCATGACTTCGTTTCGCCAGGAAGATATCCCGGTCTCCATGTGCATTGTGATTGACAACTCCGGCTCCATGCGGGAGAAGCGCGAACAGGTGAATAAGGCCGCCCTGAATCTGGTCCGCGCCAGCAACCCCCATGACGAAGTTTGCGTGGTCAATTTTAATGACGAGTACTACCTCGATCAGCCCTTCACCAACAAGCTGCCCCTGCTAAAACAAGCTCTCGAAAAAGTGGAAGCACGGGGCGGCACTGCCCTGTACGACGCCATCGTTGCGACCTCGAATGAAATGAAAGCCCACGCCCGGCTGCAAAAGAAGGTGCTGTTCGTGGTCACCGACGGTGAAGACAACGCCAGCCGCGAAACTCTGGAGGAGACCGTCCGCAATCTGCAACAGGAAAATGGCCCATCGGTATACGCCATCGGACTGCTGGGTGAAGAAAGAGCCCGCCGCGCGCGGCGAGCTCTGGAAACCGTGGCTCAAGCCACGGGCGGCATCGCCTTCCTGCCTAAGACGCTCGCAGAAGTGGACGAGATCAGCAGCGCCGTCGCTCACGACATCCGCAGCCAGTACACCATTGGCTACAAGCCCACCACCCCCAAGAGCGCTGGCGGCTACCGCACCATCAAAGTCGAGGCCCACGCCAAAGGCTACAAGAAGCTCGTAGTCAGGACCCGCAGCGGTTACTACCCCGGCCAGGAGCAGTCGCGCTAGATTTTCTCCGCGTTCTCTGCGGCTTTTCTCTGCGAACTCTGCGATTCAAGGTTTTGCGGGTCTTCCAACGTGCCCCTACCTTCGTGCAATTGACGCTTTTGCTCCGCCTTCCGTACTCTAAGGAGTGCACAAGACGCTCATCGAGCGAAGCCGCTTGCAGGTAGCCGACGACATCACCCAACTGGTTGGCGAAACTCCCATCCTCAAACTGAGAAAGATTGTTCCCGCCACGTCCGCCGCCGTCTACGCCAAGCTGGAATACTTGAATCCCGGCGGCAGCGTGAAAGACCGCGCCGCCATTGGCATCATCCAGCGCGCCGAGGCTGAGGGAAAGCTCAAGCCCGGTGGAACGATCATCGAAGCCACCGCCGGCAACACCGGCATTGGCCTGGCACTGATCGGCGTAAACCGTGGCTATAAAGTCGCGCTGTTCGTCCCCGAGCGCTTTTCGGAGGAAAAAGTCATGATCATGCGTGCCCTCGGCGCCGAGGTCACACGCACCCCGGACGCTGAGGGCATGCAGGGTGCCATCAAGCGCGCCCAGGAACTTGCCGCCGGCAATCCCAACGCCTTCATGGCCGCGCAGTTTGAGAATTCCGCCAATCCTGATTACCACTACCAGACCACCGCTCAGGAAATCTTCGAACAAATGGATGGACAGATCGACGCCGTGGTAATCGGCGCCGGCACCGCCGGCACCTTTACCGGCATCGCGCGTTATCTCAAAGACCATCTTCCCAAAGTCTTGGCTTTTGCCGTCGAGACCCAGGGCTCGGTTCTGGGGGGCGGTCGACCCGGCCCACACAAAGTGGAAGGGATCGGGGCCAGCTTCATTCCCAAGAACTTCGACCGCTCGGTGTGCGACGAAGTCCTGATGGTCAACGATGTCGACGCTTTCAGTATGGTGAAGCAGTTGGCCGCACGTGAGGGAGTATTGTCAGGATCGAGCGGGGGCGCCAACGTTTTCGCATCTTTGCAGATCGCCAAGCAGTTGGGTTCGGGGAAAAAGGTGGTCACGATGATCCCCGACTCCGCCGAACGCTATTTGTCGAAGAAGATTTTTGAAGGCGGAATTTAGGCACGCTCGGCATTTAGCACTTGGCATTTGGTCGTTAGCGTTCGGGTGGCGTCGGAACAGTATCGCGTTAACGACAAGAATTGATTGCTGGCCAAATGCTAAGTGCCAAGTGCTAATTGCTGATTCAAATCCCTATGTCCAAATCAAAACTCCCAGGCTTCGCCACTCGCGCTATTCACACCGGCCAGGAAGCCGATGCTGAAACTGGCGCCATCGCAGTCCCTATCTATCCCACTTCGACGTACCTTCAGCAAGAACTGGGCAAGAACAAGGGCTACGAGTATGCCCGCGTTTCCAATCCTACGCGCACTCGCCTCGAAGAAAACCTGGCTTCGCTCGAAGGCGGGGTCGCCTCGCGAGTTTTCGCCAGCGGCATGGCCGCCATCAACGCTCTTTGCACCATGTTCAAGTCTGGAGACCACGTGGTCGCCGGCCACAACCTCTATGGCGGCGTACCGCGCCTGTTCAATCAGGTTCTTTCCGGCTATGGCATTGAATTCACTTACGTGGACACCTCCGAGGCAAAGAATGTGGAGCGTGCCATCCGCAGAAACACGCGCATGGTTTATATCGAGACGCCCACCAACCCGTTGATGGCCCTCAGCGATATTCGTGCCATCGCCGACCTCTGCCACAAGAAGAAGGTGGAACTAGTCGTGGACAACACTTTCATGTCACCCTATTTCCAGCAGCCCATCGCGCTGGGCGCGGACATGGTGGTTCACTCCACCACCAAATTTCTAAACGGCCATAGCGACGGTCTCGGCGGCGTGGTGGTTTGCACCCGGCCCGATCAGGTTGAACAGCTGAGCTTCGTGCAGAAAGCCGCCGGGGCGATTCTCTCTCCCTTCGAGTGCTGGCTGGTGCTGCGCGGGGTCAAGACATTGGCCGTCCGCATGGAACTACATGACCGCAGCGGCCGTCTTGTCGCTGATTTTCTTTCCCGACACCGCAAGGTAAAACAGGTGTTTTATCCCGGCTTGCCCGATCATCCCCAGTACGATCTGGCGCGAAAACAGATGACCGGCTTTGGCTCCATGATCACCTTCGAAACCGGTTCCCTCTCCAACGCGAAGAAGATGTTGAAGAATGTCCGTCTCTGTTCGCTGGCCGAATCGCTGGGCGGCGTCGAGACCCTGATCTCGCACCCCGCCACCATGACTCACGCTGCGTTGGGCGAAAAAGGAAGAAGAGAGATCGGACTGACCGACGGCATGGTGCGGCTCTCCGTCGGCATCGAGGACGTGGACGACATCATGGCCGACCTCGACCAGGCGCTGGCGGCGATGTAGAATCACCGCCGCGAATCGCGCTGATCACCACAGCAGTTGCTTACTTGCGTCCTTCTGCGCAGTCGGTGACCGAGGTCTCATCCACCGACTCTTCCACAAACTTCAAGTACTCCGCGCTGCCATCCTCCACCGCCAGGCACACGCATTCCGGCAGTTCATACGAGTGCATTCCTTTGATGGCATCGCGTACGCGTTCGAAAGCCGCCGCCGTGGTCTTGATCCACAGCAGCCACTCCTCCGATTCCTCTACCTTGCCCTTCCAGCGATAAATGGACACCGCGCCGGGCACAATATTGACGCAGGCGGCCAGCCGGCAATCGACCAGCCCTTCGGCGATGCGCCGCGCTTCATCTCTCGATCCCGCGGTGGTCAGGACGACCCTCATGTCAGTCATATAGAATTAACCTTTTAAGAAAAAGCTTACCACTTTGCGTGATTCCGCTGAATCCATGCCCACTCAAATCAAGTTCGGGACTTCCGGCTGGCGCGCCGTCATGGCGGAGGACTTTACCTTCGCCAATGTGCGCCGCGCCGTCAGCGGCATTGCCCGCTACGTAGTTTCCGAGAAGCCCGCGGGCGCGCGTGTCATCGTCGGCCGCGATCCGCGATTCCTCGGTGAAACCTTCTGCGCCATGGCCAGCGAGGTTCTTCTCGCCCACGGCATCACACCGTTGCTCATCGCTGAAGCCGCGCCCACCCCAGCGATCTCCTATGCCGTAACTCGTGAACACGCCGACGGAGCTATCAACTTTACCGCATCCCACAATCCGCCGGAGTACAACGGGATCAAGTTCTCGACTCCCGACGGCGCCCCCGCCTTACCCGAGGTCACTAAGCAAATCGAAGCAGAAATTGCCGCTTTCGATACCGGTACTGCCCCGAACACCGCTACCACCAAGCCCCAGCCCCAAGCCTTGGACCCACGCGCCACCTACCTCGCCCGGCTAAGGGAAATCGTCGACCTTTCCACCATCAAGAAAGCCTGCCTGCGGGTCGTCTTCGATCCCTTTTGGGGAGCGGGTTGCGGCTATTCTGACTCCCTGCTGCGCGAAGCCGGCATCGAAGTCGCGTCTGTTCACGACTATCGCGATGTGCTTTTCGGTGGCCACGCCCCCGAGCCGGACGACCATCTGCTCAACCATCTCCGCGACCAGATGCGCCAGACCAACGCCCACATCGGCATCGCTACCGATGGCGACGCCGACCGCTTTGGCATCGTCGATCAGGACGGAACCTTTTTCCAGCCCAACTACATCATTGCGCTGCTCTTCGACTACCTGGTGGAGACTCGCGGCTGGAAAAACGGCGTCGGCAAATCAGTAGCCACGACCAATCTGATTAACGCGCTGGCCGAGCATTATCACATTCCCCTGCATGAAACCCCAGTCGGCTTCAAGTACATCGGCGAGCTCATCAAGCAGGACAAAATCGTCATCGGCGGCGAAGAAAGCGCCGGTCTCTCCATCCGCCATCATGTTCCCGAGAAAGACGGCATCCTCGCCGGATTGCTCTGCTGCGAGATGGTCGCCCGCCGCAACCAGTCTCTGAAGCGTCAGTTGGACGCCCTATTTGTCAAAGTTGGTTCCTTTTACCCAAAGCGTGAGAACTTCCGCTTGACGCCCGAGGTAAAAGCGAAGTTCACTGGTAAGCTGGCGCTTAATCCTCGCGATTTCTGCGGCCGCAAGGTGAAGGAAGTGGTACGCACCGACGGACTGAAACTGGTTTGCCAGGACGGCGCGTGGGTGTGCTACCGGCTCTCCGGCACCGAGCCGGTGGTGCGCGTCTACACCGAGGCCGGCAGCGAGCAGCAGTTGGAGCAGATGAGCGCAGCAGCCAAGCAATGGATCTTCGAGTAGGGCGTCTTCCCCGAGTTCGCATCATCCCCAGCCCCGAGGAGCGGCTGCGCACCCTCGTGGAGCGCGCCCCGCAAGCCGAAGCCTGGGCCGACCGCATGATGGTGAAGCTGCGCCCCACCCTGACCATGCTGCACGCGATCCGGCGACGCCTGGCGACCGGCACGGTGGCTGCCTTCACGGTATGGCTGTTCGTTCACGTGATGTTCGGCGCCAACGGCATGGTGGTCTATCGCCAGAAGAAGACCGAGTACGTTAACTTGCAAAACGAAATCCGCAGCTTGCAGCAAGAGAACGACCGCTACACCGACCAGATCAAATCTCTCCAGACCGATCCCAAGACCATCGAGAAAGAAGCCCGTGAGCAGTTGCACTATGCGCGTCCGGGCGAAGTCATCTACGTTTCGCCGCCTCCGCCCGCGCCTCCGAAACCTGAGACCAGCTCCGCACAGAAATAGTTAAGGCGGCTGGTGACGTGAGCGCACATCCGGTGTGATATAGTGCGGGAAATTCCTTTATAGTTCTGCTCGGCCCAGCAGCGAGAGTGCCCCGGGCCGCTGCAGTAGGTTTACGCAGCACAAATCTGCGGCATGGCCGCTGAATTCGAGGATCTCATGAAGAAGCTTTTATTGCTCTGTCTTGCCGTTTCTCTGCTGTTGTTCATGGTCGGATGGGCCGTAGCGGCCGATTCCACCGTGAATGGTTACGTCAGCGACTCCATGTGCGGCGCCAAGGGCGCCAGCGCCAGCCATGCCGCCTGCATGAACAAGTGCCTGGGTAAGGGCGCCAAAGCGGTCATCGTCACCGACGCCGACCAGAAAGTGCTCACCGTGGATAACCCCGACGTCCTCAAGGGACATGAAGGCCATCACGTAGCCGTCACCGGACCAGTCACCGGCGACTCCATCCACATTAACAGTGTGAAGATGCTGTAGATTAATTTCGACGCAGGATTTCGGGCGGCTGCGGCCGCCCTTTATTTTTCCCTAACGCACCACGCCTTCGAGCGGCGAACTTGCCGTGGCATACAGTTTCTTTTGCATCCGTCCCGCCAGGTACGCTTCCCTTCCAGCCAGCACGGCATGCTTCATCGCTTCAGCCATCAGGACCGGATCCTGCGCGTTCGCAATCCCCGTGTTCATCAGCACGGCATCCGCGCCCAACTCCATCGCAATCGTGGCATCGGACGCAGTTCCCACCCCGGCATCCAGAATCAGAGGCACGCTGGTGATCACTTCCCGCAGAATGCGAATGTTGGCAGCATTCTGAATCCCCAGGCCGCTGCCAATCGGCGCGCCCAGCGGCATCACTGCGCTCGCGCCCGCGTCCAGCAGCCGCTTGGCGAACACTACGTCATCCGAGGTATAGGGCAGGACCGTGAATCCTTCCTTCACCAGCACTCGCGTAGCTTCGAGCGTCGCCTGCACATCGGGATAAAGCGTCGCCTGGTCGCCGATCACTTCCAGCTTCACCCAATCCGAAAGCCCGACTTCGCGGCCCAACCGCGCTGTGCGAATGGCCTCGTCAGCGGTGTAGCACCCGGCCGTATTGGGCAAGAGAAAATACTTCTTAGGATCAATATAGTCAAGCAGCGATTCTTTGCTGCGATCCAGATTCACCCGGCGCACCGCCACCGTGACCATCTCCGCGCCACTGGCTTCGAGCGCGCGAGCGTTTTCCTGGAATGACTTATACTTTCCCGTTCCCACAATCAACCGGGAACGGAACTCACGGCCGGCAATGATCAATGAGTCCGTCATGGGTCTATTGTACTGCTGTTGCAAGCGTTAGTTCTGACTTCCGGCAGGCATGTTCAGGCGAACCACCTCGCCCGAATCGAGCTGGTATTCCGCCTCCACTACGCTAAGCGATCCTGACTTCACCGCATCGCGAATGATTTCGCTGTTGGCCAAAAGATCTTTCGCGCTCTGATGCACGTTCTCTTGGATGGTGGTTTCGACCAGGTCATCGGCCTTGGCGTGCGTCTTCGCTTGGGTAACCGCAGGACCGATCTTGTTCATGATCGCGTCCAGGTTCGAGCTGGGCATTTTATCGCCTGAACAAGCGGCGATCACGGCGCCGCATTTTTGATGCCCCATCACCACCAGCAGCGGGCTATGAATGTGCTCGACCGCGTACTCAATGCTGCCCAACGCCACCGGGTCGGCCACGTTGCCCGCGGTGCGCACCACAAACAGGTCGCCTAAGCTCTGGTCAAAGGCCAATTCCGGGGAAACCCTGCTGTCAGAGCAAGACAGGATGATCACATTGGGCGACTGCTTGGAAGCAAGCTTGCGGCGAAGCGCGACCACGTCATACCTTCGCGGTTTGCCGGCCACAAAGCGTTTGTTACCGTCCATAAGTTCGGCCCAAACTTTGTCGGCCGACGGCTTTGCATGGCTGGCTGCCGCATGGGTCGAGTGCGGGGCCGCATCGGCATGTTGCGCCAGCCCGGAACCAACGAAACACAGCACGACGGCGAAATATAAGAAGATGCGCATAGCGGATCACCCCCGGATCGCTGCCAGTCTACTCGCCCAGACTCGCGGAAACAAATCGAAGACCTCAGGCTTCAACCCAAACGTGGTACTGTAGACAATCGTGAGGAAACAATGTCAAAGCATGATGAGCCCACCAAACGCCACCGCCGCCCGAAGTCAGGGAAACGCATCGACTACACCGCCCGCACCATGGCCGCTCTGAGAGAACTCGAAAAAGCGGACAAGCAAAAGCCTAAGACAGCCTAAAGCCGTGTGGGGCGGACACTCTTGTCCGCCGCCCTCGACAACTCACGTGGGGACAGCCGCCCTCGGCTGTCCAGCCGAGCGAAGTCGACGAGTGCCGCCCCCCTACATGATTGTCATTCCGAACTGCTTCAGCGGTGAGGAATCTGCTTTTCTTCAACCCATCCGATATGAAGTGTCGCATGTTAGCGCCCAAACCCGGCACCCGGCTACGTGTATTTGAAAGCGACAGTCACAGACACACGCACGGTGCCACACTTGCGCTAAACTTCTTCGTGTTCCTTCACTCGGAAGGCGCATGGGCCTGTACTTGCGCCGCTTGAGGATCATGTCCCGCTATTTTCATATGCTCGATAGAGCAGCGCTTCGACAAATTTTCCACTGGAAGAATTCGGACGGAGTCACCTTCGCTCTCTGGGGAGCCGTCGTGGCCATGGCCGCTCTCGGTGCGTCTCTTGACAATGCTCCAGAGCTGTTCGAATGGGCCTACTCTCTTGCTGTGTGCGCATTCGTGTGGAGCTTGGGTTCCTGGCTCACGTCGGACGCTCTGCAGCGGAGGAGTCGCCCTCCAAGCCGAAAGCAAAGACGTCGTCTGAGCACACACTCACAAAAAGGATACCTGGTTTGGAAGTTTGGCGTGAGCGGGCTAATAGCAACAGTGTTTATCGGTTCCTTGTGGCTCGTAGCCGACGTGAAGTTGCGCAAGGAATTGCAGTCGCTTAAGGGGCGGCTACTACCAGCATCCGATCTTACGCCTCCCAATGTTTGTGGGGCCATACCGAAGGAGGCGGCGCTCGTCCAATATGGTGACAACTTCGCCGTCGCAAAGAAATTTCCGCACCACGTCATAGAGTTTATAGTCGGGCCGGACGACAATGCAGAGATCATTCCAGCCCTCACCCTCGATCGTTCCGCCGACGGCTCCATTGTGGTGTTAATGGATGTGAAAACTCGCGACAACAAAATTGTTGTACGTCTGGATGAACACGGTTTTCTGGTCAGTGAAAGCAACAAATTGAAGATGGAGCGCCCCGACACGCACACCCTAATCGTTGTAGACCCGGAAGGCGAGGAAGTTCTCAATGCGCGGTATATGAACCCGCAGCTCATAAGGCTCAACGGAGTCTTACGCTACCCAAGGCATCGGGTACCAATTCAGGATGAACACATCCATCACACGTGCACGGTTAATGCTGACGCTCCGGGTTCCGCAGATAGGGGAATCCGCATAGTGGATCGCTAGTGGCGACTGAGGCAGGCAGCCCCTTCCCTTAGGGCCCCTAACTGAGGTACCCCACGCCGGGTGCCGCGGACTTAGCAGATGAGAACTCAGGCGCGTGGCCCAAAGTACCTGATTTTTCTGATCGGTGCCCCAGGTTCGCGCCCTCTGTTTTGTATTCTCCAGCGGCAACGCTCTCGGTTCCGGGGCGCTATCCTGGGCTAAGAAGAATCCTCCCGCTCAAGGTGAACCCGCTCCCTACTCCGTCGCCGCAAACCCTTCCTCCTCCGCCTTCGCGTACATCTCCTCAATCTGCTTGCGGTAGCGCTCCTCGACCGCGTGCCGACGCATTTTCATGCTGCTGGTCAATGTCCCGTGCTCTGCCGAGAACTCTTCCGGAATCACCAGCACCCGTTTTAACTGCTCGAAGCGCGCCAGGTTCCGGTTCAAGTCCGCGACAATGCCGGCATACAGAGCGCGCACCTTGGGATGGTTGACCAACTGCTCCCGCGATGAGAACGCGACTTGATTGCTGCGCGCCCAGTCTTCGAGCAGCGGGAAATAGGGCACGATCAGCACTGCGGGAAATTTGTGTTTGTCTCCCACCACCACGGCTTCGGCGATCAGCGGATTGTGCTTCAAGGAATTTTCCAGCGGCTGCGGGGCCACAAACTTCCCCCCTGAAGTCTTGATCAGGTCTTTCTTGCGATCGGTGACCGACAGAAACCCATCGGCGTCGAGCTGGCCAATGTCTCCGGTCTTGAACCAGCCATCGCTGAGGGCCTCGCTGGTTTCCTTCGGCTTGTTCCAATATCCCTGGAACACCGACGGACCGCGCACCAGAATCTCTCCATCGTCGGCGATCTTCACTTCGACGTTCCCCAGCGGCTTGCCTACAGTCCCCAGCCGGTGGGTCTTGGGGGTGTTGACGGCGATTACCGGAGAGGTTTCCGTCAGCCCATAGCCTTCGTGAATACGAATGCCGATGTCGGCGTACCACTGCGCCAGTTCGCGGCCCAGCGGAGCTCCACCCGAAACAAACAGTTGCGCGCGGCCGCCCATGCCGGCCCGCACCTTGGAGTAGAGCAGGCGATCGGCAAGCTTCCACGCCAGCGAGTTCGGAATTTGGCCGGTGAGGATTTTGTCGCGATGCGAGCCGCCCACCGCCATCGCCCAGCGATACACCAGCCGTTTCAGGCCTTTGGCTTTGTGCTCTACCTGGGTGTGGATCTTTTCATACATGCGCGGCACCCCCACAAAAACCGTGGGACGCACTTCCAGCAACGCCGGCGGCAAATGTTCCTGGAAAGAAACGTAGGCCAGCGTGACTCCGTGATAGAGCATGAGGAAATCCACGTGCCGTGCGGTCACGTGGGACAAGGGCAGAAACGAAATGCTGATATCGCCTTGGGTCACCCCAAATTCCTTGAATGAGAAGGCCACGTTCGACGCCATGTTGCCGTGGGTGAGCATCGCTCCCTTGGGATTGCCGGTGGTGCCCGAGGTATAGATGATGGTGGCAAGATCACCGGGCTGTATTGCTCTTGCCAGCGGATCGAAATCCGTATCGCGTTCTTTGGGGCCGTTGCGCATCAGCACCTGCATGGAGACGGCGTGCGCGGTCGTATCGTCGGCGTCCATGATGACGATGTGCTCCAGAGCGGTTTGCTCGCGAATGCTGGAGACTTTCGCCTGTTGCTTGGCGGAAGAGACAAAGATGGCGCGTGCGCCGGAATCGCGCAGGATGAAAGCCGACTGTTCCGCCGTCAAAGTCGCATAAACAGGAACTGTGACGGCTCCGATCAGCAGACTGGCGAAATCGGCAATCGTCCACTCCGGCCGGTTTTCGCTGAGAATGGCGACGCGGTCTCCCTTGGCGATGCCCCACTCGCGCAGCGCCTGCGCCACTCCCACCACTTTTTGGTAAAACTCCTCCGACGAGATGGACACCCAGTGGACGTCGCGGCGGTGCATCATCACCACCCGGTGATTGCGTTCCACCACGGTAAAGAAGATGTCGTTGAGGGTCTGTAAGCTCATGGCGGGACGAGGCGCTCTCGCTCCCCGAAAGCAATGTACTGGTTTCTCCGATGCTTACGCAATGGGCCGCGACCCTCTGGCGTCACTCCCGCTTTGCTGCGACAATGAACCTCGAAGGAGCGTATCCAAATGAGAAAAGTTGGGATTGTTGCCGAAGTTGTTTTCCTGCTTTTTTTGGCTCTTGTGTCGCCAATTGTTCGCCCCGCGAATGCGGCAGATCAGCCACCACCGCCCAAATTGAAAGTCGGCGATGTTGCGCCCGACTTCAAAATGCAATATTTCACCGGCGAGGACCTGAAAGACGTCAAGCTCAGCGATTATCGCGGCAAGAAAAACGTGGTGCTGGCGTTTTACATCTTCGCATTCACCGGGGGTTGAACTGCTCAGATGAAGGCCTTCCAGAAGGATTTACAGAAGCTGGAAGCCGCCGACACCCAGGTCCTGGGTGTGAGTATGGATAGCCCCTTCGCCAACAAAGCCTTCGCCGACCAAATTGGAGTGACCTTTCCCCTGCTCAGTGATTGGGGCGGAGACGTGACTCGTCAGTACGGCATCTATCTCGACAAATACAAAGCCGCGCGCCGCGTGAACTTCCTCATCGGCAAAGACGGCAAGATCATGGAGGAGCAAGTAGATAAGGACGCCATCGATCCAACCAAGATCGTGGACGCCTGCCAGCGCCCGAAATTAAAGAACTAAGCGAGACAAACCGCGCGAGCACTGATCGCGCGGTTTGACGCTCCCTGGTGACGTTGCTATGATGAATGCGCGGGGTGGAGCAGTCTGGTAGCTCGTTGGGCTCATAACCCAAAGGTCGGTGGTTCAAATCCACCCCCCGCAACCATTTACGGATTTGAGGGACTACGGGCGTAGTCCCCAATTCCAAAATCACTGGATCGTGGCTGTTTCGGGCCTCAAATTCTTCAGGGAAACTTCCTTCGCCCTATTCTTCGTTGCCTTTTGATCGCGGGCGGCAAAACAAGATCTGTCGCTGACGGCCTCTACAGTTGTGCGTCCTCTGCCTGCAGATCAGAGCCCAACTATCAGCGAAAGCTGACGAATGTCAACTGCACGGGGTTAGGTGCAAAACGGGAGACTGTCCCCTGGAGTGGACCCCCAAAACCGAGACACGGAAAATGGTGACAGTTGTGGAGGAGAAGAACGCATGTCACAAGAGAACCAAGCTGAGTACGCGATGGAGTTGAAGTTGAGGGCGGTGCAGCGGAAGAAAGCGTAAGGGCGGTGGCGGAGGAGTTGGGAATTCGACGCAAGCGGCTGTACGTGTGGAAAGATCGCTACGCGGAGTTGGGTGAGGCCGGACTGCGGCGGCGTTAGTGCTACGGCAGGCGGATACGGCATTGCGCGATGCGGTGTAGCAAGCTGGCGGGTGGCATTACCGGCCTACGAGACATGGGGTCGCCTCTCGAAGATATCCTCCAGCTCCGCGAGGAGACAGATGATGGCACGACACTCGGGCCGCATCTGGTTGTTGCGGGGCCGATTGTACAAGGCCCACTGCCTTTCAAGATGCCACAGTTCATCTCGGTGAAGGACCCCACGGAAGCCCGACAGACCGTCGATATGCTTCGGACCCGTGGCGTGGACTTCATTGAAGGTGCAGGACGCGATACCACACGACATCTACGCGGCAGTAGCAGACGAAGCTCACCGCGAGCACATGAGTTGCGGCATACTTCCCCGGTGGGTTCCTACACTTTCGCTAGAATGGCTTTCTTGATTTGCTTGATTCTGGCCTCGTCGCGCTTGTAAAAGGTCCACTTCTTGATTCGCTTGGGGCGGGTCAGTCCGGCCTGGCACAAAATCTTCATGTGTTCGCTCGTGGTCGGTTGGCTAACGCGAAGCTTGCGCGCAATGAGGCAGCCGCAAACCCCATCCTTCACCAAATCGCCGTCGACTTGCGGGGGGAAGTGCTTGGTTGGGTTCTTAAGCCACTCAAGAATCTGTAGTCTGCGCTCGTTCGCGAGAGCCCGGATCGCGACAGTCGATATCATTACGTTTAGCACACTCCCTAATCATAGTAACACTTCCGTAGAGATTTGCGGCGGTCTAGAGCCTCATTCGCGTGCCTTGTTGCCGACTTCGCCAATGGGTCCGGCATCGCTGGATCGATCCTATCAATATTGCTGCGCTTCATGCTGAAAATAGCGCTCTTCGGGCATCGCGAGTCTCCGATCGTGATCTTCGTTTGCCTCGCATCCGAGACTCCCATCTCCGCAAGGAAACGCGTATATCGAGGAAGTGGTCTCCGGCCTGAACCACCGGATCGGGATGTAAGCCCTGCCACGCCTCGAAGATCATCTGGTTGGTTCGCTCTTGCATAAGCTAGGACGCGGTTGCGTGCAACATCTAAGACACCTATTTCACGACAGGTAACGTTCTGGCGCCCTTGTGGTCCGACGGAGCGCCCAAAACCATGGGGCTGCATTAGAGACGCCCCTCCTCCAGCGCAAACGACCTACTGACTGTCGTGAGTGCGACGAACCGAGTAAACACATCGGTCACGGTTTCCAGCTGCTCCAGTCAGTGTGTGCAGCCGGCATCTGAAACTTGACACGCGAGATTATTTCGTGCCATTATACGTCGTCAGTTAGCTAATTTACATATGTGAAGACGCATTCGCAAAGCCTTCGGCAGCCCTCGAATTCCGTTGGGACCTGTTCGGATTCCGTTTGAATCCTGCGTGGAAATAGAACCGGTCGTTGAACTGTCCGAATGTAGGCAGTGTACGTTTAGCGATGATAAGGATGCCCTCCCGATGAAGGCGATCTGCGTTAGCGAATTCGGCGGCCCTGAAGTTCTGAAACTGGAAGCCATGCCCGACCCCCGACCGCCCCAATCCGGGGAAGTCGTAGTTCGTGTGAATGCCGCGGGTGTGAACCCCTACGACACCTACATGCGCTCTGGCGCCTACGGCTCCGGGAATCCGGCCCTGCCCTTTACCCCCGGTTCGGACGCCGCCGGAATCGTGGAATCGGTGGCAACGGATGTCGACCTGAGGCCGGGGGATCGTGTCTATACCACTGGGACGATCACCGGGGCCTATGCGGAGTTGGCGTTGTGCAAGCGTTCCCAGGTTCACCCACTGCCTGAGCGCGTGAGCTACGCTCAGGGCGCGGGCGTTTACGTTCCTTATGCCACTGCGTATCGTGCGTTGTTTCAGCTGGCGCAAGCGAGGCCCGGTGAGAGTCTGCTCGTCCACGGAGCCAGCGGTGGCGTCGGGTTGGCCGCGGTTCAGTTCGCGTGTGCGGCGGGTATGAAGGTCATCGGCACGGCAGGAAGCGAGGAAGGCCTGCAGCTGGTGAAGAAAGAGGGAGCGCTTGAGGCAATCAACCACCGCTCTACGGATTATCACAAGCAGATTCTCGAGCTAACGAACGGGGGTGGAGTCGATGTCATCCTCGAGATGTTGGCCAACGTAAACCTGGCCCACGATTTGAAAATCCTGGCCTATCGCGGACGAGTCGTTGTGGTCGGATGTCGAGGAAATGTCGAAATTAATCCGCGAGACATCATGACGCATGAGGCGGCCGTATTCGGAGTTTTTCTCTGGAAGGTACCAGGAGCAGAAGCGTCGGAGGCGAATGCCGCTCTGCAGGCAGGATTGGGAAACGGAACCCTGCGTCCGGTGATTGCCGCCGAGTTGCCCCTGGCATCGGCCCCCGAAGCCCACCGGCGAGTCATGGAAGCCGGTGCACGGGGCAAGATTGTCCTCATCCCCTGACCTCAGACCCGGCAATGGAGTTCAGTCCAGGTGCCGATGGAGTAGAACGGAACAATCGCAGACCACTCCCATGGAAATGTTGTGGTGGAACTGAGCCGTCGCTCCTTCCTTCAAATTGCAGCTTGGCTCCCTACTGTCCTTATGGGTACGGCGAAAGCGAAAACTGGCAGAGAGGAACTTGTGAAAGCGGTTGAGGTCGTGCATACCCGAGTGTTTGCGGCCAGCCAGGATGGCGGCAATCCGTGCCCGGTCGTACCTTTCGCCGACAAGCTCACCGATCGCCAGATGCAACGTCTCGCGCGCAAGTTCGGGCTCGACACTGCGTTCATTCTGCACCCTCGGATGAAAGCTGCAGACATTCGGCTCCGCTACTTCGTGCCAGATCACGAGATGGGAGTGTCCGGGCATGCAACCATCGCCGCCATCACCATCGCCTTGTTGGAGAATCGATTGAAGTGTGGCCGCATTCGGGTTGAGACCATGACGGGCATATTCGAAGTCGAGTCCATCCGGAGCGAGGACGGCACCACGGTTGTCACGGATGTCGAAGTGTGGCAAGCAACGGGATTCAGGGCCGATCCCTACCCGAAACCTAATCGCAGCCTGCGGGTAGCCCCCGGAGCGATCGGGCTTTTGAAGCCCGAAATCAGCCGGGAGCAGGCGCAAGCGCGGTTGAATGCGTTCGCGTCCCAGCTGCGGGCAGAATACGCCAACGATTATCCTGCCGGCTCCGACTTTTCGATTGAGATTGTACCCTTGCAGGAGTCGCTGGTGGGCAATGTCCGGCCTATGTTGTTGGTGCTGATGGGCGCGGTGGTTCTAATCATTTTGCTGGCCTCGGTCAACGTCGCCAATCTTCTGCTGGCGCGGGCTTCGGGAAGACAACGGGAGATGGCCGTGCGCTTGGCCTTGGGTGCAAGCCGCTCGCGTATGATTCGGCAGTTGCTCACCGAGTCGCTGATACTGTCTCTGGTCTCCGGCATTGTCGGGGCGCTGACCGCCATGGCAGCGTTGCATTTTGTGCAGTTTCTACCCGCGCGAACTCCGCGGCTGGCCGAGGCGCAGGTGGATTGGACGGTGCTGGCTTTCGCGTTAGTGGTTTCCCTTCTTGCCGGGCTCGGCTTCGGATTAGTTCCGGCCTTGCAATCCTCGAAAGCCGAAATTGCCGTGGCGATCCGGAAAGGAGGCCGGGGCTCGGGCACCAGTGGTAAAACCAGCCGCTTGCGTGGTGTGCTGATCGCCTCAGAATCCGCCCTGGCGGTGGTTCTGATGGTGGGAGCGGGGCTGCTCTTGCGCACGTTTTGGGGATTACTGCAGGAAAATCCCGGTTTCAATCCCTCCAGAATTGTCGCTGCCAGTCTCTGGCTACCGGTACCCAACAACCCCGAAATGGATCGCTACGCCCAGCCTGAGATTTTGCATACTTTTGTGCGGGAAGCGGTGCGGCGCGTGAGTGCTATCCCGGGCGTCGACCTCGCCTCCATAACCAGTGATTTACCAGTCACCCACTTGTCGGCGAGGAGCCGTGCCTGCTCAACATTGTGCTCGATCATGCGTGCGTATTTCCTAAAACCGTGCTCCTTGAGGGCACACCAGACTTTTAGAGCCCGAAACGGTCTGGAAGTTTCGATGCCGAGGCCGATATAAGACGTGCCAGATCCGATGCCTCGTTTGTGCTTTTCCACGTAGGCACCCGGAGCCGAGAAGGTCGTTCTGTGATGCTGGGGATGTCGAGTCAGCAGACAGGCGGCGTCATAGGGGACGTGCATCCACTTGTGGAGATCGAACGCGATGGAGTCGGCCTTCTCAAGGCCAGCCACGATCGGACTGAGGGAGGGTGACAGCTTCAAGAGTGCGCCGAACGCGCCATCGACGTGAAACCCCATTCGCTCTCGCTCGCAAATCGCCGCGAGTTCCTGCAGGTCGTCGGTTGCACCGGTGTTCACTGTGCCGGCGTTACCTACCACGCAGAGAGGAATACAGCCCTCCTGACGATCTTTCTCGATGGTCGCCGCCAGCTCCGGAAGCCGTATGCGAAACCTGTCGTCAACCGCGATTCGCCTGATGGCATCGGCGCCCATACCAAGAAGCACGACTGCCTTTTCGACGCTGAGATGAGTTTCCGCGGAGCAATAAAGTGCAACACGTTTTGCGCATCCCTGTAGCCCTCCGTTCAACACGGCGTTCCCCAAGATTGCCGTCCGCGCAATCGCGAGTGCGGTGAGAGTGGCGATAGATGTACCGCTCACGAAAATGCCGGAGCATTCGGGGGCGACACCGATCTTTTCCTTGAACCACGTCAAGACCTGTTCCTCAACGTAGTTCGGCGATTGATCTGCTCCGAAGACGTTTGAGTTCAGTGCCGCAGTCCACATCTGGTGAGCGATACCCTGAGGCGTCCCAGCGCCAATCACCCAGCCCCATGCCCGTGGATGAGCATTCGCGTAGACATATGGAACAACCCATTTGCGGAAGTCCTCATAAACTTGCTCCGGATCCTGGCCTTCATCCGGTGTTGCCTCCCGCAATGCGAGCTTTACTGAGTCCGGGACGCCCCGCCACACCGGTCCGTCCCGAATGCCGAGCATGTAGTCGATCGCGTCGTCCAGCGATTTGTGGGCAAGTTGCCGAAAGCTGCCCGGGTTCTGCGGATCAAGAGATTCTGTCGTATTGGCAGTCAAGTTTTCCTCCAACTCCCAAGCGTGCTTCGTCTCACTTCGACGCTGGTCATAAAGACCGTCGCGGCCGCCCACGCGCTTCCGATTTGGCGACCCCGACGATCGGCACCTTTCCGTTCTTGTTCACTACCTGTGTCAGTTGTCCGGGCAAGAGCCCGTACGACGCGAGTATCCAGCAGGTGGAACGTGCGGTTCCCGCCGCCAAGATCCCCGCCGATTGACTACCGTCCTATCGGCTGGCGACTGAGCGGCCAGCAGCTATAAAACAGACGACTCGCCGAATAGCAGGACCGCCAAATTCGCCTACAGAGATCCCCTTCATCGAGACTTCATCCTTTCATCGTTTAACGCGCATTTCCAGGCCTCAGAGAAGCTCCGCAACTAGTTCTATTTCCACACAGGACCCAAAGGGAATCTGCGCGACTCCGAAGGCGCTGCGAACGTGCTTCCCTGTATCTCCAAATACTTCTCCGAAAAGCTCAGAAGCACCATTTGCCACTAGGTGCTGTTCGGTGAATGTTGGAGCACTGTTCACAAGCACCATCAGCTTCACGATACGCTTAATCTTGTTTAGGTCGCCCACCGCGGCGTGAAGTGTGCCCATTAAATCGATGGCCACGCCGCGAGCGGCGTTCTTCCCTTGTTCGGTGGTGAGATTCGCCCCAAGCTGGCCAACCCAGGGCTTGCCGTTGCTCTTAGCGATATGACCAGACAACAAAAGCAAATTGCCGACACGCATGAAAGGTACAAAAGCTGCCACCGGAGGCGTGAGTTCTGGAAGTGTGATGTTGAGAGCGTCGAGTTTTTCGTATACGGACATTATCTCCTCCTCGCAGTCGGCTTGTACTTCACCGGTCAACCACGACTCTGTCCGGTTATTCTGTGATGACACTTAGCTAACTAACGAATAATTATGACACACACCCATCCCGCCTGTAAAGCCCCGAGCCGATCATAACGCTGACGAATTTCGCACCTCGGAATACGATTCGTTATTATATAGACAGTTAGCCAACATACGATGTATGATAGCAAAGCCACCAGGTTAGGTACCGCCAATTGTTGGTTTAGGGCCTGCCCACACGACACGACCGACCAGATTTCCGGCCCAATCGAGTTGGGAGTGGCAAACGTGGTTAAATTAGCTCGAATAAAGGAGTGGGAACCCAATGCCTGTTCTTCAGTACGTCCATCTCGATGTTTTTACGAATCAACCATACGCGGGCAACCAGTTGGCCGTGTTCCTCGATGCGGAGGGAATGGACGAAAGGCAGATGCAGAGGATCGCAAATGAAATGGCTCTCCCCGAAACCACGTTCGTATTTCCTCCCGAGGGTTCCGGGACCGACGCGCGCGTTCGCATTTTCACGCCATCCCAGGAGCTGCCGATGGCTGGAAGTCCGACGGTCGGAACGACTTTTGCGCTCGCGGGAGCGGGACGACTGCGTGCGGGCGCCGACAAGACGGTGCTCGGCCTCGGCATCGGACCAACGACCGTGGGACTCGAATGGGGTCAGAACGGCTTGCGCTTTGCCTGGATGACGCAACCGATTCCGACATTCGGGCCCATCGTCACCGACGTCGTTGCGGTTGCGGCAGCGCTAGGCATCCAGCCGTGCGACCTTGCGGGCGGAAACTTGCCGGTGCAAGTCGCATCGTCCGGAGTCCCGTTTCTGTACGTTGCGCTAAACTCGCGCGCGGCGGTCGATGCGGCAGCCGTCGAACGTACGAGGTTGTGCACGTTACTCCGCGCGGTGAGTCTCGAGGAGCTCCCCGTTTTCTTATTCTCGCCTGAGCCGGCCGACGATGGCGCCACGGTCTACAGTCGAATGTTCGCACCCGTCTTAGGCATCCCGGAGGATCCGGGCACCGGCGGCGCGAGTGGACCGCTGGGCGCGTATCTGCTCAAGTACAACGCTGTATCGGCCAAGACTGCGTCGCGGCTCGTGAGTCTCCAAGGCGTCCGCATGGGCCGCCCGAGCCATATTCACATAGCGCTCTCCATCCGCGCTGGGGTTCTCGAAGAGGTTCGGGTCGGCGGCGAGGCGGTGGTCGTCGGCAAGGGAACAGTCCCCGCATAGCGGCTGCCGATCAGACTCGCCGTCACTGTACTAAGAAGAAACTTCGCGCCAGAATTCTCGAGTCAGCGTGATACGGTCGACCTGTCACTGGTCTCGGAAAGAGCCAGTGCCCTTCGGAATCGGGACAGAGCACTCGCCATTTCCTCAGTTCGAGAATGAAGCCTCGTTCGATTGGAACCTCGTCCTCCGAATACTCTGTCTTCAATTTGTTAAGCCGCTTTCCGACCGCTGATCGCTGAATCAGAATTACCGATCGCTTGAAGTCCACTCCGTCCAGCATAAATCCAAACTTTCGCTGATTCTGGAAGTGATCAGGACTCCCTGAACCGCCGCTTCAATGTAGCGAGCTTGATGATCTCCAGGATTTCCCGGCAAACTTGTGCAAGTCAGCACGGGAACGTGATGCCGCGCGAGAATGGCCACGCCGTTCCAAGAGCGCTCCCCTTGCCAGACTGCTTCGCACCCGAGAGTCCGAATGGCATTCACGGGAAAGGCTTCCTGCTCTGCCTTGAGCTCTTGGAGACTCACCACGTCCGGTTCAGCTCTTGCTAACCAAGCTAAGACGTTGTCGAGCCGCTTATTGATGTTGTTAATGTTGAAGGTGGCGATTTTCAACAAGTCCCTTTCTGTCCCTGTGCTTTCGGGTGTTCCCCAAAGGAACAAATCAGTTCATTGTTCGGGCTCGCATTATCTTAAGCGAGCGCCACTGCAGAAACTGGGGACAGACAAAACCTTCCCATGTGCCGCGTCGCTACCTTCATCAGGTGGATTAGCGTAGGCGAGGAAGTCCCCTTGCCGAGGCCTCGGATCCAGTTGGTTCACGGAATAGTTCCACAGAAATGCGTGCTACGAGTTCCTCTTGCATCATGCGGTGACCCTCAGCGGTAACTCATTTGCGCGCCTCTCTGCCTTGACGTAAACTCGTTCCTGCGCCGCTTACAAAAGCGCTGGGCCACTTGCAAATGACTCTGCACACGTCACCCGTCTCTTTCAGGAGGCTGTATGAGAAGGACGCACAAGAGCGATTCTGGCAAGGACTCCAAGGCTCCCAAATCTGTTCGGGGGCGAAGTACTCCAAGGCCCGCGCCTCGAAGAAGATTCCCGCTGCCGTGGCCAAATCCCAACCTCGCTTCGGATATTAACCAGTTAGCGGGCCGACTTTTCCCTGACCTTCTCGAACTAAAGAGCGTGAACTGGCATGGATTCACTCAGCCTTCTTTCACAAGCACGTGGGACGTATTTTCCCAAGCTGAGTCTCACGGCCAAGCGACTTATGTCGCTGGAACACCAAATGGAGCGATGCTCCTGAACTATACTCTCTATCGTAGAAGAACCTCTCCCACGGACGGCATTCTGTCAGCGGAAATCTCGGATGGAGTGATAGCCCCATCTGTGGCGAGACTTGTTCTGCCGCCTGCGATCGGCCTGACGACCGGCGTCTTCAACCTCGACAATTGGCCTACTCCATTTCCAGCCGCGCTTTACGGCGTGCATGAACTTGTGTTGAAACTATGGACTCCTTCCGCCACTGGACAGCCACTTCCACTGGCATACCAAACGAATCCGCCTGATAACAGATTGTTCGAAAACATATCGACGGCCAATGGATGGATGTGGATTGATCCTGGGTGCCGTAACGGTGGCGGCATTGTGTCGGTGATCGTCAACTCCTTCAAAGTGAACCCCACGAACATTGAACTTCAGGCAACGGGAACCGTGATTGCCACGACCCAACAAATTAAAGTTTCTTGGGACGTCACGGACACGAATCCACTTGCTCCCACGAAGTTCGGCTATCGCGGCAGTTGCCCTTTTGTGCAAATATTCTTGCCCGGGAGTAACAACTTCTCAGCGCCCCTGCCTCTACACGGTGACAATCAGGTATTCAATATCGGCGGTGTGCCGTATACGCAACCTTGTCTCGTGAGCTTAGCTACGGGGCCATGCACTTCAGTAGCTAAAGGTGTTCAAACCCAAATACCCTTGTATGGTACGGTAACAGGAAATCAGCAGCCGCCACCTCTTGTAGCGGCTGACATAGCGGCAACCACAAACAACTATCTAACTCCGCCGTACCCCGTTGCTGACGAGAGTTTTAAAGTCAACTTTGCTTGTATGAACATCGGCGGAAAGCCAACTGGAGCTTTCAAAGCGGCCTTCCTATGGGGGGACCAATCGCTTATAGGCGAAATTGACATGCCAAGCATCGAGCCTGGCGCAGCGTCTACTGCAACTTGGCCGTTCGACGATGGCTTATCTGCTGGATTGGGCTATGAAATCTATTGTGTTTTCGACCCGGAGAATACTGTCGCCGAATCCAATAAGAACAACAATACCGCGCTGTTGGGATTCGACATCGACGACGACCCCCAACAATAGTCGCGCCTACTCGTATTCGCGTCCTCTTCTTGCGGGAATCCCAGTTGGTCGCAGGGACAGGGCTGGAAATCTCGAATGGCGGAACCCTAGTTCGGCATTCCAACTGCGGCAGCGGTAGATTGCCTTCGGCCATTCTTTGTCTGGTTCACAATTGCCGAGTTGGACGGCATCATCCTGTATGCTTCGTGCACGAGGAAAATCAATCGCGAGCCTAAAATGAGGAGGCGACATGTCTGGATTAGATTTGTCTTCAATTATTTCATTGGTCAAACAAGGCAAAACTGTGGTCTCTGCCGAAGACTCAATGATTGTTGATGCGGTGCTAAGAGCGACGGAGGAGAAACGAATAGCCACGTTTTACTTAAGACGCGGATTGAAGGATGAGATCATGAGGCGCTATTGGACAGAGGAACGCATCAATCACGCGGGCTTGGAGCCTGTCTCCGACGAGGAAGCCAAGCGAATTAAGGCTGACCTTTCTATCGATGTCAATGGATTCTCAAATCGCATCCCCTGCCCGAGATGCGGGCACATCTATGGTATGTACGAGTTTTTGTCGCAAGGTGCCAAGGAGCATGGACGCGAAATGGTGGAAGCCGTTTTCTCGCTGAAGGAGGCAGCCGTCATCCGCGTCAATCCGGTACACACCCCAGTATGTCCGAGCTGTCATTTACGCATGGTCGTTCTGAAGGTTAGCCCACTGGGACATTGGTATGAACATGCTGAATACGGCTGTTGCATGAAGAATGCTGTATAAACAATATGAAAATATGGGGCCCCATCGCCAGAGCGTGCAGTTGATTGCCGACCGCATTGCGCATCCACACCACCTTTTGCCGATGCCAAACTAACTGCCGCAGATCGCGCTCCGCCATCGTCGGCCGCCAGATAGGTGGAAAGCGCTCGTCTGTGGAACCGTTCCGTGAACCACCTGGATCCGAGGTCTCGGCAAAGCGACTCCCTCGCCGACGCTAAATCCACTCCTTAGGTTATGTACTCGGGATCATTCCAGAGTTTGGTCGCGGTTCGGGTAGCCGCGCCCGCGTTTCCTTCAGGAGCCCATGTCCACATTTCTTGTTGTCCATTAGTAATGGACATGGCATAATAATGGACGCTATGCGAGTTGAACCTCCATTGACTCCTTTTCTAGAGCAGCTCCGGACCCTGCACTTCATCAGCGATCTGGGTTTCTCTCCGACGAACCGTGGCGGCGATCAAGGAATCGACGCCACCCTCAAGGTGCGCACTCCCAAAGGAACCTACTCCTTCCTCGTGGAACAGAAGCGGTCGTATCTGGACCGAGGGATACTCAATGCCCTCGTCGCTCAAGCCAAACTCTATGCAAGAGTACATCGCAAGCCCCTCTTGCTGTTGGCGCGCTACATCCCCCGGCCTTCTGCCGAGCGATTGATCGAATCACGAATAAACTTTGTGGACCAAGCTGGCAACATGCACCTCGTGCTCGGGCAAAACTATGAGCGTACGGTCATCGGAAACAAAGAGAATGCCGTTTCAAAAGAAGGCAAGCGGGTCAGCCCCGCAATCGCTCAATTGTTGTTCACCTTTGCCACGAAGGAACTAGCGGGAAGCTGGTCCGTGCGTCAACTGGCTGAAGCGTCCGGGTTGAGCAAAAGCAATGTTGCGAAGGTTCGACAGCAGTTGGTCGAGCGCGGAGCACTGCGAGAATCGGGGCACGGCTTTGATATCAGCGACAAATCGCGATTGCAGGACGAGCTGTTGAGAGGATATGAGTTCGCTCTGCGTCCGAAACTTCTAATCGGGCGTTTCCGGTCCTCCGACAGAGACCTAGACGACATGCTCGCCAGCGTCCGGAAGCCTTTTGCAGACCTATCAATTCGGTGGTCAGTAACTGGCGGGCCGGCTGCTCAGGCTCTCCAGAAGTTTTATCGAGGGTTGGAACTGCCAATCTTCGTCGACTCGTTCCCTGACCAACTTCGTCGTCAGTTGCGGATCATTCCTGACAAGGCAGGGCCACTCATTTTTCTGCGTTCCTTCGGTACCATCCCGTTTTGGCGAGAAATCGAGCCGTTCCCTCTCGCGCATCCGTGGTTGATCTATGCCGAGCTGATGTATTCTTCCGATCCAAGAGCGCACGAAGCGGCGGAAGAACTCAAACGCGAGTTCCTCTCCTGAGCGATGCCCGAACTTACCGACAACCAAATCGCTGACCTTCGAGTCCTGCAACACCGTTGTGCGACCCTCGGAGCGGAGCTTGTAATCATCGGGGCCATTGCGTACCAGATACATTTTCCAGCGGAGTCCAGGCATACCGGAGACATCGATTTCGCCGTCGCCCTGGACCTTAACGAATTCGCAGAGCTGGAACGCCGACTTCTAGCAGACGGCTGGGTCCGTTTCGCAAACTGTGAGCACCGATGGCGGAGCGCCCAGGCAACGATCCTGGACCTGATCCCAGCTGGACCCAAGCTTCGGGAAGCCAAGCAGATCACCTGGCCCATGAGTCAGTTCAAGATGAGTCTGGTGGGATTCGACCACGTATTCGCGACTGCTCAGCCGGTTCAACTTGCTCCAGATCTCACGCTGAAAGTGATCTCATCGACGGCGCTGATGCTGCTGAAAATCGTCGCGCTCATGGACGATCCGCAGCGGCGAGTCAAGGACCTGGATGACATACGAGGTCTCCTTGTGCAATATGAAGCCGACAGCGAGCGGATCTTTTCGGACGTAGTGATAGATGCCGCGCTCCAGGACTATGGACTGGCTCCCGCCTTTCTGATGGGTCTCGACCTGCGTGCGCTTTGCGCGGACGACGAAGTACAGATTGTCCACGCGTTTCTCGAAGCGATGAATGAAGCCAATCCAGCGTGGATGGCGTTCGTCCGTGCCAGAGGCGTCGGCGACCATGTCGAGGAAGACGCTCGCGCCCAGATCGACACCTTCAGACAAGGTTTTGATCGGAATGTGTGAAAGGCAGCAAAACAGTGCTCCGGTATGGACGCAAATAGGCGACAGGGGACTAACGAAGGACCGGGGACTAGTCGGGGACTAGGGACTAAACGAGGGACTGAGGTGCGTTTCTTGCGCGTACTTACAGGTGCTTAGGTGTCATCCGTGCGCTTGTAAGTTGTTTGGTATCAGTTTCTCTTTGAACTCATAACCCACAGGTCGGTGGTTCAAATCCACCCTCCGCAACCAATCTCATCAATGATTTACTGGCGCCAGGGATCTGGCGCTCTTTGCTTTTGTCCGGTAATTGTCCGTTTCCGCAAACATCGACTTCGTCGCGATAGCCCCTTCGAAAGACTGCCTTCTTGCGTATTTTCATTTGAGAAGCGGAGGTCAGCTGCGCCTTCGCTTACAGCGAGGGTTTTCCTTTTGCGCGGATTGGGCCATCCTTACTGAGAAGCCTTCGTGTGTTCGCGAGCCGCATCCTGCGTGCGACCCAAGTGCTCGTACACCTGTGCCAGCAGGCCATGCAGTTCACCGCACTCCGGCAAGCGGGCGGAAGCAATCTCAAGATGGGTTGCGGAAGTCTTGAAATCACCCGTCTTGAAGAGACTGAAACCCATGGAATAATGAGCCCAGGCAGACTCGGGCTGCAGTTCGATTGCCTTGTGCAAGTGCTCGATGGCTTCGGAATACTGTTGTTGCTGGGCCAAGGCCACGCCCAGACCATACTGCGCGAGATAAATGTTCGCTTGCCCGGCGAGCACTTTTCGAAACTCAGGGATCGCTTTCTCCGGTTTTCCTTCATCCAGCGCGTGCATGGCTTGGAGGGTCTGATTGGCAATGGCGATGGCCATCTTCGGGTCGGTTCCTGAAACCGCGGTGTCCACTCCCGGCGTTGACCTTTGCAGGCCGACATATCCCAGAGAGGCAAGCTTCTGCACCTCGCTCGAAGTGAGGGTACTTCCGCCTGACTTCGCTGCTTCATTTCCAAAGTGGTCGTCGAAAGCTTTCAATTGCGCGGCAAGGGTCTGCAGGACGGCAGAGGAACTCTGAGCAAGGTTGCGAGTTGCTTTCGGATCGGCGGAGAGATCATAAAGTTCTGGCTGCGGGGCACGAATGTAGAGATACTTTCCCGCGCGCCACGATTCCAATGGACTCCATCCGAAGGCTTGTTGCGGAAAGTCGCTGCGAGCGTACGCCGGTTGGTCCGCATCGGTACTTGCCTTGGCGATGCGCAACAGGGACTGGCCTTGCATTTGCGAAGGAACTGGAATGTGCGCAGCCTCCAAAACCGTCGGAGCAATGTCCACCAGGCGAACTCGACCTTTGACTCGCTTCCCTGCCATGGCGTCTTGTGGCAATTTCACCAAAAGGGGCACGTGGATGGTTTCGTCATAAAGAAAGATGCCGTGAGTGTCTTCTCCGTGTGCACCCAGACTGTCTCCGTGATCCGCCACCACCACAACGATGGAAGCGGCATCGAGACCCAGATTGCGCAAAGCGGCCAGCAGCTTGCCGAATGCCGCGTCGGTTGCCGCAACCGCACTATCATAAGAACGGCTCGAGGACGCGGTCGGCTGGCACAGGTGCAGCCAGAGAAAGAACGGGCGCTGTGCATTTTGGCTGAGCCACTGGGTGGCGCGTGCGACCACTTGGTCCGCGGGTCGCTCGAGCGACGGGTGATTTTCGCCGGGTTGAATTGGCCGGAAGCCTGCATCATAAACATCGAAGCCGCGATCGAAGCCGGGCACGAAACCGTTTCGGGGGTCCAGCAGGATGGAACCCACAAAGGCAGCGGTGCGGTAACCGCGCGCGTGAAGCAAGTCCGGAAGATACGGGACGTCAGTTGGAAGAGGAGAACCCAATTCGCTGGCGTGATGGGTCTGAGGGTAGGTACCTGAGAGAATGGTAGCGTGCGACACCACGGTGAGCGGAGCTTGCGAAAATGCGCGTTCGAAGACGATGCTCTGTTTGGCGAGTGCATCCAGATGCGGCGTCAACCTGCGATGGGAGTCGAGAAAACCCATCTGGTCAACTCGGGTGGAACCGAGCGTGACCAGAATAATGTTGGGCTGGTTCGCTGCCGAAGCGGGCCATGGGAGGATGGCGGCTACAAAAATACTAACCAAGAGCCGCGAAAAATGGCGCCACAACATAGAATGAAGTTTAATGCCTAGTGAGGTTGTTGGGAAAGCTTGTGTTCACGACGGTGAAGGGAGTGAGCCTCTGAAGAAAGCTGTCTGGGTATTTGCTGGATTGCTGCTGGTTTGCGCCACTGCCCTATTGCCTTCATGCCAACGCGCGCGCGGCGACTGGCATGGAGAGCAAAGGCTGATCATCCTCGGCATCGACGGCATGGATCCTCAACTCCTGAAGCAATTCATGAACGAGGGCAAGATGCCCAACTTCTCCAAGCTGGTTTCGCAGGGATCGTTTCGCCTGCTCACCACCAGCATTCCGCCACAGAGTCCAGTAGCGTGGTCGAACCTGATCACGGGAATGAACGCCGGGGGGCACGGCATCTTTGATTTCATCCATCGCGACCCCAAGACGATGGAACCTTACTTTTCGGCATCGCAGGTAAAGCCGCCTGCGCACGCCATTCATCTCGGCAGTTGGCTGATTCCCCTGGGAGGCGGCAGCGCTGAGCAACTACGAAAGGGCCCGGCGTTCTGGGAGATTCTGGATCAGCATGGAGTGCCGAATTCCGTCTTTCGCATTCCGGCAAATTTTCCGCCTGTCCCAGCCAAGGGGGAAACGCTCTCCGGCATGGGAACTCCCGACCTGCGCGGCACCTACGGCACGTTCTCTTTTTATACGGACGACCCTGCCGCCGCTGCCGGCGCCGTCGAAGGGGGGCAGATCATTCCGGTGCAGGTGGAGAACTCACAGGTGCAAGCCAATTTGATTGGCCCCGAGAACAGCTTCCGCAAGGGCTCTCCTGCGGCGACTGAGTCTTTCTCGGTAGCCGTCGATCCGCTTGAGTCCGTTGCCCGAATCGCAGTGCAAGGTCACGAATTTGTGCTGCGCGAAGGCGAATGGAGCGATTGGATAGGGATTGAGTTTCAGCTGGTTCCGTTTTTCGGCAATGTCAAAGGCATGTGCCGCTTTTACCTTAAGCAAGCACATCCCCGGTTTCAGCTATATGTTTCGCCCATCAATATTGACCCTGCGGACCCCGCGCTCCCCATCTCAACTCCCTCCAGCTATTCGCGCATGCTCTCGGAAGAGGCAGGGGAGTTCTACACGCAGGGGATTGCGGAGGACACCAAGGCGCTTTCCGCTGGTGTGCTGGACGACAACGAATACCTGCAACAGGCGCGGACCGTTCTGGCTGAACATCGCCAAATTTTCGATCTTGAGTTCCCCAAGTTCCGCCGGGGAGTATTTTTCTTTTACTTCTCAAGCCTCGACCTCAACTCCCACATGTTCTGGCGGCTAATGGACGCGAAGCATCCGGGATACGACGCTGCACTTGCCGCTCAGAATGGATCGGCGATCCGCGAGTTTTATCAGCAGATCGATCAAGTGCTGGGCGAGGTGCTGCCTAAACTGGATGACCACACCACTCTGCTGGTTCTTTCCGACCATGGGTTCGCTCCCTACTACCGCTCGTTCAACTTGAATACCTGGCTGCTGAACCGCGGTTACATCAAGTTGAAAAGCGGAGCGAGTTCCGATCCGGCCGAGCCGTGGGCCAACGTGGATTGGAGTCAGACTCGCGCCTACGGGCTTGGTTTGAACGGCCTTTACGTCAACCTGCGCGGCCGCGAGCGCGAGGGAATCGTCGAGCCGGGAGCAGCAGCAAACGCGTTAATCAGGGAGCTTAAAGAACAACTGCTGGGCGTGAGGGACCCTCAGGGTGGTCTGGCTGTGATCACGCGAGTGGATGTCGCGAGTGAGGTCTACCAAGGACCTTACTCCCGTTCGGGGCCCGATCTTCTGGTCGGCTATAACCGCGGCTATCGGGCCGGCTGGAAAACCATTCTCGGCGCGTTTCCGGCGGAAATTCTCGAGGATAACCTGAACCCCTGGAGTGGCGACCACTGCATGGATTCCACGCTGGTTCCAGGGGTGCTGCTCAGCAATCGTGAAATTAAAGCTGAGACCCCGGCTCTAACTGACATTGCTCCGACGATTCTCGCGGAGTTTGGAATCGCCAAATCAAAGGATATGATAGGGCAGTCGGTGTTCGAATCGAGGCGCGCCTTTCGCTAGTGGACGGGGAGGGATTGATGTTTGGTTCCTATAAAGTAAAGATCGAGGGCGATTTGCTGGACAAAGTGAAGCAGTGCGTGGACGCTGGCGGTTATGGATCTGTCGACGAGTTCGTGACCCATGTGCTGGAGAAAGAAATCAAGAAAGTGTTTCCCTCGGAAGGAGATTCCGCGTCCAGAGAACTGGTGAAAAAGCGGCTGCAGGGACTCGGCTACATCGATTAGTGCGTCATTCCCACCAACCGGCGATGTCTTCGCTTGTCCCTACTTACGGATTCTTCACGGCCATGCCGAGTTTCTTTCGAGCTAATCTCCCGCTTGTGCTGGTCGTCCTCGTGTCCTCCATGATTGGGCTACTCATGGTGGTTGTGTTTGGTTACACCTCTGACCAGAAGGCGATTCACATCGCGAAGGATCAACTCAAGGCGCACCTGCTGGCGGTACGTCTTTTTCAGGATCAGATTCCGGTCGTTCTGGCCTCGTACGGGCGCATCGTGAAAGGCACGGGGAGATATTTGAAGCTGGCGTTCAAGCCCTTGTTGTACGTGATGATCCCGTTGGTTCTGCTCATTGTGCAATTGGACCGGTATTTAGGATTCGTTCCGCTGGAAACCGGGCAGACGTTCTTGCTCAAAGTGCGGACGACAGATCCCGGCTCCCTCAATGAAGTATCGTTGCAGTTGCCGCCCGAGTTGACGACGACAGCTCCGGCCGTGCACGTGCCTTCCGACAACGAGGTCTTTTGGCGAGTGATGGCGGAAAAGGACGGGAATTACGACGTTCACATTACCGCTGCGGGTCAAGTCTTTTCGAAGCAGGCAGCGGTGACGCAGGGCGTGGCGCGGGTTTCTCCGATTCGGCTTCGGGGACGATTTTGGGAACGGATGTTGGTTTCTGGCGAGCCTCCATTGCCAGAGAACGGACCCATCGAGTCGATTGCAGTGAGTTATCCTGCGCGTAGCATCCATTTTGCCTGGTTGGATTGGAACTGGATTTGGTTGTTCTTCGTTCTCTCGCTGGTCGCAGGATTTTTCTTCAAGAGCGTTCTGGGGATTGAAATATGAAGGGGCGCAGATTCAATCTGCTGCTGATCGTTCTCGGCCTGGTATTGCTGTTTCCGTTGCGCAGTGAAGCGTATGCAGGGCCGGGCGCGGGTTTCGCATTTCTTTCTTCCTTCTGGACGCTGTTTGTGGCTTTCTTGTATTCCGCCTATGCCTTCGTCACCTGGCCATTCCGGCATCTATTTCGCTGGTTGCGGCACCGCAAGGCTTACGGCAAGGCGCTGATCAAGCGGGCGGTCATATTGGGTTTCGATGGTATGGACCCGGATTTGGCAGAACGCTTTATGCAGGAAGGCAGGCTGCCGAATCTGGCGCAACTGCGCGACCAGGGAACCTTCCGGAAACTACGGACGACGTACCCGCCAATTTCACCGGTGGCGTGGTCCACCTTCATGACTGGGGTCAATCCCGGCAAGCACAACATTTATGACTTCTTGGCACGGGACCTCAACAGCTATCTGCCGTTTCTGTCTTCTGCTGAAATCGGCCCACCCAAGCGTAGTGTGAAGATCGGCAAATACACGATTCCACTCGGCAAGCCCCGAATCAAAGGCATGAGGCGAGGAACGCCCTTCTGGCACTGGCTGGGAAAGGCAGGAATTTTCTGTTCGGTGATCCGCGTGCCGGTGACTTTTCCTCCGGAGAAATTTCCCGGAGTGCTGCTGTCCGGCATGTGCGTGCCGGATTTGAAAGGCAGCCAGGGGACGTTTTGCTTCTGTACGACTCGCAGCAGTGGCGACAAATTTCGCGAAGGCGGAGTCCGGGTTCCCATCGAACGCCGGGGCTCCGTGTGTCACTCCTACATCCCAGGGCCGGACGATCCTTTGAACGCCGAGTCCGGCAGCGAGTTGCGGGTGAAGTTTGAGATTCGGCCTGATATGGCAAAGAATGAGGCGCACATAAAGGTGGACTCAGAAGGGTTCACGCTGAAAGTTGGGGAATATTCAGGATGGATTCCGGTGAAGTTCAAGGCGGCTTTAGGAATCAGCGCCCACGGAATCTGCCGCTTTTATCTCAAAGAGCTATCGCCTGAGGTGGAAGTCTATGTCACGCCGGTGAACATTGATCCAGGCAGGCCGGATTTGCCGGTCTCGCACCCGGTAACTTATTCCATCTATCTGGCCAAGTTGTTCGGTTCGTATGCCACCCTGGGGCTTGCCGAAGATACCTGGGCGCTCAACGAGGGAGTGCTTGACGATCAGGCATTTCTGGCGCAGTGCTACTCCAATCACGACGATCGCGAGCGCATGCTCTTCGATGCGCTGGAAAAAACCCGGCAGGGCCTCTGCGCCTGCGTTTTTGATACCACCGACCGCGTCCAGCACATGTTCTGGCGATATTTGGACGAAGATCACCCCGCGGCCCGGGATGTGCCTCGCGATCAGCGGCCCCCGGTCATTCAGGATCTGTATCGCCGCATGGATGACCTGATCGGACGCGTGCGGAAGCAGATTGATGATGACACATTGCTGCTGGTGGTTTCCGACCACGGCTTCAAGTCGTTCGCGCGCTGCCTCAACTTGAATGCCTGGCTGCATCAGAACGGATATCTGGCGTTGAAGCCGGGAAAGACCGAGAGCGGCGACTGGTTCGAAGACGTGGACTGGTCGCGCACCCGGGCCTACACCATGGGTCTGAATGGCTTGTACCTGAATCTTGCCGGACGTGAGCGCCAAGGGACGGTCAAAGCGGGCGACGAAGCGGCAGCCTTAAAAGATGAATTGCGCGGCAAACTCAACGGATTGGTTGATTCCGCTTCAGGGAAGATCGGCATCACCGGAGTCTTTGACTCGGACAACGCCTACGCTGGCCCTTATGTGGACAATGCGCCCGACCTGATTATCGGCTATGGCGATGGCTTCCGCGCTTCCTGGGATTCGGTCATGGGCAAGGTCACCAGCCAGGTCTTCGAGGACAATCTGAAAGCCTGGAGCGGCGACCATTGTATTGACCCCAGGCTGGTGCCGGGCGTGCTGTTTTCGAACCGCAAGATCGCCGACGAAAAGCCCGCCATTGTAGATGTCGCGCCCACCATACTGAAGCTCTTCGGCCTGGCTTTACCGGCTCAGTTCGATGGCAAGCCGTGGGCGGTGACAACGGAGAGTCCGCTGCCGTGATCACGATTGTCTCGGGCCTGCCGCGCACCGGCACATCACTGATGATGCAGATGCTGGCTGCCGGCGGCATGACCCTGCTCACCGACTTCGAACGCAAGCCAGACGAAGATAACCCTCGCGGCTATTGCGAGTGGGAACCTGCGAAGCTGCTTCCCAAACAACCGGAGCTTATCGACGAAGCCGAGGGCAAGGCGGTGAAGATTATCTCCCAGCTTCTCATGTCGATTCCCTCAGGCCGCGACTACAAAATCATCTTCATGCAACGGTCGCTGGCGGAAGTGCTGGCTTCACAGGATGAGATGCTGCGGCGCCGCGGAAATTCTGATCTCTTCGAACACGACTTGATGGCTTCGGCATTCGAGCAACACCTGCAAGTGGTAAACGCGTGGCTCAAGAAGCGAACGGACATTCTGGTTTGCTTTCTGCGTTACAAGAATCTGGTGAATGATCCCATCGGCAGCGCGAGAACGGTACGGGATTTCTTGACTTTAGATTTGAATGTGGACGCAATGGCGCAGCAAGCGGATAGGTCGCTGTATCGCAACCGGCGGTGATGCGGGAGCGAACCTTTCTGCGGTGAGATGCGGTCCGGGTCTTCCTGTTCACCGCGCGGCAGGCGAACAAATTGGTGGGACGGGGATGGCTTCCGGATTGGGGAAAAAGTGGCGTCGAAAGTAGAAGGCCACGTTGACAAGTGCGACCATCACAGGCACTTCTACCAGTGGCCCGATAACAGCCGCGAATGCGGCTCCAGAGTTTATGCCGAAGACCGACACGGCAACCGCGATCGCCAGTTCAAAATTATTTGAGGCGGCGGTAAATGCCAGAGTTGTCGTCTTGGAGTAGTCCGCACCCAATTTCTTGCCCATGTAAAAGGAGACCAAGAACATCAGCACGAAGTAGATCAAGAGCGGGACCGCGATGCGCAGGACGTCCAGGGGGAGGCGAACAATGTAGCCACCTTTAAGGGAGAACATCACCACAATCGTGAACAGCAGGGCAACCAGCGTTAGCGGGCTTACGCGCGGAACGAAGTTCCGGTTGTACCAGTCGTGCCCTTTCATACGAACCAGAGCGGTACGAGTCAGAAATCCGGCCAGAAACGGAATTCCGAGATAGATGAAGACACTCTTTGCAATCTCTGTGATCGAAACATTGACGACGGTACTTCGCAGGCCGAGTTTGGCAGGAAGGACCGTAATGAAGACCCATGCGTAGAGAGAGTAGAAAAAGACCTGAAAAAGAGAGTTGAAGGCCACCAGGCCCGCCGCATATTCAGTGTCGCCTTTTGCCAGTTCATTCCAAACGATGACCATGGCGATGCAGCGTGCGAGGCCGATCATAATCAGTCCAGCCATGTATTCCGGGTATCCACGCAAGAAGACAATGGCCAGAACAAACATCAACATCGGCCCCACAACCCAGTTCTGCACGAGTGAAAGACCGAGTACGCGCTTGTTGCGAAAGACCTCATGCAGCTCCTCATATCGGACCTTGGTAAAGGGGGGGTACATCATCAAGATCAATCCGGCTGCGATGGGAATGGAAGTCGCGCCTATGTTGAAACGATTGAGAAATGATACGACTCCGGGCACCAGCCAGCCCAATACAACACCCGCAACCATGGCGGCAAAGATCCACGCGGTTAGATAGCGGTCCAGAAAACTGAGACGACTGGGTGCCTTCATGAGTGATTCCCTATGTTGCGGCAAGCTAACCGAAGCCAGCCGGTTGAAACAGGCGGCTATTCGTCGGCGACGGGCGACATCGTCTGGCCAATACGGTCGAGTTCTCTTTTGAGTGCAAGGCTGTCAAGAGCCTTCAGTGGAAGACAGAGAAATAAACTGATTCTGCGATCCAAGATGAAGAACGCTTCACGAAATGCTCGTTCAATCTCGGGTTCGCTTCCTCGAACCGCCGGCGGATCAGGAACACCCCAGTGGGCGGTCATCGGCTGCCCCGGCCACACCGGGCACATCTCCTTTGCAGCGTGATCACAGACGGTAATAACAAAATCGAATCTGGGAGCGGCGGGCCTGGCGAAGTTGTCCCAACTCTTGCTGCTGAGACCGTCGGTTGGAATATGAGCCGCTTCAAGTTGTTTCAAGGCTTCTGGCCGGACCCTGCCGGAGGGATGGCTGCCGGCGCTGTAGGCAGTGAAGTTCGGCTTCCCCTTGTGATTCAGGATCGCCTCGGCCATGATGGAGCGCGCGGAGTTTCCCGTGCACAGGAACAAGACGTTGTAGTGTCGGTTCATTGGCGTCTTTCAGTTGCAGCAGGTGGGGCCGCAGCAAGGGTCATTTTTCCGGGGCTTCACCGCGCGCACGAAAGCGCTCATGAACTTGCCATCCACTTGCGGTGCAAGCGCATCGACGTCGATGTTCTGGCCCGACAGGAATTCGCGGGCATCTTCGATTCGATAAACCCGAGTGGGTTCAAGCTCAATTTGCTCGAAGCCAGCCGCTGCCAACTTACTGCGGTACTCGTTTTCTTCGAGCGCTCCGGCAACGCAGCCGACCCACAAAAGCACGTTCTTGCGAATCTCGGGAAGCATTTCTCCACGCGTGACCACATCCGACACTGCAAAGCGTCCTCCGGGCTTGAGGACGCGGAAGGCCTCCTGTAAAACCCGGTCTTTGTCGGCGGAGAGGTTTATAACGCAGTTGGAAATGATGACATCGACAGAATTGTCAGGTAGAGGAATGCGCTCAATTTCACCCTTCAGGAATTCGACGTTTTCAACCCCGGCTCTGCGCTTGTTTTCGTTCGCCAATGAGAGCATTTCGTCGGTCATGTCGAGACCGTAGGCTTTTCCGGTTGGGCCGACGCGTTTGCCCGACAGCAAGACGTCGATGCCGCCGCCGGAGCCAAGATCAAGGACAACGTCGCCTGGATTCAGCTTGGCCAACGCGGTGGGGTTCCCGCAGCCGAGCGATGCAAGCAAGGCTTGCTCGGGAATCTGGCCGGCTTGCGACGAGTCGTAGAGGTTTGATGTGATGGGATCACAGCAGCCTGTCGCGGGGCTGCTTCCACAGCAAGAACTGCCGCCGCCGGTCACTCGCAGAGCCGCCTCGGCATACTTTTCCTTCACCACTTGCTTCAGATCCGGGTTGCTCATTGACCCTCCTAGCGACAAATTTGGACGATTGACTCTGGCCGGAGTGCCTGGTTGCGCGTGCAGCACTCGGCATACAAGAACTGCAATAGCCCCTGAAGCGCTTCGGTATTCGCCGTATAGCGGAGGAACGTACTTTCGCGGCGGACGAGCACAAGGTTTTCCGCTTTGAGCTTGTCAAGATGATGAGAGAGCGTGGAGTTGGGAATATCCAACTCCTGCTGAATCTCGCCAACGACCAGGCCGTCCGGGTGGGCGGATAACAGCAATTGCATGATCCGCAGCCGCGCTTCCGTACCCATCGCCGAGAACATGTCCGCGAATTTGACTACGGACTCGAGGGATTTGCGGGATTGGGCCGTCTGCATATTTCTATATTTGCAGAAATATGGTTTCGATGTCAAGGGATGGCCTCAAACTCCCCTGACTTTTGTACATGGAAGGATTGCACGGCGCCGGGCGTCCATTCGCGTGAGCAGCCGTATGCCTAACAAAGCTGGATGGTTGCAGGCCAGGGCAACCAGCTTTTCTCGGCGATATGGTCCTCGGCTCCGAAATTTGATTGACGTGCGCCTGTCACCTACACCACAATGCCCGATACTTGCCCGAAGGAGCCACATGGCGGTCTTGGCGCAAAAAGGCGGTGAGCCATGGCTGGTCACCGGAGCTGCGGGGTTCCTCGGTTCCCATGTGGTCGAACAGCTCTTGCAGCGCCAGATTTCGGTGCTTGCTCTGGACAACCAGACGGGTGGGAATTGGCCGTTTCTGAAGTCCTTCGCCGAGCATCCGCTTCTTAAGTTCCTTCAACAGGATATTCGCGATCAAGAATCGCTCACCCAACTGTTCCAGCGTGAGCGGCCGGGAGTGGTCGTGCATTTGGCTGCGGTGCACTTCATTCCGGCAGCCATGCGTGACCCGGCCGCAGCGGTCAGCTTGAATGTGCACGCAACCCAGACCCTGCTCCAGGCTTGCGAGAAGGTTCCGCTGCGCTGTTTTTGGTTTGCCAGCACCGGGGATGTGTATGAACCCAGCGCCAGCCCTCATCGGGAATCGAGCGCCATTCGCCCATTCAACGTTTACGGGCTTACCAAATGGGAGGGTGAGAAGTTGATCCGGCTGCAGGCGGAACAGTACCCCGAATGTCACTTTGTGATTGGCCGGCTCTTCAATATGTACGGACCTCGCGAAACCACTCCCCATGTTCTGCCGGATATCATTCACCAGCTCCGCACCCCGGAAACCAGCGTGCTCCGTCTGGGCGATATCACGCCGAAACGCGATCTGGTACCGGTCCGCGACGCGGCCCGCGCTGTGATCGACACAGTTCTGAAGTCCGCGCCGGGAGTTACGACGGTCAATATCGGGACCGGAGTTTCGGTCTCGGTTGAAGAAATCCTTGCCCGGATCTCTCAGCTTATCGGACGGCCGCTACGAACTGAAGTCGACCCAGACAAGTTGCGGGCGGTGGAAAGGCCGCACCTGCAAGCCGACGTCGGGGCCCTGCAATCCCTGATCGGATGGACGCCGCATTCTGACCTGACTCGCGGACTTCAGGAACTTCTCCGTTTGGAGAAGGTTCTGCCGTGAAGTCCCGGGGTTCACGCATCGGACTCGTCGCACTCGACCAGTGGATGGGGGGCATAGTTTATACGCACAATCTGCTGCGCGCGCTCTCCCAATTGCCCACGGCAGAGCGTCCGCACATAACCCTGTTTTGCCGTAACCACACTAAACTCTTCGAAGAAGTTACTCCGCTCGCGGACCGAGTGGTTGTATTTCAATCATGGCTGGACAAAGCCTTCGCGGGGACTCGGCTGGAGACTCCTGCACGATACGCCCAGGCCACAATCTCAGGCGGCCTGTTACACGAGAGCGCACCTGAATTAGCCAGAGCAGTCCATCAAGAAGGGGTGCAAGCTGTGTTTCCGGTATCCACTCCTTACGCACGCCGGTTGCCCTGCCCGATTGGATGGATTCCCGATCTTCAGCACCGCACGTTACCGCAGTTGGCTTCACGGCTGAGGCGGACGATTCTCGACAGCCGTTTCGCTTCGATGCTCCGGGACCCGAAGCGTCACGTTGTGGTCAGCAGCCACTACGGTTTGAAGGATGCTCTTCGCGCCTACGGGAAGCCGAGGGCCACAACACACATCCTTAGCTTTGTGACGGTTCCGGTCCCTTCCTGGTTTCGCGATCCCGCGCCTGTAGTCGCCAAGTATCAAGCGCCAAGCCAGTTCATTATTATTTGCAATCAGTTTTGGATTCACAAGGATCATCTGACGGCGTTCCGGGCGATCGCGGAACTGAAGCAGCAAGGGCTGAAGGTACATCTGGTGTGCACTGGGGCAACCTGGGACAATCGAGATTCCGGGCACTTTCCGAGAGTTCAGGCGGAGATCAAGAGTCTGGGCATCGAGCAACAAGTACAAATTTTGGGCACGATTCCGCGTCTCGATCAGGTAGCTTTGATCCGCGCTTCGCAGGCGGTGTTGCAACCCTCGCGCTTTGAAGGGTGGAGTACGGTGATTGAAGACGCTCGGGCTCTCGGCAAGCCGGTGATTGCCTCAGACTTCCCGGTTCATTTGGAACAGGCAGCCCCAGGATCGTGCTTCTTTCGAACTGGAAATCCCGGCGATTGTGCGAGAGCCATCGTTCGCTTCCTGGATGCAGGACAAACCTCTGCCGGTTCGCCTTCCTTACACGAAACTCGCGTGATTGAGTTCGCGAGAACGTTTCTCGGAATCGTGGAAGCGGCGATCTCCCCGGCGCGGCCGGCTGTTTCCGAGGAAGTTTTGGCGTCTTGATAATCAGCCAATCACACTTAGCCTGCTGGATCAACCCAGCTTCGCTCCCACGCGAGGGTTTTCATTCCTGCCCACTTGCGCTCGACCGTGACGGATCACATGGGCCTGTGATTCTGATCACCGCTTCGCCTTCCACTGCGGGATAGCCTGAAGCGTTGGCGGAGGAGCGGACGGGTGCGCGAAAGCGTCAAGCGGTTGTGGCCAGAGATCGACTGGATTGAGAGCCTCCAACTGCGAGAACAAGTTACGCAGGTTTGGATCAAGGCGCTTGAACGCAGCCCCCTCCGGCCGGATGACCTGAACCAGATTCCCTTCACGCTGCTAGTTCCGAACTGCCCGATTACGTTCATGGAGCACAAGCGCTGCGTGGTGCACATTGCACGCGCCAGCGCCAAGGCGATGCAGGAATTCATGGGCCGCGCTTTGCCCATTGATCTGGATACGGTGATCGCAGGGGCCATTCTGGCGGACGTGGGCAAACTGTTGGAATACGAACTCGGGCCCGATGGCAAGAGCCGGCAGAGCGAGCGGGGCGAAGCTCTGCGGCATCCCTTTACGGGAGTCGCATTGGCGCTGGAGTGCGGCGTTCCCGATGCTGTCTGTCACGTCATTGCGGCCCACGCCGCCGAGGGCGACCTGGTCAAGCGCACGACCGAAGCTTTCATCGTGCACCACGCTGATTTCATGGCATTTTTGCCCTTCAAGAATCCGAAAAACATAAAGGTGACACCTTAAAGGAGAGGTTCATGTCTGCGCCGAAATCGATTGCTGCACCAAAGGAAACGGTCACTGCCGCCATGTCCCGCTGGGCCGCCGGCCTGCAATATAAGGACCTCTCGCTGGACGCGGTCTACCAGGCCAAGCGTTTCCTGCTGGACTCCATCGGTTGCGCCCTCGGAGGCTTCCAGCAACACGAGGTGAAGATCGCTCTCGAAGTCCTCGGTGAAGTAGCTGGGCGGGGCTCGGCCACGGTAATTGGCACGGGCGAGCGGATCGATCCCGTCTCCGCAGCCCTGGCCAACGCGCTGATGATCCGCTGCATGGATTACAACGACATTTATTGGAAGCAGGACCCTTCACACCCTTCGGACATTTTTCCGGCGGCGCTGGCGTGCTGCGAGCGAGCGGCGAGCGGCGGCAGGGAGTTGATTGTGGGCCTGGTTCTAGGCCACGAGTTCGAGATGCGCTTTTGCGAGGCGGCATTTCCCGGCATCCGCGAACGGGGATGGCATCACGCTACGCTAACGGCGTTTGTTTCGCCGATGGTCGCAGGGCGCGCTCTGCACCTGACCTGGGAGCAGATGCAGCACGCCATCGGCATTTCCGCCAGCCGCCACTGCACGCTGGGGGCGGTCACCGCCGGCAAGTTGACCATGATGAAGAACACGGTCGATCCCATGGCCACGCAGAGCGGAGTGTTCGCCGCCTTGCTGGCGGAAAAAGGCTACTCTGGCCCCGAACATGTGGTGGATGGCAAGGAAGGACTGACGCATGTTTTTGGTCCTGACTGGAAGTTGAATCTGCTGACCGACGGCTTGGGAGAGTCGTGGCGCATCACGCAATGCGGCATGAAAGCCTTCCCCACCGAGGCGTTGACCCATACGCCGATCTCGGCCGTGCTCGATCTGGTGAAGAGCAACGACCTCCACTGTGATCAGGTAAAGAATGTTCAGATTCGCTCCCTGGCCCGGGCAGCCGACATTCTGTCCGATCCCAGCAAATACGATCCGCACACCAAAGAGACTGCTGACCACTCGCTGCCCTACGTGATTGCAGCCGCACTGGTTGATCGGCAGGTGACGCCGGCGCAGTTCACCATGGAAAAGATCATGGATGCGAAAATCCGGGAGCAATTGCGGAAGGTTGAGGTGGTCGCTGATCCCGAAATTGAAAAGGTGTTCCCGGCGCTGCAACGAGTCGTCGTGAACATCACGACCACCGATGGACGCAGGTTCAGCAAGCAGCTGGATTTCCCTAAAGGTGATCCGCGCAATCCACTGACCGATCAGGAAGTGGAAGAGAAGTTCGCTGCGCTGGCCGACGGCGTGCTGTCTATGGCTGCACAGCGAAAATTGAAAGAAGCGATCTGGAACCTGGAGGACAGCGACTCAGTGCGCAAGTTGATGGCGCTGATGAAGGCTGATATTCACAGCAAGGCTGTCAAGTTCAAGAGCAAAGCAAGATCGTCGGTGAACGGCAAGAACGGCCGGAAGGCTGTCTTTGCCTAGGTACAGTTCCTGAGGAGCCGGCAAATCTCGACTGGAGTTTATTCATGGCCCAGACCATCGTAGAAAAGATCGCGCAAGCCCACATGACCGAAGGGCCAAAGCGGCCCTTACGGGCCGGCGATTTCGTTTCCATACGGCCCTTTCACGTGATGACGCACGACAACACCTCGGCGGTGATGAGCAAGTTCAGAGCCATTGGAGCGAAGAAGATTTTTGATGCCAGGCAGCTGGTTTTCGCTCTTGATCACGACATTCAAAATCAGGATGAGGCCACCCTGAAGAAGTACCACTCGATCGAAGCCTTTGCCAAGGAGCACGGAGTCGACTTCTATCCCGCGGGCCTGGGCATTGGCCATCAGATCATGGTGGAGCGCGGCTATGTGGTGCCGGGATCGTTCGTGGTCGCCTCCGACTCGCACTCGAACATGTACGGAGCGCTGGGCGCCATTGGCACGCCCATCGTGCGCACCGATGCTGCGGCGGTGTGGGCCACGGGCGAATTCTGGTGGCAGATTCCACGGTCGATCCAGGTTGTGCTGGAAGGAAAGCTGCCCCAGGGCACGAGCGGCAAAGACGTGATCATCAGCCTGTGCGGACTCTACAACCATGACGAAGCGCTCAACGCTGCCGTCGAGTTTTCGGGGCCGGGGGTGGCCAGTTTGTCGATGGATGCGCGATTCTCCATTGCAAACATGAGCACCGAGTGGGGACCTCTGGTGGGGTGGTTTCCTGTGGATGAAATCGCGATTGAGTATTTGCGCGGCGTGCACCTGCGTTTGCGGGAGCAGAACCTTGAACGCTTCAACGAAAAAGATATTGCGAGCTGGATCAAGGCAGCGCCGGCGGCGGATCCGGATGCTTCCTACGCCGCACGCATCACGCTCGACCTCAACCAGGTAACTCCTCATGTCTCGGGGCCAGACACCGTGCAGGTGATGCAGTCGCTCGCTGTCATGGGAGAAAAGAAGGTGGCCATTCAGAAGGCTTACCTGATTTCCTGCTCGAATTCGAGAGTGGAGGATCTGGAAGCTGCGGCCCGAGTCTTACGCGGGAAAAAGATTGCGGCCGGAGTGAAGTTCTATCTGGGAGCAGCCAGCGCGTGGGTGCAACGGGAAGCGGAGAAACGCGGCGTCTGGCAGACGCTGCTCGATGCGGGTGCGACTCCTCTGCCCGCGGGATGCGGGCCCTGCATCGGCCTGGGAGTTGGGTTGCTGGAAAAGGGCGAGGTCGGAGTCTCTGCCACCAACCGCAACTTCAAGGGCCGCATGGGGTCGCGCGATGCCCAGTGTTACCTGGCAAGTCCAGAGGTGGTGGCGGCATCAGCGATCGCGGGGTACATCACCGGCGCACATCCATTTGCAGATGTCACCCCTGCGCGCCGGTTCACGGAAATAAACGGAAACGGGAAGGGACCTTCCGAGAAAGTCGAAATTCTTGCCGGCTTCCCTGAGCGAGTGAAAGGCCGCCTGCTCTTTCTGCCGCAGGATAACGTCAATACCGACGCCATCTATGGCAAGGACTATACCTATCGCGACGACATGACGCCCGCAATGATGGCCGCAGTCGTCATGGAAAACTACGATCCGCAATTTGCATCGCGCACCCGCGCCGGAGACGTGATTGTGGGTGGCTTCAACTTCGGCACCGGATCAAGCCGCGAGCAAGCGGTCACCTGCCTCAAAGCGAAAGGGATCCCACTGGTGATCGCGGGCAGTTTTTCGCAAACCTATCTGCGGAACGCGTACAACAACGGGTTCCTCTGCGTGGAGGTTCCCGAGTTCACCCGGCGGCTGCGGGATCGGTTCTGTGAGGAGATCGTAGCCAAGGAAAAAACCATTATCCCCGGCGAAAACGTAGAGATTGATTTCACCTCGGGCACGATCACCTGGCGAGGCGAGACTTTTGTTTTCCCGCCATTGGGCAGCGTGCCGCAATCGCTGGTGATTGCGGGAGGCGCCGAGAATTTGGTCGCGAAGAGGCTGGGGCTGGCGTAAGAAAGAATCGAGGATGAACTTATGGCGAAATACACGGTAGTCACAATGCCGGGAGATGGAATCGGCACTCAGGTTCTGCCGGAGGCTCTGCGGTTGCTGCGAGCAGTCGGTTTTGACGCCGAATACATTCACGCTGAAATCGGCTGGGAATGCTGGCGCAACCAGGGCAACGCCCTGCCGGAGCGCACGGTCGGCTTGCTGGCCCAGCACAAGCTGGGGCTGTTCGGCGCAATCACCTCCAAACCCAAGAAGGAAGCGGAAGCTGAGCTCAGACCCGATCTCAAAGGTAAAGGTTATTCCTACTTCAGCCCGATCGTGACCATGCGCCAGCGTTTTCATCTCGATACCTGCATCCGGCCTTGTATTTCGTTTCCGGGCAATCCGCTGAATTTCATTCGCCAGAAGCCCGCGGGAGGATTCGAGGAGCCGCGAGTGAACGTGGTTGTCTTCCGGCAGAACACGGAAGGACTTTACGCGGGCGTCGAGTGGACCAATCCACCCGAGGCGGTGCGCACTGCGCTGGCCACGCATGCAAAGTTCAAAGCGTTTGCTGGAGTTGCGGGGCCGGACCTGGCGATTTCGGTGCGCATCATCACTCGTTCAGCGGCCCACAAGATTTGCCAGGCCGCCTTCGATTGGGCCAGGAAGTATGGATACAAATCGGTCACCATTTGTGAAAAGCCGAACGTGCTGCGCGAAACTTCCGGAATGATGGAAGAAGAAGCCAAAGCGGTGGCAAAAGAATATCCGGGAATCGCGCTTTCGTCGACCAATATCGACGCCCAGACCATGTGGCTGACCAAGAATCCGGAAGAATACGGCGTAGTGGTCGCGTCGAACCTGTTTGGCGACGTAATCTCCGACGCATTCGCCGGGTTGATCGGCGGACTAGGTTTTGCAGCGTCCGGCAACATCGGAGACGAAGTGGCGGTGTTCGAGCCCACTCATGGCTCGGCGCCAAAGTATGCGGAACTGGATCCGCCCATCGTCAATCCGATCGCCATGTTTCTCTCGGCCGTCATGCTGCTCGACCACGTGGGCGAGACTGAGAAGGCCAGGCGCATCCGCGACGCCATTGCGGCCGTGGTGAAGGAAGGCAAAGTACGCACCTATGACATGATGCGCATTCCAGGCGGTGCAAAAGCCATCAGCCAGGGCGCAGCCAGCACGGTAGAGATGACAGATGCGGTTCTGGCGAAATTGCAACAACCGGCAGGCACCCAACCGGAGCCTGAATACGCAGTGGCTGGCGGCAACAACAGGAGTCGCTGATTGAAAGGACGCTCATGAGTGTCGAGATTGAAACGCAAGCCAGGCAAGCGGGCGAGGCGGGACACAGCGGTCCGGAGATTCGTTCGGATGTACACGTGCGGATTGAACCGCGCGAGCACGGCGGGGTCCAGATAGAACTCGAATCGCGCGTCAAACCCTACTACGGCGATGCGATCTGCCGGCAGACTGAAGAAGTGCTGGAAGCCGTGGGCGTGCGGCATGCGCTGGTAACGATCCACGACGAGGGTGCGCTTCCCTTCGTGATTGCGGCGCGCATTGAAGCCGCCGCTCGGCGCGCAGGACTGGGCGCAGACACGCGCGTGCTGCCGGAGAGAGTTTCGCTCCCTGAACCTTCTCCGCGGGATCGCATGCGGCGGTCACGGCTCTATGTACCTGGCAGCGAGCCGAAGTATTTCATCAATGCCGGGCTGCACGGAGCGGACGCCATCATTCTTGACCTCGAAGATTCCGTTCACCCCAATGAGAAAGACGCGGCGCGACTGCTGGTGCGTAATGCGTTGCGTGCCGTCGATTTTCAGCAGTGCGAGCGCATGGTGCGCATCAACCAGCTTCCCCTCGGATTAGAAGACCTGGAGGAAATCGTCCCCGAGTCGCCCGACTTGATTCTCATTCCCAAAGTGGAGACGCCGAAGCAGGTGATCGTCGTCAGTCAGAAGATCGCAGAGATTAAGGCTGAATACGGTATTACTCGCCCCATCTGGCTGATGCCGATCATCGAATCCGCGCTGGGAATCGAGAAGGCATACGAGATTGCGACTGCGAGCGCAGACATTGTGGCACTGACCATCGGGCTGGAAGACTACACTGCAGACCTCGGCGTGGTGAAAACGCCGACTGGCGCCGAGTCTTGGTTCGCGCGGCAACGGATAGTGAATGCCGCCCACGCTGCGGGCGTGCAGGCCATCGATTCCGTCTTTGGCGACGTTGGCGACATGGACAGCTTACGTGCCTGGGGCCTGAATTCCCGCGCCATGGGGTTTGAAGGCATGGGGTGCGTGCACCCGCTGCAAATCCCGGTCATTCACCAGGCTTTTGCGCCGACACCGGCAGAGATCGAGAAAGCGCGGAAAATTGTCGCCGCATATCACGAGGCCCAGCAGAAAGGCCTGGGCGTGGTAAGCCTGGGGTCGAAGATGATCGACGCACCAGTTGTGCAGCGCGCCCTCAAGCTCATGGCGCGGGCCCAGGCGATGGGGCTGGTGGCGTGAATATTTAAAGTAGTGCCGGCAATCCGGCGCAGCGAAGTCAGGTGGAAGTCATGGCCATTCTCGAAAAAACGGAAGTAGCGATCAACGCCGCCGGACGTATGGTCCCGGAGATGGTGAACGGTCATCCCCAGGTTCCCTACGCAGGCGTCGGCAAGTACCAACCGCACGGGAACAAAGCTGCACCGCCTATCCGTACCGCCGCCGATTATCCCGAGAATGGCGATAAGCGCGTAGCGGACCTCGAGACCGCACTCGGAAAATGCGGCCTGCGCGATGGCATGGTCATTTCCTCTCACCATCACCTGCGGGATGGCGACCGCGTCGCCCTTATGGCCCTCGAAGCAGCGGCAAGAATTGGAGTCAGAGATCTCACGTGGTTTCCCAGCGCATCGTTTCCTTCGCAGAAAGCTGCCATTGAATTGATGGCCTCGGGCGTGATCGACCACATTGAAGGCAGCATGAATGGACCTCTGGGCGACTACTGCACGCAAGGGAAAATGCGCGGCATGGGAGTTCTGCGCTCGCACGGCGGGCGATGGCAGGCAATTCAGGACGGCGAAGTGCACATCGACATCGCCGTGATCGCTGCGCCGACTGCGGACCCCTTCGGCAACTGCGACGGCTCGCATGGCAAATCCGCCTGCGGCTCTCTGGGTTTTGCGCTGGCCGATTCTATGTACGCCGATCATGTGATCGCCGTGACCGACAGCCTGGTTCCCTTCCCCTGCGTTCCCTGGCAGATTCAAGGCAACAATGTCGATTACGTCGTCACCGTCGATTCCATCGGCGATCCCGCCAGGATTGTTTCCGGGACAACGCAAATCACGCGTTCCCCCGACCGCTTGCGCATCGCCCAGTTGGTGGCGCTTTTCCTGCGTGACGCCGGCATCATGCGCAACGGATTTTCCTTCCAGGCAGGCGCGGGCGGGATTGCGCTGGCTTTCGTCAGCTACCTCAAGCAGATGATGAAAGAAGCGGGCGTGAAGGCGCGGTTCGTGCGCGGCGGCTCGACCAAGTATCTGGTTGAACTGCTGGAAGAAGGCCTCACTGACTACATTTTAGATGGTCAGACCTTCGACCTCAGCGGGGTCCAGTCGATGGCCAACCACCCTCGCCACGTCGCGACTTCTCCGTTCACTTCGTATAACTACCACGGAAAAGGAAACTTCGCTTCTCTGGTGGACGCAGTCGTGCTTGGCGCGACCGAGGTGGATGCAAACTTCAATGCCAATGTTGTCACCCACTCCGATGGACGGCTGCTTCACGGCATCGGCGGCTGGCAGAACTGCCTGGCCGCAGGCTGCACCATCCTGGCTGTGCCGTCGTTCCGCGATCGTATTCCCGTGATCGTTGATCAGGTGACCACGCTGTGTGGGCCCGGAGAATTGATCGACGTGGTGGTGACCGAGCGCGGCATCGCCATCAACCCGTGCCGTCAGGATCTGATGGACGCCGTCAAAGGGTCGAAGCTTCCCATCCGCCCGCTGCAAGAGATCAAGGCCGAAGTGGAGCGCATCTGCGGAGGCAAGCCGCAGCGGCCGAGTCGCGGCGGCCGCCCTGTGGCCATCGTCAAGTGGGTGGATGGCACCGTGCTTGACAGCGTCTGGCAGGTTGGCTGAAGCGCGTTATACGGATCAAACCGGGTGAGAACCGAATGCTTATCCCGCCGTGGTCGCGCCGGCTGCGCGTGCAGCTTGAGTTCCAATTCCATTGACCGGAATCCGGACATGGAACGTGGTGCCCCGGCCCATCTCGGTCTCAAAGGTCAAGCTGCCGCCGTGTTTCTCCACCACAATCGCGCGAGCCAAGGCCAAGCCTTGTCCCGTCCCTTTCCCTACCGGCTTCGTGGTAAAGAATGGTTCGAAGATGCGTTCCCGGACTGCTTCGGGAATTCCGGTTCCGGTGTCGCTGATCGACACTTCCGCCCAATCGCCGTCAGGTTTAGAGTCAACGCGGGTTTCCACTCGGATGCTCCCCATCTTGTCCGTCCCTTTGACGACATCGGCGATGGAGTGCGCGGCGTTCAGCATCAGATTCAGAAAGACCTGATTCAGGTCTCCCAGGTAACAAACCACTAGCGGCAAGTCTCCAAATGCCGTCTCCACGTCCGCCAGGTATTTGAACTCATTCCGTGCAACCACCAGGGTGCTTTCCAGCGCCGCATTGAGATCGTTTGCGGTCTGCTGCGACCCAGAGTCCACATGGGAAAAGTTTTTCAGCGCTCGGACGATGGTGGCGATTCGGCCAATGCCGTCCAGGCTCTGGCCCAGGGCCACGGGAATTTCCTTGCGCAGGAACTCCAGGTCGGCCCGTTGACGGGCCTCGTCTACCGCATCGAGCAAGGGCTTGGTGGCGTGGCCACAACTCGCCTGATATAGCGCTTCATAGCGCTCCAGCAGTTTGGCAATGTGGGCGAAGGACTCATGCAGAAAGCGCACGTTGTCTCCCACAAACTGGATGGGAGTGTTGATTTCGTGAGCGACACCGGCGGCCAGTGCGCCGACGGCCTGCAACTTTTGGCCGTGCAACAACTCGACGGCCATTTGATTGCGCTCCGTCTCCGCCAACTGACGATCCTTGATCTCCTGCCGCAGGACTTCATTCATGCGCTCCAGGTCGGCATTCTTCTGCAGGGCCCCCAGCATGCGATTGATGTCGCGGCCCAGTCTGCCAATCTCATCGCCCCCCGGCACCAGGATGCGCTCCGAAAGGTCCTTGGACCTGCCACTCCCAATCCGTCCGACCTCGGCGCTGAGGTGGGTTAGGCGCGCCAGGACAATGTGACGCAACAGTAACAACGTGGCGCCTCCGAAGACGAGACCGGCAATGCAGAGCGTAGCCAACAAGTAGCGCAGGCTGGTAAGACCGCGCTGAAACACCGATCGCGGCATTTCCACCTGCACCAGAAGCGCGGCTTGACCGTGGACATCACGCAAGAGCGAGGAACCAGCGACGAACGCCTGGTTCCACGCCTGAACGTGAACTTTTTCCGGCGTTGACTCCAGCGCTCGGCGTGCTGCCTGCACCGGAAGGGAGAGACTGGAGGCCAGGTTAATCGCCAACGGAAGCAGCGTACGCTCTCTCAGGCCTTCGACCAGCGTCGCATCCAGATTGCGCGTCATTACCAGAACGCCACGCACCGGCCCCCGTCGTGCCGTGGTAAGAATGGGGCAAGCCGCAATCAGAACTGGGCCTTGTGGAAGCAGGAGAATCCCATGCGCCGGAGTAGAGGTTGCCATCGCCTGCTGTACCCAGGGATCTGCGGCGATCGCGCTTTGCAGTTCGCTGGGGACTTGGACTTCCAGGTTCGCTACCGAGTCATAGGCTTTGAAAAACACAACCCTTCGCGAAACCTCCGCAAGCAAAACCGAATTGATCTGCAGCCCCTGCAGGGTGTCGTTTTCAAACTCTTGTTTGATGTAGCCCTGCGAGGGATGTTGCATGAAAGCGTAGGTCCGGTCCCACTCCCCGTAATCGTTCGTGCTGCGGGTCAGGTTGTTGATTTGATCGTCCAATGCAGCCTCGGTGCGCGCCACCGCGCTCCGCGTCTGCTCCCGTTCCAGTTCCAGATAGCTCCGCATCAGGACGTCACGTCCCACCGCATACAGCACGGTCATAACGCCGGCGACGGTCAGCGAAACCACCAACAATGTTTTCTGGCCGAGATTCATGAATACCGGTCCGTGCGGGAACGTCGGCGGCGCCGACAGGACACACACATCTATGAGGAACCATCGGGTGGGGAAGACGATACTTTAGGCGCGACCGTACGCCTTCGCTGAAGAACTCCTCTGAACTGCCGATGTCTTTCCTGTGCGCCATGTCTGCCCGTGACCAACCCAGTTTAGGAAAACCTCCCACCCGTCTGCTGTTGGCGGAGGGGGACCAAACCAGCTTGACTCACCTGCAGCAGCTGCTGAGCCGGATGGGCTACGACATTATCGTCGCCAAAGATGGTCTGGAAGCCCTGGAAACATTGCAGTCGTCCGATGCACCGGCCCTGGCAGTGCTGGACTGGACCATGCCCGGACTCAACGGAACCGACGTTTGCCGGGGCTTGCGCCAGGGGTTCCGTGGCAAGTCCACCTATGTGATCCTGCTCTCCGACTGGAAGCAGCAAAAGGATCGGGTGGACGCGTTGGAAGCGGGTGCGGACGACTGCCTTTACAAACCGGTGGACGTTCGTGAATTGCGGGTGCGGCTGCAGATTGGCTCCCAAACGATTTTGGAACGCGCTCTGCGGGAGAGCGAAGAACGCCTGCGGGGCGCCTTTGAGTATGCCGGAACCGGCATGGCGCTGGCCAAGATCACGGGAGAATTTCTACAGGTGAACCCGGCTTTGTCGGACTTTCTCGGTTACAGCCAGCAGGAACTGATGGCGATGGGCGTACACGCCATCGGCCATCCCGACAATCGACCCAGTTCGAGTGACTTGCTGGCCCAGTTTTTGAAGAGTGGACGGCGGAGTGAAGAGTTTGAAAGAAAATTCCTCACCAAGAACGGGGCGGTCGCGTGGACGTTAATCACACTCTCCACAGTGCTGGACTTGGACCAACATACTACCGGCTTCTTTGTACAGTTCAACGACATCACCCAACGCAAGGCAGCAGAAGATGCCTTACGGCGTAGCGAGGCTTTGTTTCGCGCCATCATGAACAACATGAACGACCTGATCACGGTGCGCGATCTCCACGGCCAGTGCCGTTACGCCAGCCCGTCGTATGCCCGCCATCTCGGCTATGCTCCCCAGGAACTGCTCGGCACAAATCTGCCGGCGATCCTCCACCCTGATGACCTGGCCGCGGTGGAGGACATCGTAGCCAGCCTGCGGAATGGCCAACCGCCCGAGGCGCACACCTTTCGCTACCGGCATAAGAACGGCACACCCTTGCATGTGGAATCCAGCATATCTCTGTTGCGTGAGTCCGATGGCGCGCCCGAGGGCCTGCTCGCGGTATCGCGAGTGGTTGAGGATCGCATTCAGGCGGAGCTAAAACTACAGGCTGCCTATTCCGAAACAGAACTGTTCCTGCAATCGATTCCGTCCATTTTGATCGGGCTGGACGGAGCCGGCCGCATCACGCGCTGGAATCCTACGGCGGCCGAAGCCTTTGGCATATCGGGCAGGCAGGTGATGGGCCGCAGAATCGACGACTGCGGAATCCAGTGGTCGCAACCGCAAATCAATCTGGAAGTGAATCGTTGGTTGCAGGCAGAAACTGCCTGCCGCAGTGAATTGCGCTTCGAGCGGGATGGCCGGGCGCGTTTCATTGGGTTACACGTCCGCCACCTTCCCGCTTCCGAACCGGGACCGCCGCGCTTGCTGGTCACCGGGGCCGATGTGACGGAACGCAAAGGTCTGGAGGAGCAGCTCCGCCAAGCCCAGAAGTTAGAAGCCATCGGTCAATTGGCCGCCGGCGTGGCCCACGAAATCAATACCCCCACCCAGTACGTCGGCGACAACACCCGATTCTTAAGAGACTCGTGGGCTGCGCTCGCAGGCTTGCTCGAGCTCAGCCGGACGATGCGGCAACAAGCCGAAAGCAGCACGGTATCCCGGGAGTTGCTGACTCAATTTGACCAGCTCGCCGAGCAGGCGGACATGGATTACCTGCTCAAAGAAATTCCCGCGGCGATTGCGCAGTCTCTGGACGGGGTACAACGAGTGGCCAAGATCGTGCAGGGAATGAAGGAATTTTCCCACCCCGGTTCGGAAGAAAAACGGGCCATCGACATCAACAAGGCCATCGAAACCACCATCACCGTGGCGCGCCACGAATGGAAGTATGTGGCCGACGTAGTCACCCATTTTGATCAGACCCTGCCCCTGATTCCCTGCCTGATCGGCGAATTCAATCAGGTGATTCTCAATCTCATTATCAATGCCGCGCAGGCGATTGCGACCGCGGTGGAAAACGGATCGACCGAAAAGGGCACCATCACCATCACCACCAGCCACGACAGCCAATGGGCCGAAATCGCCGTGCAGGACACCGGCATGGGCATTCCGGAACAAATCCGTTCGCGGATCTTCGAGCCTTTCTTCACCACCAAAGCGTTGGGCAAAGGCACCGGCCAAGGCCTGACCCTGGCGCACTCCGCCATCGTAAACCGGCATCAGGGACAGATTTTCTTCCAAACTGAGATCGGAAAAGGGAGCACTTTCTTCATTCGTTTGCCGCTTGTCCCGGTGGCGCCGCCGCTATGACCAAGCGAATCCTATTCGTCGACGACGATGCCATGGTGCTCAGCGGACTGGAGCGCAGTCTTCGCAGCATGCGCAAAGAATGGGAGATGCAATTTGTATTGGGCGGGCGTGAGGCTTTGGACGCCATGGCTCACGCTCCCTTCGATGTGGTGATCAGCGACATGCGCATGCCGGGCATGGATGGCGCCGAACTCCTGGAACGAGTCAAGCAGCAATTCTCCCGCACCGTGCGCATGGTGCTTTCCGGGCAATCTGACCGCGACACAATTTTTCGGTCCACCAAGCCCACGCATCAGTATTTTTCAAAACCCTGCGATGCGGAAGAACTGAAGCAGAAACTCATTCGTGCTCTGGCGTTGCGCGACGTGCTCGACAACCCCAAGCTGATGCAGTGGGTCTCGCAAGTCGAGACCGTGCCCAGCCTGCCGTCTCTGTGCCAATCGCTAAGGAGTTTGCTGGCGTCTCCCGCGGCTTCCATTGCTGCTGTGGCGGACATCGTGGTGCAGGACATGGGCATGACCGCCAAGTTGTTGCAACTGGTCAACTCCGCCTTCCTGGGTGTGGCCGAACGGGGATCCGATCCCAGGCGCGCCGTCTCCGTGATCGGCATTGAAAACCTCCGGGCTCTGGTGTCGCATGACCTTTTTTCCGAGCTGCCCACCCCGCTGGCGGAGAAACTCCATGGCCTGTGGAGGCACAGCCGTGCGACTGCCGCGCTGGCGCAGGCCATCGTACGCGCCGAGGGCCTGCCCGAAAGTGTGGCCCAGGATGCTTTCACTGCCGGTCTGTTACACGACATCGGGCAGGTGGTGTTGGCCTCGACGTGCGGCGAAGAATACGACGCGGCCATCCGGCTGGCAAGCGCCGAGCACAGTACGTTGGTGGAAGGTGAGCAAGGGGTTTTCGGAACCACGCACGCCCAGGTGGGCGCCTACCTGTTGGGGCTTTGGGGCCTGCCCGATGCCGTGGTTGAGGCAGTCGCCTGGCACCACGCACCTGGGCTGGCCCGCCGCGAGAGCTTTTCACCCTTGATCGCGGTGCACGTGGCAAATTTCCTTGACCGTGAGCTGCATCCGTCGCGGCCTGACGCGAGTCACGACGCCATTGACCTGCCTTTACTGACTGGCTTGGGGGTCGCGGAGCAGCTGCCGGTTTGGAAGAGCCAATGCAGAGAACTTGAGGATACGAAAGTGAGCCAAAATGTCTGAGAAAATTCCTGAGAAAGTCCTTCTAGTGGATGATGAACCCGCCGTTTTGCAGGGTCTCCAGCGCCTGCTGCACGGCCTTTTTGACACCGAGACTGCCGTGGGCGGCGCGGGAGCGCTGATTCTTCTGGAAAACAACGGTCCCTACGCAGCAGTGGTCTCGGACATGCGCATGCCGCAGATGGACGGTGTCGAATTGCTGGCCAAGATCAAGTCGCGGGCCCCGGACACCGTCCGTATCATGCTCACCGGCAATGCGGATATTCAAACTGCGGTCAAGGCGGTCAATGAGGGCAACATCTTCCGTTTTCTCACCAAGCCCTGCGAAAAGGACTTGCTGGCCACCACCCTCACCGCTGCGCTGCTGCAACACCGCCTGGTGGTCGCCGAAAAGCAATTGCTGGAACAAACCTTGAGCGGAAGCGTCCAGGTGCTGACCGACGTTCTGAGCCTAGTGAGTCCGGCGGCATTTAGCCGCGCCGCCCGTGCGCGCCGCTACATGCATCACATCGTGAGCCGGCTGGCACTGGGCAACCCCTGGAAGTACGAAGTGGCGGCCATGATGTCGCAGCTCGGCTGTGTGGCGATTGATCCGGAAATCATCGAGGGAGTGTACTCCGGCCGCCAGTTGTCGCCGGAGGAGCAGGCCCGCTATGACACTCATCCCACCATTGCCCACGATCTGCTCTCGAAGATTCCCCGCATGGAGCCCATCGCCTGGATCATCGCCCACCAAAGCCGGCCAACGACCGTGGAGGGCGACATCGCCGACCGTGAGGCGGCGGACATGCGACTGGGTGCCGATCTGCTTCAAGTGGCACTGGCTTTTGACTCACTCCTGCACAAGGGATTCTCGCGCGCCGAGGCAGCCAGCCGGCTTTCGCGCCAAGGCCGGAAGCTGGATCCCCGGATTTTCGAGGCCCTGGTGGAACTGGAACCCGAGGTCGCCGACAAGCAGGTGCGCATCTTGCCCATTGCCGACCTCTCTCCAGGGATGATCATCGAGCAGGAGATTCGCAATCGGAAAGGTTCGTTGCTGGTCGCGGCCGGACAAGAAGTGACGCTACCATTGCTCCTTAAACTGAAGAGCCTGCTTGAGAGTGAGAGCATAGATAGCAGCGTGCATGTGTCTTCGCCCCGGGGGCTGGCATGGTCTCAAGAAACCTCCTAATGCCCGTTCCCAAGATGGCAGCCACGATCGCTTATGACGAAGGGTCACGACTTTGGGACGTGCGATTGGCGCATAAGCGGCTACCGGCTGGCTTTCCCCGGCAAGGACCCTCGTCCCGCCAAGTTCCATTGCTGACGGATGAAGTTGACGAGCCCGCTACGGTCGCGAAATGCTTCGGTGCCTCCTTCTCGAGTCACCGAGTACGCCGCTGCAATGTTGGCGAAGGCCAGGCAGTCCTCCAGGTTTGCGCCCAGTAAGTACAGGTGAACGAAGCCGGCATCGAAGGTGTCGCCGGCGCCCACATCATCCACCATCTTGACCGCCGGGGGAGCTGAACTCCACTGCTCGTCGCCGGAGCGGCATATGGCCGAACCCGAGCCACGCTTCACCACCACCACCTTACACAGACCGGCCAGAAGATTCAGCGCCTGCGAGAGATCCGCCGTGTGCGCAATTTTCTTGGCTTCGCGATCATTGGGAAAGAAAAGATCGACATACTTCAAGACCTCGATCAAGTCTTGCCCCCACTTATCCTCTGGATCATCGTTGGTGTCGAGCGAAGTGGTCAGGCCCGCATGCTTGGCTTGCCGGAACAAATCCAGGATTCGCGGGCGCAGAGCACGATGCAGGAAAAAAGAGGAGAGATGTAAGTGGCGAGCCCGACAGACATACTCCGTGTCAATGTCGGAAGCCTGCATCTCAAACATGGTTCCGGGATAGGTCAAGATATAGCGATGTTGAGGGTGAGGCAGCACGACCGTGAGCCCGGTGGAGGTCTTGCCGGCTCCCTGCTTCATCCGGCTGATGTCGACGCCCACAGCCGACAGCCGCTCCGCCGCGATCTTCCCCAGGGGATCGGCGCCGATTTTCGATATAAAGCCGACTTGCGTGCCCAACGAGGACAAGTTGTGGGCAAAGATCGCCGAAGAGCTTCCCAGGGTCAAGGCCAGACCGCTGGCCAAGTGCTCGCGGTCGAGCACCAGGTCCTTGGGCAACCCGTAGAGTATGAGATCCAGGTTGAGCTCGCCGACTACGCAGACCTCAATCATGTGAAAATTCCTTTCGCAAGGTACTGTACGCGCAACGCGACTTAGTGTCAGGAGTGGACGGTGACATTCTGTACCACGCGGCTGATGGCGCCGTTGGGACTGGGACAATCGGGCCGCAGGTTGCATCGCAGCGAGAAGAACAGGCCGAGCAATTGCCCGAAAATCACATCCACGGGCGGACGGTAGTTATCGGCGACCCTGACTGAGGTGGCGGGTGCGAGGTAGTGCTCGGCGAAGGACTCCATCGACGAGACTCCGCTTCCCGCGACCACAACCCGGCTCCTGACCAGCCGCTTGCTGGCAATCTCTTTGAGCAAGTCCCGCTCGTACTCCAGAACTTTCTGATTCTCCGAAAGAAAACACACGAAGAGAGTGCCCTGATCCAGGGCGGCCATGGGGCCGTGGCGCAGGCCCAAGGCCGATTCTGACATGGTCAGGACTTTCCCCGCGGTCAGTTCCAGCAGCTTGAGCGCGGATTCTCTGGCGACTGCGCGCAGCGGTCCTGATCCTATAAAGCAAGCCTTGGTGTATGGTTCCCTGGCCAGCTCAGCAGCACAATCGGCGGCGGTGGGCAGAAGGCTCTTTCCGGACTGTACTAATTCCGTCAGGATTGGCTGGTATCGGGCAGGATCATCTGCGTGAGCCAGGCATTGGCCGAAGACCACCATATTGGAAAACGAGCTGGTCATGGCCAGTCCGCGGTCATTCACCGCATCGTCCAGGCAGATGCTCAGAACCTGCGGGTTGCCGGCACTCTCACGGATCATTCGTCCATTTGCGTTACAGGAAATCACAAGGTGACGAATGTCCGCACGCTCTCGGTAGGCATTTTGCAACACCGCAACCCCTTCCGGACTATCGCCCGAACGGGAAAATGAAACCCACAGATATTTCTGCCTGCGCCTGACCAGTTCATCGAAGTGGGTCAGCAGATCTGTACTCGGAATTGCAGTGACTTCGCACTCCCAGGCCTGGCGAAGCAGGTAAACCAGCGATTGCCCAATGTAGTCCGAAGTTCCGGCGCCCACCAGGAAAATCTCCGGTCTGGAGCCGTAGTCCGTGCCTAACCCTGCTGCCGCCAGAAAGTCCCGGATCTCTGCGCGTTTCCTCTGGAAGAGCTCGAAGGTGGACCACCAGGTATCGGGCTGCTGGGCGATTTCTGCAGGAGTATGCGTCAGCCCGCGAGTTGTTTTCTCCGTCTCCGGTAGATTCAACAATGTAGAAAGTGCATTCACCTTCAATCACTCCTGGTCGGTCCGCGGTGGTCGCGTTGTTTGGTATCCTGTTCGCCGTCACGGCTCATACCAAAACACCGCTCCCTTCTCAATTGCAGGCAACGTGTAGGTGACAACGCCATGGCTTACAGTTCCATCCAGTGGCTGCGCTTCGCCCAAGAAAGGAAGAAAGAACCCACGGTGTTTCGTGGTTCCAGCGACGGTGACTTGCACGCCAGTCTGCGGGGTCTGGATGGGGTTTTCTCGCCCGCGCAGGCCCGCGAAGTTGGCGAAGAACACGTGAGGCTTTCCGGCAACCCGGGCGATGGAGGTGGCGATCAAGGGGGACGCAAACACGCGGATCGCGGCATCCGCATGCAGACGCTCAAGAAATTCGTTCTCTTGATCGGGAGTTGAGGCTGCAAAGTCTCTTTGCAAGCCAGCGCTGTAATCCTTTCCCGGGCACTTGCTGAAGCGGATCAGGTGCGCATGGTCTTTCAGTCCGGTAGCATCTTCGCCTGTGACCAGCAGAACTTTGTTGGCGTCCACATATCCACGCAGCCAGCCTTTTTCGCTCTCGCTCAGCACTCGCACGTCGGGCAGAATCAGGGTTCTTCCTTGAAAAGCCGGGAGCGTGCGAGGGGTTACGATTTGAAATTCCAGGTGCTTCTGCATGAGCAGAATAAGGATCCCACGGTAGGAAGCTATGAATTCGCGCGCATAAGAGTTCCTGGTCTCAGGAGAAAAGTAAACGCCGATGGGAGCGATGGCAGTTCGTGGCTGGTAGAAAGTTTCCTGGTGCGCCTCGATCCAGGCAAAAATGGTCTTTCGCGTCGGCAGATCGTTTGACCCAGCCATCTCATGGCCGCGAGCATCCCAGAAGTTAGCTCCCGCCATGACCTCGGACATGGCCAAATTCATCATCGACTGGCGGGGGTCGACGTTCTTATCACCGTCCCACGAATAGTTCAGGATCCAGGTGGCTTTTCCCTCCGCAAAGGCACGGAAGGAATGCATCCCCACCTGATAGCAGAACCAGTCCAGTGGAGTCCGGGACGACGCCATATGGTCGCCCTCACCAAACTCGTATTCATGCGCGATGGCATCCACCACCGGGTAGAGGCTGTAAACATCGGCGCCCACCCGGACCGACTCTTCCTCGATTCCGGGATAGATTTCGGGAATCGTCTTGATGGCGGGATTGACTGATTTTGCATTGCGGTCGATTTCCTGCACAAAGTCGGTGATGGCTTGGATTCTGAACTGGGTCCAGGAGCGAAAGTGAGGGTCGGAGAAATCACCCAGTCTCATATCCTTCTTTGCATCCAATCCGGTTTGTCTGCGGAACGCCGCTACGGTGTAATCGTCGAAACTGGCCCAAGTGTCTTCCCAGCCGTCGAAATGTGTCATCCAGTAGGGAATGTCCACGTAGATTCCATCAATGCCGGTGGCCGCAATTTGCCGGACTCGCTGCATGTAAATCTTGCGCCACTCGGGGGCAAAGGGAGTCACCCAAACGTCCTCGTCGCCCTTGGCGATCCAGAACGCGTCGCCACCGCCAAAGATGGCAGGCTCACCGGTGAGTTTGCGTTGCAGCCAGTCGGGATGATCCTTGGCCAAAGTGTGAGCGCTTCGATCGGCGTTGGCGGTAATGCACTCCGTACCTGCGATGTACACGAACGCGCGGTTGCCCGACTGATGGGCCTTCTCCGCAACCGCACGAATCGCCTTCAGCTTTTCTTCAGGGTCGAGGAAGCTTTCATACCGGCCCTCAATATCGTTGTCCACCTCGATGCCGGACACACCGCTTTCCCTGGCGCTGCGCACAATTTCGTCGGGGTTGCGGCCTTCCAGGCCATACGCTCCAATGCGGACATAGTGAGTCCAATCCTCGGTCGAACCCGGCGTCGCACCCAGGACGGGAGCGAGCAGCAGAAAAGCCAGAATCGCTGTGCCCGCGCTTCTCGTCCGGTATCGAGGAGCGAAAGCGACCCCCAGGCGGGCGCGGCTAGAACTCAAAGCGCACTCCCAATTGCCCGTGGCGTGGGGTGCTTCCCATCGCCAGGGACGTGATCTGTCCGAAGGTTGAGTCTCCAAACAAGGTGTCCGGGGGAGCAAAGCGCGGTGTATTGAAAGCGTTGAAAAACTCCCCGCGCAATTCCAGCTTCATGCCTTCCCGGGGAACAAACGCTTTAGATATCGCCAGGTCGATGTTGTGGATGCCGTCGGTTCGCAGATTGGAAAAGTAGCGCGGTGCGTTTCCCGCCTGCTCAAAGCCAGGATTAGCGAAGCAGTTCGTATTGAACGTGCTCAAAGGATTGGAGGAAGAAGCGGTCAGTGCAGACTGGTGCGCGCTTACCCCGCTGTTCGGATTGCAGATCACATTGGGGCGCTGATTGCCGTCATCCAGCGTAGGTTGTGACATTCCGATATCTATCGGCTGCCCAGACTGAAAGGTCAAGATCGTCGAAATCGTCCAGCCGCCCACGACGCCGTCCAGAATGCGGTTCATACCGCTCCCGATCCACCGCCCGCGCCCAATCGGAGAGTCGGCAATGATGGCCATCGCCAAACGGTGGGTCGCATCGTTGGCGCTGATCGAATGCTCGGCCTTCAGATTGTCCAATTCCTGCGGATTGTCGGAAGCCAGAGAACCGATAAACGCATTGCGGCCTGAGGAGGAATCATCGGTTGACTTCGACAACGTGTAGCCGCCTTCAAAGCTGATGTAGTGGCTGGCACGCTTTTCGAAGCGGATTTGCAACGCGTTGTAGAACGACTCCGCCTCCAGAAGCGGTAGCCCTTCGAAAGACCCATCAAATTGGGGATAGGGCCGCAGCAGATTGATCAGCGGGATCTGCGGGTTGTTGTATTGCGAGTCCGGCTCGTTGAAAGTCGCATTCGGACCTGTGAAGAGAGACTGAAACGGATTGTTGGCCAGGTCATGCAGTTGGTTGTAAAGGGCCTGCGTGTTGTACTGCTGACGAATAGAGGAAGGAATGAAGTTCCGGTCCCGAGTAGACGGGCCACAACCGCAAATCCCTCCCGCCCCACCCCACGGCAGGTGCGTACTGTGGTTCGCTGAATAGTCGGCCGAGACCACGAGTTGCCCCGGAAGCAACCGCTGCACCCCAAGACTCCACTGGTAAATGTCCGCGTTTTGCGCCTCGGTGGTGCCCAAGTCATTCTGATTGGCGAATCCCCAATCTGCTAATGGGCCGTATTTTGTGCCCTGGGGAAGCGGCAATCCCTGAGGAAAAGGGTCTGCAAAGGTCGCATCTACTAGCGGCTTACCTACAGTTTGAAAGTTGTCGTGGGTGAAGTAAACCACACCGTCTTTGCGGAATGCCGAGCCTGGAAATTGGAAGTTGGTGGCTACGTTTGACCCATAGTAGACTCCCGCTCCGCCGCGGATAACCGTGTCCTTCGCGAACTGGTAAGCGAAGCCTAACCGCGGCGCCCAGTTGTTGCGGTCCACGGGCACATTGCGATCGTTGGGGTTAGCAAATTCCGTGGTTCCCAGCAGCGGCCCGGAAATCAGCGGCAGCCCGGGAACGGTCACTCCGCTGTTTCCCGTGAAATCACTGAACTGTAGCCGGTTCTGGGCCTCGTTGTAGGGCGTACTCCATTCGTAACGCAGGCCAAGGTTCAGCGTGAGCTTGGGAGTGACCTTCCAATCATCTTGCGCGTAGAAACCGGTTTCCTTAGAGCGGTTATGCACCTCGGGATAGATAGCGATGCTTCCAGTGTCGCCAACTCCCGTCAGGATATCGGCAAAAGGATTGCCCTGGTCCGGATTGTTGGCACCGATGACATTTTCAGTGACGTTTTGCGCGAAGTGAAAAGAGCCAGTGGGATAGGGGGGCTGCTGGAAGTTGTTGTAGAAAAGCCGCTGTTCTCCGCCAAACTTGAAGTTGTGCTTTCCCCGTACCCAGGAGAGGGCCGAGGAGTACCCGTACAGGTTGTGGGAAAACCTGGTGTCCACACAGCACTGATCGAAAAGCGAAGTCCAGGGCGAATCCACAAGGATCCCCGGCATGCGCGAAATACCCTGATTGGCGTTGTCCAGAAGTGAAGGAAACCCGACTGAGGTTGCGGACGGGTAGGTCGTATACCCAGGAGCATAAACGTGGTCGATGGAAAACCGGCTGCTCAGCAACAAAGTTGGCCGGATGGTCCAGTCGTGCTGCACGCTGGCGTTCTCTACGCTGGTGAGTTGGTTGAGTCCATCATTGAACTCGCCGTCGCCCAAGATGGTGGGAACACTGTTGAAAGAATGCAAGTGGCTGAAGCGGCCGGCCAGGTGGTTGGCATTATTGATCTGCTCGTCAATCTTGGCGTCGAACTGCAGCGTCTTGGTGCTGGAGGTGGTGTTGGCGCGAAAGTTGTTGGTGCCATCCGGACCGCCCGGCTGATTGGGAAGCGGGTAGAGCGCGAGAATTTTTTGCCCAATGGCGTCCTGCCACTGCGTGGGAATAATGTTGCCGGGGAAAGCAGTGCGCACTCCATTCGGGTCTACCAGGTGAGGGTTGAAGATGAGATTCGGGACCACATTCCCCGTGTTCGGGTCGGTAATAAGGGCTTGGGAAAAATCTCCGGTGCGCTCCGCCTTGGTGGGGACAGTGGCCACAATTGGGACCGGGCTGGCTTCGAGCACACGCTCGATGTCCACGAAGAAAAATGTCCGGTTCTTCCGGATCGGCCCTCCCAAAGAGGCCCCGTACTGATCGCGCGAGTGAGCTGGTTTGGGCAGGCCGGCCTGGTCACTGAAGAAATCGTTCGCGTCCAGCACGTCCCGCTGGCCGAACCACCAGGCGCTGCCATGGTAGGCATTGGTGCCACTCTTCAGCGCCATATTGACCACGGTGCCGCCATTGCTGCCAAACTCCGCCGAGAATGCATTGCTCTGGACTTTGAATTCCTGTACGGCCTCCACTGAAGGCTCGTAATAAACGTTGGAGTTACCGCCTTCTCCCTGTTCCGGAGCGCTGATCAATGCCCCATCCATTCGCACTTCCGCGGTGGCATTGCGCTGTCCGTTGGAGACGAAGTTGGTGCCGCTGGGATAGTTGTCAGCGACTCCTGAACCTGCAACCTCACTAACGCCGGCGTTCAGAAATACCAAGCCGAAAAAGTTCCGGTTTAGCAGGGGAATCTCTTTCACGTACCGGGTGGTGACGTCGGTACCCAACTGTGAGCTTTCCGTGTCCAGCAGCGGCGCGGTTTCGGTTACCTGGACCTCGGTGGAAGAACCGGCTGGGTGCAAGGTAAAGTTAAGGCTGGTCTCTTGTCCGACCGCCAGGACAACATCCTTTTGCTCCAGCGGCCGAAAGCCTGGAGCTTCCGCTTTCACCACATAGGTCGAGGGCCGAAGCGCCCTCAAAATGTACTCGCCGGAGCGATCACTTTTCGCCCTCTGCGATACGTTGGTGCCTACTTCAGTGATGGTGATGGTAGCGTCCGGCATCACCGCGCCGGTCGAATCGGACACCACACCCCGAATCTGCGCCTGATAGCTCGCCTGTCCGAGCAGCGTGCCCGGAACCAGAGGAACAAGACAAAGGGCAAGAGCCAGGTAGAGACGGACCGGCAGATACTCAGCACCCGGGATTCGCATCGAAGGCCTCCCGCGAAGGTCAATGCCGCAAGGTTTCGTATGCTTGCGTTTCAATACTTTTACTTTCGTTTATACTGATCTGTCAAGCGTAAAATACGGCTGCCAGCGGCGGAGGCTCCCGGCTCGGCCGCCCATGCCATGGACAAATTGCAGCGGTCACGATAAAAGAATGTCAACCAGCCGTGCCATCTTGCGTCCCATCCGATAGCCAGACGGTGCGAGGAAGCCTATGCTGAACGAAGAACGCCGCCGACTGATCCTGGAAATCCTGAACCGGGATGGCCGGGTGCTGGTTGCAGACCTGGCAAAGCAGTTTCACACCTCCCAAGTCACCATCCGAAAAGACCTGGACATTCTGCATGGGCATGGCCGCATTCACCGCACTCACGGCGGGGCGTTGCCAGCCCGCGAGAGTGTGCTGGAAGATCCCACTCTGCGGGAAAAAGAGAAGCTGCACCGTAAGGAAAAACTGCGCATTGCCGCCGCTGCCGCCCGCATGGTGAAAGAGGGACAGGTGGTAATCCTTGATTCCGGGACCACCACTACCGCCATCGCGCGGGCGCTGCGGAAGTTTGAGAATCTCACCATCATCACCAATGCGGCCAACATCGCCGCAGAACTGTCCGGATCTTCGCTTGAGGTCATCCTCACCGGTGGCACTTTGAGAAAGAACTCGTTTTCGCTGGTGGGACCCATTGCCGAGGAGACCTTGCGGCGTTTGAACGCAGACATTCTTTTCCTGGGAGTGGACGGCCTGGACGTGCATCACGGGCTGAGCACGCCCAACTTGCTCGAAGCCAAAGTCAATCGTGCCATGATGGACGTGGCCGGAGTGGTGGTGATGGTATGCGATTCCAGCAAGTTCGGGCGGCGCAGCTTGTCTTCGATTGCGCCACTTTCGGCGGTTCACCACTTGATCACCGACCGTGGCATCCGCAAGCTGGACCTGGCGGCGCTGAAAAAAGCGGGAATTGAAGTGACACTGGTATAGAGTGGTGGTCTATTTGGCCGCACCAACTCCCCGAAACTGCCCAAACATCCGCTCGGCGTTCTTGTGGTACACCTTTTCGAGAACTTCATCGGGAAGCTCCATGCCATCGATCTTCCAGCGGCCTTGCCCCGGATATCCCCAGTAATCAAAGTATTCGTCGGCGGTTTCCAGCCAGCGAAAATGATTGCGATACATGGCTTCGTCCATGCCGTTATCGGTGCCGAACATAATGCGGTCTTGATACTTGAGGAAGAACTCGCGGGCGCGCCGCGGCTGCCGGCCGAGTTCCGCTTCCCGCGCCCCGAATTCCACCATCACGTTGGGAAGCGTATCCAGCAGGTGCGAAACATAATCGAGATTCTCCGGCCAGTTCGCCATGTGGAGCGCGACAAACGTAGTGTGCGGGTGCCGGGCGAACATGCGGTCGCGCGCCGCCAGAATCGACTCTTTACTGGGATACTTGGGCCCATAGAAACTCCAGTCCGGATGCTCCGTCAATTCTTCATACCGCTCATTGGTGTTATCTACCGGATGAAAGAATGCTTCGGGGTCGGTGACGTGAATGGAGACTGGAATGCCCAGCCGTCCGCATTCTTCCCAGATGGGATCAAGACGAGGATCATCCACGGCCACCAGCTTTCCTGATTTGTCGCGATCAATTAAGCCGAGGTCTTTCAACTGCTTCAGGCCGCGCGCGCCGCGGGCTACGGCATCGTCAAGCTGCGCCACCATTTCCTGGCTGAAGTTGGGATCGTCAATCTTGCTCCAGTCAATCTGCGCAAAAACGATGAAACGCCCAGGGTAAGGTTTGACCATTTCATCGATCACGTGTTGCAGCTTGTCGCCCCACATGCCGGTGAGGATGACCACCGTCTTTACGTTGGTGTTGTTCATGATCTCGATGACGCGCTCGGGCGGCATGTGATCGTCGATGCGCATGGCATCGTTCACGTGATTGTGCACGTCGATTACGTAGTACTTCGCGCGATCCACGTTGTGGACGGGAGCGTGCAGCATGGAAACTGGCTGGAAGTCCTTCAGCAGCAGAGTTTTCTTCTGATCGGCATCGGCGGCGGATTTGTAGCCGATCTGGTCCCCGGCCGGCGACTGAGGCGCGTCCTGCGCGACCGACCATGACCTCAGAAACAAGAAACATAAAATTGTGAGTCTTGTCGACATAAGGCGCCCTCCCGGCTTACGGAACACCACCTTGACAACCTCAGGCAAACGAAAGTAAAAGTAATCGTTCGCAATATACCGCAATCTCTGCCGCCTCTCCAAGTGCGGAGCCGAGCGCAGAGTCAAGAGCAGAGGCGCGCCGGATGGAGAAGCCAGTGATCGGTGGTACCCTTCGATGATGGGCCGCTTTCGCGCAATCGCTCTGGCTTTCTGCGTTTTGCTGAGCGTGGTGTTGCCCGGCTGGAACGCCGCGCGAGGCAACGGCAGTCAAGTCCTCGCTCCGGCGAATTCCCGCTCCTCCGACTTACAGATCCAAAGCCCGGTCCTGCGGATTGAATTCGATCGCAAACTGCACAGCCGGGTCGTCCCCCTGTTCGATGAGGCCGCACAGCGTCTGGTCTCGTTCTCCGCGTCGGAAACAGTCACGGGAGTGGGTCATACATGGAGCGACTTCGCGCTGACCTCAAGCCACCGTGAGCGCGTGTCTGACATTTTCGGCGCGGGAGAGCGGTTGACGCTGATCGGCAAGTCTGGTGACCTGCGCAAGAACCTTTCAGTCACGATTTACGACGATTTCCCGTCCATCGCCATTTTTGATGTTGAGTACACCAATGAAGGCGCCGCCCAGCTGACCATTCACGGTTGGGCGAACCAGCAATATTCCCTGAGCGCCGGCGCCGCAACATCGGGCCCACCCTTCTGGTCCTACCAAAGCGGATCCTACGAAAAGCGGCCCGATTGGGTGCGCCCGCTGCGCCCCGGATTTCGCCAGGACAACTATCTCGGCATGAATGCCAGCGACTACGGCGGAGGCACTCCGATTGTCGATGTTTGGAGGAAAGATGTCGGCCTGGCGGTCGGCCACATCGAACCGGGGCCGCGGCTTATTTCGCTTCCTGTGTCCATGCCCGACGCAGCTCACGCTCGCGTGGCGGTGCGCTCGTCGCACCAGCAGACTCTGGATCCGGGAGAAAGTTTTCATACTCTCCGGACATTTGTCTCGGTGCATCAGGGCGATTACTTCCGCACGCTCACCGAATACCGCCGCCTGATGGTGCGGCAGGGATTTCAAATGGCTTCCGCGCCCGACAGCGCCTTTGGCCCCATCTGGTGCGCCTGGGGCTACGGCCGCTCGGTGCAACTCAAGCAGGTGTACGACACGCTTCCGACTGCGAAGAAGCTGGGCTTCTCCTGGGTGACCCTGGACGACGGCTGGCAGAACAATTACGGCGACTGGGCAGTCGATCCCAAGAAGTTTCCCAACGGCGATGCCGACATGAAGGCCCTGGTGGATCGAATTCACCAGGAGGGCTTCCGCGCTCAACTTTGGTGGTCACCGCTGAGCGCTGTGCCAAATTCAAACTTGTTGAAAGAGCATCCCGACTGGGCCCTGCTCAACCAGGACGGATCGCGGCGAAAGATTTCCTGGTGGAACTCGGACTATCTCTGCCCCGCCGACCGCGATGTGGTGGAGTACCACAAGGCGCTGGTTCGCAAGATTCTGGGAGAGTGGGGATTCGACGGCCTAAAGCTCGACGGCCAGCACATGAACGGGGTTCCGGCCTGCTACAACCCGGCGCACCACCACAAGCGGCCGGAGGATTCTGTGGAAGCGCTGCCCGACTTCTTCCGTGAGATTTATGATACCGCACGCAGCGTGAAACCGGATGCCCTGGTTGAATTTTGCCCTTGCGGAACTGCGTATTCATTCTTCACCATGCCGCATTTCAATATGTCGGTGGCGTCCGATCCTGAGAGTTCCTTTCAGGTTCGTTCCAAGGGTAAGACTCTGAAAGCTCTCATGGGCGATAACGTGCCGTACTTTGGCGACCATGTTGAGTTGAGCTACGGCGCCAACGATTTCGCTTCCACCGTCGGCGTGGGCGGGGTGGTCGGGACTCAGTTCGTGCTGCCGAGTCTGGTCAGCAAACACAGCACCTCAGACCTGACGCCAAAACGGGAGAAGCTGTTTGAGAAATGGGTCCATATTTATAAGGACAAGATGCTCTCGCGCGGAGAGTATCTCGGCGGTCTTTATGACATCGGGTTCGATCGTCCCGAAGCCCACGTGATCCGCAAAGGGGAGGAGATGTACTATGCGTTCTTCGCCCGCCATTGGGCGGGACGAATCGAACTGCGCGGTCTAGAGGATCGCGCGTATCATCTCGTCGATTATGTGAGCGGCAAAGATTTCGGAACCGTGCACGGCCCCACAGCCACGATTTCGGCTGCGTTCAACCAACACCTGCTGCTCGAGGCGCGGCCCGAATAACCTGGCAAACCGGTGGAAGCGCCGAACAAAAATGCGAGCCAACGACTGCGGGAGGTCATCCATCGCAATCGCCGCGGCGAGCCGGCGGGCATTTACGCCGTCTGTTCCGCTCATCCCAGTGTCATCGCTGCGGCCATCGAGCAGGCCATTAGAGACGGCTCCGTTTTTTTGGTTGAGTCCACTTCGAGCCAGGTGAACCAGTTCGGCGGTTACACTGGGCAAACGCCTGAGCAGTTCGCTAACTTCGTCCACTCCGCCGCGGCGCGCGCTGGACTTCCCGACGAGCGTGTGTCCATCGGTGGTGACCATTTGGGTCCGTACCCCTGGCGAGAGCAAGCTTCTGGCGCCGCCCTGCAAAAAGCGAGTGAACTGGTTCGCAGGTGCGTGCTTGGCGGGTACGGAAAGATTCATCTCGATGCGAGCATGGCGTGCGCCGACGATGGGAACACCGGCCCTGATGAACGCACCATCGCACACCGGGCCGCGTTTCTGTGTCGCGCCGCGGAGACAGCACATGCCGGGCTGCCGGCGAGCTCTGCACCTCTCCTATATGTGATTGGCACGGAGGTTCCTGCTCCGGGCGGCGAATCGGTCGAAGGCCATCCTCCGGCAACCACGCCAGCCGAAAACGTGCATCACACGCTGGAAGTCTTCCGTACCGCGTTCGAGGAACAGGGAGTATCCGCGGCCTGGGAGAGGGTGATCGGCTTGGTGGTGCAGCCCGGAGTGGAGTTCGGCGAGAACGTGATTTTCGATTACGACCGGCAGAAAACCAGGGCACTCTCGTCGGCTTTGCCCGAGCATCCTGGGTTGGTATACGAGGCGCACTCCACCGATTATCAGCCGCCAATTGCTCTGCAACAAATGGTGAAAGACCATTTTGCAATCTTAAAGGTCGGACCGTGGCTGACCTTCGCATTCCGCGAAGCCGTCTTCGCGCTGAGCACAATCGAACGGGAATTACTGGCACATCGAAAGGGAGCTCGTGTTTCGCAGGTCAGAGAGGCGCTCGAAGCAGCCATGGTGAGGAATCCAGCCCACTGGCGTTCCTATTACCACGGAAGTGAAGAGGAACAACGTTTGGCCCGGGCTTACAGTTACAGCGACCGTTGCCGCTACTACTGGGTCGACGCCGCGGTGCAGGCGGAACTGGCCCGGCTTCGCGCCAACCTGGATTCCTGCGCGGTTCCCCCTGCGTTGTGGAGTCAATATCTGCCATCCCAATACCAGGCGATCCGCTCAGGACGGCCAGCACGGAATACCGAAGACACGATTCAAGAGCACATCCGCACTGTGCTGCGCATCTATGCAGCGGCCTGCGGCACATGACGGTGAGGCTGACGGTTACGCCCGAAGGTGAGAGGCACCCGCCAGAGCGTCATGGTCTTAGAACGGAAAGCGGATGGACAGAATCGGAATGTGATTGGTGGGATGGAACTTTGTGGCGGCGATTTCGAATCCTCCGCCGAAGGTCAAGCTGAAACGATTGTGAATGGGAAATCGGCCGAGCACCAGGCCCGGGGTGAGATATACCGACGTTTTGCCGGGGTGACTGGTGGGAACAATATCTCCGTTCCCGCCGTAAAAGTGGTTGAAGTTGACTTCCAGCTCCGGCCACAATTTCTTGTAGATTTTGTACTGAAAGGTGTTATTCCACGGCAAAGTGTGTCCGATGACCGAGACATTTCCAGTGGGCAGGCTGTAACCCAATGTTCCCTGGACATCGAAATTTCCGAAGCCCTTTCCGTAGGCGATGGTGGGTGTGATGACCGGACTCAACGCACCTTCCTGGTACTGCCCGGTGGGAAAAGTCATCTGATAGAAAGCCGTCAAGATGTAGTTCCCGTGTTCCTCATTTCCAGCGGCTATGCGATACTTCACCAGAAACTGCCAGTCTCCAAACCCATCCTTAACAGAGTCCGGGTTGTTCACGATGTAGGGCGGAATGGCGAGGATGACCTCCCAATTCTTTGCCGGGATGATTTCCAGACCCTTGCTGACGCCGTAGTTGTCCGTAGTGACGCCGCTGTTGTGCGTCTGCCATTGAAGGTCGTAGCGAAGCTCTTGCTCGAGCCGCGGTGTGGTGGTGTTGAGCGGAGTGATCCAGTGAGGCTGTTCGGATTGCGTCTCCGACACCATGGAGAGCCAATTGTGAACGAAGCCGTCTGGCTGACCGGCTGTGGTTGCCGGGGTCGAGGAGCCGCCGGCTTGTGGATCGGAAGAAACCAGCGCCGCGTCGCTCTCCTGAGCAAAGCCGGGCAATGAAAAGAAAAAGAGAGTCACTCCGATAAGGAATAAAGCAGTTCTACGCATTTCCGCCTCCGAATTATGGAACTGGAAGTGTATATAACAAACCGTTTATCTGTCAAAAAGTATGCGGTTCAATGCTGTTTCGCTGGATTCTTGGCCGTGCGGAATGAGACTGAAGCGGGTTGACCCTGCCCTGCGTTAACGGTACGATTTCGGTCTAATGCAGAGGGGCGTCAAGGCGGGACGGAAGGCCGGCGAGTTGCTGAAGCTGCGGGATGCGGCTTTGCAGCTTGGGATCAGCTTCCCTACCATCAAGCAATGGATTTACAAGAAGAAAATTCGCAGCCTCCAGACCGCCGGAGGGCATCATCGCATTCCGCAGAGTGAACTGGACAGATTGCTTTTCAGAACGCGAGGCAGAACGGAGAAGGAGCGCAGGCTGGTAATTCGCCGCGTCAGTGGCCGTAATCAGCTGGTGGGACGAATCGATGCGGTTCGGATCAGCGGCCTGATGGCGGAAGTGGAGATTTCAATAGGCGGCCAGCAAATCACCTCGATCATCACCGCAAGGTCGGCACGCGAGATGCAGCTAAAGCCCGGGCAAACCGCCGCCGCCCTCATAAAGGCTACCGAAGTCATGATTTTGCGGGTGTGACGCAGGAGATCGGTGTTTTGCTGTACGAGCCTTGCCGCCGTCCGAGCGTGCAGTTGGTTTGGCCGATCACGCGGATGGACTCCCTGCAACGTTAAGGGTGATATGGGCGCAGCAGTGGCAAGTCAATCACTTGCGCAAGAAGGTAGTAGTCAGTTTGGTTTGCAATGCTTCGCGGGCTTTGCGAATCCTTGGCGGCCTTTGCGGTGAACCGCTTTCTTACCGCAAAGATCGCGAAGAACTGCCGCTAAGGGCGCAAAGTCTGAGCAGCCCTCGACCGTGAAACTGACCCACCACCTCCTCTCCGAATCGTTCTCGTCAATTCACAACCGTGATAGGCTGTTCGTTTTGGTTGCGATTGAAGAGCTCCCATGAGTCGCGCGGTCAGCATTTTCGGTTTGGGGTATGTGGGCACGGTTACGGCTGCCTGCCTGGCACATCAGGGCAGCCAGGTAACGGGCGTGGACCTCAACCCTGCGAAAGTCCAGGCAATTGAATCCGGTCAAAGCCCCATCGTGGAGCCCGGTGTCGGCGAGTTGATCGCGGAGGCCAGCAAGGCCTGCCGGCTTCATGCGACCAGCGACTCCGCGGCTGCGGTGTTGAGTACAGACATTTCATTCCTGTGTGTGGGCACCCCCAGCCTGCGCAACGGCAAACTCGACCTTGGCCACATTGAGCCGGTCTGCCGCGAGATCGGCGATGCCCTCCGAAAGAAGAACTCATTTCACCTGGTGGTGCTGCGCAGCACGGTGCTTCCGGGGACAGCCGAGTCCATCGTGATTCCTGCGCTGGAGCAAGCCAGCGGAAAAACGATCGGCGAGGATTTCGGAGTGTGCGTGAATCCCGAGTTCATGCGCGAAGGCACTGCGGTGTCTGACTTTATGGGGCCCGCGATGACCGTCATTGGGTCGGGAGACCCTGCCCATAGCGCCCAGTTGCGCGAGTTATATGCCTGGACGCCCGGCCGTATTTTCGAGACTTCCTTTCGAGCGGCGGAGATGGTGAAGTACATTTGCAACGTGTGGCATGCGATGAAGGTCACGTTCGCGAATGAGGCGGGAACCCTGTCCAAGAATTTTGGAGTGGATGCGGAAGCGGTAACTCAAATGTTTCTTGCCGATACCAAGCTCAATCTTTCTCCCAGTTATCTGAAACCGGGTTTCGCCTTCGGCGGGTCTTGTCTTCCGAAGGATATCCGCGCCCTCGGCTATCGTGCGAAGGAAGCTGATCTCAGTTTGCCGCTGCTGGAAGCTATTTTGGTCAGCAATCAGCAACACCTGGAACGAGCTGTGGAAATGATCCTGCGGACGGGAAAGCGGAATGTCGGCATTCTGGGCCTGAGCTTCAAGGCGGCCACCGACGACTTGCGGGAAAGTCCGCAGGTGCAATTGAGCAAGCATCTGCTGGGCGAAGGGCGGCAGGTCCGGATCTGGGACGAAAATGTTTCCCTGGGGCGGCTGATTGGTTCCAATCGCCAATACATCGAAGAGGTCATTCCCCACATTGGTTCGCTGCTCCGTCCGAGCATGGAACAGGTGATCCAGGAATCCGAAGTCGTGGTGATTGCAACTACCGGGTTGAACCAGGAAGAGGTGCAGCGGAGCCTGCGGCCGGATCATATCGTGATCGACCTTGTGAACCTTGAAAAAGCTCGGCGTCTTGACACTGCGGCCCGGTACGAAGGCATTTGCTGGTAACGCCCATGAAGATTCTCTGGGTCAAGGCCGGCGGCCTGGTTCCTCCGGATACCGGCGGCAAAATTCGCAGCTATCACATCCTCCGAGAACTGGCCCGCGAGCATTCCATCACTTTCTTTTCGTTTTATGGCGCCCACCCTAACGATTCCCACTCGCAACTGGAAAACGTCTTCGAACGCGTGGTGACCATTCCGCTGGACTTGCCCGAACCCAAGAGTTACCGCGAACTCTGCGACTACAGTCTGCGCCTGCTTACGCGGGAGCCGTATAACATTTCCAAATACTGCCGGCCCAGCGTGCGGCACGAACTGCGCCAGCTTTTGAACCAGGAAAGCTTCGACGCCATTGTCTGTGATTTTGTCATCGCCGCGGGCGCCATCCCCTGGGAACTTCCTACGCCCAAGATCCTGTTCACTCACAATGTGGAATCGGTGATCTGGCGGCGGCATTACCAGGTTGCAAGAAATCCTTGGTGGAAAGCGCTTTCCTGGCGGGAATGGCGAACTATGCAGGCCGCCGAGCGCAGATATTTGCAGAAAGCAGAGCACGTGCTAACGGTTTCGGAAGACGATCGCCGGCATTTTGCCGAATTTGTCGATGCCGCCAGGCTCAGCGTGATTCCTACCGGCGCGGACACCGAGTTCTTCTCGCCCAGCGAAGAACTCGAGACCCCAAACCGCCTGGTGTTTACCGGATCGATGGATTGGCTGCCCAACGAAGACGGCGTGATTTACTTCATGAGAGAAATTCTTCCGCTGATGCGCCAGGAAGTACCCGAACTTTCTCTAACCGTTGTAGGGCGAAATCCGTCGCTGCGGTTAAAAGAACTTGCAGCCAGCACCGCAGGCGTTCAACTGACCGGTTGGGTTGAAGATATCCGTCCTTTTTTGTCCCAAGCGGCAGTGTGCGTGGTTCCCCTGAGGATTGGCGGGGGCACACGGCTGAAGATTTTCGAGGCCATGAGCATGGCAAAGGCCATCGTTTCTACGACAATTGGGGCTGAGGGTCTTCCGGTGCGTCCCGGCGAGCATTTGTTGATCGCCGATGAGCCCGCGCACTTTGCCAAGAGCACGTTGGCGCTTCTTCGCGACGCAGAGCGACGGCGCTCGTTGGGTCTCACGGCTCGGGAACTGGTTGTACAGAATTACAGTTGGAGAATGGTCGCAAAACAGTTTGCGGATATTCTCGCCGAAGTAGTGGCGAAGTCCGCGCGAAGCGGCGGAAAGCCGCGCACATGAGAGTTCTTCTGCTGGGGCCATACCCGCCTCCACACGGAGGGGTAGAAACTAATCTGGTGGCCATCCGGCGCTTTCTCGAAAAGCGTGGAATCGCATGTGCAGTCATTAACATTACGCGGCATCGCAAGCAGGAAGCGGATGAAGTTTACTATCCGAGAAACGCGCTTGAAACCATTGGACTGCTGTTCCGTCTGCGTTATGACGTTCTTCATCTCCACGTCGGCGGAATGCTCAGCCAGCGGGTTCTGCGTTTGGGCTTGGTTTGCAGTCTGGTGCCGGGCAAGAGAACGGTTTTCACATTTCACTCCGGTGGCTACCCTTCCCTGCCGGAGGCAAAGGCCCTCACGCCCCGATCTCTGGCTGGCCTGGTATTGCGTCGTTTCGACCGCGTGATCGGCGTGAATCAGCAGATCGTGGATTTCTTTCGCCAATTGGGTGTGTCTCAAGACCGCACACGCGCGATCGCACCCAACGCTTTTCCGGCAGACGAAGATCACACCGGCGATTTGCCCGAACCGCTGCGCGGGTTCTTTGCCAACCATAAGCCGGTGCTGATTTCGGCTGGGCAACTGGAACCGGAATACGATCTGGGATCGCAGATCGACGTGATGGGACGTGTTCGCGAGAAATTCCCCGGTGCCGGTTTGCTGCTGCTCGGGCACGGAACTCTGGAAGGCAGCCTACGCAAAAGGATTGACGAAAAGCCGTTTGCGCAGCACATTCTGCTGTGCGGGGACGTTGCCCACGCAATGACAATGAAGGCAATCGCTCAAGCCGATCTCATGCTGCGCACCACTATCTATGATGGCGACGCCGTCTCGGTAAGAGAAGCTCTTTATCTTGGCACGCCGGTGGTGGCTACGGACAACGGTATGCGTCCCGCCGGGATTGAGCTGGTTCCGGCGTCCGACCCGGAGGCACTTTTCGCGGCTGTGGAGCGGACACTACGGAGTTCAGTGGCGAAATCTCAGGAGCAAATGCCACTTCCCGACGAAAGCAATTTGCAGGCCGTCCTGCGAGTCTACGAAGAATTGCTGCGCTAGTTCATCCGCAAGAGGTCCGCTTTACTGCGCCCCCCGGCCCAGCATGACGATCTTGATGGTCTGAAACATAATCAGCAGATCCAGGCCAATGGACGCATTCTTGATGTAGAAAAGGTCGTACTGAAGTTTCTCTTTGGCGTCTTCCAGTGTATTGCCGTATTTGTAGCGAATCTGCGCCCAGCCGGTGATTCCCGGCCGCACCGCATGCCGCACCGGATAGTACGGAATCTCTTTGGTCAGCCACTCCACAAACTCCGGACGCTCCGGACGCGGACCCACAAAGGCCATGTCTCCTTTCAATACGCACCAGACTTGCGGGATCTCATCCAGTCGCGAGATGCGCAGAGCTTTGCCGATGCGGGTAATGCGGGGATCGTCGTTGTCCGCCCAGGTGGGGCCGGTATCGGCTTCGGCGTCCCGGCGCATGGTGCGGAATTTGTAGCAATAGAAGATGGCGCCGGCCCGGCCCATTCGCCTCTGGCGATAAAGCACTGGCCCCGGTGAATCCAGCTTGATGGCCAGAATTACAAAAGGAATGATGGGCAGGACGACCAGCAGAAGCAGCGCCGAAACCACGATCGACAACAGCCGCCGCACCACCATGAATCCTGCGCTAAAGCGAAAACCCTCGGTGAAGATCAGCCAACTGGGATAGAGCTGCTCGACCTCAATGCGGCCTGACATTTTCTCGAGCCAAGAGGCGGCTTCCTCCACTTTGACGCCCTTCAGCCGGAGCTGCAATAGTTCGCGCACGGGAAGCGTCCCCCGCCGGTCGGGCATGGCCACAATGACACGATGAACGTGCTGATGATGAATCTGGTCCATCAGGTGAGAAGCAACCGCTTCGCGGGTGGTGGCGCCTTCCATGGTTCCGCTCCATCCCACCACCTCAACTCCCAGTTCGGAGCGGCCGCGAAGGCCGTTCACCAGGCGTTGCGCGCGCTCCCCAGTCCCCAGCACATACACCCGTTCGCGAAAATAAGGTTGTTGTACCAGCCAGCCATAGGCCGCGCGCCAGCCAAATAGCCCCAGCGTCAGAAAGACCAGCCCAGCGAGCGCTGCGTTGTTACCCGGCAAAAATGTCGGGAAGAAAAAACCCACTGCGGCGAGGACGAGCGCGAGCAGGCCGGGCACCAGCAACAGTCTGAAGTACAGTTCTCCTTTTTCGTCGAAGTGGGTGGGATCATAAAGATCGAACCAATAGGAAAAAACCAGGACAAGCATCGTCACCAGCAGAATCTTGAAGTATCCGCCCTCATAATTCAGCGCTACGTAGAGGTCGTCACGGTGCTGCAGAGCCATCCCCAGCAGGAATGAAGCACAGACGATCAGGGCCTCGCCTGCCATCAAAACGAGCGTGCGAACCGGGTAATAGACATTGAATAGACGGATCACGCTCTACCTCTGAACTCTCTTGCGCGCTGCATCTGCGGGACCGTTCTAGTCAAGCCGGATGGGGCGGGAATGCCAATTTAGGCCGATGGTCCCGATATACTGCTGCGACGAGACATTGCACAGCGCACCGGCGCAAATCGTGCTATTAAACAACTGCTGGTCGAACTGAAAGCTCAGGAAGAAATCGAAATGGTGCCCCAGCGGCCGCTGCGCCACCGCCCCGGCGTACAAGTACTGGAACGAAGTAGTAGTTGAGGGAATCGCCGGCGCCACCGCTCCCGCTTGAAGCTGGTCGTTGTGGGAATAACCGACGTCTGCGGTGCCCGTCCATACCCTGGTCAACGGCCTGGAGATGTCGAAGCGCACGATATCGCTGGTCGCTCCCAGAAAATAGCCGGACCCACCGGTGTTGTAACGGTTGTAAGACAGGGCCAGCGAGGTGCGCGGAAAACGGTAGCGCAGAGAAGCCGTCGCGCTGGCCGTGATGGTTTGGGTGGACCCGCCAAACAAGGGCGAGTTATTGATAATGGTTACTTGCGGTCCCGCCCCCAGCGTCAGATCCATTCTCCCGGAGATGCGGCGGCTGTACAGGAAAGTCGCAATGTGGGTGGTGAAGGTACTATTCGGAATGTTTGGATACTGAAATTCCTGAAATCCGTACACCAACGCAATCTGGGTTTTCCGGGTGACCTGATAATCGTATCCCACCTGGGCGGTAATCTGGTGGCTGTTAAAGAAGCCGGCATCGTCGTTCGTGAAGTGGATGATTCCATAACCGCCGGCCAGGGTGATTGCGGATCGCTTGCTAAGACTCTGTTCAAGATCAACAATGGCGAGGTTGTCGATCCGGGATTGCTGGCCCAGCGAGCCAAAATCTCCCAGGGTGAAAATGCCGCCCAATCCCGTGCCCAAGGCGCCGCCCTGGAAGCCAATCGATCCCAGACCCAGCATGGAGGATCCCGATTCTCCGTAGGCCCCAAATCCGAATGATCCTTGAGGGAGATAGCTGAACTGATCACGGAAGGTTACCTGACCGCTCCTCCACATAAATTTCTGTTCGCCATCGAACTGGTGAATCTGCGCCACGCTGGGGTCTTGAGACGGATAATAAATGACTCCACCCACGTAATCGAAAGCCGTTAAGGAATGGCTGCCCATCTTTTGGAGCATGACACTTCCCATGCCGCGGGTCACGCCGGCCAGTCCCGAACCTTCGATGTTATTGCCCACATTCGAGTCGAGCGATTCACTGGCGTGCGCGCCCAAGATCAGGAAACTGCGGGATGGGACCAGGGGTCCGAGCGGAGGCTGATCCAGCCCAGAAGCGGGATAGTTTTCCGTGGTCGCCGGTTCTGGCTCCGGGACCGGGGCCTGGGCGGCAGCCGGTACTGTTTGGGCGGGGGGATTCTGCGTGCCGTTGCCGCTGGGACTCTGTCCGCCGTTGCTCTGCGCCCAACTCGTGGCCAGCGCAAGCATGACCATCATCAGGACGCGAATCCCCTGTTGTTTCCTGAACCCGGCTTCCCTAGGGGACGACAATGGTATCTCCTGGCTTGAGCACGATGTCCTGGCTGCCGGCTTGGCCCTTTACCAGTCGTTTGTAGTTCACCGGGATTCTTTGCTCTGCCCCATTTTCCGTGCGCAGAATATAGATACGCTTGGTATTCGCGAATTGAGTGAAGCCTGCGTCCGCCAGCGCCTGCAGCACGGTCATCCCCGGCTGCAATTGCAGCCCGCCAGTATGCTGGACTTCGCCGGTAACGTAGATTCTCTTGCTGTTAATCTCCTTTACCACCACCGTGACCCGGGGATCGCCGACGTACTTCTTCAGCTTTTCGGTGATGGCCGCCGCCAGTTGCATGGGTGTCAATCCCGCCGCTTGCACGTCATTCAGCAAGGGGAGGGAGATGCTGCCATCCGGCCGGACGGGCAGGGTGCTGGTGAGGTCAGGTTCCTTCCAGACCGAGACCATGAGCACGTCATCGGGGCCGATGACGTAGGTCGGTCCCGCGACCGACGCCGGTACGCTGGACTGAGCGGCCAGCGGGACCGCCTTATGGTTCGCTGTGGATGAATCCTGTGCCGCAGCCGCCAACCCCAGCGGCACCAACATTGCGACTGCCAACCACATCCTCATAATTTAGGTCTCTGTCCGCGCTGCGCTGCCTCATGCCCAGCAGATGGTTACGTCCCAAACATTTCCAGCCCTGGTATTCTCAGCAATAGGCTACAAGAAGCAGACCACGCAAGGCCTTTCAAGGCACAGATACCCTACAACAAAGCCCCCTCAAAAGAGAAACGTTTTTCTGGTGGCGTCCAAGTCCTCAGCCCAGGTTTTCTTCGCCCTTTCTCGGAAACACTTGGCGTTCTCTGCCCCTGTGGCTGAGCCAAGGCAGCGGCAAGTCAATAAATTACCGGGGATTGCCAAGCTTCCTGAATCTCGGTCAGCGCCCAGGGGATCACAATCAGAGGTTGACCCGTTGGGGCTTACGGCAGTAAGATTCGCACTCGGAAAAGTGCCGGCCCTGCGTCCCTCCCCAAGCGCCCAGGCAGCCGACGGCACGACGCTCACGCAAACGCCGTTTATGCCGAATCCACAATCTGCCTTCGCGGTTGACGTGGCCGAATTTGCCGCGACCTTGCTGGCACAGCAGGAGGTCGCTCCTCGTGCACAGGCGGTCGCAAACAAGGTCTCTGAATTGCTGCCCGACACTGCGGCCGTGGTCTATGTGATTGCGGACCAGGAAAGTCCCGTCTGGTCAGCCAAGGCCACTGCCGGCGACATCAAGGTCATAGACACGGTGGAGTTTGATGCTGGAACCCTGGGCGCAGTGGCAGTAAAACGAGAGCTGCTGGTGTTTGAAGGCAGTGACCTGCCCCGGGAAGAGTATTCCCACCTCGACATTCGCCGGCAATTCGTGACTCTGGCCTGCGTTCCCCTGCTGGTCAACGACACCTTGGTGGGCGCCATCGAGCTGTTCCACTGTGAACAGGCTTTTCCCCAAGCCCTGTTGCAGGCGGTGAGCGAAATCGCCGAGCTCGCCGCGCCGGCGCTCGCGTCCGCGCTTTTCTATGAGAGCGAACGCAACACCAACCTGCACTCCATCAGCCGCGTGACCCAGATGTATGACCTGGAAAAGGTCTTCAACTCGACCCTGGAGATGGACGAACTGCTGGGCACGATCGCCCGAAAGTTCCAGGAAGTCATGAACGTGCAGGGCGTCAATCTGTGGATGGTCAACGGCGATGCGCTTGAGCTGGTGGAGTGCGCCGGCTTCGACGCCACGGTTCAGGCAGGCATGGTGCAGAAGCCCGGCGAAGGCATCGCGGGAGATCTCTCCGACAGCGGCGAAGCGGTGCTAATTGACGATCCCGAGGACGAGCGCCTACAGAAGCGAACCCAAGGTTCCGAAGACGGGGCGGTATTCTCCCTCGTGGCAGCTGCCCTGATGGAGCACGAGGCGCTGGTAGGTGTGGTGGAGGCGGTAAACCGGCTGGATGGACTCCCTTTCGACGACGATGATCAATTCTTGCTGGCCAACATCTGCGAAACTGCCAGCAATGCGCTGCACAACGCCAACTTGCTACAGGCGGAACGCAAGGTGGAGATTCTGGAAGCCCTGGTCAAGATCAGCAACGAGATTACCTCCACGCTCGATCTGGACCGGGTTCTGGACGCCATCGTGAATGGGCCCAGCGGTGTAATTCCGTATGAACGGGCGGCGATCGCGCTGGAGCAGCGCGGCCGGTTGCAACTGAAAGCCATGACCGGGACGCCGAAGATCAATCCTCAAGATCCCGATACATCGCGTTTACAGGACTTGCTGGAGTGGGCTTCGTCGTCCAAGCAGTCGATGTTGGTGGCCCAGCACGGAGAAGAAGTTGACGACGAACGCCCGGAGACGCGTGCGAAATTCGAGAAATACTTTGCCGATAGCGGAATGCGTGGCTTTCATGTTCTGCCGCTGGCGGATGACGATGGGGCGCTGGGCATCCTGTCGTTCGAAAGCAGTGACCCGGATTTCCTCAGCACCGCTCACCTGGAAATGATCAAAGTGCTCGCCGGACAGGCGACGGTAGCGTTGCGGAATGCATCGCTTTATCGCGAAGTGCCGTTCATCGACCTGCTCGAGCCCATCCTGGCGAGAAAACGCAAATTCCTGGCCTTGGAGAAAGGCCGGCGGACAGTCGTCGTGGCTGGAGCAGCCCTGGCCCTGCTGTTTCTTGCCGCTTTTCCCTTGCCGCTGCGGGTGGATGGGCCGGCTGTGGTGGCTCCGGCGCATAGCGCGCGGGTGCAACCGGAAGTCGCGGGCGTGGTGCAGGCAGTGAATGTACACGAGGGCGACACCGTCCAACCGGGCACGGTGCTGGCGCGCCTCGCGGATTGGCAATATCGCGACGAACTTGCCGCGGCCCAGGCCAAGTACGAAACCGCAGCTTCGCAAATGGACAGGGCACTGGCGGCCAACGACGGTACCGAAGCCGGCATCGAGCGTGTACAAGCGGACTACTGGGCTGCTGAAGTTGCCCGCTCCCGTGAGCGTTTAGAAAAGACACTCTTGCGCTCACCCATTGCTGGCCTGGTTGCCACGCCCCATATCGAGGACTCGGTGGGACAAGATTTGAAACCCGGCGATACTTTCGCGGAAGTCGTCGATACCTCACGGGCAAGCGTGGATGTTGCCATTGATGAGCATGATGTCTCTCGTTTGCGGCCCGGTGAAGAAGCTTCCGTCAAGCTTGAGGGACTTCCCACTCGCACCTTCCGGGGCGAGTTGACGGTGGTAAGTCCCAAGGGCCAGTTGCAGGGCGAGGACCGCGTCTTCTTTGCGCGGGTCAGCATACCCAATGACCGGGGCCTGATCCGCAGTGGAATGCAGGGCCGCAGCAAGATTTTCACTGCTTGGAGACCCGCCGGAGAAGTCTTCTTTCGGCGGCCGGCTATGTGGCTGTGGTCGAAGCTTTGGTCCTGGCTTGGCTGGTGAACTGAGGTGAGGCGATGAAACGATGCATCGTGATCGGGCTGACGATTCTGGTACTGGGTTTCAATGGCTGCAGCGGCTCGAAAGACGTCGTGGTTGCGGCCGCTCCGGCTCCGGCCGCAGACCAGCCGGCCAGCGTCCAAAATCAGAATGTTTTCGTCGCCTCCGGTCCGGTGGTGGTGGAGAACCAGGTGGACGTCAGCGCCTTGAGAGAAGGGCCAGTGGTAGCCATCCTGGCGCAGCCCGGTACCCAGGTTCATCAAGGGCAACTTCTGGCGAAGCTGGACGACCGCCAGATTTCCGCAGACCTGGAGGGCGCGGCCGCCAGAGTCAGATCGATCGCCGCCAACCTGAAGAATTGGCAGGCCGAAACCAAGGTTCTGCAAGCCGACCGGGCTCGCGCCGAAAAACTGTACGAAGCCCAGGTGATCCCAAAGGAAGAGTTGGAACATGTGCAATATAAGGAAGAGGCTGACGAATACGAAATACAGCGCGAAGCTGAGAGCCTGAACAACGCCAAGGCAACCCAGAAATCACTGGAACTGGAGTTGGACAAAACCAACGTCGTCGCTCCCTTTGACGGAATCGTGGCACGTCGTTACGTTCGCGTCGGTCAAAAGGTCGCAGTGGGCGACCGGCTTTTCTGGGTAACCGCTTTGACTCCGCTGCAAGTGAAGTTCACGCTGCCGGAACGGTTTTTCAGCCGAGTGCGCAACGGCGAACAGTTGACGGTGAGCTCGGCCGATATTTCTCCCGACGCCAAGTACCCGGCCAAGATCGTTCAAGTCAGTCCGGTAGTTGATCCTTCCAGCGGAACCATTGAGATTCTGGCCCAGATTGTAGGCCCGGCTCCTGCCCTTCGGCCCGGAATGCTGGTAAACATCAGTCTCC
>JBAWFN010000068.1:0-42744 GCA_049591935.1 Terriglobales bacterium | reverse complement strand
CTTTTCGCCAGGAGCATCCGGAACTGGTGGTGAATCGGCAACGGTAAAGAACGCTGGGCCGCAGAGGCTTTTGAGGTAGCCTGCAGGTTTTCCAGCAGAGACTTAGAATAGAAACGCGGTCAGCTACCTCCGTTATTTTGCGCCCAGGGCACCGGCAAAAGGAGAATCCATCATGGCATCAGACACGCTCACCATCGTCGATAATCGCACCGCCACAAACTACACGCTGCCCATTGAGAACGGCACGATCCGGGCGATGGACTTGCGCAAGATAAAGACCGGGCCCGACGATTTTGGCATCATGACCTATGACCCAGCCTTCATGAATACGGCATCGTGCCGCAGCAGCATCACTTTTATCGACGGCGACCGCGGCATCCTGCGTTACCGCGGCTACCCCATCGAAGTGCTGGCGGAACACTGTACTTTCCTCGAGGTGGCCTACTTGCTGCTGTTCGGCGACCTGCCCACGGCAGGCGAGTTGAAAACCTGGGCCAACGAAATCACCCACCACACCATGCTGCATGAAACCACCAAACACTTTATGGAGGGCTTTCGCTACAACGCCCATCCCATGGCCATGCTGGTCAGCAGTGTAGCGGCTTTGTCCACAATCTATCCAGACGCCAGGGAAATTCACGATCCCGCCAACCGGTTGCTGCAAATCAAACGCTTGATTGGCAAGATGCCTTCGATCGCGGCCATGTCGTACCGGCACAGCCTGGGCTTTCCGTACGTGTACCCGGACAATGACCTGAGCTACAGCGAGAACTTCATGAACATGCTATGGAGGATGGTCGAGCCGAAGTATGCGGCCAATCCCGTCATCGCTCGCGCGTTGGACATTCTGTTTATTCTGCATGCTGACCATGAGCAGAACTGCAGCACCAACGCCATGCGGTCGGTGGGCAGTGCGCATACCGACCCCTATCTCACCACCGCGGCCGCGGCCGCTGCACTGGCCGGACCTCTGCATGGAGGAGCCAACGAAGCAGTTTTGCAGATGCTGCACGAAATCGGAAGCAAAGAAAACATCCCCGCGTTTATCAAGAAAGTTAAGGACGGGCATGGCAAGCTTATGGGATTTGGCCATCGCGTCTACAAGAATTACGATCCCCGCGCCAAGATCATCAAGTGGACTGCAGAAAAAGTGTTCGCCGTCACAGGCTTCAATCCCTTCCTCGACATTGCGCTCGAACTGGAGCGTATTGCTCTTGAGGATGAATACTTCGTCACCCGCAAGCTGTATCCTAACGTTGACTTTTACTCAGGGATCATTTATCAAGCCATGGGTTTCAAACCGGAGATGTTTACCGCGCTATTCGCCATCCCGCGCACGGTAGGCTGGCTGGCCCAATGGCAGGAGATGCTTGCCGATCCGGAGCAAAAGATCGCGCGGCCGCGCCAGATCTACACTGGGCACGAACCACGTGAGTTCGTGCCGGCTGGAAAGCGGTTACCAGTCTTGGCTGCGACGCGTTAAGGCTCAGGAGAATTCCAAGAGCTTGACCGACCTGGGAAGGAAATACAATTCGGCGGCAGGAGCTCGAGCTTGCTGAAAAGCGAGTGCGATGCGGCTGGTATTGCCAGACCGTGGAGTTTCATCGGTTCGCCCCTGCTTATTTCGGCGTGTCTTATTTTAGTTTGTGCGCTGATACCCAACCGGGTCCGAGCACAAGACAAATCGCCGGCCCCCCTAAAACAGGACGAAAACTGCCTCACCTGCCACGGTCAAGCGGGAATGACCTCGGCGAACGGCAAAAGTATCTCGATTGACCCTGCCAAGCATGCGGCCAGCGTCCACGGCGCTTTGGGATGCACGGATTGCCACACCACCATCAAGGACTATCCGCATCCCGACAAAGTGCCGAAGGTTCGATGCTCAACTTGCCATAGCGACGAAGCTTCTCATGTGGCGAAGAGCATTCACGGCGCGCTCGGCGAGGGAGCTTGCCAATCCTGTCACGGTGATCCCCACGAGGTGACTGCGGCGGCCCAGGCAGCGCCGGCAAAATGCGCGCAGTGCCACACCGATGAAGTAAAGGACTTCCGCCACAGCATACACGGTCAGGCGGCTGCGGCAGGCGATCCCGATGCCCCGAACTGCATGTCCTGCCATGGGGCCGTCCATCAGATCGACGCTTCGAGCGATGCGGCTTCGCCGGTCGCCAAGAAGAATCTGCCCGACACTTGCGCTTCCTGTCATAGCAACTCGCAGTTCCTTTCCCGGCATAAGATTCCCTTCGCACATCCTGTGGAGCTCTATCGACAAAGCGTGCATGGCCGAGCGGTGTTAGGTGGAAACGAGGCTGCCGCATCCTGCTCGGATTGTCACGGAAGCCACGGAATCTTTCCCCCGCAAGATGCGCGTTCCAAGATCAACCACTGGAATATCCCGGCAACCTGTGGACAGTGCCACGCGGACATCAGTAAGACATATCTCGAAAGTGTCCACGGACAGGCCATGAAGGCCGGCGTGTCAGCGGCCCCGGTGTGCAGCGACTGCCACGGGGAGCACTTGATTCTGGGGCCCAAAGAGCAGGGATCGCTGGTGAGCGCAGCCCGCGTCTCGTTGGCCACCTGCGGACGATGCCACAGTGATGAACGCCTGGCGTTGCGTTACAACCTGCCCGCCGACCGTGTTCCTTCCTACGCCGATAGCTACCACGGCCTGGCCATGCGGGGCGGATCCCAGAGTGTCGCCAATTGCGCATCCTGTCATGGCGTGCACAATATTTTTCGATCGACCGACCCGCGCTCGACGGTGAACGCGGCGAACCTTGCAAAAACCTGTGGAGCTTGTCACGCTGGCGCAGGTGACCATTTCGTCATCGGACCGGTGCACGTGCAAACTGCGACGGGTGCGGCGCATCCGGTCGTAAGGTGGATCCGTTGGACTTATTGGGTCCTCATCCCGCTCACCCTTGGCTTCATGATCCTGCACAACCTGCTGGACTTTCTGGCGAAGCTCATTCGCCGGCAGCCCCGGCACGAAAGCGGTGGGCAGGTGTCGCGGATGAATCTAAACTTCCGCATCGCCCACTGGGGCGTGATCCTGAGCTTCCCGACACTGGTGTTCACGGGGTTCGCGCTGAAATATCCGGAGGCCTGGTGGGCACGTCCCCTATTGATCTGGGAGGGTCACTTTGCGTTCCGTGGGTTGGTGCATCGCAGCGCAGCGATTGTGTTAATCTCGGCCACCGTCTACCACGTGATTCACCTTGCGACACACCGGCGAGATCGTCTGTTCCTGAAGGCGATGCTGCCGGGCGCGAAGGATGTCACCGACCTGGTGCAAGTGTTCTCTTATAATCTGGGACTCACGAAAGTCGAACCCCGCTTCGCGAAATTCAACTACGCCGAGAAAGTGGAATACTGGGCGTTCATGTGGGGCACGGTGGTAATGTCGGTCTCCGGCTTTTTGTTGTGGTTCAATAATTTCACGCTCCGCCATTTCCCCAAGTGGGTGTCGGACGCGGCCACCGCTGTGCATTACTACGAAGCGCTGCTCGCCACCTTCTCCATCCTGCTGTGGCACTTCTACATGGTCATCTTCGACCCGCTCGTCTATCCGATGGATACAGCCTGGCTTGACGGCAAAGTTCCGGCCGATCATTACCGCCATTCCCGGCCGGAATATTACCGTGCCCTGGAACGGGCCCACCTGGTCGAACTGCCAACTGAGCCTGCCGATTACGGGGATGAGCAGGGAACTGCCGACAAACCAAGCGACAACCCACCCGCGAAGAACTAAGGGCCTGTCTCAAAGACCATCCCCAGATTAGCGGTGTGTCACACCTGCCTGTGACGCACCTCACAGCGTTCGGGTCCGCCACAGTGGCACGCTCTTATATGAAGGAGGAGCTGGCGGCCTCCTTATAGTCTGAGTCCCCGTGGCCGTTGGTTGCTGGATTCGGACTGCAGACTATTAACGACCTCTAACCATTTCGCAAGGAGAACCTTCGATGCTACATCTCGATACTGGCAATACTGGTTTCATGATTCTATGCACCAGCCTGGTCATGCTGATGACGCCCGGACTCGCATTCTTTTATGGGGGCCTGGTGGGACGCAAGAACGTGCTCGCCATCATGATTCAGAGCTTTGTCTCCATGGGCTGGACGACGGTGATCTGGTACCTATACGGCTATTCTCTGTGTTTCAGCGGGGACTGGCACGGGGTCATCGGCAACTTCCACAACGCATTTCTGCGCGGGATCGATCTCAACACTCCGTCACCGAATATAACGATCCCGGCATTTGTGTTCATTGCGTACCAGATGATGTTCGCCATCATTACTCCCGCGCTCATTTCAGGCGCATTCACCAATCGGGTCACCTTCAAGGCGTACATGCTGTTCCTGACCGGTTGGCTGACCTTTGTTTATTTTCCGTTTGTGCACATGGTCTGGGGCGGAGGCTTCTTACAGCAATGGGGTGTAAAGGACTTCGCCGGCGGCATCGTGGTTCACAACATTGCGGGTTTCGCCGCTCTGGCATCGGTTTTGTACGTGGGCAAACGCCGTGTTTTGGACCGTGGGCCGCACAGCATACCGCTGGTTGCCTTGGGAACTGGCCTGCTGTGGTTCGGATGGTATGGCTTCAATGCCGGCAGCGAAATGCGGGTCGACTCGGTGACTGCCACAGCATTCCTGAATACCGACGTGGCAGCCTCGTTCGCGGCCGTCGCCTGGTTGCTGGTGGCATGGTTTAACGAAAAGAAGCCAAAGTTCCTGGGCTTGCTGACAGGAGCCGTGGCTGGACTGGCCACCGTCACTCCAGCGGCCGGGTATGTTTCTCCGACCACTGCGGTCATCATCGGCTGTGTTTCTGGAGTGGTTTGCTACTACGCGGTTGAGATGAAAAATAAACTGCACTGGGACGACGCACTGGATGTTTGGGGAGTGCACGGGGTGGGCGGTTTTCTCGGCATCATCATGCTGGGGATTTTCGCCAGCAAGGCCTACAACCCAGCCGGCGCCGATGGCTTGCTGTACGGCGATCCGACGTTCCTCTTGAAACAAGTCGTTGCCGTTGTCTTCTCGTCGGTCTGGGCGTTCGTTTTCACTTACGCCATGCTCCGGATTATCGATGCCTTCACCACGGTGAAAGTCACCGAGATGAGCGAGGAAATCGGGCTCGATGAATCCATTCACGGCGAGCACGCCTACGAAGACGTCTTCCACAGCGACGAGCTGGCGCGAACCGTAAACCAGGCTCATGAGGAGAAGCCGCTAGCTGGCCGGAAATGAGCAGAAAAGGACTCTGGCGAGCAACATGCCGGACCTTGCGGAAACTGATGCTGGCAGGGGTGATGGTTACCTCACCCCTGCTGGCAAATGCGCAGGCCAGTGCTGCGGCTCCGGCCCCAGCCGCCGATCCACCGGTTGCCGCTGGCACCGGGCAGGAAGGATCCTGGTGGAGGGGGATTTCCACCAACGGCTACCTGTCGCTCTCCTACACGAACAACCTCAATGGTCCCAGCCCTCGTATAAACCAGTTCCGGGTTTTCGACTTCAATGACAATGATCCCCAGCTGGACGTCGCTGAACTCGTCATTCAACGTGCGATCAGCGAACCCAAGCAATTCGGTTTTCGCTTCGACCTGATTGCAGGTTCAGGTGTTCCTGAAGTTACCGCCGCCTACGGACTGTTTCGCAACATGCACACCGGAGTAGCGCACCATTTAGATATTCCCCAACTCTTCATTAGCTACATCGCGCCTGTCGGCAAAGGCCTGCGCTTCGATCTGGGGAAGTTTGCCTCTTTCATGGGATACGAGGTGATCGGCGGATACGACGGATACAACGACAATTTCAGCCGCAGCTTCAGCTTTGGATATGCCATTCCCTTTACTCTGACCGGGTTGCGGACGTCCTATTCTTTCACTCGTAAGATTGCGGCAGCCGTCTCAGTGACGAACGGGTGGGACGACGTTCAGAGACTCAACCACGCCTACACGGTCGGGGCGCAAGTGGCGCTGACTCCGACGAAAACGACGAGCATTTCTGTCAACTTCATCCACGGGCCCGAGCGCCGGCAAGATACTCACGACCAGCGCAGCGTCTACGAATTGGTGGCGACATGGAAGCCGGTCTCGAAACTTACTTTGGGTGGCGACGGCCTCTATGGGCACGAAGAGAACGGTGTCGCTATCGGCCATGACGCGCTTTGGAAAGGGCTGGCCGGTTATGCCAAGTACGGTCTTACCTCAAAGTTTTCACTAGCCCTCCGCGGAGAGGTCTTCTACGACGGCGGTGGCACCCGTACCGGTACCGATCAAACTCTGCAGGGATTCACCTTCACCCCCGAATACGATTTGAGCGCCAGGTTCTCCCGGTTGAACTCTCACTTCCGGAAGGCAGATGGAAAATTCGCAGTGCGAGGCGAAGTGCGGCAGGACCTCTCGAACAAGAATGTGTTCCTGGAAGGCAGCGACCCCAGCAAGAGGGGACAGTTCACTTCGGCAGTGAACTTGATTTATCTATTCTGAGAGAGCGCCTCAAAGGACCGGTGGTAAGAACCGCTTTGATTGGCGACGGGACCCTTAACGAGGAAGGAGGCCGGTCGTGGTGACCGGCCCATATGCGGGGTCGTTCTCTAGGCGGTGATAAGGGATTCCAAAGCAAGACGGTTAGGGATTACCAGCGTGCAACCGTTCTGCTGAATGAGACGTTGCTTCTTGAACCCTGCGAAAAGCCGGCTGACGGTCTCGCGCGAAGTGCCAATCATCTGGCCGATCTCTTCATGAGTCAAAGCCAGCTTTACTTGGGTGGGGTTCTTGGCTTCTGCGTTGTGATCGAGCCATCCCACCATCAATCGAGCCAGCTTTTCACTGGCTGAGTCCGAAAGCATGAGGTCACGAATTTCGCGGCAAGTACAGGCGTAGTCCTGGCTGATGTGCCGGGTCACCCAAAGAGCGAGCTCGCCGTGCTGGCGCATAAGGCGTAGCAGGTCGCTTTGCCGCAGGAAGGTGACTTCGCACGGCTCTTGGGTTTCGGCCGTAGCTTCATACTGGCGTCCGGAGACTACCGCGGCAACCCCTAACGGATCACCGGCCTCAATAATGCGCAGGATCAGCGTCCGGCCGTCGCTGCCACAAATCGAAAGCTTCACTCGCCCTCGACGCACAATGAACACTCCCCGCGGAGCCTGTCCCTCGGCGAATAAGACCGCTCCCGTCGGGTAGGTGGTGGTGAGCGCTTCCTGCTCCAAGGCCTCGACCACGGCTGGGGGAAGATCACAGAAGGTTTTGTCTGCTGAAGCCGGTTTCTGAGTGTGGGTTAAGGTTTGGGTTGCCATTTTAGTGCCTCCGCTCACAGGTACTATGGCAAGTCCCGAACCAATCTCCGGAGCCTAGGAGTACTTCTGGTCACCCCTGTCTAACTTAAACAAAATAAATGGATTGATGCGGAAAGACTTGACGCAGGTTGGGCTGTTACGCTCCGAAAGCGCGCCTGGATTGCGTGTTTTCACTCAGCGATGTGTGATCCCCATCACCAACTCGATGGTTATCGGAACGACCTTCGGGCGCAAGGGACTCTCTGGGCAACCTGGTTGCTGGCCAGCTCACCCCAAAGTCGCATGGATGGTATTCAACAATGCTGATCGAGAGAAAGGTTTCTCCAAAAGGGTTATGCCGCGCTTCAACATTTCGCGTTCGGCTATCAATTCACCGGTGTAACCGGACATAAATACGACTTTGAGGCCGGGGTGAGAGGCACTCAAGCGCTCTACCAATTCAGGACCGCTCATGCGGCGCATGACCACATCGGTCAACAACAGATCAATCGGGCCAGGGTGAGCCTCCATCCATTCCAGGGCGGACTTCCCATCATCCGCTTCAACTACCGTATAGCCGTGTTCCTGGAGGACTTGCCGAGTCAGGCTGCGCATGATTTCGTCGTCTTCTACCAGAAGAATGGTAGTTGATTGTCGTTTCGGAGCGACCGTCTCCACTTCCGGCTTGGATGTAAGCCCGATTTTGTGGTCCGCGCTGGGCAGATAGATCTTGAACGTTGTGCCGTGTCCCGGTTCGCTGTAGACCAGGATGTGTCCTGCGCTCTGCTTGACAATGCCATACACCGTAGCCAGGCCCAAGCCGGTTCCCTTGCCGATCTCTTTGGTGGTGAAGAAGGGTTCGAAGATGCGCGCCATGGTAGCTTCGTCCATGCCGGCGCCGGTATCACTGACCGCAAGCAGCACGTATTTTCCGGCGCCCATGGCCTGGTGCTGCTCGGCGAAGGCCTCGTCAAATCTCACTGCGCCGGTTTCTAGAATGAACTTGCCGCCGTGAGGCATGGCATCGCGCGCATTCACCGCAAGGTTGACCACGATCTGGTCGAGTTGCCCAGGGTCCGCCTCCACCACCGCGGAAGCTGACCTGGGCACAATGAGAATTTCTACGTCATCTCCCATCAGCGGACGCAAGAGCTTGCTGACGTCCTTTAGCCGCTCGTTCAGATCGAGGACTCGCGGCTGGATGGCTGATGTCCGGCTGAAGGCGAGCAGTTGTTTGGTCAATGACCTGCCCCGCTCGGTGGCCTTCTTGATGTTCTCAACGTAGAGCGAGGGTTCAGCGGCGGGATCAATGCGGTCGCGCAAGAATTCGGTGCAGGCATTGATGATGCCCAGGATATTGTTAAAGTCGTGCGCCACTCCGCCTGCCAGCCGTCCGATAGCCTCCATCTTCTGGGATTGGCGAAGCTGGCTTTCAGCCCGTTTCTGGTCGGTGATGTCACGCGCAATCGCTGACGCTCCTACGATCTCGCCGGCGGCGTCGCGTAAGGGAGACACGGAAATGGAGACGTTCAAATGTCGCCCGTCTTTAGCGACTCGTACCGATTCAGAGTGCTCGACGCTTTCGCCTCGCGCAATTTTCTGTAGAATCTCCGCAATTTCGTCGGGACGGTCGCTGGGAGCCAGAAGGGATATGTGCTTTCCAATGACCTCTTCCGGCGCGTAACCATAGATGTGCTCGGCTCCCTTGTTCCAACTGGTAATAATGCCATTCAAATCTTTGCTGAGGATCGCATCTTCGGATGAATCAATAATCGAGGCCAGCTTCGAGCGGTATTCCCCAAGTTGCTCGGCAGTTCTGCGATGCAGTTCTTCATTCAACCGGCGCAGCTCTTCCGCGATTCGCTTGCGATCGCTGATGTCGCGGATCGCACTCAAGACCAACGTTCCATTCTCGGTAGAAACCGGACTGAGGCTGATTTCTACCGGAAATTCTGAGCCATTACGCCGCCTTCCATACAGATCCAAGTCCGCTCCCATCCGTCGAGTCTTCGGTGTTTCCGCGAAGCCCTCGCGATGATGGTGGTGCTGAACGCGATAGCGCTCGGGAACCAGCATTTCGATCTTCTGGCCAATCAGTTCATCGCGGTCATAGCCAAATAGCGCTTGGGTCTGTGAATTGACCTGAATAATGATGCCATCGCGATCGACGGCGACAATGGCGTCTGGTAGGGTCTCCAAGAGATCACCGGAGAGGATCGCCTCAGCCATAGTTTTAGCCGAGAGCGATGACGCGGGCTGCTTCTGATCAGAGGAAGGTTGTGACATACCACTCGGGTCTTGAACCTGGTCTCTAAATCTACGTCGGAACCGGCATATCTGTAAAGGCGACGAGTCCGAGAGAGCACAGCAGAATGAAACACTTCCGGGCGGTGCGTGATTCGGGTCACTAGAAGTAGTGACACTACTCACGGAGTCCCAAAGCGCATTTTGCGAACCTAGTTGGGAAGTAGCCTGAGCCCATGCACATCGTCCCAATGCCGCTAGAAATACCCTCCGGTCGAAGAGTTGGCGGTGACGCCGCTGAAAGCACAGCCAAACTCACCATCCCTCAGAAAGAACGGAGGCGCGCGCTGGTCGTACCCCGCGAGCATGGGGCTTGGGGGATGTTGCTGGTTCCCCTAATGACGGGTGCAGCGGTTGGCTGGCTGGACGGAGGACTTGTTGCTCCGGTTCTGCTGATGACCACAGCAGTACTGACGCTGTTCTGGCTGAGAACGCCGCTTGAAAGCTGGCTCGGCACCGGCGGTGTACGTGTCCAGACGTCGCGGGAACGCCAGTTAGTGTTCGGTGTCATGCTGCCCCTTGCCAGCATAGCCACGGTTAGTCTGTGCGCGCTGTTCTGGCACGGAAAGAACCGCGACCTGGTCTGGCTTGGAATGATTGCCGGCATTGCGTTTGCGACGCAGATACTGTTGAAAAAAATGGGACGAACGACCCGAATGGCAGCGGAAGTCGTGGGCGCCGTGGCGTTGACCTTGACCGCCCCAGCCGCATACTACGTCTCCACCGGGCGACTGGATGCCAGAGCTTGGGCGCTGTGGCTGGTCAACTGGCTGTTTGCTGCTGACCAGATCCACTTCGTCTGGCTCAGAATCCGTGGGGCGCGAGCTGCGGGCTGGAGTGAGAAGTTAACTTTAGGCTGGAGTTTCCTGGCCGGACAGATCTTGCTCGGCGGGACTTTGACGCTTGCCTATCATTTCAGGTGGCTACCGGGATTAACCTTGATTGCCTTTGGTCCGGTCTTGTTTCGTGGTTTCGGATGGTTCGGGCAAAAGCCTCAGCCAATTGTTGTCCGGCGACTCGGCTGGACAGAACTGGCCCACGCAGTGGCCTTCGGCATACTCCTCACTGCCAGTTTTTGCCTCATTTTGTAGCTCGACGGAATGAAGTCTATCGTCCCAAAGCTGCAAGAGTCACTTTGCTGTGTGTCAAAGCGCACCGCGATGACAGTCACCCATCACTGCATTTGTAAAACCGCTCGTGGTAAATTTCTCTCGGCCCGAGCTCCCGGCGTCCGGGAAGCGCCCATGCCTCTTTAGACCGAGGGCCCCTGCCTAGAGCGCGTTCTGATCCCACAAAGAGAGGAGCACTACCATGTTTGCCCGTATTCTTGATTTCGAAGTCAAAATGGAGAAGAAAGAGGAGTTCGTCAAGACCATGAAGAACCAAGTCCTGCCCATCCTCAAGAAGCAGACCGGTTTCATGGAGATTCTACCGTTTTTCCCGGAGAAAATGAGAGAGGAGAGGGTGTTTACCATCAGCCTCTGGGCCACCAAGCAGGATGCAGACCGTTATGAAAGGGAGTTCTATCCCAAGATCAACGATATGCTGAAACCGTTCATGACCTCGCCGGTTGAAGTGAACTACTACAACCTCGAGACCACACTCTGCCAGCACTTCGTGGAGACGATGGTCGCTTAAGGCCGCGAACATTGATGGGACGAATGATTCGAAACCCCGGAGCGAATGCTCCGGGGTTTTTCAATGGCCAGCTATTGCTTCGCTACCTCAATGTTTTCCGTAGGCACTTGTATGTTGATGGGCGCATTCCAGTCGTAATAACTCGTGACCACACCGCCCGTGCCCATGACAACCTGCCGGGGCAAATGGGTTCCGGTGTCCAGGCAGATGGAGTAGCTCATTTTCTTATCGGCTGGGGTTTTCTTGTCAGCACCATTCTTGTCGGGGTGGCGGAACTGAACTGTCCATTCCTGGCAGACTCCACCGTCAAGTCGAAGCAACGGACCGCGCACGGCGACGGCATTACCTGCGTCCACCAGCTTAGAGAGTATAGAGGTCAAATCGCGACCTTCATTCATGATGGCCCACGGGGCGCGCATTCCCGGATTCTGGCCGCAAGGATAAAAGTCCGCTGTCGCGGTTGATTTCTGCCAGCTTTCTTCATTGGCCTTCACAAACGCCTCTGTGCCAACCCGGACGGCCTCGTAATGACTCTGCCCCAGCTTGCCGGTCATGCGCTCGTGATCCGGACAGAGGACCTCCGATGTAGTAACTAGTGGCTCGCCGGGATGCATGCGCATCTCAGTTTTCATACGCCAGCTGTGGGCTGCGTTCTTGGCCGTCACCGCGCTTTGCAGCTCGGACTTGCCACTCACAAATACTGCTCGCACCGACGCCCAGACCCGGGGACCGAAACCGACGTCGAAAGACGCGCTGGGGAAGGCCGATTCCTGGCTGCCGCACGCTGTCATCAATGCCAAACTCAACCCAATCCCGATCAGTACGATTTTGCCTTTCATACCTTCTCCTGTCGTTATGCCAACCCGCAAAAACGCCGCGCGTCTAGCTGTTGTTAAAGCATTCAGTGGGCCAAATCAGCTAGCTCCGGCCACCCTCTATCTCCCAATGTTTCAACGAATTACGACAATCAACCGGCCGGCGGGACCGCTATTTTGGGCCATATTCCCCGTTCGCAGCGTGGTTTGACACCTCAGAACCGGAGGTTCTTGTGGTCATTGCCGTGGCACATCAAGTTACAGGTCCCGTGTCCGACGCCGGTTTGCACGTACGACAACTGGCCCGCGCTGTTCGGTGCCACGATACTCAAGTCAAAATTGATCAGCATGGGCGACGAAGATGCATGCGGGTCGTGGCAAGTGGAGCAGGCTGCGCCCGCCTGCTGCACGTGCTCTCGATGTTTGAAGCTGCGGTCCTGCATGATGCTGCCCTGAACGTCGTGGCACTTGTCGCACAATCCGTAGTTGTTGGGCGTGTACGCAACCCCTGAGGTTGACTTGCCAGGCATCGCCGGGGGAGGTTCCAACATGCTCTGGCGCTCCAACAGGTGAGGGATGTTCGAAGCGTGCGGCCCTGAGGCCCCGTTGGTGCCGATTCCCAAATTGCTGCCGGTGTCGCTGTTGTGGCAGTCCGTGCAGTAGATGTAGCTCGATGACGAGAGCGTGCGATTGGGCAGGGCAGTTCCGCCCGGCGAGATGGGAGCCGGACGCAGGCTGGGTACTTGTCCGCCCGGACCACCGGAAAGGTTTCCCAGCCGTACCACGGGATGGTAGGAAGCGCCGAATGCGAATTCGATGCGGGTATTGTTTCGATTGGGATTCCCCACATAGAATTGCCGCTGCGGATTTCGTCCGAAGCCAGTGCCGCCGGTTCCAGTGTCCATCGATTGTGGCTTGTTGGCACTGTCTCCGTGGCACTTGAAGCATATTTCATATTGATTGTTGGCAGCCGGCATGAATGAATTCGCCTGCGACTGGCCCTTGACACCAAGCAATGCTCCGCTCACCAGCGGCGGTTGACCAACGGCGTTGTTGGAATAATGCGCATTGTGACAATCCACGCACTCCGCATGCCGGATAGTTCCGGGACTGGTCTCCGGCATGGGATACAACGCCGAGGTTGGGCTCTCCGAGGCGTCATGGATGCCTGAAACCGTCTGCACCGGGTGGCGATACATCTTCACGAATTCGTTTCTTATGTTGACGGTTGTTACGGCTCCGTCGTGGCACTGGTAGCAGGCGTTCTCTTCCGGAAGTTTCAAAAGTCGTTGGGCGACCTGGGCCGAATGAGGACGATGGCAGCTCTCGCAGCCATTTCTGCTCACGCCCACATAGCCGGTATGTGCGCCCTGGGTGCTGGTATAACGCAGGTCCTCGGCCAGATCCGGAGGCCGGGAGTGCGCCGATGTCATCCACCCCGGGGTTTGGTGACAGCTTTGGCAGATGGCCGACGACTCATTCGATTTCACCAGGAACTTGTCCATGGTGGGATCAATGGATTCCTGATGAGGGTCGTGGCAGCTCGTACATTGAACTTTACCGTTTTCATCCAGATGAACCGCGTCTCCTGGCGGCGGCTTGTGAATGTCAGCGGTTAGCTTGGGCACAAAGGCGAAGGGGTGATCGTCGGCGAATCCTTCCCCAGTTCCCGCCAGGTTGGAAGGTGAACTGGCTGGCAGCGTATAACTGGTCCCCTGTACGAATTGGATCAGCCCATCGTTCTCGGTATCACCCAACGCGATGGTCCCATCGTGACAACTCAAACACAGCTTCGACGAGTCCTGGGGCCCGATGGGACTGATAAAAGCCTGCAGCGTGCTGCTGCTGTATCGGGGAAAGCTCTTATCCGAAAGCTTCCGATTCCAGATCATGGGGCCCGATGCGGCATTGTGCGGAGTATGGCAGAACATACAGACATCCTGCTTGGAAACGGAATGGATGGTTGCGGAGGAAGTGGCCCGAAAGTCGTGCTTGGTATTGACGATAAAACTTTTGCCTCTAGCCGCCCGGACCTTAACGTCGCTGGTGGCGGCTAAAGCCAGCACCAACAGCAGGGTAATTCGCCACCGCATCAGTGCCCCCCTCCGGCTCCCGACGGCGGGACCAGAGTGATGCCTCCTTCAGGCCGGGCATGAAAGATTTCCACGCGGCGGTTGTAGGCGTCCGCTACATAGATCCGGTTGTCGCCATCCACCGTGATGCCGGTGGGCAAAAAGAACTCGCCGTCCGCGCTACCGGTGTGGCCGAAGAAAAACAGCAGGTTCCCCTCCGGGCTATAAACCTGCACGCGATCATTGCGTCCTTCAACTACGTACACCCGCCCTTGTGCGTCGAGCGATATCCCTTTGGGCTTATCGAACTCTCCAATCGCATCTCCGAGCCGCCCGAAGGCGGAGATCACGGTTCCGTTCGGGTCCAGATGCTGAACCCGGAAGTTCAACGAATCCATGACCCAGAGCATTCCGTCGGGAGCCACCGTGATTTGCGTGGGATAGTTGAACTCAAGCGGACCATCTCCGGGCCTTCCCAGGCGATTGATGACTTTGCCATCCAGAGTCATCACGACCACATTCATTGCAACCGTGTCCACGACGTAGAGCCGGCCCCGCTGCTTGTCAATCGCGATTCCGGTGCAGCGCTTGAAAATGCTCTCTTCTTTATCGATTGCACCAATCGTGCGCATGAACTTGCCTTCCGAGGTGAACACAAAAATGCGGGCTCGAACCGAATCGGAAACGTAAATCCTGCCATCAGCGTCGGTATCGATCGCGATAGGAGCCGCAAACGGATCCCGGTCGGGAGCGTGGAAGGTCTTGTATTTCCGGCGGACAGGGTCGAAGACGTGGACCACGCGTTGCCGCGTGTCAGCGACCAAAACCCGGCCCTGGGCGTCGACCGCGATTCCGTAAGGCATCATCATGGACTGCTTGAGATCGTCCAGGCCAACAATCCTCTTTGCCCATTTCTTGAAAAAGCCCGGCTTGGGAGTTACATCGGCGGCGCTGCGCAAGGTTCCGACCCATTCCAGTTGTGGCGGAAGGATAACTTGAGGAGGTTTGGATTCCGCGTCACTCGCTGGCCACGACCACAGAGCCACAAAAATAAACAGGATGCTCCCTGCCCACAAAAACCGCGTCCTCGAGATTTTCAATGGGCTCACAACTCTCACCATCAGAAAAGGTTGAAGCTTCTGCGGATGCGGAACCAGTAGCGATTGATTCCCAGTCCACTCAGACTATCATTCTGGTTGATTGCGCTGTGCAAGTTACCGATGCCCGCATCCACGCTGATCTTGCCAATCCGGTATTGCGCCCGTATCTCCCACAATCGGTAGTCTTGCGTCGAACTGATCAGAACATCGCTTTCTTTACGGAAATAGGCGCCGATTTCCAGCCGGTTCTTTGGCCGTGCCGTCAAACTGAAATTCGTGGTCTGGCTGTTGATATTCAAAAGCGGGGTGGAAAACAGTTGGGCTACCGGGAGGGGGACGTTGAGAAAAAACTGGCCCGTCAGAGGAGTGGGAAAAATCGATCCCGACCCATCATTGAGACCTCGGCTGGCCATCAAATGCAGCCTTCGGCTCTCCAGTTGTGCCATGTAATTGGTATAGGTCCTCTTGGTGTCCCCGGAGACATTGAGGATGTCTACCGTCCCGTGATCCATGCCACCGCTGAGGCGCACCCCCAGGAATCGACTGGTCTCGGCTTGTGCACCATAGACATTGAATTGACTGAAGCCGCCAATTTCTTGCACCAAGTTGAGCCGGTCGTAACGGTAATTTCCGGTCAAGCGAAGCTTTCTCACATCTCCCCAGCCCGCCCGCGCGTCTCCGTTGTTGGACCAGGTTCGTCCCGTGTTGCTGAAATTGGTATGCAGAGTCTGCAGGCGCCCGGTATAGGTTCCGGAGAGATCAAATCCGCGCCATCTCTTGATCACGCTTACGCCTGAGTCGGACTCGAGCAGCGAAGTCTCGGATTCAAATCCGGCGAGTGGGGTCAAGTGTGCGTATTGCACACCCTGGAAAATCCGGACCGGCGGCGCCAGTTGGTAATCGACTTCGGCGCCCACACTCTGCGTATCCAGGGTTGGCGGGTTCAGAACGGCTACTCCGTTCGCCGTACCCGTGAAATTGCTATTTTCATTCAAGTGCGACAGAGCATAGCTATAGTGCGAGGAGAGCTTCTTGGTGTGCTGCAACTGCAGATTCGCAGAATAGAGCAGATCGTCGCTCAACGAGGTGCCCTGCCCGGGAAAGTCGAAAGAATAATGTTGGTCGTATACGCCGGTGTTAAACAAAGCCTTTCCGTTCCAGAATGAACGATAGGCGCGGACGTCAAATGTTCGATAGTCTTCCCTGACGCCTCCCGCCAGGGTCAGGCTGCCGAGGGCGGTTTCGTCGAATTTTCCCAGGTTGATGCCGGCATTCCAGAAAAACCCAGCGATACGGTCATTGGCTTGAGCGGACCAGTCCGATTGCTTATACCCGGTATTCGAGAGAGAGGTGGCCAAGAGCACGTCGCTGCTGGTGTCGTTATAGGCCAGCACCAGATGCGGCGCATGCGCCAAGTCGAGTGTCCATCGTACCCGGAACTGAGACATGTCGGTGTTTGACCCAAAAAGGCTGCCTGAGGTGTCGGCTCCGGTGCGCTGATAGAAAAGCTCCAAAGGATAGTGGCTGGAAGGCAGAATCTCCACATCGGCTCCGCCTCCAATCACACCGTTGCTGTAACCGAGCTGATTGACCGAATTGGCCCCGTGCTGAAAATTGAAGTTGGTATCGAAGGTAATGAACTTGGGGTCGAGTACGATGCCGCTTAGGTCGAATCCCAGTTCGCCGCCAATTGCGCTGCTTGGCGAACTGCCTTGGCCCAGGCTGGTATTGATGGGGTTGAAGGTATTGCCGGAGTAGTCGAAGCCGACCACCCCGCGTGCGTGCCAGCCTTCGAACTCCTGCGCTTGACTGGGAAGAACCAGAAGCAGCCCGAGGACCGCCAGGATCCGGATTTGATTTGCCCACTTCATAACCCCTTCTCCGGCTTCCTCGCGAAAAAACTGAGAGAGGCGCGGGGGCGCCTCTCTCTTCTTTGTTTACAGGTGGCAATAGGTGCAGAAGGTCCCGCTGGCTTGGGTTGGGAAATTCTGCTCAAAGATGGACGATGCGCCATTGTGTGCATCATGGCAGGTCCAGCATTGCATTTTGCCGTTCTCCAGTGGCACCGCTCCAGCGCCATCCACGGAACTCGCGTTGGCCGGAGCGAGCACTCCAGCTTGCGGAATCCAGGATGCGTTGTAATAGGTGAAGTTCACTGGGTGGGTATTGGTCAGGTCCTTGAGCACGGCGCTGGTCGGCATAAAAGTGAAGCCGCCGGTGCCGCTGCCATATTCTTTGCCATTGAGGCCCTGATCGCCATAATCGTAGAAGGATGCAATGGCGACGGTCCCGTCGTGGCAGCTCAGGCACATGTTGCTGGTCTGGTATGCGCCCGCGTTGAGCGGTCCCAGATCGGCGATGTCGGTTCCATAGCTCTGGAAAATGTCGCTGGTGTAAACGCCATACGCGGTCACCGAAGACAGCGTGTGGTTCCAAAGCAGTGGGCCGATGTTTGCAGGATAGGTGCTGGCCGCAACTTTGTGCGCGATATGGCAATAGTTGCATAGCGCGTACGAGTTGTAGCCATATTGGGCGAAACCGGCGCGCAGATCATGAGCTGAGTTGATGATTCCGTTCTTCGACGGCCTCGTTGCGAAGCTCATCGAGGTCACCATCGCCAGCATCAGCAGAACCAAGCCGATTGTTCTTGCGTATTTCATAAAACCTCCCGTGTTATGAGTTGTACAACCCTTACATCTATGAATTACTTGCACTTCAGCAGTACTGCTTTTCTGCAGAGCACGATCGTGCACAACAGAAGTCATGTCGGTCCCGGTCATGTCAGTTGCCTCCCAGGAACTGGAAAACTTGAACTCGGGCGTTGAGACTGTCGCTTACGTACACGCGGTTGTTCTTGTCGATGGAAATCGCCAGCGGCACCTCGAACTGACCCGGTTGGGACCCCTTGCTGCCCACGAACATCAGTACGTGTCCTTGGGCATCAAAAACCTGAAAGTTATTGAAGGCCGCGTCTACCACCCAGATGTGCCCGTCGCTGTCATAGGCAATGCCCTTGGGGCGGACGAAGGCTCCCGGCCAATATCCCTGCTTCCCAAAACGGCGCACAAACTTGAAGTCCGGCGAGAAGATCTGGACGGAGCAACTTCCGGTGTCCGTGACCGCGATGCTGCCATCCGGTCCGGCGGCGACTCCCACGGGATAATTGAACTCCCCGTTCTTTTCGCCGCGCTTCCCGACCCGACCTTCGAGTTGCAGAGTGTCGAGGTTGTAAACCAGTACCTGGTGCACATGAGAATCCACCACCAACAGGCGGCGCCGGGTTTCATCGAGCGCCAGGAAGGTGGGGTTCTTCATTCCGGTGTCATTCCCCAGCGTGGCTCGAATGTGTCCATCGGAATCGAATTTCATGACCATGTGCAGAGACGCATCGGCAACGTAGAAGTTGTCCTGCGAATCCACCACCAAGCCGATGGGCGTTTGGAAGCTGATTCCCTGGTCGCCACGGAAACGGAGGATGGTGTGTTTGTCAGGGGAGATGATGTAAACCAAAGCCCTTTGTGTGGAAACGATGAGAATGCGGCCTTTGGAGTCCGATCCCACACCTGCCGGCCGTTGAAACGCCTCGACTTTGTTGGGATCGCCGTTTCCCACCATTTTGTCGACCCAGGTAATCTTCTTTCTAGGCTCAACGTCGAAGTTGTTGGAATACATTTGCAGGAACTTTACCCGGGGCTTATCCGGGGGGAGAGGCCACACCAGGTTGACAGCCGTGTTCGCAGCCTGAGGCTTGTCTTTGGCGGCGGCGGTAGGCTGCAAAACCGCTGGTCCCAGAACTAGAGCGAGGAGGGCAAACATGAGCAATTTGCAAGATTTCGTGATCATGGCTAATTCGACCCCTTATTCTGCGGCGTTGCCGGCTGTTGGTTGGTTACCTTCTTTTGTCTGTCCAAAACGTCTTTGCGGTTCTTTTCTTCGATCGCCCCGTATTTCTTCTGGCTCTCTTCTGCCACCCTGGCTTCGTACAACTCGTGACAGGCGGCGCAAACGTCGCCGTTGTGGGTTTTTGCCACGACGATCAGTTTGTCCGCAGGTGAGGAATGGGGTTGATGACAGCTCAGACAGGATATTTTTCCGCCATTCAGAGGATCAGTAATGTCCGCGATGGGATGTTTCGCAAAAGGATGCCCGGCCTTCACGTTGGCGTTAGGCACGACTTTCTCGATCTGCTCAAAACTGTCCTTATCCATGGTCTGGCTGCCGAACAGGCTGACGGTAGCGTCCAGCTTGGCCCGCACCGCGTGGCATTCCATGCACAGCGCATTCCCCTCTGCCCGCAGTTGCTTGGGATAGTCGCTGGTGTGGGGATCATGGCAAGTAACGCATTGGCCTTTGTCATAAGGCCCGTGCAGACTCTCTTCCTTTGATTTCTCGTGGCAAGTGAAGCAAAGCTCTTCTTTCGGAGCCGTCAGGTTTACGGTGGTCGTGTCGCCCACCGTCTTGACCTCATGGCAGGTGGTGCATCCCATGGCGATGGCCGAGTGAACCGCCTTACCTTTTGCTTTATCCTCGTGACAGGAGGCACAGTCAGCATCTTTTGCCAGGGGCACCGGATGCTCTGCCGCGACCGCGCGTAACCCGCAGGTCAGAACCACCAGGAGCAGTCCCAAAATCGTTTTGTGTAGGTGCTTCACGCCTGTCTCCACTGCTGATTGGTGCACGGCAACCGCCCAAATCGGGAAACGATGATGAATTTGTACACATTGGTGTAACTCGTTGCATCACATGAGTTTCTCGCCAAGCTGGCCGGAATCTCCGATTCGGCATGTCCCGCCTGCTTTCCAGAAATGGGCCTTCTACCACATTGGGATTGGTGAAATGACGCACGCGGTTTGCAGGCTGGCGTAAGGTTTTTCAACAGTTGCGAAATGGGACTATTGGGTAACATTCCCGTTCTAGAACCATCAGACGCCTTTGCTTCCGGCCTCTCTAGGACTGGGATCACCGTTCTGAGTGACGTTTCTCACAGCGTGCTTCTAAGTAGTTCCCTGGCGTGTAGATCCATAGCTCAGTTAGGCGGAGATGCGCCAAATCGCCGGGTTTCGCCGTGGGCTTGTGCGATATCACCCAAGCTGGGGCTCGGCTCGGCCGATGTGCAGCAGCTATCTGTATGGATCTAAAAGATGTTTATGACTTTCGAACATCTGGCGCGGAACGTGCTTTCCATTACTTACGAACAAGGGGAAGAGATATGGCTGGAAGCCTCACCTCCGTACCGCGCAAGACCTGGCAGACTCTCAGTTCGATCAAGACCGGCGTGATTCTGCTGATCATGGTGGTAATCATTGCCGCTGCGGGAACCGTCATTCTGCAACGCCCGGTGACCGAAGCGGACGAAATGCAGCGCGCCTATTCTCCTCAAGTACTGCGCACCCTCGACGGACTCGGCCTGACCGACATTTTTCATGCCTGGTGGTTCGTTACGCTCCTGGTGATGGTGAGTCTGAGCATCGTGGCTGCGTCCATTCAGCGCTTCCCAAATTCGTGGCGCTACTACTCGCGTCCCTATAAGAGCCCCGATGAAAGCTTTCGAAAGGCGCTGGCGACACAGGCGCAGATTGTGATCAAGGATGAAGACAGCGGCTTGGCTGCGGCAGAGCATGTGTTTCAACGAGCTGGGCTCAAGCCGGAGCGCATGGTGCGGGAGAGCAATTTTTCTGTGTTTGGCGAACGCAACCGGATTTCAGAGCTGGCCGTTTACATCGTCCATGCCAGCCTGTTGCTCATCTTTCTGGGTGGGATCGTCGATGCGTTGTACGGATGGCGTGGATATGTCGCCATTGCTCGCGGAGAGCAGTCGAGCCAGTTGGAGTTGCACAATGGAACCATTCGCACTCTGCCTTTTGCCGTTCGCTGCGATGCCGTCGGACAGGATAATTATGCGGATGGAACTCCCAAGAAATGGTGGTCGAAACTTGCCGTTCTGGAGAATGGCCGCGTAGTGATGCGCAAAGAGATTGTGGTCAACGACCCTCTGGTGTACCACGGCGTGCGTTTCTATCAATCCAGTTTCGGAAACACCGGCAAGGTGGACAAGATCATGTTCACGGTTAGTCCGGCGAACGGGCCGGGTGAAACCAAAGAGATTGCGCTGGCGCCGGATGAAACCCTCACGCTGGATGCTGACACCACGGTCCGCATTGTTGAATTTATTCCAGACTACGTCGTGCGGGATGGCCAGGTTTACACGCGTTCCACGCAGGTGGGGGACCCGGCCGTGCATTTGGCGGTGGAGTCCAAGAAGTCAGAGAAGACGGTAAATGTCTGGATTCCGCCGATCCCGGGTTTCGAACAAAACGCATCCTCCCCTTACAAGTTTCAAGCCACCGACTTGCAGATGGTCCACTTCACCGGTCTGCAGGTCTCTCGCGAGCCTGGACAATGGGCGGTTTGGGCGGGTGTGATCGTGATGGGTTTTGGCCTGGGGGTTGTCTTTTACCTGGTCCACATGCGCTTTTGGGCAGTACCGGTACGCGACGCTCACGGGCAGTTGGTGCTGTGGGTGGGCGGTACTGCAAACAAGAATAAGGACGTGTTCGAGCAACGTTTCCGCAAGCTGGTGCAAGACATCGGGTCGGAAGTCAAAGTGCAATCGCAATCGCAATCGTGCGCCCAGGCGCACGCTACTTCACTGGCCGGCGATTAGAGTCCGGTAACGGAGGATGCTTTATGGCGCGTGCAAGAGTTGAACAGCAACCCGCGGCGACCGGCATGACCTTGGTGGTAATGGTCGGTCTGGGAGTTGCATTCCTACTGTTCATGGCATTTCTAAATGTAGTGAAGAGCGGCAATCTGCTGAACGAGTCCAATCTGCTTTATGCAGCCCTCATTTTTTATGCAGGCGCGGGGACGCTTTATCTGGGATTCGGAATCACCGGCATTCCTTCCTATGTACGCTTTGCCTCACTATCGACGTGGGCCGGCGTGCTCGCCAATACCGGGGCCATCGCGCATCGCTGGTATGAAGCTGGACACCCACCGTTCGCGAGCATTTATGAGATGCTGCTCAGCTTTGTGTGGACGCTCGCCGTACTGACGTTGATTGCCGAGAAGAAGTATGGCGTGAAGGTCATCGGTACAGTGACCATGCCGCTCGCGATTGTGGGAGTTGTACTGATGCAGTTGCTGCGGACGGAAGTACATCCGCTGGTGCCGGCGCTGCAATCCACCTGGTTGCATGTCCACGTCACCCTGGCCATGCTCGCCTATGCGGCATGTGCCCTCAGCTTTGCGCTGGCGATGATGTTCCTCATCCAGGACAAGGTGAGAACCGAGACCTTCCTGGCCGCGACCAGCCTGTTTGGTATTGCGACTTACGCCGGTGTACTGACTCGCTTCGAGAAATGGGGTGGTCTGAGCGTAGCGGCCTGGAATCCGGAAGAAAAATCGGAAGTGTTTCTGGCCAAGGGCGTCCGTCTGTTTGTTGTGATCCCCGATCTGGGCTGGCTGATGCTGCTAGTGCTTGCGGCGGTGGCTGCGCCATTGGCTCTGTATCTGGTCTGGCGCAAGACCGGCAATGGAAACTTCATCGACATCGCGAATCGTGCGGTATTTGTCAGCATTCTGCTGCAAGTGCTGACGCTGCTGTTCTTTCTGTTACGGGCCCGGGATGGCCGCTACGGTTCGCTCGATGCCGACGGCTTGTTCCCCACCAGCCTGGCTGCCAGCCCGTTCATTCTTTCGGGCCTGGTAGGAGGGATCTTTGTGTCGTTGCTGTATCTGTTACTGCTGTGGAGGCGCGAAGATCTGGAGCGCATGTTGCCCAGTGCCGAGGAACTCGACCGCATCACCTACAAGACCATCAGCATTGCATTTCCGTTACTCACCCTGATGATCGCGGCCGGCGCCTACTGGGCCAATCGCACCTGGGGTTCTTATTGGAGTTGGGATCCAAAAGAAACCTGGGCGGCGATTACCTGGTTGGTGTATGCCGGCTACTTGCACATGCGCGTCACTCGGGGATGGCGTGGCCGGCGTGCCGCGTACTTCGCCATCCTGGGCTTTGCCGTAGTGATGTTCACTTTCTTCGGCGTAACTTACTTGCTGCCCGGATTGCACGCTTATGCCTAACCGTCCTGAGTCCGTGGCGAAGGCCACCGTGCCTGTGGCAGAGATAGCCCGCACCACGGCTGCGCCGCCCAATCCTCCCGGTCGGCTGGCTGGCACCGGGCCTGCAATGTCCGCGGGAACGACACAGGAGGAGTTCGGGGTGAGTTCTGTACGGGTCAATTGGCAGCTTAAAGCGATCTTGCCGGTAGGGTTCGTGCTACTGGCCGGGTTGTTGTTCTTTACCCTGGCGACCGTGTCTTTGCAGGACCCGGAGCGCCATGCGGTGCTGATGGTGGCGGGTGCGGGAGCAATCGCCATATGTGCGGTGCTGATTGGCGCGCTTGCTTACTTGATTCAACAGCCCATGGTTGAATTGCAGGAGAAAATCGGGCTGGTCAGTAAAGGCAATCTGAACGTCGCGGTCAGCTTCTCCCGGCGCAACGATGAAATCGGAGACCTGGGCCGCAAGTTCAACCACATGATGCAGCAGTTGCGAGACAGCCGGGAGGAAATTGAGCGCCTGCATCAAACCCAGGTATCTCGCGCTGAGCACCTGGCGACGCTCGGCGAGTTGGCTACGGGCTTGGCCCACGAGATACGCAATCCGCTTGCCGGAATCGCAGGAGTCATCGAAATCATCGGTCGCGACCTGCCTTCCACCAGTCCGGCGCGCGCAGTAGTGAAAGACGTTCGTCTGGAAATCGCGCAGATCAACCGCATCTTGACCGATCTTTTGGAAACGGCGCGGCCTCACCCCCCGCAGGTTCGTTTGAGCAACCTCAACATCACGGTGGAACACGCCGTCATGTTGGCTCGTCAGCAAGTGCTTTCCAAGCCCATCAAGATCGAATTACAGCAGGCGCCCGAGCTTTCTGAAGTCGAGCACGACAGCGACCAGATTCACCAGGTGCTTCTCAATCTGCTGCTGAACGCAGTCCAAGCCATGGAGGCGGGCACCGTGCGGGTCGAGATCTCTCCCCAAGGGAACTATGCCAGTGTGCTGGTCAGCGACACAGGTCGTGGTATCGCTCCTCAGCACCTGTCGAATATCTTCCGGCCTTTCTACACTACCAAGGGGAATGGCACCGGTCTGGGGCTCTCTCTCGCCCGCCGCATCGTGGAAGAGCATCACGGTCGCATCGAAGTCAGCAGTGTCGTCGGCCAGGGAAGCAAGTTCACCGTGCTGCTGCCCTTTCAGATGCCCGCCGCCCGGACTGTCGCTTCCTAGCCTTCCGGTTCAGCCTCCATTTCAATGATCAGCCACTTCGGCCATGCCCCAATGCCGCCAAAGCAGGCCGCTTCCATTTCGTAGTAAATTAAACACCGGTGCCTGCACAGAAAATCATGATCGTGGACGACGAGCGTCTAGTGCGCTGGTCGCTGCGCCAGAAGTGCGAGGAGTGGGGCTATCACGTCATCGAGGCGGATGCCGGGGAACCCGGCCTCAAACTGGCGCAGCGTGAATCCCCCGATCTCGTCCTTCTCGACGTGCGCATGCCAGATCTCACTGGCATCGAGGTGCTGGATCAACTCAAGAAGAGTGGCGACGCCCGGGCGGTCATCATGATCACGGCCGATCCACAGCTTGACGACGTCAAAGCCGCACTCAAGCTCGGGGCTTACGATTTCGTGGGCAAACCGATCGACTTCGATGAGCTTCACGTCACCATCAAGAATGCGCTCGAAGCCACCAGCTTGCGTGCCGAAGTCCAGAGCCTGCGAGGCGAGGTGCGCCGGGACGCCGGCTATGCCAACGTGGTAAGCGTCTCGTCGAAGATGATCGAGCTCATGAACTTCGTCAAAAAGGTTGCGGCCAGCGAAGCCACCACGATTTTGATTCAAGGTGAAAGCGGTACGGGCAAGGACCTTATCGCAAAAGCCATCCACTACGAAAGTTCGCGTCAGCAGAAACCGTTTGTAGCCATCAATTGTTCGGCCATTCCAGAGACGCTGATGGAAGCCGAGCTCTTTGGTCACGAAAAAGGCGCGTTCACCGATGCCAAGCAGATGAAGAAAGGGCTGTTCGAGGCCGCCGATGGCGGTACCCTGTTTCTCGACGAAATTGGCGAACTCTCTCCCCTGCTGCAAGCCAAACTGCTGCGCGTGCTGGAAGACCAGGTCATTCGCCGGGTGGGGGGTATCCGCGACATGCAGGTGGATGTGCGGGTGATCGCCGCTTCCAACCGCGACCTCGAAAAAGCGGTACGGGAAGGTCAGTTTCGCCAGGACCTCTATTACCGGCTGGCCATTATTGCGATCTTTATCCCGCCCATACGAGACCGTAAGGAAGACATCCTTCCACTGGTAGAGTTTTTTATCGAGCGCTACAACCGTCGATTCAAGAAGTCGGTTCGTGGCATTACCGATGAAACTCGCCGGCTTCTCTTAAGTCACAACTGGCCGGGCAATGTTCGCGAGCTGAAAAACACCATCGAGCGCGGCATGATCCTGGAGGACGAGCCCTTCTTGCGGCCGGTGTATCTGCCGTTTTCCGTGGGCGAATCTGGCGGTCGCACCGTCTTTGAGCGAACCTCACCGGCTGACGGCGGACAGACGTTGCCCAACGGCCGCACTCTGCCGCGGCTTTACATCCCGGAAGGCGGAACTTCACTGGAAGAGGTAGAGCACGCCATGGTTGAGTTGGCCATGCGCCAAGCCAACGGAAACCAGACTCATGCCGCTAAACTGCTCGACATCAGCCGTGACGCACTACGCTACAAGCTAAAGAAATTCGGCTTGATTGGCGGAGACGAAGAAGTCTCCCAGACTGGCATGGCTGAGGAGGAGTAAGAACCGTTACGTGCATGGACGTGCACCTGATTGACGGGACCTATGAATTGTTCCGGCATTTCTTTGCCATGCCCGCAGCGTCCGATGTCAATGGCCAGGAAGTTGGCGCGGTACGTGGCGTCCTGACTTCCGTTTTGTCCATGATCGAGGGCGGTGCAACCCACCTTGGGGTTGCCACCGATCATGTTGTGGAATCTTTTCGCAACGATCTGTATCCCGGATACAAGACCAGCGAAGGCGTAGCTCCGGAGTTGCTTTCACAGTTCCCCATTCTCGAGGAGACGCTGGAGGCCATGGGAGTCGTGGTGTGGCCAATGGTCGAGTTTGAGGCCGACGATGCGCTCGCTTCTGCCGCTGCTAAAGCAGCCAAGGACGGCCGTGTGAGGCAGGTCCTCATTTGTACACCAGACAAGGATCTCAGTCAGTGTGTGGTGGGCTCACGGGTGGTTCAACTTGACCGTATGCGCAACAGCTTGCGCGATGAAGCCGGCGTGGAGGCCAAGTTCGGAGTGAAACCACAATCGATTCCGGACTACCTAGCCGTAGTCGGCGACAGCGCCGATGGCTTTCCGGGTGTGACGGGATGGGGCGCAAAAGCGGCGGCTCTCACCTTGTCTCAGTACCCCCATCTTGAAGATATTCCTAAGGATTGGCGGGAATGGCGTCCATCAATCAAGAGGGCCCGCACCCTGTCCGAATCGCTATTCAGCGCATGGGATGACGCCCTGTTGTTTCGCACCCTTGCGACCCTGCGGCTTGACGTGCCGGTCTTTGATGCCGTCGAGGATCTTTGTTGGAAGGGCCCGCGCCCGAATTTTGCGGAACACTGCCAGCGGATGAAGTCACGCGATCTGTTTGCTCGAGTGACTTCGGCAAAATCAATGCGATCTGGTCTCTAGCTCTGGGCGTGTTGCTTGGCCCGGGCGATGTATTGCTCGATCTGCTGCCTCTGCGGGTAATTCGGATTCCGCTGCAGCAGTTCTTCCCAAGCTTGAACTGCGCCCTTGGGATCCATCTTGCCTTGCCACCGAACCACACCCAGGTTGAACAGCGTTCCGGGATGGTCGGGCCGGTATTTCAATGCTCTCTGAAACTCGACAATGGCTCCGTCGGCGTCTCCCGTGTACCAGAGCGACGTTCCCAGATCGGTTAACAGGTCCGCGTTCTTGGGCTGGGCCTTGACCGCGAGCTGGTAGTACTTGGCCGCATCGGGGAACTGGCGCCCGTCGTAGTACACATTGGCAACTTTCACGATGGTGTCGAAATCATTGGGGCTGGTCTTCAGGGTTGCGAGCAGAGGTGCGAGAGCCTGGTCCAACATCGCCTTCTGCTGTTCGGGGGTCAACTGCGGTTTCCCCGGCCCGCCGTGAGGTGAGCTGCCGTCGGCCGGGGACGACGCTTCGGCCGTTTCCGCGACTGGCGAAGCTGAACCACGAAACAGGTAGCCGAGGGCGACTCCCAGAACCAAACAGAAGACCGCCAGTATGTAGGCCTGAGCGCCGCTCCATTCTTCGCGCTCACCGGCCTGGGTATGCGATGCGGATTGTTCTCTCTTGGACATGGTCTTCTCTGCTCCTTTTCAAGATATGGCGCCGGCAAGCGCCGGTTGAGGCGTTTGGAGGTGGAACAGCCGCTGCAATGCAGTGGTCATCTGTTCCTGTTCCACCTTCTCTGGAAGTTCCTTGAGTTCACGGGCCATGGACCCTGCGATCCTCTGCGTCATCCGGGACATCATGGCGTTTAACATTTCATCCTGGTCCTTGGAAAAAGGCCCGTTCTCTTGGCGGAAGGAATCCAGTTCTTGCCGGCAAATCTCGTCTAGCCGCAGGCGCAGTGCCACGATCGTCGGCACCACCCGCTCCGCCATCAGCTTGCGGCGGAAACCTTGCGCCTCGGCTTCCAGAATCTTCTGTCCCTCGGCGGCAGCGGTTGCACGCTCGCCTGCATTGTGGTCCACCACGTTTTCGAGGTCATCGAGGTCATAGAGAAAAACGCCCTTGACCTCGCGCACTGCGGAATCAATGTCACGGGGCATCGCGATGTCCACGATCACCAGAGGGCGATCCTTCCGACCGCTGATCATTTGCTCGGCTTCCTCGCGGCTAAGAATCGTGTGCGGGCAGGAAGTCGAACTAATGATGATGTCGGCGTCGGCCATGTGTTGCCAGCGCTCCTCAAATGGGATCGCAATTCCACCGAGCTTCGTGGCCAGCTCGGCCGCATGATCGAGAGTGCGGTTGATTACGCGGACAGAGCCGGCACCGTGGTTGAGCAACCCCCGGGCTGAGAGTTCGCTCATCTTGCCAGCGCCCAGCAACAGGACTTTCTTGTTTTCCAGCGTGCCGAAAATCTGGCGCGTGAGTTCCACGGCGGCATAAGGAATCGAAACCGCCGCGTTGCCTATGGCCGTTTCGGTTCGCACGCGCTTTGAAACCGTAAGCGCCTTCTGCAACACCGCATCCAGGAAGCGGCCGGTTGCCCCAACTTTCTGCGCTTGCTTCCAAGCTTCCTTCACCTGGGAAACCACTTGGGGCTCTCCCACCACCATAGAATCGAGGCTGGATGCGACCCGGAAAATATGGAGGAGGGCGGCTTCGTCCAGCAATCGATAGAATTGGTTCCACTCGCACAGCTTGAGGCCATACTCGGCGCCCAGCAGCCGCATCATCGAGTTGACGGCCAGGGTGACATCGTTCGCCCACAGCCAGAACTCGGTGCGGTTACAAGTGGCGAGCACAATGACTTCCTCGATGCCTTCCGCCCGCGACAATTGCACCAGGGCTTCGTAGCGCCGGTTCTCGCTGATCCAGAAGTGCTCCCGAACTGCCACCGGGGCTGTACGATAATTCAGGCCAACCACCATCAAAGTCGGTTCCACGTCTGCGTCTCCTGCACCACTCTGTGAAAAGCACCCGCGGTGCCAAATAGGGAATCTGCGGTCGTGCGGCGATCACATTTAGTTTCAGTTAGTTAGCGGAATTGGATTATCCGGAAAGCGGGATTTATGAAGCCGGATTGCGGAATATCACGCGGGCCCGTGTGTTTTGGCCCGTTGCAAAACTCCTCACCACGGAGACACGGAGGCGTGGAGAATACAAATGTTGAGAATTCATGGGATCGCCTTGGTTCAAGCAGTTCCGTGCGAATTTCTCTGCGCTCTGTGTAAGACGCTCGGTTCAACCCCTAGACTTCAGCCGTCTCGGCGTCCTTCTCCTTCAGACTTGCGGCCCGCGGCTGGTAGACACAGAATGGCTCCTCATCCAGATAATTTCCGGTGGCAGCGTAAGCACGCGCCCGGCAACCCATGCAAATGTTGCGGAACTCGCAGCAGCCGCACTTGCCCTTCAAGTTATTGGCATCGCGCAGTTGGTTGAACACCACCGAGTTTTCCCAAATGTCGGCGAACAGTTGTTTTCTCAGATCCCCTGCCAAGGCCGGCAAATACCCGCAGGGATAAACTTCGCCCTGGTGAGAGATGAAACATACCGCCGTTCCCGCCAGGCATCCCTTGGTCATGGCGTTCATGTCGGAAGGATGAGTTCCAAGGTGTCCTACGGCATGTCCGATCCCGTGAGGTTTCAGCTCGATTCCGGTTGATCCGGGCATAGCCATTTCAGTGGGGCCGATGTTTTGACCGGTGTGAGCCTGCGGGGCTTGGGTTACATGTGCAGCTTCGGCCGCAACCGCCGAACGGTGCTCCGCAACCCGTCGCTGGCGAACCACGCGGAAGTAATGCGGCGCGCAAGTCGCCTTCAACTCAATGCCGCCTTCGAGCGAGCGATCGTAGAACCAATTCAGCATCCGCTCGTACTCTTCCGGCGGGACCATCTGTTCGGCGGCAATATCTACGCCGCAGCCGACTGGCACCAACAGGAATGTGTGCAGCGCATCCGCTCCCAGCGACTTCGCCAGTTCGAGCACTTGCGGAAGCTGATGGGCATTGTGGCGGGCGATGGTGGTGTTGATCTGTACCGACATGCCCAGATTCTTCAAATTCCGGAAACCGGCAATGGCGGCATCAAAAGCCCCCGGAATGCCACGGAAACTGTCGTGAGTAAGCGCGTCCGCGCCGTCCAGGCTGATGGCCACGCGCCGCACGCCGCTCTCGACGATCAGGCGGGCAACCTGCTTGGTTACCATGGTGCCATTCGTGGCCAGAGCCACGCGCAGACCCTTGTCCGTGCCGTAACGCGCCAACTCGAAAATGTCGGAACGGAAAAGCGGTTCGCCACCGCTCAGCACCAGGATGGGAGCGGACACGGCGGCAATCTGATCGATGATGTCTTTGGCGGCCTGGGTAGAAAGGTCGGAGGGAGAACTCAGCTCCGTGGCGCTGGCCCGGCAGTGAATGCAGCGAAGATTGCAGCCTTTGGTGAGCTCCCAGAAGATCAACCGGGGCTTGCTCTGGTTTACCTGGTTTGAATGCCCGTTGCCGTTTGTCGAAACCATCGTCCAACCTCCCTACCTAAGCTAGGCGCAACCATAGAGCAGGGCGGATCGCCCAGCGGTGACTCTCATCACCCGAAATTGTGATCCACGTCACGAGACTCGATCCTCTTTAGAATGTGGGTTATTGGGGCGGGACCGACGTTTCCCGGAACGGCCGCAGGCAAGCCATTTCGCCTGCATCTGCGCAAGCCGGCGCGGAAGGCGGGTCTAGTTGTGGTTCGCGATCTCGCGCAGCGCTGCGGTGTTGTGGATCACCAGAGTCGAGCCTTTTGACTGCACGATCTGACGCCTCTTCATCTCCGCAAACAGCCGGGTAACCGTCTCCCGCGAGGTCCCGATCATCTGGGCGATTTCCTCGTGCGTCAGTCTGAGTTTCACTCGAGGCTCGGCCTTGGCTGCTTCGCCATTCTTAGAGCTCCATTCCAGCAGCAACTTAGCCAGCTTTTCAGCCGCGGAATGGGATAGCCCCAGAGAGCGTACTTCATTGCAGGCATTGTGATACTTTTCGCTCAACTGCTCGGCCACTTTGAAACAGGCCTCCACATCATCCTTCAGGAAGCGAAGGAAATCGTCGCGCTTGACGAAATTGACCTGGCAGGGATCGATGGTTTCCGCGGTCACTTCGTAAGGTTTGCCAGAGATCGTGGCGCTCAACCCCAGCACTTCCCCCGGCTCGGCAAGCTTCACAATCATAGTCCTGCCGCTCGGAGAGTTGATGGAGAGCTTTACAGTGCCTTTGCAGAGCACAAAGATGCCGCGTGGCATCTGCCCCTCGACAAACAACACCGCCCCTTGAGGAAAGGCAGTCGTATACTTGATGTTTTCAAAGTTCTGTAGTGCGTTAGCCGGCAGATCGCAGAAGATGCGATCAGCCCGCAGCTTGCAAGTCAGACAGCTTTCTACAATTTCCATTCCGTATGGTGAGAGCATGAACCAGCCTCCTATAACAGCCTAATATGCGCCCTCGGACCAGGCTTACTGGCGTGGGTTGCATCTTGCATGGTCCCCAGCCACTGAGCCGGTCACTTGTCTAGGGTCAGTGTCGGTCCGGATGAAGCACTTGGCTGTGCTGCCCGGCACAGGCCAGTGTGACCCAGCTCACATTGTGTGTTTGTGACGTGGATCACAAGCGTCTGTGACGTGTCTTGCTGCGTTCATGCCTTGACATCGTCCATGCTTATGCAGTCAAAGTGGAAACAAGGGCATTAGATAGCGTATTTGTAGATAAGGACAGGCGGTTGATCATGAAGCGCAAGTTCAAAACCATGGACGCAAACGAGGCGGTCGCCTACGTGGCTTACCGGCTCAACGAAGTCATAGCCATCTATCCGATTACCCCCTCTTCGAATATGGGCGAATGGGCGGACGAATGGTCGTCTCAGGGCATCCAGAACATCTGGGGCACAGTTCCCCATGTGATGGAGATGCAGAGTGAAGGCGGGGCAGCCGGAGCTGTTCATGGTGCGTTGCAAACCGGCTCGCTCGCCACCACCTTCACCGCTTCGCAGGGTCTCCTGCTCATGATCCCGAACATGAATAAGATTGCGGGAGAACTTACGCCCACGGCCTTCCACGTTTCGGCGCGCACGCTGGCGACTCACGCACTCTCGATCTTTGGCGACCATTCGGATGTGATGTCCTGCCGTACCACCGGCTTTGCCATGTTGTGCTCGAACTCCGTGCAAGAAGCCATGGATCTCGCGCTGATCGCGCACGCGGCTGCGCTTGAGTCGCGCATCCCTTTCCTGCATTTCTTCGACGGCTTCCGCACCTCGCATGAAGTGAACAAGATCGAAATGCTCGCGGAAGACGACATGCGCGCGCTTATCAATATGGACCGCGTCTTCGAGCATCGCCAGCGCGCGCTTTCCCCTGATCATCCGGTTTTGCGCGGTACGGCACAGAATCCCGATGTCTTTTTTCAGATGCGCGAACGGGCAAACTCTTACTACGCGGAGTGTCCGGAAATCGTCCAATCCGCGATGAACAAGTTTTCCGAGGTGGTCGGCCGCTCCTATCACTTGGTGGATTACGTGGGTGCCCCAGATGCCGAGCGCGTGATCGTGATGATGGGCTCGGGCGCCGAGGTGGCTCACGAGACCATCGAGAATCTCAATGCGCAAGGCGAAAAGCTCGGGCTGCTGAAAGTCCGTTTGTACCGTCCGTTCCCGGTGCAGCAGTTCCTGGCAGCCTTGCCTCCGAGCGTGCGGAAGATCGCAGTTCTCGATCGCACCAAGGAATGCGGGGCCATTGGCGAACCACTCTATCTCGACGTGGTGAACGCACTTCACGAAGGCATCAAAAAGGGCGCTTCACCAACCCAACCAGCGGTCGTGGGTGGACGCTACGGACTATCCTCCAAAGAATTCACTCCGGCCATGGTCAAGTCGATCTACGACAACCTGAAGGCCAATCAGCCCAAAGACCACTTCACCATCGGCATCCAGGACGACGTCAGCCACACCAGTCTGTCCTATAACGCCGAGTTTTCAACCGAGCCTGACAACGTTGTCCGGGCAATGTTTTACGGTCTGGGCGCGGACGGCACCGTAGGCGCCAACAAGAATTCGATCAAAATCATCGGCGAAAACACTGACAACTACGCCCAGGGCTACTTCGTCTACGATTCGAAGAAATCCGGCGCGGTAACCATTTCGCACCTCCGTTTTGGACCGCAGCCCATTCGATCCAGTTATCTGGTTTCAAAGGCCAATTTCGTGGCTTGTCACCAGTGGATATTCCTCGAGCGCTACGACATGCTCAGCGCCCTGGTCCCGGGCGGCACTTTTCTGCTCAACAGCCCGTTCGGCGCGGATGAAGTCTGGGACCATCTCCCCCGCAAAGTTCAAGAGCAGATCATTGCCAAGCGCGCCAAATTTTATGTGATCGACGCCTATCAGGTAGCGCGCGACACCGGCATGGGCAGCCGCATGAACACGATTCTGCAGGTTTGCTTCTTCGCCATCTCGGCGGTTTTGCCGGCAGACCAGGCGATCGAGGCGATCCGCAAATCGATTCGTGACACCTACGGCCGCAAGGGCGAAGAGATCGTGCAGAAAAACATGAACGCGGTGGATGAGACACTGGCGCACTTGTTCGAAGTAAAGGTCCCTGCCCAACTCACCAGCACGGTTGAAATGCCGCCAGCCTTTTCTCCGGCAGCGCCGCAATTCGAGCAGGATGTGTTGGGTGTGATTTACGCGGGACGCGGCGACGAACTGCCGGTAAGCGCATTTCCGGTAGACGGCACTTTTCCCACCGGGACCGCAAAATGGGAGAAGCGCAATCTGGCGCTTGAAATTCCCACTTGGGATCCGAAGATCTGTATCCAGTGTGGAAAGTGCGCCATGGTTTGTCCGCATTCCGTCATCCGCATCAAGGTTTACGACTCGAAAGACTTGCAGGGTGCCCCTGCAACCTTTAAATCTACAGAAACCCGCGATAAAGAATGGCAAGCTCTTAAGTACACGATTCAAGTTGCGCCCGAAGACTGCACGGGTTGCGGCATTTGCGTAGAAGTCTGTCCAGTCAAGAACAAGGCCGAGACCCGGCTCAAAGCCATCAACATGGTGCCCCAACCTCCACTGCGCGTGCCCGAGCGCGAAAACTGGGATTTCTTCCTCAAAATCCCAGATATGGATCGCCGCAACATTAAAGTCACCAACATCCGTCAACAACAGATCCAGGAACCGCTGTTCGAGTTCTCTGGCGCGTGCTCCGGCTGCGGTGAGACTCCATATCTCAAACTGATGTCGCAATTGTTTGGTGACCGTGCAATCATTGCCAACGCCACCGGGTGCTCGTCGATTTACGGTGGCAACCTGCCCACGACGCCTTGGACGAAGAACGCAGCCGGCCGTGGACCCGCCTGGTCGAACTCTCTCTTCGAAGACAACGCGGAGTTCGGTCTCGGTTTCCGGCTTTCCATCGACAAGCAGACTGAGTTCGCGCAGGAATTGGTTCGCCGCGTGGCGGGCGCGATCGGTGAAGAACTTGCTAACGCCATCCTCACCGCTCCACAAAAGGACGAAGCCGACATCTACGAGCAACGCCAGCGGGTTGACCTGCTAAAAGAAAAACTGCATGGCCTCGATTCCATGGACGCCCGGCAACTGCTTGCCGTTGCCGACCTGCTGGTAAAGAAAAGTATTTGGATTGTTGGGGGAGACGGTTGGGCGTATGACATTGGCTACGGCGGCCTGGATCACGTATTGGCCAGCGGCCGCAACGTCAATGTGCTCGTGCTCGATACCGAGGTCTACTCCAACACTGGCGGCCAGGCGTCCAAGTCCACACCACGGGCGGCCGTAGCGAAATTCGCCGCCGGTGGCAAACCCGGCCCCAAGAAGGACCTCGGGCTCATCGCCATGAGCTACGGCAATATTTACGTCGCCAGCGTGGCCATGGGTGCGAAAGACGAGCACACGCTAAAAGCATTTCTGGAAGCTGAGGCCTACAACGGCCCCAGCCTGATCATCGCGTATTCGCACTGCATTGCTCATGGCATCAACATGACCACGGCGATGTCAAATCAGAAAGCGGCAGTCGATTCTGGACAATGGCTGCTCTATCGTTACAACCCGGAACGGGCTGCCCAGGGGGAAAATCCGCTGACCCTCGATTCCAGGACGCCCACGCGCAAAGTCGAGGATTACATGCTGATGGAAACACGCTTCAAGATGCTCACCAAGAGTAAACCAGAACATGCCAAGGAACTCTGGCGTGAGGCGCAGCAGGACGCGGTTACCCGCTTCCACCTCTATGAGTATCTGGCGCAGCGGAAGTTTGAGAAGGAACCGGCTAAAGCCGAGTGAAACATAAGACGGGCGCGGCAGAGGCGTTGCTGGCAACGTCTCCCGCGAGGAGGAAACATGATCGACCTCAGCACTACTTATCTGGGTTTGCGGCTTCGCACACCGCTGGTAGCTTCAGCCTCGCCGTTATCACAGGAAATCGACGGCATTCGCCGCCTCGAGGATGCAGGCGTTTCCGCCGTGGTGTTGTACTCACTGTTCGAGGAGCAACTACGGCAAGAGAGCTTTGAACTTGAACATCATCTCTCTGCGGGGACAGACAGTTTTGCCGAGGCCGCCAGCTTCTTTCCTCAGCCCGATGAATTCCACTCAGGCCCTGAGGGATATCTGAAGCACATTGAGCGGGCGAAGAAAGCAGTGTCAGTGCCGATTATCGCCAGCCTCAACGGCACCACGGTTGGCGGCTGGACTCAATACGCCAAGCTGATTGAGCAAGCCGGGGCGGACGCTCTGGAATGTAACATTTACTCCATCCCTACCAACCCGGACCTCACGTCCAGCGCGGTCGAGCAGGAGTATTTCGACATTCTCAAGGCCGTAAAATCGGCGATAACAATTCCGGTCGCGGTAAAGCTCAGCCCTTTTTTCAGCAACATGGCCAATATGGCGAAGCGGCTCGACCAAGCCGGCGCCAACGGACTGGTGCTCTTCAACCGTTTCTATCAACCCGACATCAACCTCGATGAGTTGGAGATCCAGCCGAATGTGTTGCTCAGCACTCCCCAGGCACTGCGCCTTCCGCTGACCTGGATCGGTATCCTTTACGGACGTATTCGCGCCAGCCTGGCCGCTACCAGCGGCGTGCACGGTCCCGAGGACGTCATTAAGCTGCTCATGGTCGGGGCCGACGTCACCATGCTCTGTTCCACGTTGTTGCGTAATGGCGTCAGCCATCTTCGGTACATTGAGGCGGGCCTGGTGGAATGGATGGAGAAGCACGAATACGAATCGGTTCAGCAAATGAAGGGCAGCATGAGTCAGATTCGCTGTCCCCATCCCTCAGCCTTCGAGCGGGCGCAGTACATGAAGGCGGTCAAAAGTGTGCAACACGTAATGGTCACCGGCCGCGAAGCCTGGAAAATTCTTAGCGCGGAGTAGCACGGCGGTCACGGCAATCAGCCAACCAAGCCTCTAAACGCGTTGCTAGACGAACAAGAGGGCACAAGCCAGCGCTTGTGCCCCAGATCGTCAGCAGACAGCTACTTCGCCTGCAGGGATTCGATGTACTTGGTAAGGTTCGCCACGCGTTGCTGCACCTCACCCTCGTGGCCATGGCTCATGCCCCAGAACAACGATCCCCACACCGGCATCTCTTTCGAGCCGTGTGCGGGAAGATTGGCTTCGCCCCGGATGGTAGCCGACACTTTCATGGCGGGATACTTCCCCGCATTGTCCTTGCTCAGCACGGTTAAGTCGGTGGGAGGAATCTTCAGAGCGCCGGCCGCAGGGCCTCCACCCTTGCCATCCGTTCCATGACAAACGGCACAATACGTTGTGTACATTTCCTTGCCGGACGCAGGCGACGTGGCCTTGACCGGGACATGCTGGATCGCCGGTTTCGTTTGGTCTTGTGCTTGCCCCTGCGCGGTGACCGTCCAGATGCATACGGCCAGTGCCATCAACATCAAAATCGGTTTCTTTGTGGACATGCAGTTTTCTCCTTGAACTAATGCGCTGTTCCCCTGACATCTTAGCGCACTCGCAAACCAAAAGCCGATCACGTTGCTGGTGCTCACTTCGCGGCCAGCTATTGCGCCGGGAGTTTCCATCCTTGTTCGGTTCGCACCACGGCAAGCGTGGATTTTGTTGGGTTCCCGTGATAGAAGTCGGCTTCATACTTATCGATCAGCGCCTGACGATCCCAAAGGTTGAAGCTCTTCACCAGCGGACCGCCCACGTCGAACACCTCCCCCAATGGATTGGGCACCCATTTCCATGTGTATTCGACAACCGCGTTGTTAACTCCGTTCATGGTTATACCGGCGATGCCCACCAGTTGCCGTTGCGCCAGGGGAACCTGATACGAGTAGGTGCCATCCATTTCTTTCCATTTCTTGACACTGGGGAGAGCCGCGATCAGGCGTTCTCCTGCCGGGGTGAGGGAGACCATCTCGGCGCCACGCGCCGCCTTGGCCGATGTAATAATCCCGGCCTTCTCCAACAAGCGATAATGAGAATCCCCCGGGGTTTCATCTGAACTGGGCTTCACCAGACCGGTGCGGAACGGTTCGACGGCCGGACCTGGTCCCTGGAGCGCCGCTGCCACGATTCCGCTCGCCTGCTGCGCATTCAGCGGCGTTTTGGACCGAACTTGAAAAACCAGGTAGCTTGCGATACCAACGATCCCCGCTATCAGAGACACCATCAGTAGCAGGGGCAAGAACGATGAGCGTTGTTCCATCTCAACTTCGGCTTCAAACATGGCAGCTCTCCTTAAACCGTCGCGGATTCGTCAACCAACTTTCATTCTTGTCCACCGCATTCCAGATTGCTGTGATTAAGGGCACAATCGATTGTGGCGAACGTCACCCATGCAGTAACCCATCGGTAACCCGAGCAAGACCGCTATCTGCAACATTTCGCAGGCGCCACTCGTTGCCTTACCCGTGTGCGCGGCTTCACATACATCTGTGATTGCTGTCACACCCAGGCTGCACCGCGGCGAAGCATAATCACTTTAGATTTCGGGGAAGGTTGCAGCCCCCTGAGGGTGGAGATCCCGTGGCCAAAGGACGTGTTTCGATCGTCGTCGAACGCTGTAAAGCCTGCGGTTTCTGTGTGGAGTTTTGCCCCTCCCACGTGCTCGCGCTCTCTTCCGCATTCAATTCCAAGGGCTACCATCCGCCGCATGTCGTCCATCCGGACAAGTGCAGCGGTTGTGACTTGTGCGGCATGTACTGCCCCGATTTCGCCATTTTCGCCACCAAAATACCTTCCGCTGCGGGAGGTGACAAATGAAGGCTGACCCTCGCGGTGTGCTCACGGGTGTGCACTTCATGGACGGCGACCACGCCTGCTGTGAAGGCGCGCTGGCTGCTGGCGCCCGGTTTGCCGCCGGATACCCCATCACTCCTTCCACCGAAATCGTCGAGCGCTTCGCCGCTCGTGTGCCTACCGTCGGTGGAACGTTTATCCAAATGGAAGACGAGCTGGCAGCATCGATCACCTTGCAGGGCGCAGTATGGGGAGGAGCCAAGGCGTTCACCGTTACTTCCGGGCCCGGTTTTTCACTGATGATGGAGCACATCGGCTACGCGGCCATGACCGAAACCCCATGCGTGTTCGTGGACGTGCAACGTGGAGGCCCGTCCACCGGCCTGCCCACGCTCCCCGCGCAAGCCGACATGATGCAGGCGCGTTGGGGCTCGCACGGCGACTACGAGATCATCGCTCTATGCCCGAATTCTCCACAGGAGTGTTTCGATCTCACCATCACGGCCTTCAACCTGGCCGAGGAATTCCGCGTGCCGGTGATGTTCATGATGGACGAAGTCGTGGGCCACATGACGGAGAAGGTAGTGATTCCCCCTGCCGACCAGATCGAAGTCGTACCCCGCCGCCATACTCGCAAGCCGGTTGACGAATACCTTCCGTATGGAACCAACGGCGACCTGGTTCCGGAAATCGCGCACGCCGGCGAGGGCTACAACTTTCATGTCACCGGCTTGACTCACGACCAACGCGGCTATCCCAACATGACTCCGCAGGTCCAGGACAAGCTGGTTCGCCGCCTGCAAAACAAGATTCGCAATGCCGCCGACCGCATTGCCAGGTTCGAAGAAGAGCAACTCGACGGTGCCGAGGTCGTAGTTGTCTCCTACGGAATCACTTCCCGGGTGGCTCAACGAGCCATCGAAATGGCTCGCGAACGGGGTCTGCGGGTGGGCAAGTTGCGCCTGATCACCGCCTGGCCGTTCCCTGAGACAAAGATCCGCGAACTCGCAGCCCACGTAAAAGCATTCGTCGTCCCCGAACTCAATCTGGGCCAGATGGTGCGGGAAGTCGAGCGAGCGTCCGCGGGCCAGGCAAAAACCTTCGCGGTGTCGCACGCCGGCGGCGGAGTTCACCACCCCGAAGACATTCTCAAGGCAATTGTGGAGGCCAGCCGATGCCAGGCAGCTTGATTTCAGGCGTTTTGAATAACGACGTTGGCAACCCCGTCGAGCCCTTCTTGCGCAGCGATCGCATGCCACACATCTGGTGCCCGGGGTGCGGCATCGGCACCACCGTGAATTCTTTTGCCCGCGCGCTCATCGAATCGAAAATCGATTTGCAATCGCTGGCTCTGGTCTCGGGCATCGGCTGTACGGGCCGCGTGGCAGGCTACGTCAAACTGGATTCTTTCCATACCACGCACGGCCGCGCCATTCCGTTCGCCACTGGGCTGAAGCTGGCAAACCCAAAGCTGAACGTCGTCGTCTATTCCGGCGACGGCGACCTTTCCGCCATCGGTGGCAACCATCTGATTCACGCCGCGCGCCGCAACATCGACCTGAAAGTCATCTGCGTGAACAATCTGATCTACGCCATGACTGGCGGCCAGACCGCGCCCACCACTCCGGATCACTCGATTACCTCCACGAATCCCTACGGTGTATTCGAGCCGTCGTTCAATTTGCCGCATCTGGTCGAGGCCGCAGGCGCGGTCTATGTCGCGCGCTGGACCACGTTCCACGTACGGCAACTGTCGCGCGCCATCAGCGAAGCCTTCCAGAAAAAGGGTTTTTCTTTTATTGAAGTGATCTCGCCCTGTCCCACGCTCTATCAGCGCCGCAACAAGCTGGGCGACGGTCTCGATACCATGAAGTACTACAAAGAAAAAAGCAAAGTCCGGCACGGTGCGCCTACCAATGAAGTTGGCCTGACCATGACCGGGGAGATCATCGTGGGCAAATTCGTAGACCGCGACCGCCCCGATTACCAGACCATGATGCGGGCGCAATTCTCCGAATCGCTGGGCGAGAAATTCGTCGACCAAGGGGAGATGGTATGCAGCTAAGCGAAATTCGTGTCGCCGGCTTCGGCGGCCAGGGCGTGATCCTCTCCGCCATAGTGCTGGGCAAGGCAGCTTCGATTTACCAGGGCGCTTTTGCCACCATGACCCAGAACTTCGGTCCGGAAGCCCGCGGCGGCGCCTGCAGCGCGCAGCTCGTTCTCTCCGATTCGCCAGTGTTGTACCCGTACGTCACCCGCCCGGACATCCTGGTCGTCATGTCGCAGGAGGCTTATACCCGTTTCGTCCCCGAGTTGAAAGACGGCGGCATTCTGATCGTCGAGCAGGATCTGGTGCGAGTTTCCGATATCGGCGCTTCCGATCTCAACAAGGAAATCCAGGTCTACAGCGTCCCCGCCACCCGCATCGCCGAAGAACTCGGAAAACGCATGGTACTGAATTCGGTGATGGTGGGATTCTTCACCGCTGTCACCCATCTGCTGGACGCCGATGCCGTGCGTAAAGCGGTCGCGGACTCAGTCCCACCAAGCTTCCGCGAACTGAACTTACGGGCCTTTGAAAAAGGGTTGGAATACGGGATCACGTCCTTAACCGCCAGCGCGAACCCAGCCGATGCCGACCTTCAGATGCAGTACTCGCGAGAATAGCGTTCGCGTTTCATTTTGAACCCAATTTTGCCTGGTTCTGTGATAGGAATCAGACTGAGGCAGACGAGATGCGGAAAGTTTATTGCGCCGTTTTGTTGGCAGTGGCTTCCCTAGCTTCTGCTCAAACCAAGAGCAAACCCAAGTCTTTGAGTGAACCTCCCCCAAAGCCTGCACTTGTGAGCGAGCCTTTTGCGAAGGCTGCGCTGCACGTAGCCATAGCTCTGAGCGACTCAGACGGCACCGCAGCCGGGGACGAGCACATCAAGACTCTGTTTGAGCAAGCTGAAATAGAGGAAAATACTCCCGAAGAAAAAAGCATAACGTCGAACCTGAAGCTTTGGTCCACCGTACATAGCGCGAATGTAGAAACGTTCTCTACTTGGATGCATTTTACGTCGTGCGTAAAGGACAGAAATGACCCCTCGCCTGAACCTGCTCGGGTTCCTTGCCCCGATGTCGTGGGCACAGCGAACAAAGAGTCCGGCATACAAAAGGATTTCACGTGTTTTAATGCCTATAAGGCGAGTCTCAAGGCGCATGCTTCCACTATTCCCGAGGAATGCAATGCAGAAAGAGCGATAGTCGGGACCAAGGAACAGCAAGAACAACGAAGGGTACAGGACGCTTGTGTCGCCGGGAAAACAAATCCTGATGACATAGCAGCATGCTATGGACTCGGGAAGAGATAGCTGGGTGCCGGAGAAGTTTCGGGCTTGGTGCACAAGGTCTGAGAGTTTCTCCCCAAAGGAAGGGCGGGCCTAAGCCGTCTTCGATTCCGGTCTCATCGCAGTTCGCGTCCTATCACCCGAACGGCTGATTATGAATCCGTGACGTCTGTACCAAGCTTTCAGTTGAGCCGTAGGCAGGCCGGACGGCGGATATCCGTGCTGCGCGAAAGCCGATCTTATTCTTTGAGCTCTTCCCTTTATCGCAACCCCGTGCTTGTCCGCAAGGCCACACAACCATCTGAGCGTTGCGGAGCCGTAGCCCTTCCCCTGCTGGGCTTTGTCTAAGATAAGAACGTGCGACAGGACAACGGCAGCGCCGAACGGCTTAACCTGAACCAACACAGGCGGACGTTCCGCAGCACCCTCTGACTCCGCGAATCGGGCACGCCCACATGCGCTATCCTCCGTCTGCTCGTAGAAGTCCCGCATGAAGTCCGCTAAGTGGGTTTTAATGTCCGAGTACGTCGCTTCTGACTGATGGGCTTCATGCTTTCGCATTTTCAAGTTGACATTATGCACGATTTTAGATGAGCACTAAATCGTCGCGGGCTGGCAAGTTATTCCCTCTCCTCGGTTCTCAGTCCTCTGCGCGAGCCATTTCCTCCGGCCTGCAGACTTGAACGTTGCATTCTTCAACTCCTGGCTGCTGCGAGATTCATCACTCCCCTCGAACCCGCAACCTATTGATTCCAAGGCATTATTCGGTTCGCCCGCCTAAAACGCTGCAAACACGAGCTTTGTCGTGTTGCGATTTTCATCAAAGCGTTGTTGACAATCTCAGCGCAATACCCTGAGCCACGAAATCGCCTCCCGTCTATCCGCCTCATTTCATAGGAGATCGCTGACTTCGGCGTGCTGACCGGCGATTCGCGTCGTCCTGGCATGGCGATTGCCTTTAGAAAAGCGTTGAGTGGCTCGCAAGACGGCCCTCCAACGAGGTGACTTATGACAGTCCTACTGGTTCTCTTCACATTCGTAGCCTTCTTACTAATCGACTATTTCCGCACCCGTAACACGGTCGCCACACCGATTACTATGACAAACGCAGCTGCGGCGGAACGTAACGCTCCGCCACGTCTTCAGCC
>JBAWFN010000067.1:0-5232 GCA_049591935.1 Terriglobales bacterium | reverse complement strand
GCGGAAACTGTGCTCGTGCGCGTGTACAAGCAATCAGTTTCCCTTCTCTCCTAACGCGAATTGACCACCAAATCTAGGAGCCAATATCGAGATTGTATCACCGTCCTTCTCTAACGTAGGTAGAGAGGAGACGGCAGGATTCGAACCTGCGGATCGTGCTCTGAACACGATCAGACGATTATAAATCGCCCGCTTTAAGCCGCTCAGCCACGTCTCCACAGAACCCGCTTAAATAGCGGGTTTTTCTTATAGTGCCCCATTCTTGATAAACTTCCCAGGATAGAACATGCGTCTTCGTTTTCCTTCGGGAAAAGTTACGTTACTTTTGTAAATATCGCGCATATCAATCCTGTATTTCTTGGCGATCTTCGCCAGACCTCCACCAGTGAATCCGCCAATCTGTCGAGGATCATTCAACTTGAGGAGAGGGGCTAAGTCATTGGCTTCGACACCGTTCGGGTGATTGCGCAGTGCGCTGATAAAAGATCGCCCACGATCCGAAAGGTTACTCAGAAAACCGTGGACATCGTTGTCTTCTGTTTCAATGGCGGCGGTCGCAATCCGTCTTCTACGCGGCAGGAGCACGGTATGGCGGTGACCATTGACGCCAGCAAGCTCTTTCACTTCCTCGAAAGTCAAATCAGAGATTTCGATAGAATCACCGCCTTCGCGGTGGATTACCACTTTAGGCATGGGAGTGTACTCTCAGTAATGAATTATACTCCATGCTCCATTGCCAGACTACAAGTAAGTTGTGCAGTATATATAACATGTGTGTTATCAATGTGTTAAAAAGAATGAGTTGGCGTTTCACTGCGTTTAAGATGAGTTGCATTGCACTACATTTTTTGTTGACAACAGCAGGCGCTTGCTGTAATGTGGTGACATGAATTGCCAACAATGCCAAGTCGAATGCAGGAGTTTCGGGAAACACCGAAATGGTCTCAAGCGTTATCGGTGCCCACTGTGCCGCAAGACCTACACGGAAGATCACGTCCGCCTGTTTGGTTCCATGACAGTGCCGGAAGATAAAGCGCTGTTGGCGATTCAACTCCTCATCGAAGGCACCAGTATTCGCAGCACCGAGCGCATCACTGGATTGCACCGCGATACGATTCTCCGTCTCTTGGTTCTCGCTGGAGAGCGCTGCATAGCTCTCATGGAATCGAAGATGCAGAACCTCCAATGCAAGCGGATTCAGAGCGACGAAATTTGGACATTCTGCCAGAAGAAACAGCGCAGGGTAACGGTAGACGATTCGCCAGAAGCCGGAGATGCTTGGGTCTTCGTCGCACTGGACGCGGATACGAAACTGATTCCGGCCTACACTGTGGGGAAGCGTGACCGCGAAACCACGTATCAATTCTTGGCTGGCCTTCGTGATCGCATGGCAGAGGAGCACCGTTTCCAGATCACCACTGATGGATTCCACTTCTACCGGAAGGGCGTTGAGGACGTATTCGCAGGACAGGCAGACTTCGCGCAGATGATAAAAATATACGGCGATTACGGCCAACACGACACTGCCGGACGCTATTCTCCGTCTCCGATGATAGAGACGATAATACGCATACGCGATGGACGGCCAGACCTGCGTCACGTTTCTACCAGCTACGTCGAAAGGCAAAACCTCACGATGCGACAGGCGATCAAGCGCTTTACGCGGCTGACTCTTGGCTACTCCAAGAAGCTGGACAACCTCAAAGCCGCCTGTGCTCTGCATTTCGCGCACTACAACTTCTGCCGGATACATTCCAGCTTGCGCGTGACGCCGGGAATGGAGGCTGGACTCACAGACCATATCTGGACTCTGCGGGAATTGCTTTCTTTTTCGGGCGTATAATTGGACGCCGTTTTCGCGGGGGAACCTTTAGAGGGGGAGGGTTCCCATACTTATATTCCCAAACAGAACAATTTCCGGCTTTACCGGAAACAGGAGGAATTATGCGAAGGTACACCCCGTCAGTGTTGGCATTTGTGCTCGGAGCAGTCTGTACGTTAGGTGTCCAAACTTCTACCTTTGTGCAGCGCCTATTCGCCCAATCGTCATCGCCATCCCAAGCTGCTCCACCTGCGACCCAGCCTACTCTAGATGATCTCCGAAAAACTTTTGGCGGCGTGCTCATCAATGCCGAGCCAGCTAAGCCGATAGTTCCAGAGTTTTGGTTCCATTTGGGCGGCGTCAACTCTGGAGGGATACAACAACTAGACGGCCTAGACTGCGATGGCTGCACACTGAGAGTCAACTTGCTAACGTATGCTGGGGGGCAATTCAAGTGTGAGAACTGCATCATAACCTCAGCGCATAGCGTGTTTCTCCAAGGCGCGGCGCTCAACACATTGCATGTACTGCAACTTGTTGGCGCAATCCCGACCCCACAGCCAAAAGCTGAACCACCCAACCCCAATAGACCACAGATAGAAATAGCCGCGATGAAGCCCCCAAAACGAATGAACTGGGTGAGCTTAGAGAAGTGATAGTTGCGCTGGGGGTGCTTATTCACAGAGCACCCCCTGTTTTTGCTTGCAACGCAGTTTTGGGACAACACCAAACCTTTTACACTGGATGCATGCCTGTGCAAGACCCTACTGCCCGCTTTTCCTCCCGGGTCGAGAAGTATGTGCGTTACCGCCCCAGCTACCCGCCGGAGATTCTGGACCTGATGCGAAACCACTGTGGGCTTACTCCGGAATCGATCATCGCCGACGTCGCCTCTGGCACGGGGATCTTCACCCGGATATTGCTCGAAAACGGTAATCGCGTCTTTGGCGTGGAGCCGAACCCGGACATGCGCCGCGCCGGCGAAGAATACCTGGCATCGTATGCGCAGTTCAGCAGCGTAGCCGGGACTGCGGAGGCGACGACGCTCGCCGATCACAGCGTGGACATGGTGACGGCGGCGCAAGCGGCGCACTGGTTTGATCGCGCAAAAGCTCGTAGCGAATTCGTCCGCATTCTCAGGCCGGGCGGTTGGACGGTGTTGATCTGGAATGAGCGCCGGACGGACACGACTGCGTTCCTTCGCGACTACGAGCAGTTGCTGTTGACTTACGGCACTGACTATAAGGAAGTCCGCCACGAACGCACCACGGATGAGATTGCCGGCTTCTTCGAGCCGTCGCCGTTTCAATCAGCGGTGCTTGAGATGCGCCAGGACTGTGACTTCGCCGCGCTCGAAGGCCGCTTGTTGTCGTCTTCGTACATACCGTCTGCGGGCCATCCTGCCTACGAATCGATGCTGCGCGAGTTGCGTAAGCTATTCGACCAGCACCAAAAGAACGGGCAAGTCGTACTGGCGTATGCGACCCGGGTTTACTACGGTCAGATCTGTTAAATCCCCTGTGTGGAACACAGGGAAATCTGAATTAGGAACTCACATGCCGCAAGAGAAAACTTTCCACATGACTCCCGATGAATTCCGCCGCCACGGACATGCGGTGGTGGACTGGATCGCCGATTACTATGCGCGGATCGAATCGTACCCCGTGCTGTCGCGCGCAAAACCGGGCCAGATTCGCGCGTCTTTGCCGACAACGCCGCCCTTGCAGGGTGAGACGTTTGATGCCATCCTCGGCGACATCGAAAAACTTATTGTTCCTGGGATCACTCACTGGCAGTCGCCGAACTTCTTTGCTTTTTTCCCCGCAAATGCTTCCGGGCCCGCGATCCTCGGTGATCTGCTTTCGTCAGGACTGGGCGTGCAGGGCATGCTCTGGGCCACCAGCCCAGCGTGCACGGAACTGGAGACGCACATTCTCGACTGGCTGGTCGGAATGCTGGGCCTGCCGGAGAAGTTTCTCTCGACAAACACTGGCGGGGGCGTAATCCAGGACACAGCCTCCAGCGCGGCACTCTGTGCGTTACTCGCCGCGCGGGAACGCACTACCAACTTCGCCAGCAATCGGCAGGGCTGCAACGGCAAGCTCGTGGCTTACACGTCCACCCAGACGCATTCTGCAATCGCGAAAGGCATCCAGATCGCCGGAATGGGGCGCGATAGTCTGCGCTTGATCGAAGTCGACGAGAACTTTGCCATGCGCCCAGACCTGCTGGCACAGCAAATTGACGCGGATCGCCGCGCCGGGCTGACGCCGTGCTTCGTTTGCGCCACCATCGGCACAACTTCCTCTAATGCGATCGACCCGCTGCCAGAGATCGGCCGCATCTGCCGCGAGAACGGCGTTTGGCTCCATGTGGATGCCGCCATGGCCGGCACCGCCGGGCTTTGTCCCGAGTTCCGCCACACTCATGCGGGCGTCGAACTGGCTGACAGCTATGCCTTCAATCCGCATAAATGGATGTTCACCAATTTCGATTGCGACTGCTTTTACGTGGCCGACCGCAAAATTCTGATCCAGACCCTGAGCATTCTGCCGGAGTTCCTGCGCAACCAGGCGACGGAATCAGGCGCGGTGATTGATTATCGTGACTGGCAGATTCCTCTGGGACGCCGCTTTCGCGCGCTGAAATTGTGGTTTGTGATCCGTCACTATGGGATCGAAGGCTTGCAGCACCACGTTCGCCGCCACGTGGAATTGGCGCAGCAGTTCGCGGGCTGGGTGAAAGCCGACAACCGCTTCGAACTGGCCGCGCCGGTGCCGCTGAATCTGGTCTGCTTTCGCCACAAAGGCGGAGATGAAGCGAATCAGGGATTGATGGATCGTTTGAACCGCAGCGGAGATCTTTATTTGACGCACACCAAGCTGGCAAATCGAACGACGCTTCGGCTCTGCGTTGGCCAGACGAATACCGAGGCGCGTCACGTAGAGCGGGCGTGGAAGAGAATTCAGGAAGAAGCAAGCAGAATAGCGTAAGGGCGGATCTGCCTCGTGCCACTAGTGAGGTTGCGGCTGCGGCGCTTGCGGCTTATCGGACGGCGCGGGGGCCGCCGTCGTCGGCTTCAACGCTGACGGGTTCGCGGGAGCTGCCGGGTTCACTCCGAAATCCCACACGTAGGTGTTCATGCCTTCACGCCCCAGCAACTCGACTACGGCATATTCTCCGGGCGCAAGCGGTGCCGTCGGCGTAACTTTGACCCAGCCGCCCGGCAGTTGCTCGCAGGTCGTCGCCACCAAATTCTGTTGCTGGGTGACTCTGCCCAGCGGATTGATCTTGACGACTCCGACGACGCGCTTCGTTTTCTTTGGCTCGGCACGCACGATGTGGAACCGATCCCAGGCTTGCTCCGGCATTTGCGGTTGCTGCGGCTGTTGGGGTTGTTGCGGCTGACC
>JBAWFN010000066.1:0-18841 GCA_049591935.1 Terriglobales bacterium | reverse complement strand
ACGCCTGGTTACGTAAACCATCGGCAAACAGCAAGCGTCGAGTGAGAACTTTCCCCGGCTACTGCAGCTTCGCGTATTCGGCCTTGGCTTGCTTCAGGATGGGAACGTCCGGGTCGGCGTCTTTCCAGAGGGCGAAGAAGTCCTGATACGCAGCTTTGGCTTTCGCAGTGTCTCCGGTCATCGCATAGGCCCGTCCGATTTGTAGATGGACCAGTGCTCCCGTCACAAAGTTCGTAACAACGCCCCTGTAATCCAGTAGCTTCTGGAACTCTGCGGTGGCTGCAGCGCCTTGGCGTGCCAACAGGTAAGCTTGGCCACGGACATACGCAGGGTACACGTAGTTGATGAAAGCTCCTGCGTCGCCCAGTTCGTAAGGACTAGCCGGTTCCAAGTCCACTAATGCCTGAGATGAGTTATTCCTGGCGACTTCGATAGAGCCATTGATCACCGGCAGCCAGTAGGACCTTATCAGGGTAGCGGTCGGGTAGGTCTTCTCCAGTTCCTCAACCACTGCTTTGGCGCGTGGAGCATCGCCCGTCCGAGCCAACGTCAGGGCTGCCGCCACCTTCACATCCCTCCCGGGAGACAGCGCCAAAGCTGCCGCCACTCCTTGTCTCGCCGTGGCAAAGTTGTCCAACTCCGCCTCCCGCAGCGCCGCATTGACCTGCCACAAAGCCGCTGTTTCCTTCGAATCGGCGCGGACCGCCGAGTCGACAGCTCGGCGGGTGAACTCCCGTGCCTTAGTCATCCTTCCGTAGTAAGCCTCCGTATCCGACTGCATCGACAGTAGCGGGTCTTCCTCTCCCGACCTCCCCGCACCCCAAGCCAACTGCTGTTCCATCTGCGCGGCATCTCCCCGCTGAAAGGCAAGAACATACATGTCCTGACGCAGAGCGCCGCCATCCAGTTTGTGTGCGAGGGCCTGATCGAAGGTAGCCTTGCCTTCATCCAGCCGGTTCAGGTTAACGTACGTCGCTCCCAGATTTGCGTAGACGGCGAGTGAGGGCGAGAGCCGCAACGCTTCCTGATATTTCTCCAGAGCTTTGCCATATTGCCCCATGCCGGAGTATTCGTTGCCCAAGCTGACGACAGGAGCAACATCGCGGGGATAACTGGCTATCCACACTTCGTCATTCTGGGCTTGCTTTTCCACTTCACCCGTAGCATTAAAGTAGTTCGAAGCAATGCGCAGCTTCTCCCTTTCGGAGACCCGGTCGCGCAGTTGGTAGGCTTTCGAGGCGTATTCCAACGCCAGGGACCGCTGCTGAAGATTGCGGTACGCTACCGCCAAACTAGCATAGACGGTAGGGAAATTCGGGTCGAGTTCAATCGCCCGCTTATAAAACGGGATGGCGGCGGTGTCTCCCTGTGTGCGGCCTGCCGTAATCCCCATGCTGTAGTTTTTCAGGGCCTCAAGGGACGATGTCGTAGCCTCCACCGGAATGTCAAACCTCTGTAGCGAAGGCAGCGACTCTCCCAGCTTGGCACGAAGGCTGGACGAAGTTCGGCTCAGCGCCTTCAGAACGTCCTCTTTGCTGTTAGCTTCTCCCTGTTCCTTGGCCAGGGTATCGCCGCTGTTGCAGGCGACGGCAGTCAGGTCAATCAGGTAGTGGCTGCCTAGACTGGAGATCGTCCCGCCCAGCAAAGCCTTACTGCCCGTGCGCAGGCAAAGCTCACGTCCCACGTCCATGGTGATGCGGTCGTTCGCAGGACGGCCCATCATGCGCAAGGTCTCGCTGACCTTTCGATCGGAGAGCACGTTGAGAAAAGGAGACTGCCCGAGTTCAACGGCCAGAGCCTGCTTGAGCGCATCATCGAAGATGGTGTCCCCGGTGGTGTTGGTGAAATCGGTAAGCACGACGGTGTCCTTGTCGGTTAGGGGCTTGGCCCGGTGGGAACGGTAGTAGAAAAGGCCAGAAGTCAGCGCTGCCAGAATGATCACCGAAGGCGCCACAACCTTCCAAAGGATTCTGGTTTTGACGACGGGAACTTCGGCCGGTCTGATCGTGCCGGATGATGACGATACGGCGGCAGCGCGCCTCGAACTCGATGCGGCAGTCCCTTGCGCTGGTTCAGCAGCTTGGGTTCCACTATCCTGTATGGTTGGCACGGTTCCAGAACTGGCCGACGGCGAGCGCCCGGTCTCGGTGTCGCGCTTCAGCCGTTGCAAGTCAGCTCGCATTTCTGCCGCGCCCTGATAGCGCAGATTACGATCCTTTTCCAGCGCCTTGTTGATGATGTCTTCCAGTTTCGGAGGCAGGTCGGGGTTGAAGCGAATTGCGGGCGTCGGAACCGAGTCAATGATGGCCTTGAAGATCATCCCCGAACTCTCGCCACGAAACGGCAGGACTCCGGTCGCCATCTCGTAGAGCACCGCGCCGAAGGAGAACAGATCGCTCCGCGCGTCCAATTCCTTTGCCCGTACCTGTTCCGGCGACATATACGCGACCGTACCCAGCGTCGAGCCGGGACTGGTGAGATGGTCTGCATCCACCGAACCCGTCTGCGTGTTCAGAGACGCAACTTTGCTCGAAGAACTGGTTGTGACCATAACCTTGGCCAGACCGAAATCGAGAACCTTGGCGTGTCCGCGCTTGGTCACGAAAATGTTCGCCGGCTTGATGTCGCGGTGAACAATGCCGGCGGAATGCGCGGCATCGAGCGCATCGGCGATTCCGATGGCGAGGGAAAGAATTTCTTCCGTCTCCAGCGGGCGACCGGCGATCTTATGCTTCAAGGTCAGCCCGTCCAAAAATTCCATGGCGATGAACGGCTGGCCATTGTGATCGCCGATTTCGTAGATGGTGCAGATGTTGGGATGGTTCAGAGCTGACGCGGACTGCGCTTCGCGCTCGAAGCGGGCAAGGGCCTGCGGGTCTTTAGCTACATCATCGGGCAGAAACTTAAGCGCTACGAAGCGATGGAGTTTGATGTCCTCGGCCTTATAGACGACACCCATCCCACCGCCACCTAGCATCTCCACGACGCGGTAGTGAGAGATCGTTTGGCCGATCATTTCAGACGATTCTGGCGCGACGCCATGTTATGCGGGACGCGAGTGCAAGTCAATGACGGCAGGAGAGTTTGCTGTGGTTTCTGGACTATAGTTGGCGAAAAATCGCCATTACACTCATTGACCCAGTTTCGGCCGTCACCAAGCCTCGGGGACAAAACCTCTCAGGATGTTCCAGCTCTGAACTATCGCGCCCTGAGGGCCGAAGACCGGGCATCACATTTTCTCTCGCGCTGAACCCGTGTTATTTCTCTTGCAGCTTCTGAAGATGCTTACAATGCCTGCATGAGGTTGCCGCTTTGGCTGAAGATCGGGTGGAGCGTGTGGGTGCTGGTGTGGGCGCCGGTGTACTGGCGACAATATGGCGCGCAGAATTTTCTCTACTTCTGCGATCTGGGCAATATTTTGATTGCGCTGGGCCTGTGGCTGGAGAGCCCGCTGATTTTTTCGTGGCAGGCGACGGGGTTGCTGCTCTTTCAGACGCTTTACACGGTTGATCTGGCGGGCGCGCTGGCGACAGGCAGGCACTTCATTGGTGGCAGTGAGTTCATGTTCGATGCGGGGATTCCGTTGTATGTGCGGTTGCTCAGCTTATTTCATGTGGTGACGCCGCTGCTGCTGCTGTGGCTGGTCCGGCGGTTGGGTTATGACCAGCGCGGTTGGGTGTGTGCGACCCTGACGGCTTGGGTGGTGCTGCCGATTTGCTATTTGTGGCGGCCGCAGTTTGATGTGAACTGGGCGCGGGGTTTTTGGGGACATGAGCAGCATGTGGTGCCCGGGTTGGTGTATTTGGTGGTGTACATGGTTTTGGCGCCGTTGGTGGTGTATTGGCCGACGCATGTGTTGTTGAGGTGGTGGGGGAGGATTCGGGGATAGTTGCGCCTCATCGGCGCGTGCCTCGATAGCCGCGGTGCGACGGCGCGGCTGAAGCCGCGCCCTTTCAAGGCGGATTTCTCGCCCGCTGAGGCCGAGGGCGCTTGCCCTCGGGACAGCCGCAGGACGCCGGCGCTACATTCCACCTGCGTTTACTTTGCCGCGGCCAGGGCGTTCTTGGTTGCTTCCAATAGAGCTTCGGGCCCGACCGGACGGCCGGTGGCGTTTTCCATCCACAAGTCGGGAATGACGCGGCCTTCTTTTGCCATGCGTTCGAACTCCGGGCCGATGGCTCCGGCTTTCTTCATCTGTTCTTCGATCTGGAAGGCGATCATGTGGCCGATGGGATAGTCGGGCAAGTAGAGAAACGAATCAATCATGTGCGAGTAGACGCCGAGCAGCACGACGTCGTTCTTGTGAAAGACCGGAGCGTAGTAGCGATTCCAGATATCTTTCGCGATCTGGACGGCTGCTTGGTTTAGTTCGCTGGGCGTGGCTTGGGGATGGTCGTACATCCAGTGCCAGACGCCCATATCCACGAGCGCGACGCCGGCGATTTCGTAGGTGCCCCAGAAATCATTGAGCGTCTTTTCGGCCTGGGCCTTCGCATCGGGGGCGGGCAGGCCGAGAAGTTCGAGATCGTGTCCTTGGAAGACGAATGCCAAGGCCTCGGTAAAGGCCGTGTTGGGCACGCCGCTTAGAAGCGTGTAGTCGACTTCGTTGAGCGAAAATGTCTGCTCGACGTTGTGGCCCATTTCATGCACCGCGATATTGAACGCCTTATAGTTCATGCCGTTTTTTTCCACGCGGGTGCGCAGATGCGCTTTCTCGGAACGCATCTCTGCTCCCATTGCGTGGCCGGAGCCGCGGGCGGGATCGACGATGATGTTATTGGCGACGTACTGCGCTTTCTCGGGCGAGAAGCCGAGATGCATCAGGAGATTAGGAATGTCTTTCTGATAAGCCGCGGCAGTCGGGTATTTCTTTGCGACCATTTCGTCGAGTTGCGCCTCGGTAAACTTGCTGCCGGGGCGGAAGCCGTTGTACCAGACGTCAAACGGTTCGAGCGGCCGGCCGAGACGGGATTCGATCAGCTTGCCGGTCTGCGCTGCCAAGGGCGAACTCAACACCTGCTCCAGCATGGCTTTCACGCGGGCTTCGGGAATCTCGCGATCTTCATTGAAGCGGCGGTCGATCAACGTGGGGGCGGTGGGAGAGTACGGATCGGCCTTTCGCGAGGCGGCGTAGGTCTTCCACAACATGGCGTAACGCGTGTCAGGCTCACGGGCGTTGCTGAGGTTGGCGATTGTCTTTGTCGAATCGGCGTCTTTCGCTGCGGCCGGTGTCACTTGGTTGGTGACGGGATTCCAATCCACGTTCGGGTTGTCGATGACCACCTGCGGAATGGCCTGGGTCACGATGCGCTCCATGACCTGCTGAATGGCGCGTTGCTTGGGCAGGGCATTCTGCGGGTCGGCGTAGTCGGCTTTGATTTCGTCGCGCAGGTTCCAGTGGCTGAGCAGACGCATTTTAGGCGGGAAGATCCGTTGACCTTGATCGTTGACGACGTGATACATCCAGATGTTGTATTGCGAAATGTATTGTCCAGCTTCGGAGCCGGCTTCGGAGATGGCGAGGTTGACGTCGGCGGGGATGCGTTTGTCGAACTGTTGCGCGAGGCGGACTTCGGCCCACTGGCGGCGGCTCCAGGCGGGGCCGTTTTTAAGGCAATCGTCGAGCGTGGCCAGGGGGAAATTGAGCAGGACGGTGAAGGCGAGCTTGTTGTTAAAGAAATCGTCGCTGATGTGCGCGCCTGGATCGTAGCCGCCGAAGACTTCGTCGAAGGGTAGCACCGGGCCGTAGTCAAGGTCGAGTTGCTGGCGGAACTCGCGATTGATCTCGTGCATGTGGCCGCCGAGAGCTTCGAGCAGCGATTGGAAGCGGTTGAACATGGTGTCGAGCGTGGCCTGATCACCGGCAAAGTTGGTGCGGACGAAGTCTTCGAAGGCGGCGGCGTCGCCGTCGTCAGTGCGCCAAAACTCGGCGGCTTGATGGAGGCCGCGCTGGGCGCGGGGGCGCTGGCCTTCGCCGTACTTGGCGACTAACTCGGTCTCAAGTTTGGCGGCGGAGGAGTTCATCCAGGCGGGCTGAATGGCGGCGGTGGTTGTGGGTGAACTGGACATCGGCATCTCCTGGGCGGCGAGCGGTAGGGCGAGACATATTAAGAATAGCGAAAGTCGGTGCACGGAACCTCCTTGGGAGAGCACACCAGTATAGCTGCATGCGAGATCAGAATCATCAACCACAAAGGACACGAAGGCACACAAAGGCAAACCTGCGCTGTTAACGCATATAGGTTTTCCTTCGTGATCCTTGGTGTCCTTTGTGGTTGATGATTTGCCGCGAGCGTTACTTTTTCGGTCGATAAACGTGAGTGCTGGTGCCGAAGAAAACTTCTGCCGACTCCATGACGGTTTCCGAAAGCGTGGGATGAGGATGGATGCTGAGCGCGATATCCTGCGCGACGGCGCCCATCTCGATGGCGAGAACTCCTTCCGCGATGAGTTCGCCGGCCCCGACGCCGACAATTCCGACGCCCAAAACGCGTTCGTTTGCCGGATCAATGACGAGCTTGGTCATGCCCTCGGGGCGGTCGAGGGTCAGGGCGCGGCCGGATGCGCCCCAGGGGAACTTGGCGACTTTGATTTCGCGATCTTCTTTTTGCGCTTGGGTTTCAGTCAGGCCAGCCCAGGCGATTTCGGGATCGGTGAAGATGACCGCGGGAATTGCGTTGGGTTCAAATGCGACTTTGTGTCCGGCGATGGCTTCGGCGGCGGTGCGGCCTTCATGCGAGGCTTTGTGCGCCAGCATGGGTTCGCCGACTACATCGCCGATGGCGGAGATGGCGGGGTCATCGGTCTGCAACTGCTTGTTGACCTGGATGAATCCGCGGGGGCCGACTTTGACTTGAGTTTTTTCGAGGCCGGGGATTTCGGAGTTCGGCTTGCGGCCTACGGAGACCAGAACTTTGTCAAAGCTTTGTTCGCGCTCTTTGACTTCAGGGCCGTCGAAGGTGACGCGCAGGCCATTGGCTTCTTCTCTGATTGCGGCGACGGTGGTGTTGAGCAAGATGGAGGCGAAGGTCTTTTCTATGCGTTTGTGCAGGGGAAGGACGAGATCGCGGTCGGCTCCGGGCAGGAGGCCGGGCAGCATTTCGACCACCGAAACTTTCGATCCCAGAGCGGCATAGACGGTGCCGAGTTCGAGGCCGATGTATCCGCCACCGACTACGAGCAGGGTCCCGGGAACGTCGGTCAGATCGAGGGCGGAAGTGGAATCGAGCATGCGTGGGCTGTCGAGCTTAAGAGTGGGGACGATGGCCGGGCGCGAACCGGTGGCAATGATGATGCGATCGAAGCTGCGGGATTCGTCGGCGGCGTTGGCGCGGGTGATACGTAGCGTGGTGGAATTCTCAAACGAAGCCCGGCCCTGGATGTATTCGACTTTGCGTTGCTTTGAAAGTATGCCGAGGCCGCCGGTGAGCTTTTTGACTACGTTCTCTTTCCACGATCGCAGGCGGGCGAGGTCGATGGTCGGGGCGGCGAAGTCGATGCCCCAATCTTTGGCGTGGCGGGATTCGTCGATCAGCTTGGCGACGTGGAGTAGAGCTTTCGAGGGAATGCATCCGCGGTAGAGGCAAACGCCGCCGGGGTTGAGTTCGGGATCGATCAGCGTGACTTTCATGCCGAGATCGGCGGCAAGGAAGGCTGCGGCGTAGCCGCCCGGGCCGGCGCCGATTACTGCGATGTGAAGATTTGGAATATCCGTCATCAAAAACCATTAACCACAAAGGACACAAAGGTACACAAAGGAAAACCCGCGAGACTGGCGGATTCGATTTTCCTTTGTGATACTTTGTGTCCTTTGTGGTTTCAGATTTTGCCCTATCCCTGTACTGATAACAAGAACGGCTGTTCGAATGCTTCCGCGATCCAGCGCAGGAAGCGGGCGGCGTCGGCGCCGTCGATGAGCCGGTGGTCATACGACAGAGACAGCGGTAGCACCAGCCGCGGCTCGAATTTTCCGCTTATATATACCGGCTCCATGTTAGAGCGCGACAGCCCGAGAATGGCGACTTCGGGATGATTGACGATGGGTGAGAATCCGTCGCCACCGATGCCGCCAAGGTTGGTAATGGTGAAGGTCCCGCCTTGCATTTGTTCCGGCGTTAGTTTCTTCTCACGGGCTTTCACCGAAAGCTGAGTGAGTTCAGTGGCCAGTTCGACAATGTTTTTCTTGTCTACATCGCGGATTACAGGGACGAGCAGGCCGCGGTCGGTATCCACGGCGACGCCGATGTTGATGTATTGCTTGTAGACGATTTCTTCCTTCGCCATGTCAATGCTGGCGTTGAACTGGGGGAAGATTTTGAGCGCCGAGGCGCAGACTTTGAGGGCGATGGCGGTGACCGTCATCTTGCCGCCGGCCTCTTGAGCTTTGGGAGCGAATTTCGCGCGAAGCTGTTCCAGTTCGGTGATGTCGGCGTGATCCTGCTGGGTGACGTGAGGGATGGTCGTCCAGGCCTGCCATAGATGTTGGGCGGTTTTGCGACGCACGCCGCGTATGGAGACGCGCTCGATCCTGCCCCATTTGGCGAAATCGGGGAGTTCGGGCGGGGTGAATTGAGTTCCGCCTGGGGCCTGGGCGGCTGCTGTGGCCGAAGCCAGCAGTGACTTGGAGTAATTCTTGACGTCGTCTTTACTGATGCGGCCGCCGGGGCCGGATCCTTTGACCTCGTGAACATCAATGCCGAGCTCGCGCGCAAGACGGCGGACGTGCGGAGCCGCAGGAATCGGGTCGCGCTCGCTGCCGGCAACTTTTCCCAGTTGCAGCGGCATGGTGAAGGCCGGAGGAGCAGATTGAGGAGGGTCGGGAGGCAGGGCTTGCTCTTCGGTTTTGCCCTCGGCCTGGATTGCTGCCTGAAAAGCCAGTCGCGCGGCATGTTGGCCGGAGAGGTGCTCGACGGGAGCATGTTTGGGCTTCTCTGCCGGTTGGGCCACAGCACCTTCGAGAGTAAAGATGACCTGGCCAACTTTCACCTTCTCGCCCTGCTTGACCAGAACGTCTTTCACCACGCCGGTGACGGAGGACGGAACCTCGACGACTGCTTTGTCGGTTTCGAGTTCCATCACCGGTTGACCTTCCGAGACTTTGGCGCCGGGAGCAATCATGAGGCGGACCAGATCGCCCTGATCGATGTTCTCTCCGAGTTCGGGGAGGGTGAATTGGGTGCGAGCGGTCGTGTCAGTTTCGCGGCGAGCGGGAGCCGCGGCAGTCTGCAACGGCGAGGGAGTGGCCTTGGCAGGTGGCGGGGGAGTCGCAGCTTGCTTCGCCGGCGTCGGAGCGGCGGCACCGGCGCCGTTGTCCACGGTGAAGATCACCTGGCCGACTTTGACTTTTTGTCCTTCTTTGACGCGAATCTCTTTTACAGTGCCGCTCACCGATGACGGGACTTCGACGACCGCCTTGTCGGTTTCGAGTTCCATCACGGTCTGGCCTTCGGTGATGGTGGCGCCGGGAGAAATCATCAGCCGGACCAGATCGCCCTGGTCGATGTTTTCGCCGAGTTCCGGTAGTTTGAATTCAGTCAAGACGTGCTCCCAGTTCTTCCGCCGCCCCGCGGCTGGCTCACTATTTCGCGCTTCCCACGGCTTGCGCCGTGGGCTTTATTCTGGCGCCGCTATGCGGCTGGCCCGATGTCCCGGCGATTAGCTAGTTGCCGGATTGGGTTTCTCCGGATCAATGCCGAGATCCCGAACCGCGTTCCGGGCCACTTCCGGCGCGATCTGCTTTTCCGTGGCCAGTGCGTTGAGCGTGGCCAGCACGATGTGTTTGGCATCCACTTCGAAGAAGTCGCGCAACGAGGCGCGGCTCTCGCTACGGCCGAAGCCGTCCGTGCCCAAGGCGACCAGCGGCCCGGGCACCCAGTGGGCAATGGACTCCGGCAGAATCTTCATGTTGTCCGACGCGGCCACAAACACACCCTTGGCGTCTTTCAAACACTGACTCACAAAGGGCACCTGCGGCGGTTCGCCGGGGTGGAGCATGTTCCAGCGCTCACAGTGATTGGCCTCGCGATACAGCCGCTTGTAACTGGTAACGCTCCAAACGTCGGCAGCTACGCCATATTTTTCTTCCAGAATCTGCTGGGCCTTGAGCACTTCGTACATAATCGCTCCACTGCCGAAAAGCTGGGCCTTGAGTTTTGCTTCTTTCTTCGCGGACGCTTTGAAGCGGTACAGGCCTCGCAGGATGCCTTCGCGGACCCCTTCGCCGGAAGGCATTTCTGGCATGGGCAGCGGTTCGTTGGTGACCGTCAAATAATAAAAGATAGATTCCTGGTCGATGTACATGCGCTTGATGCCGTCCTGAATAACGACGGCGATTTCGTAAGCGAAGGCGGGGTCATAGGCAAGAACGTTGGGGACTGCAAGAGCCAGAACATGGCTGTGACCGTCCTGGTGTTGCAGCCCTTCGCCGGCCAGCGTGGTTCGTCCGGCGGTACCTCCGATCATGAAACCTCGAGTGCGCATATCGGCTGCTGCCCAGATCAGGTCGCCGATGCGCTGGAAACCGAACATCGAGTAATAAATAAAGAAGGGGATGGTGTTGATGCCGTGCGTGGCGTAGGCAGTGCCCGCGGCGATGAACGAGCACATGGAGCCGGCCTCGGTGATGCCTTCCTCGAGAATCTGTCCGTCGCGCGCTTCCTTATAGTAGAGCAGCGTGTCCATATCGACCGGCTCGTAGAGCTGTCCGACGCTGGAGTAGATGCCGACTTGGCGGAACAGGGCTTCCATGCCGAAGGTGCGGGCCTCGTCGGGACTAATGGGGACGATCAGTTTGCCGATTTGGGGGTCGCGCAGCAATTTCCCCAACATGCGCACGAATACCATGGTCGTGGCCACATCGCGGCCTTCGGTGCCTTTGTAAAATTCTTCGAAGTGAGACTCCCAGCCCGAGTCGATGGGCTTGGAGCGCACCTTGCGTTCCGGCAAATAGCCTCCCAAGTGCTTGCGCCGCTCCTGCATGTAGCGGATTTCAGGGCTGTCGTCGGAGGGGCGATAAAAGGGCGCATCATGGAGTTCGTCGTCGGGGATGGGGATTCCGAAACGCGAGCGGAACATGCTGAGCTCATCGTCATTCAGCTTCTTTTGCTGGTGGGTGATGTTCTTGCCTTCGCCGGCTTCCCCCAAACCGTAACCCTTGATGGTCTTGGCGAGGATGATGGTAGGTGAGCCCTGGTGCTCGACCGCGGCTTTGTAGGCGGCGTGCACCTTGATGGGATCGTGGCCGCCCAGACGCATGCGGGCCAGCTGCTCGTCGGAGAGGTGGTCGACCATCTTGAGCAAACGAGGATCGCTGCCGAAGAAATTCTGACGGAAATAAGCTCCGCTCTCGACAAAGTATTTCTGGTACTGGCCGTCGCTGATCTCGCCCATGCGGCGGACCAGCAGCCCGTCGCGGTCGTTGCGGATGAGGCTGTCCCAGTCGGTTCCCCAGATGACCTTGATGACATTCCATCCCGCGCCACGGAAAATGGCTTCCAGTTCCTGAATGATCTTGCCGTTGCCACGGACCGGGCCATCCAGACGTTGCAGATTGCAGTTCACCACGAAGATCAGGTTATCGAGGCGCTCGCGAGAGGCTAGCGTGATGGAACCGAGTGACTCGGGTTCATCCATTTCGCCGTCGCCGAGGAAGGCCCAAACTTTGCCGCCGGTGGTCTGCTTCAGTCCGCGGTTTTCGAGATAACGCATGAACCGCGCCTGATAAATGGCCTGGATGGGTCCGAGACCCATGGAAACCGTGGGGAACTCCCAGAAATCGGGCATGAGCCAGGGATGTGGATAAGAAGAGAGTCCGCCTCCGGGTTTCAGTTCGCGGCGAAAATTCTCCAGCTTTTGTTTGGGGATACGGCCTTCCAAATACGCGCGGGCATAAATTCCGGGGGCAGCGTGTCCTTGAAAATAGACCAGATCGCGATCACCAGTTTCGGTCCGGGCGTGTAGAAAATGATTGAAAGCGACCTCATATAAGGTCGCGGCCGAAGCGTAGGTGGAAATATGTCCGCCGATGCCTTCCTGGAGCTTGTTGGCCCGGACCACCATGGCCAGTGCATTCCAACGAACCAGGCTCTTGATGCGGCGTTCCATTTCCTGGCTGCCGGGAAAGGGAGGTTGCTGGATGGAAGGGATGGTGTTTTGGTAGGGGGTGGTGGCAGTGAAAGGGAGGTTGACTCCGGCAGCGCGTCTGGCATGCAGGGACAACTGTTGCAGCAGGCGGCCGGCGCGCTCCGGGCCACCTTCGGCCAGAACGTAATCCAGGGAATCGAGCCACTCCCGGGTTTCAAGGACTTCTAATCCATCGGTTTGGGTCTCAGCCAAGGCGATTTTCTCCATCAGATGGGAATCTTCCATCATAGACAATTGCGGGGATTTTTGCTGGCAGTGCGAGGTTGAAACTTGGCGGGCGGCCGAGCACAATAACAAAATGGGAATCCGTTCCCGCCTGAAAAGCATCTCACAGGCGGAGGCCGGAGTCCCGAAGAGAGCCTCCGCACAAGACTTTTGTAGCGGCCGCAGCCGCGGCTGCCAGATCAAGCATCGAAGGCAGCGCTACGGTTGCCCGGTATTCCGATTTTGAAGAAAGAGGAGAATCCCATGGCGAAAAGAATTCCTTCTAAGCCACCATCGAGGCTGAACGCGCAGCCTCGCATCCATCAAAGAGCAGGCGAGATCCAGCCCTACGGTACGGTCACGCACGCTTTGCCGCTAGAGCTGGAAGAACCCATCCGGCTGGAAATGACGGAGAAGCTGAACCAATTGTTGGCTGACACCATGACCCTACGCGATCTCTACAAGAAATCGCACTGGCAGGTTGCCGGACCGACGTTCTATCAACTTCATTTGCTCTTCGATAAACATTTCGGGGAACAGTCGGAACTGGTGGATAGCATCGCCGAGCGCATTCAACTCCTGGGCGGGGTGAGCATTGCCATGGCTCACGACGTGGCCGAGACGACGCAAATCGAACGGCCACCGCGAGGCCGGGAAGAGGTTCCGGTGCAGTTGTCGCGCTTGGTGGACGGGCATCAGATCATCATCCGGGAGAGCCGCGAGTTGGCCGAGCTGGCGGATAAGCTGGGGGATGAGGGAACCAACGATCTGGCGGTCAGCGATGTGCTGCGGACCAACGAACTGCAAGCCTGGTTCGTGAGCGAGCATCTGGTGAACATGCCGCTGGTGGAAGCGGTGCAAACCTCTGCCGCAGCCGATTGACGGCAGCCCGCAAGCGGGCCCGAGAAGTTCAGAGCGCTGCAGAAATCTGGCCGAGCGGATACTGCAACCCCAGCAGCACCACTTGCCGGGTCATCTGTTCGTAAGTCTCTGTCACGCGCGCCAGTGAGAAGCGGCGGCCGGGGAAAATCATGGCCAAGTAAAGCTTGGGGATGGCGCGAAGGGCGTAGCTGCGCAAACGGATGGCGTTGTCGCTGAGCCGGACGGCGGCTTGGACGGTCGCAGGATCAGCGCTGTGCCGCGCAGCTTCTGCCACGCGCATGAGCACGGCTGCGTTGAAGGCGGCGCATCGGATGTACTCCACAGCCGCCCGCAGGCGTTCCCGCTGAATCCGGCGGAAATCCGCCGGGGGCAGGTTGAGGCGCAGATATTCCTCTTCTTCCGGATCGGTCAAGTTCCGGAAAGCCCGAAGGTCGACCGAGCGAATGTCCTCGACCTGTGGCATGCCGCGGCCTTTGGCCAGACGGATGACGACGGGGACACTCAACGCCAGTATCGCGATGATGATTGAGAATGTCATGGGGCTAACAAACGCTCCAGTTCCCGGTTCCAGGGTTCGAGATCAAGGTCCGGGAAAGGGGTACCCGTAGCTGGGCCGTCCCTCGTTGGGTCGTGCTTCGGTTGCGGGATTTGCTCCGGGGCCAGGCAATAGCACAGCCACACCAGCACGGCGATGAGGTAGGTTGAGTCATTCAGCATTTGCAGGAAATGCTCGTTCAGATTTGCCACCCTCCCCGACGCAATCTGGGAATGAATGGCGTTGATTGCCAGGCTGGTGCTGGTGAGAATGCCAAACCCCAAGGCAATCCCGAAGGCTCGACTTCGCCAGGACAACCGGAAATAACCACAGAAGAGAAACAGGAACACCAATTGGCCGCACTGCAGGGTACGCGCGGTACGCTGCATAATGAGGTAGGCGGAGGTCCACGGGCTTGGCGCCTGTGCCGGCTCGAACCAGGCGAGGCCGACGGCGATGACCACGAAGATGAGAGTGGTTATGCGGAAGGCGGACCTTCCCAGGTCGCTGACGACCGGATAGTGACGTAGCCTTTGAGTGAAAATCTGGTAGATGATGGCGAATGCCAGTATCGCCTCCACACTGTTGCTGACCGCCACGCCGACAAAAAACTGGTTGCCAGTAACCAAGGGAGCGTAGTTCATCGCCACCAGCCCCATACCCGCCAGCGCAATCCACGCAGTATGGAGGGTAAACAGCGGGAACGGTTTATAGAGCTGACGTCTAATTATGACTAAGAGCAGGATTAGCGAAAGCGTAACCCGGGTAAACCAGACTATGTGCCAGGCCAGAAAGAGGGAGAACATAAGGCTACCGCGTTGAATCATAACTCTCCCCGCGGTAGCCTACAAGAGATTCCTTGTAACCGGCTAGCGGTTGAACCCTGCGACCAAGCCAACCCCCGGTTTGTTGCACCCGGTGGGGTCGCAAGTAGGCGGATAGTCATCAGCTCGCAGCGTGGTGGGAACCGCAAGGGAGGCAAGAAACAACAGGGAAGCCAACAACAACAGAGTTTTCTTCACGGCGTAATCTCCTTTTCGGGGGAAGTTGCGCCGTGATAATCTGTTACTGGAAGGTGTTCTGATTACAGGGCTTAGATAATTTCAGCGTTCGGAAAGCGTAACTGCCATGACCCTGGTTTCTGCTCTTGAAGATCTGCAGCAAACTACGCTGCGCGCCATCGCCGGATGCCTGCGCAAACTGCAATATGTGGCGGGATTGCGGAACAAAGAGGGAACTTACACGCACTGGGGCTTGATTCGGGTGCACGGAGACACAACTGCGGAGAAAGCCTTCGCGCAAGCCCATCGCACGCTGCTTTCCGAGGTGTTGTCTACTCCGCTGCGAAATCTGGAAAGGGATGCGGAACAATCCAGTGAACTGGCAGGGGTTCCGGCGAAGTCATACCTGGAACAGCTTTCGGGAGAGAGTTCCAGCCTGTTGCCGCCGAGCCCAGGAGCGGGATCGGAGCGCCATCTTAATTCAGTGCTGCATGCCCTTTCGAGTTTGTTGCCACATCAAAGACCTGGCGCCATTCCCCCAGCTTGATGGCCACGCCCACCACTTGACCGATGACTTCTGCTTGCTGGGGATAACGCAAGGCGCGGGCCGCGACCGGCGACAGGGGATGCGGCTGCAGAATGATCTCGTCCTTGGTCAAGGTGCACCAGCAGCAGACGTGCCCAGTGCGGGTTTCCAGGAAGTAAATGGGGCGCTCATATTCTGATCTCCAGCCTCCCTCCGCGACTTTGTTTTTGGCTTCATCCACCTGCACAAAACTTCCCGGGGGAAGAATGGGATACATGGTGAGATCTTCGCTGCCAATGTAGCCGTAGGTATATTGAGGGGAGTGGAACTGAGCCAGATATGCGAGCGGAACCAGTCCCCAGCCCTCCACCATGCGTCCAAAATTTACGGTGCGGAGGGGATCGAAGCTGGGATCCAGACGCACGGGCACGTGCACCGCGGAAATGTTTGCCAGGGCCTCGGAAAGGTGGGACTTGGTGGGTCTCACAAAGTCGAGATCCGAGGCCATTCCGTTCAGGTCCACGCCATACCAGGACATAAGCTCACGGATGTCGCGCCGGTAAATGGCGGCGAAGGAATACAAACGGAAGATGCTGGGAAACACTCCTTTTGTTTCGATATCGGAAAGCCGGCTGGGAGGTATGGCGAACTCGTCATTGCCATGCTTCTGCGCAATACGCGCGCTGGCGGTCTCGACATCCCTCATGGTCAAACCGAGTTGATCGCGCAGCAACCGTAGATTTTGTCCACCCTGACACATGCTATCCCCCTAGCCTGGCTCAAACAGACTGCAATCGTAGTAACTTACGCGCAGTGGCCGCGGTGAGTCGCCGATTCCGATCAGCGACGATCTCCCGCAATCCCGGCCACGATTTTCGTCGAGGTCTTGTTCCGTTTTCGTAACAGACCGCAAACCTCGGCCGGTACTCCCTGGCGGTGTTTCCCGAAACGGGAAATCGGCGTCCGCAGTTTCGGCATTCTTCCAGCCATAAGGAACCGACTTACCGGGACGAAGGCCGCTCGTCTAAGCCGTGTAGAAGAGTACCAGACCAGGTCTCATCGCTTCCAGGCGATTATCACCAAAACCAGCGGTAGATAAATCACCGAGGCGTGCACCACGCGGCTGGCCAAGGTCTTAGAGGCAGACTTAGTCAGCCGGGCGACGTGGTACAGCAAGAACGCGCCCGACGATAGCATGGCTGCCAGATAGGGGAATCCAGCATGGATGGTCGGGAGCACGGTAACCAGGACCAAGGCCAGGCTGAAGCCCAGAATTTCGCCGCGGGTGAAGCGGGAGTCCACATCGAAGCGGGGCAGCATGCGATAGCCGGCACGGTCGTAATCGTCCTGATACATCAATGCGATAGCGAGAAAATGCGGGAACTGCCAAAGGAAAAGAATGGCGAACAAGAACCAGGCCGCCGGGTCGATGCGCCCGGAGGCCGCGGCCCAACCGATCAGAGTGGGCATGGCACCAGGGATGGCCCCTAACAGCGTACAAAGCGGGGTTATGCGCTTAAGCGGCGTATAAACAAGAAGATACGAAAGCAGCGTGGAGATCGCCAAAAGTGCAGCCAGGGAGTTTATGGTCACCGCCAGGTATAGTCCCCCTGCGGTACTGAGAATGCAGCCGAAACCGAAAGCCTCGCGCGTGCTGAGCCGGCCGGAGGGCAGGGGCCGCGACGCGGTACGGCGCATTTTGCCGTCCCACACCCGCTCCATCCATTGATTCAAGGTAGCGGTGCCGCTGGCCACCAGCAAGGTACCCAGCAGCGTGTTCACCAGGCCAACGAGGTTGAGCGAACCGCGGGTGCCAAGGTAGTATCCGGCTGACGTGGTCATCAGAATCAGCAGGTTAACCTCGGGTTTGGTCAGGGTGTAGTAATCCCGAAGCCTGGCTTTCACAGCGGGCCACGCGATCTTGTCGAGCCGGGGACTGGCAGAAGTGGGCATGTGAATTGAGAACCAGAGTTCCATCCGGCGAGGCTGAAATACTTGTGCGCCAGCGGAAGCGGGTTGAGTATAGCAGACGGAACCACTTTGGAGGACACACCATACAGTTGGGTAGTGGTGCCGTTTGATTTCCACAGGTTCACCGTTCTCCAAGCCATGCGCTAGACTGTGGCCATGGCTAAACGCGCCGTTAGGATCGTAAAGCATGTTGGAGCCTATCCCTGTGAAGCAGTGTGCACGTATTGTAGCCAGACTTTCAAAACTCCCACTTCCGCGCTCCGCAGTGTGAAGGATGCAACCGAGAATCTTCAGAAACAGTTTGATGCCCACAAATGCAGGCGGCTGGACAGCAGCCAGAACGCTCTGCGAGTCGTGCGCGAAGCCACGGAAGATTCGGTGGACGCTGGTCGTGTGCCGAACGCCGTACAAATCCACCAAGTCCCCCCCAGTACAACAGAAAGGGGAGCATAGTCGTCGTATGAGCTGGGGCCTATGAATAAGGCACAACTTGATGCAGCCCTTTCCACTTTGGATACGTTCATCCAAATCTTTGCGGTGCTTGTCGCTATTGGAATCGTTGGCGAGGTCGGGTTCGGGGTTAGGCATTGGGTTCTGAGCAGAAGGCTATCCGTAATCCAACGTGCAGAGGATTTGAACCAAGAAGAAGCCATTGCAGCCTTGAATAAAGAAGCCGGAGATGCACGACGTGATGCTGGTCTTGCAATGGAACGCGCCGGTGAAGCCGAGAAAAACCTAGGAAATGCTCGAAAGGCCGCAGCAGTAGCCGAGCAACATGCCGCAGACGCAAACGCCAAAGCTGAGGGTTTCCGTCTCGACATAGCTAAGGCAAACGAGTCAGCCGCGCAGGCACAGGCGCAAGTGGCGGGCGCAACAGTCGAAGCCGCTAAAGCAAATCTGGAATTGGCAAGACTTAGGACACCTAGATCGCTCATAGCTATACCCGAGCTAACTGCCGCCCTGGAGCCATTCAAGGGAACAGAGTACGTTTTCACGTCTGTTTTCCAAGACGAAGAATCAATGCACCTTGTGGAGGCCATTGACAGCGCCCTCAAGAGCGCGGGCTGGAACCGAGGAAAATCCGTGGGTGGATTTCCTGGCGTAGTATTCCACGGAAAGGACGATTCAGAGCTTTCAATAGCGGTAGGCTTTAACATCGGCATTCGTGTATCAATAGAGTCCCCGCAGCCTGTTGACGATAAGGTGCAGCTCAAGGACTTGCCGGAGTACATACGTGCGGCAGTAGCATTAAATTTCGCGTTGCCTGCCAGCCTATCGCCGTCGCATGAAAACAATGTCGGGAAAAAAGTTGATGCTAAGATTGGCGTGTCGCAAAACGTGCGTATCGCGGTAGGCAGGAAGCCTTGAGGGGTGCTGACTAGCAAGATAATTGCCAGTATTAACACCTGTGGATGCCAAACGGCACCACTACCTACAGTCGGCGGTTAGCGGACTTCCTAAATCATTTCCAATTCAATCTTCTTCGCGGCCGGATCCAGCTTCACGATGCGAAAGCTGCGAATCTGTCCGGTACGGATGGCTTCCGGTTTCGCACCGCCCGTGCCCGCACCGCCCTTCCAG
>JBAWFN010000065.1:0-25831 GCA_049591935.1 Terriglobales bacterium | reverse complement strand
TTCTTTGCGATCTTTGCGGTAAGAAAGCGGTTAACCGCAAAGGCCGCCAAGGATTCGCAAAGCCCGCGAAGCCTTGCCAATCAAACTGACCCACTACCTGGAACTACCGTGGAAGGGCGCGGCTTTAGCCGTGCCGATAAAATCGATAAACCACCGGCTTTAGCCGCTGAGGGAAATCGCAAACCAGCTACCCAACCAGTCCCCGCGCCGCCGCATTGGCCAATCCATTCGCTTCCACGTTATCTTCCCGCCGCACATGTGAAATCGAAAACGCCAGCCCCCGCGCCAGTTTGCGGCAGATCCAATGCAGCGAATACAAACGTGGGCTGCGGCACGTGTACTCGCCCATCATCTGTTTGACCACCACTTCCGAATCCGAGTAAACGTGCAGCGTGCCGGCTTTCAGCGACACCGCGCATTGCAGCGCTTCCAGCAGCGCCAGATACTCGGCCACATTGTTGTCCTGCCGCCCCACCCACTTCGCAATTCTCACCCGGCCGCTTTCCGCTCCGTCGATCACCACTCCAATCCCCGACGGCCCCGGATTCCCCAGCGACCCGCCATCTACATACGCCACCAGCTCCGGCATCGTTACTCCTCGCAACCAACATGCGGCACCTGCAACCCCACGTCAAGAAACTAGCATGGTTCCGGCCCACGATGTTTGTGCAAGAAGCTGTGCAAAAATGGGTCCTGACACTCCTGCGATCCGTAAAGCGCCCATCTAGAACAGATTGCAGTTCGGAAAACTCTGTGCAATACCGCCCCACGCTGCACCGAAATGGGGCGTTGACAATTCCTTCTCTGGGAATTAACTTCGCCCCCGTCGACGGCTGAAAGGGTTGGCTCAAATTAAAACTTAGCCAGTCCGAAGTAAGCTGGGTAATCGGCTCATCGGGGCAACTCGGTGGGCGACCCGACCCGAAAAATCCGGCTAGTCTGCGAGGAGTGGCCGGGGTTGGGAACTGCGAAAGCAGTGATTACATCGAAGGCCGTGATGGTGCATGACTCCACGTCGTAAGCTCCCTCGCAGGAGTTTACGGCTAGAGCATAACCAATATCACGGCCTTTTCCATTTCCCGCAAACTCCCGGTTCTCTCTGCGCCCTCCGCGAAGTTTCTCAGCGATCTCTGCGGTTAAGCATTTTCTTGAAGATTCATAGAAATCCGTGGCTGGCTTTTCCCCACACCCGCTCAGCGGTCCGCCCCACTTTTCAACAACAATTGTGAATAACCGTTTGAAAGCGGCCCAGTCGCACAATCTTCATGCGGCCTTGACCGCTTTGCACACAAACAGATTCACTCACTTCTTGCCTTGCAACAGCCCGAATACCGCCAGGCCCTTCCGCGTCCCAACATAAACTTTGCCGTTCACAATCATGGGTGTGCCAAAGTGGCTGGCCGTGCCAAACTGATCGCGCCCGTTCGGCGCTTGCGCGGAGTTGTATAGCTCCTGCGCTACGGAGCTGGCGTTGTAAGCATGCAACACATCATTCGGATCACTGTGCTCAATCGCCCACACAATGCCGTTCTGCGATCCATTCGCCGAGACGCTGGGCGTGCTCCCGGGATACGTAAAATTAGCCGAGCTCATTGCCACTGGACTGGTCGAAAGCTTGGCATTCGTGAACTTGAACTGGAGTAGATTACTGCCTACCGGCCCGAAGTACACATTCCCATTGAAATAGGCTGGCATCGACCAAAGCCCACCCGGCAGCGCACCATCCAGTTCCTGGTAAATCGCATTGTCGTTTTGCGGGTTGAACTTCCCCATGTTGTTGCGGTTCACAATGTAGATATTCGTGTCCTTCCCGGCGCCGATCGCCAGCTCATGCGACTTCCCTTGACCATCCTTCATGGTCGGCAGCAGCATCGCCCCGCCCGAGCCCAGGTCGGTGTCCGAGTCCGATTCATCTACCGTGTTGTACATGTTGAAATAATCCGCCACTGCGAGCTTGCCGTTACTCGTCGAAAGCTTCAAGAAGGCATTGCCGAAATCCCCGTCCACCGGGAACCCTTGTGCGTTCAGGTCAGTGTCGAAGGTGCCATTGGCGTCCAGCAAATAGATCGATGTGCCGTCCGAGGCCATCCCCGCTCCCGCCTGCCAGATGGCTCCTTCGTTCCCGTTCGGCGTCAGATCCAGCACCCCGGCCTGGGCCCCGGTTTTCGCGTTATAGGCGATGACCCAGCCCGTGTAGGGGCGCGTGTCGCAGTGGGAAGTCCATGCCGTATAGAGCACGCCATTCAGCAGCAACAACCCCTGCCGCTCCGCATACTGTCCCGGATCAAAAATCACATACCCGCCCTGGCTTCCGTCGCCGGTCCCCGGATATTTTGCCGATATCGTGATGGGCGATCCGCTCTCTTCCTTCCCCGTGGCGACATCCAGCGCGTGAATTCGCTGGAAATAAGTTGAGGAACTGTTCTTGCTCATCGCCACCACATAAATGACTCCATGGGGGCCGGACTGGCGATTAATCACTGGCGTCGAGGTGATTCCGATAACCGGGGTGATCTGCTCGCAACCCTGGGTGTCGGAGGGCGTTTCCCCAGCTCCCAGCACTGACACCCGCCACAACAAAGTGCCTTGATCGGCGTCGAACGCGTACACGCTATCGTTCTCCGTCACCACATAAACCACGTTGTGGACTCCCTTGCCGGGAATATTCACCGCTGACAAGTACAACGGCTCAGCATCAATGACGTTGTCCACCGGCAGCGTGGCCAGCTTGCCGAAGGCCGTCGAATTCACGTTGCTCGGGGTAAGAATGGTCTCCTGAAGATTCTGCCCGCTCCGGTAAATGTCATTGTGGTAGGTCACAACGTCGGTGGCGGAACTCAGTCCTGCCGCGCACATTACAAACAGCGTCAGCCAGCGAAGCCAGCTTGCCAGCCCTCGGCCGGCGGCCGGTTGCCGTGTGTCGTTATCGAGAGAATGTGTTCTGCCAAACCAGGCTGCCATGGAAACCTCCGCAATGTGTATCAGTCGAAGTTACGACGCTGTTAGATGGCGCGGATGAACAAACATTTGCCAGCTTTACTGGCGTCAGGATCAAGACGATCCCGAGACGGGCGGCAAAACTGCCGCTATTCTAGCATAGGAATCCGATCTCCGAACCTTTCGGCCGCCGACCCAGAAAATCTGACCGCCTTTCGAGTTGCCGCACTTGACTTCCGTCATCCCCTCTGACAAGATGCGAGGCACTTCGTCCAGGGGCACATGGCCGTATGGTCTATGATTCCGTCTCGGCGCCGCAGTACACCTTGGAGCAGGTCGCTCGCCTGGTCGATTCCGGGAAGCTCGAATCCGGTCTGTGATCTTCTGCATCGTCCCGCTTTCGTAAGCGGAATACTTCCGGCATCACATTCCGCTTTTCATCAATCTCTGCGGACCACTTGGAGCCTCCGATGAAAACGTTAAGGGTTGTGTTGTTCTCCATTACGCTTCTGCTGATCCCGGCGCTGGTCTCCGCTCAGGACGCCACCGCAAGAGTTGCAGGCACGATTTCCGACCCCACCGGAGCCGTGATCCCCGGCGTTCAAGTGACCGTCACCAGCACTGCTACCCAGGTGAGCCGGAAGGTCGACACCAACCATGACGGCTACTATCAGGTCCTCGCTCTTCCGATTGGCAACTACAGGGTCACGGCGGAACACGCGGGCTTCCGCACCGTCGTTAGTGATGAATACAAACTGCTCATCAACCAGGCCTTGCGTGTCGATATCAAAATGGAAGTCGGTGCTGCCAGTCAAACCGTAGAAGTGGGGGCGCAGGCCGCGCCCGTGGAAACTGTGAATGCGACCCTCGGTCAATCCGTTACCGGTCGCACCCTCACCAATATGCCGCTCAACGGTCGCGACACCCTCGATCTGGCGCTGCTTCAGCCCGGCGTTACTGAGAGCAACGACGACAACGGCGGAGCCGGGAACTTCAGCATTGCCGGCGGCCGAAGCGATTCTGTCACCTACTTGCTCGACGGCGGGCAAAATAACGATCTGTTAGACAACAGCAACCTGCTCGATCCCAATCCCGATGCCATCGCCGAATTCAAGCTGCTCACCAGCAACTACACTGCCGAGTATGGCCGCAATGGTGGCGGCATCATCAGCATGGTGGTGAAATCGGGCACCAACAAGCTCCACGGCAGCTTGTTCGAGTTTTTCCGCAACAAAGTCCTCGATGCCAACGACTTCTTCAATATCCAACAGGGATTGCCACGCCTGGACCTCAAACGCAACCAATATGGTGCGACCCTGGGCGGGCCGATCGTCAAAGACAAGATTTTCTTTTTTCTCGCTTATCAGGGACAGCGGCAGGTACAGGCCGTCCCCGACGTCGATAGCCCGGTCTTCACACCTTTGGAAGTGCAGGGAAACTTTTCCCAATCAGTGAACGGCGGACCTGATCCAAATGTCGCAACGTTCCTGCAAAACAATCCATTCTTCCAGCCCAATCCCGCTCTCGCCGCCCAGGCCATTATTGCTCCCAGCCAGATCAACAGCGTTGCCCAGGCCTACATCAAAGCTGGATTGATTCCCAGCGCCCCCGGTGGTCTTCTTTCCACCACCTTGAGCGAATATAGCAATGCCGACGAATTGACCACCAAGTTTGATTTCAACCTCAGTTCCAAAGACAAGATTTCCGCCACCATCGGCCTGAACCGCACGCCTTTTTCCAATCCCTTTCCTTTTGCCACCGTTCCCGGTTTCGGCAGCCTCACCGTGGCCAACTACTACTACACCAATATTGGCTATACCCGCGTCTTTTCTCCCACCTTGCTCAATGAATTCCACTTCGTGAGCCATCGCAGCAACTATCTGGCCGATACTTCTGTGAACCACCTGCCCCCGCCTTCGGCTTTCGGCATTGGCGTGACCCCAGACGTCCCCACCGGCCCCACCAACCTGTTGTTCGACACGAACCTCGCCATTGGAAACAGCGAAAATGGCCCTACCCGCTACGTTGAAAACACTTTCTCCTGGACCGATTCCGTCTCCTGGACGCGCGGCAACCACAATTGGAAATTCGGTGGCGGATTTACTCCCTATCAGGAAAACCTGGCCTACGACTTCATTATCAACGGTGAATTCGACTACTTCGGCTCTGGCGGCATCGGCTCCGGGAACTCGTACGCCGATTTTTTGCTCGGCATCCCTTACGACTACTTTCAGAGCGCCAAGGCCCCATCCAACATTCGCACAAAAAATACCTACGTCTTCGCCCAGGACGAGTGGCACGCCAGCAGGAACCTCGTCCTCACCCTCGGACTCCGCTACGAATACAGCACGCCCAAGACTGACACCCAGGGTCGCAGCTTCTCTTTCATTCCGGGAGAGCAATCCCACCGCTTTGTGAATGCTCCGACAGGTCTGGTCTTTCCCGGTGATCCCGGCGCTCCTAAGGGCTCAAACTTTCCTGACAAAACCAATTTTGCCCCCCGTGTCGGCTTTGCCTGGGACCCCACCGGCTCTGGCAAGACCAGCATTCGCGGCGGTTTTGGTATGTTCTACGACATCCTCAAGGCCGAAGATAATCTCCAATTCAATGGCCAGGCTCCCTTCGTAGGCACTGCTGGATTGTTTTACGGCGTCCCGGTCGCTCCCTCCGGGCCCATCAATTACATGAACCAGCCATTTCCCAATGCCTGCGTGTCATTTAACAATGACGGCACTTGCGCCCAAACCGGCGTTCCTAACTCCTTTCCCTCAAAGCCGCCTTCCGCCGGCGCGTCCTTCGCGCCTTTTGTGCCCATCAACAGCAACGGCATCGTCTATCTCGTCGACCCCCATCTGCGCACTCCATACGTTTACCAGTACAACCTGAGCTTGCAGCGCAACCTTTTCGGCGACATAGTCCTCGAGACCAACTACGTGGGAAGCTCATCCCACGGCCTCACCGCGCTCAAAGACATCAATCCCATGATCCTCGGGACGACCACCCGCGTGCTCAATCAGCTCCCCGGCAATAGCACTTGCGGAACCACCGCAGGAATACCGTGCTTCAGCACACTCCCGGAATTCCAGAACACCTCCAACGCCAACTACAACGCTCTTGAAACCAGCCTCACGCGACAGCCGAAGAACTCGCCCATCGGCACCCTGTATTTCACTCTTTCCTATACCTACTCTCACAATTTGGACAACGCTTCCGGTTTCCGCCAGCGCAACGCCTACGTTCCGGCGTACAGCCCCGACCTCTACTATGCTTCCAGCGATAGTGACGTCCGCGACCGCGTCACCTTCAGCGGGGGCTGGGATTTGCCTTTCGATCGCGCCTGGACCGGCGGTCCCAAACGCCTGACCAAAGGCTGGAGCCTCTATCCCATCGTGACCTGGAGAACCGGATTTCCCTTCGATATTTCTGCGTCTTTACCAGGACTCAATGACCCCGCCAATCCCGGGACTTCTGGCGCCGGCGACGCCATCTTGACCAACGCCGCTGTGCTCGGCCCGCTTACCACCTTCAATCCCGACCACCAACGCACCATCAACGAAATCAGCTACGGGTTTACTCCGACCGGCGGTTGCCAGATCACCACCACGCCGGTCACCGGCAACTTCTACTTCAATCCCAACAGCTTCTCGAATGTCCCGCTGGAGAACAGCGCTTACTTTGATGAGGGCACTCCCAATCCCTGCTTCCCGTCCGTTGATCCCGTAAACAACCCCAAGGACCGCACCTACGGCTTGCATCGCAACACCTTGCGTGGCCCGCACCTCACTAACATGGATCTCGCGTTGGCCAAAACCACAGCTATCACCGAGCGCGTCAGCCTGGAACTGCGCCTGGAGTTCTTTAATCTGCTCAATCACCCCGAGTTCGCGCAACCCACGTTCGTCGACAACGCCACCAACATTAACGACCCGGCGGTCTTCGGACAGATCACGACCACTGGCACTTTCCGCGGCGCTACCCCGCGCATCGGTCAGATCGCGGCGAGGGTAACGTTCTGAACTGGCGCTTCCCCAGTGGGGCCGGGCGATGTGGGGGCGGGCGTCTTAGCCGCACGAAGCTCGGCAGCTTCTTGTTCCTGCCGATCGCGTTCCTTCTGATCGCTTCCGCCTTCGCCCAAACTCCCGACGCAACCGACGCCTACATCCACTCCGAAATGCAGCGCCAGCACATCCCCGGTCTCTCTCTGCTGGTCGCGCGCGACGGCAAAATCGTCTGCGCTCAAGGCTACGGCTTCTCGAATGTCGAACTTCAGGTCCCGGTCAAACCCGAAACCGTCTTCCAATCCGGATCCGTGGGCAAGCAGTTCACCGCGACGGCGGTCATGATGCTGGTCGAAGAGGGCAAAATCCATCTCGACGATCCCATCACCAACTACCTCAAAGACGCTCCTGCCGCCTGGCATCAAGTCACCATCCGCGAACTCCTCAGCCACACCGCCGGTTTCACTGACTATCCTGACAAGTTCGATTTCCGCAAAGACTACACCGAAGCCGACCTGCTCAAGATCGTCGAAGGCATCCCGCTTGCCTTCGCCCCAGGCACGAACTATAGCTATGCCAATCTCGGATATCTGACTCTGGGTATCCTCATCCACCAAGTCACGGGCCAGTTCTACGGAGATTTTCTGCAAGACAGAATCTTTCGTCCTCTGGGCATGACCACCACGCGCATCATGAGCGAAGCTGATATCGTCCCCAACCGCGCCGCCGGATACCGCCTGGTGAAAGGAGAACTCAAGAATCAGGAATGGGTCTCGCCCACCCTGAACACCACCGCCGACGGCGCGCTCTATTTTTCGATCCTGGATCTCGCCAAATGGGATGCCGCACTCTACACCGAAAAGCTATTGCGTCATTCCACCCTCGAACAAATGTGGACTCCCGCAAAACTCCTCAACGGACAAGCCAATCCCGGCAACTATGGTTTCGGATGGCGCATTCTCAGCAAGAACGGCCACACAATTCTCGATCACGGCGGCGCTTGGCAAGGATTCGAGGTCCACATCTCGCGCTACCTTGACGACAAACTCACCGTCGTGGTCCTCACCAACCTCGCCGACGCCGACCCTGGGAAGATCGCAGGCCACGTCGCCGAACTTTACCTGACCTCAAGGTGAGCTCAGCCCAAGAAAAAAGCCCGCGGCATAAAGCCGCAGGCCAAAGCTAGAAGCCAGTAGCTAGGAGCTAAAGCTCCACTAGCTCTTGTAGAACTTGTATCCGCTCAGCGTCAACCGCACCACTCCGCGCATCTGTTCCTCAACGTAGCCTTGATTTCTCATCTCTGCTACCGCCATGCGCGTCAACGACGAATCCACCACCGGCTTGGGCAAAGTCACAAACTGGCGAGGGTCTTGCTCGTAAGAATGGGCCAGCGAAACCAGGAGGCTGCTCGGAACCATTTCCTGACGCATACGTCGTCTCCTTTTGCGGACATATAAATCCTACGTCGCCCCCGGTGGAGCGCGGAATGGCCCGCCCGTGCCCCCAAATGGCTCGTTGGTAACGTCTGTAAGGAACTGTAAATAAGCACCTTACGCCTTCATTCGCACAAATAACTGAGAACCGGGAACTGAGATCCGAGAACTGGGGCTAAATCCGCTCGACCCTCCCAAAAGCCTGAAACAGACTCCTGCCCTTCTGGAACCTTGCCCGCTCTTGTAAATCTCACGATGATGGCCCCACGCCGCTAAAACAAACTGTCAAATTCTTCACACCGTATGGATTCTTCTCCGCATCAATAGTACGATGTCGCCCACTGCGTCTCAGGTTTCTAGCGCGTCACCTTATTTTAGGGAGCGATCGATGACTGCCAGCCTCGCGCAACCGGTTCCCGCCGCAGTGGGCACGTCGCTGCATGAACGCTTTACCAAGATTCGCCACACCACCATGCGAATCACCAGCCCCTTTTCTCCAGAAGACCAGATGCTGCAATCCATGCCCGATGCCAGCCCCGCCAAATGGCATCTCGCGCACACCACCTGGTTCTTCGAAACTTTTGTTCTGTTGCCCCACGTTCCCGGATATCAGGCTTTCGATCCTCACTTCCAATACCTGTTCAACTCCTATTACAAGCAACTCGGTTCGCATCCCGATCGCGGTTCGCGCGGCCTAATGTCGCGCCCGAGTTTGGAGCGGGTGCACGCCTACCGTTCCCATGTTGACGCCGCCATACTCTCACTACTGGACCATGCCAGCGACCAGGCTCGTAGCCTCATCGAACTCGGCCTCAACCACGAGCAGCAGCATCAGGAATTGATTCTCGCCGACATCAAACACGCGCTCTGGTCCAGCCCTTGGCGTCCTGACCCCATCCTCGTCGAACCCTCACAAGTTTCTGCCCCACCCCTCGCCTGGATCGAGATCGAAGGCGGCATTCACCTCATCGGTCACGACGGGCATGGTTTCGCCTTCGACAACGAGGGCCCGCGCCACGAAGTCCTGTTGCGCGCATTTCGCATCGCTTCTCGTCCCGTCACCAATGCCGAATATCTCGAATTCATGCAGGATGGCGGCTATCGTCGTCCGGATCTCTGGCTCTCCGATGGCTGGGACAAAGTTTGCGCCGAAGCTTGGAGCGCGCCGCTCTACTGGGAACGCGGGCACGATAATCCTGCGTCTTGGTCGCAATTCACCCTGGGTGCGCTAACCGACGTCAATCTCGCCCAGCCTGTCTGCCATGTCAGCTACTACGAAGCTGACGCCTACGCGCGCTGGCGCGGCTGCCGCCTGCCGACCGAAGAAGAATGGGAAGTGGCGGCTGTCCACATCCCGGTCAGAGGCAGCTTCCTGGAAGACACCCCCGCACCCCCGCGCCCTGCTGGCCCCGCTCCTCAGATGCTCGGCGACGTGTGGGAGTGGACCTCAAGCCCCTACGTGGCTTATCCCGGATTCCAACCCGCCGCGGGCCTCCTCGGCGAGTACAACGGAAAATTCATGGTCAATCAACTGATATTGCGTGGCGGTTCTTGCGCCACTCCTGCCAGTCACATTCGCGCCACCTATCGCAATTTCTTTCCGCCCCATGCCCGCTGGCAATTCTCCGGACTCAGGTTAGCCAAATGATCGCTCGCGAACTCATTGCTCTTCCCTCCTACGCCGAAGATGTGCAACAGGGTCTTTCCACTTCCCCCAAGACTCTGCCCTGCAAACTGTTCTACGATCAAGCCGGTTCGGCTCTGTTCGAGCAGATCACCCGTCTGCCCGAGTACTACCTCACTCGCACCGAACTGGAAATTCTCCGCGACCGGGCCCACGAAATTGCAGCGGAAGTTCGCCCGGGCGTGACCGTGGTCGAACTCGGTTCCGGCACTGCTACCAAGACCACCACCTTGCTCCAGGCGCTTTCCCGCCGTCAACTGCGAGTGCCATATTTTCCCGTTGATATCTCTCCGGCCGCGCTCGCCGAAGCGCGTGAGGGTGTCGAGTCGCAGTGCACGCGGGTTTCTGTCCGCCCGGTGGTGGCGGATTTCGCCGACGGCTTCAGCTTCTTGCGCAACCTTCCCGGACGAAAGCTGGTGCTCTACCTCGGATCCAGCATCGGAAACTTCGATCCCGGCCCTGCGGTCGAAATGCTCAGCCAGATTCGCGGCCAACTCGCGCCCGGCGACGCCTTGCTGCTCGGCACAGACCTGGTCAAAGATCCCGCCATCCTCGTCCCCGCTTACGCGGATGCTCACGGCGTCACCGAGCAATTCGACAAAAACATTCTCGCTCGCCTCAACCGCGAGCTGGGAGCGAATTTCGACCTCGACTTCTTCCGCCACATCGCCATTTGGAATCCCGAGAAGTCGCGAATGGAGATTTACCTGGAGAGCCTGCGTCCCCAAATTGTCGATCTTGGCCTGCTGAATTCGCGCGTCAAATTCGCCAAAGGAGAACGCATCCACACCGAGAACAGCTACAAATACACCATGTCTATGGTCCGCGAGATGCTCGGATCCTCCGGGTTTTCTCTGGATGCTTCCTGGTTCGATCGCCGCACCTGGTTCGCTCTCCACCTTGCCCGCGTCTCGAATACCAGCCCTTGTGATGCGTCATCCTGAAGGCCCGCGTTTTCACCAGCGGGCCGAAAGCCTGCCCTGAGCGGACCCTGAGCGTAAGCGATGGGGAGTCGAATGGGGATCTCCCTCGCAACGGCCTTCCGGGCAGGGAGATCCCTCGCGGCGCCTGAGAAACGGCTGCACTCGGCATGACCACACAAAAAAATGCCGCGCACCCGCGTGCGCGGCACCCTGCAATCCAGGCTCCTACCAAACCCTGCACTGCTTCGCCCGCACCATCGGCGCTCCTGTCTTGCAGGAGAACGCCTGCTGGAACTCAGGCATGTTCGCTACTACATTATTGACGCGGTACTTCGGAATCGAGTGTGGATTCGTCAGCACCACCGTCCGCATCAATTCCGGCCGGTACTGGGTGCACCACTCGTTTGCATACGACAAGAAGAACTTCTGCCGCGGCGTCCATCCGCTCTCATCCTTCTCATCCAGTGATTTGCCAGACGCCTGCAACTTGCTGGTCAGCGCCATAAACGCCAGCCGCAAGCCCCCATTGTCCGCCGTATCCTCGCCCTGGGTTAAATGTCCATTCTGCTTCACCCCGGCTTCAGGAATCTCCTGCGTGTACTCGTCCGCGATGCATTCGTCGCGCTGGTCGTAGGCTTTGGCATCTTCCGCCGTCCACCAGTCGCGCAGATTCCCCTGGGCGTCAAACTTGCGCCCTTGATCGTCAAATCCGTGCGTGATCTCGTGCCCAATCACCATTCCAATCGCCCCATAGTTCACCGCATCCTCCATGTTCGGATCGAAATAAGGCGGCTGCAGAATTCCAGCAGGGAAGTTGATGGTATTGAGCTGCGGATCGTAATAGGCATTGATCGTCGGTGGCGTCATCGTCCACTCGCTGCGGTCCACCGGCCTGCCGATCTTGTCGAGTTGCCGATGAAACTCAAACACCGTCGCCTCGCGCACATTGTCCAGGTAACTTGTGCGCGTGATCTTCACCGAAGAATAGTCCCGCCAATGGTCGGGATACCCGATCTTGTCCTCAATGGCCTGCAGTTTAATCTTGGCCTGCTCCTTGGTTACCGGTTGCATCCAGTCCAGCGTGGTAATGTCCTGGTCCAGCGCATGTTCTACGTCATGCACCAGGGCGACCGTCCGCTGCTTGCTTGCCGCAGGAAACGCCGCTGCCACGTACGCCTGTCCCAGCGCCATTCCCAGGTCACGGTCGGCCGCACGCACGCACCGCCGCCACCGCGGCAACTGCTGTTTTGATCCAAACAGGGTATGCGCGAAGAAATCCCAGTTCTCATCCACGAACGCCTTGCTCAAATACGGCGCCGCTCCATGCACCAGTTGCCAGCGCAGGTAAACCTGCCAATCCGCCACCGAGCGCTGCTGGATCAACACCTCCAGCTCCTTGAAGTATCCCGGCGTGCTCACCAGATAATGCGGGGCCGACAGCGGCGCCCCAATGTCAGCCGTATACTTCTTCCAGTCAAACGAAGGCGTCAGCGCCTGCACCTGTTCAAAACTCATCTTGTTGTTGACGTTTTTCGGATCGCGCCGCGCCACGTTGTCCATCTGCGCCTTGGCCATCGCCGTTTCAATCGCGATCACCGTCTTCGCATCTGCCGCCGCCTTGGCCGCATCTTCTCCTGTCAGCGCCAGCATCTTCGCCACGTGAATCTCGTACTTGCCCAGGATCTCCTTCGACTTCTCATCATCCTTCACGTAGAAGTCGCGGTTCGGCAAAGCCAATCCGCCCTGGTCAATCGACGCCACCACTTTGCTGGCATCGTCATAGTCCTGTTGCGACCCGAACCCCAGCAGCGCCGCTGCCGTCTGGTTATCGTTCCCCGACCACGCGCCCGGAGTGCTCATGTGGACGTGCGCCACCTGGTCCGCCAGTTCCGATTTGCTCTTCATCTTGGCGATGCGCTCCAACTCCGGTTTCAAATCCCGCGTGCCGGTGGCTTCCAGCGCGGGCTCGTCCGAGCATGCCTGCCAGTAGTCGCCAATCTTCTGCTCGAAATCGCTTCGCCCGCTGCTCTGCGCTGAGGCCTTCTCCAGCGCCTCCCGCACGATGTTCTCATTCCAATACTGCAAGCCGCTGCCCGTCCCCCACGCCGCCTGGTCGGGAGGAATCGGGTTGGCCGCGTTCCACTTGCTGCACGCGTATTGATAAAAATCCTGGCAGGGATCGAGTGTCCGATCCACCATATTGGGATCGAAATGCTCGAGCTTGGGAGCTGGCGTGGCCGCCGGCATTTGCTGTGCCAGTCCGAGCGCCGGACAAAGTACGACCGCTAAAATCGCGAACCTTGAAAAATGCATGATGAATCTCCTGCGTGAGAATTGAATTGCACTGCTGGCAACGTGGTCACGGGTGACAAACCGATCCAGATGGACCTTGCGCAATACAGAATGAATCCGTTCCAAAAGTGTATCCCAGTTTCACGAAGCGTGCTCAGGTTGCGGTTCTGATGGTCACTCTGAGCCAGCCGTGCGAACGGAACCCAGTTTTTTCTGCGTCCTCTGCGCCGTTTTCTCAGCGATCTCTGCGATTAGCTCTTTTGCCGATCTGTGCTCATCCGTGAAAATCCGTGGCTCAGTTTTCGCACAACTACCGCTCAAGTGTCCCCGGCCGGGTCACTTCCCGCAATCTGATATACGCATGCCCGCGCAGCAGAGTTCCGTCCCACTTTTCGTTTTGTCATTCCGAGCCGTCCGTAGGCGCTTCAGCGCCGAGGGCGTGTCGAGGAACCTGCTGTTGCTTGCTGCGCCCAATGTGCCGGATCACTCCAGCTCAATCAGCAACTCCCCTTTTCCCGCCCCAATGTCCGCACAACTTCCCACAACCCAGTCCGCGCCCGCCCTCCGCAATTCCTCCTCCGCCGCCGTCGTGCGCACCGCAATCACCCGCGCTCCCGCCGCTTTCCCCGAGCGAACCCCAGCCGGAACATCCTCCACCACCACGCAATCCGCTACCTCCACCTCTAACGCCGCTGCACCTTTTAAATACGGCTCCGGATGAGGCTTCCCGTGCTCCACATCGCTAGCTGTAACTATTTTTCGCGGTATCTTCAGCCCCGCCGCTCGCAACCGCACCTCTGCCAGCCGCCGGGTGGCTGAGGTCACAATCGTCCAACCGTCCGGCGGCAGTGCCCGCAACAATTCCTGCGCTCCCGGCAATGGCACCACCCCCTCGATGTCGTCAATCTCTGCTCGCTCTACAATCCGGTTTTCCCGCTCCGGGTCCACCTGCGGGAGCAATTCGCGGATGGTTTCGATACTCGGCCGCCCATGCGCTCGCTTTACCACCTCTTCCGGATCGAGCCCATGCCTGATCGCCCATTTTTTCCACACCCGCGTCACTGCCGGAGTGGAATCAATCAGCACTCCATCCAAATCCAACAGCACCCCGCCGTATTGGATTCGAACCATGCTTTCTCTTCCCATCAAGTTCCTACTGCGGCTCCCGCGTGAGTTCCGTGTCGGGTACCGGCCCCGGTTCCAGTTCCTGATGCCGCTTCTCCCGCGATGCATTCGACATCTCAGTAAACTTCTGCATCTCCGCCTTGGCTTCCTGCGTGCGTCCCAGGTGCTGCAAAATCTGACCGCGCACGTAATAAACGCCTTCACTCTCCGGACTCAGCTTTTTCGCCGCGTCAATCGCCGCCAGCGCCTCCTTGTACTTCTGCTCCCGCAGACAAACCCGCGCCAGTTGGAAATCGGAACTGGACAGCTTTGCATCCAGCCGCAGCGCCTTGCGAAACATCTTCTCCGCATCCCGATCCTGTTGCTGGAGGTAAAAGACCAGCCCCAACTGGTCGTAGTCGTAAGCCACATCCGGCTCCATCTCGATGTCTTTCTGGAACTCCGTCTTCGCCCGCTCCAAATCCTGCTTCTCCAGATACGCCATGCCCAGATTGAAGTGTACAAACGGAAGCTGAGGCTCGGCCTTGGCCGCACTTTCCAGTTCTACGATCGCCTCGTCATATTCTTGCCGGTTCAAGTGTGCCTTCCCCATCAGCAGATGAAACTCCGGCGTGTCCTGCCCCGTTTGCACCAGTCGCCCCAGCGCCCGTTGCTCCAACTCTGTCCGCCCTGCTTTATTGGCTGCGATTCCCAGCACGTACAGATAGTTCAATTGATCGCCAGCCCGCGGCCAAAGCGGCTCCAGCGTGTTTGCCGCTTCCACGTAGCGCTGATTGAAGAAGTAGCACAACCCCAGCAGATACCGCGCCTGGTACGAGTCCGCTACGTCTCTCACCACCGACTCGAACGGCGCAATCGCCCCCTGAAAGTCATTCTGCCGGTAGTAAACCAGCCCAATATTCAACCGGATTCCCGCCACTTGCGGCGCCAGATGCTCCGCTTTGCGCAGCCTCTCCAACGCCTGCGGCCACTGTTTCCGCCGCATCGCGATGACGCCCAGGTTGGCATACGCCCCCGCCACCTCGGGGTTCATTGCCAGCACTCCACGAAACGCCTGTTCCGCCGCGGCCAGGTCGCCGCGATTCAACGCCGCTTCTCCCTGCTCAAACAACTGCTTGGGATCAGCCTTCGGGACCTGATTTCCCCCCGATTGTGCTGCCGCCGTCGCTGCCGGCGCACTCGCCTGCCCCATCCCGGTCGGCCGCGCACTCCCCGCCGGACAGCACGCGACCATCATCACCGCCACCACAACCCGCAATCCTGAACTTGACACTGGTTTCACTCTCTGCTGTAGTGTCCGCCAGCGCCAGCCTTGAATTCAAGCTGACGCTGCAGCCGGGCAAACCCTCCCTCAACTCGCATGAAAAGCACCATGGTCACAATCCGTGACGTCGCCAAAGAGAGCGGCTTCTCCTCCACCACCGTCTCCATTGTGCTCAACAACGCTCCTCTGGCCCGCTACATCCCCGACACCACCAAGAAACGCATCGAACGCGCCGCCAAAAAACTGGGCTATCGTCCCAACCTTTTTGCCCGCTCCCTGCGCAGCCAGCGCAGCCACACCGTCGGCGTCATGGTCTTCGACATGACCGATCCCTACTGCACTCTGGTTCTCCGCGGCATCGAAAATTCTCTTTACCAGTCCTCTTACCTTCCCATCCTCACCGACGTTCACAACGAACGTAGCCGTTTCGAGCGCTACCTCGAAATGCTGCTCGACCGCCGTGTCGAAGCCCTCATCGTCCTGGCCAACTGGCTCTTCGTCGATATCGACGTCCTCGCCGATCTCGAAAAAAGCAGCATCCCCACCGTCATGATCGGACGCGAACTCGAAACCGATTCCGTCAGCTCCGTCCTGGTGGATAACGAAGTCGGAGCCCACGCCGCGATCGAGCATCTCTATTCCTTGGGACATCGCAAGATCGCTTTCATTCGCGGCCCCAAAGCCTTGGCCGATAGCGCCCCGCGCTGGAAGGGAATTCGTTCGTTTGCCAAGTCCAACGATCTCGAAATCGATCCCCGGCTGGTCCTCGATCTTCCGGAATCTCGCGATCCCATCTCCAGTTTCGAAGACGGCTGCAAGCTCACCGAAAGCCTGCTCAAACAGAAGCGTCCCTTTACCGCCCTCATCGCTTTCGATGACATGACCGCCTTCGGCGCCATCCGCGCTTTGGCCAAGGCCGGACTGCGCGTTCCCGAACATTGTTCCGTCATCGGCTTTGACGACGTTGCCGCCTGCGCCCTTTACACGCCTCCGCTCACCACCATCCGCCAGCCCATGGAACTCATGGGCACAACCGCCGTCGGGATCGCACTTGAAGGCGTCAACGCCGTGCTCGAGAAGCGCCAACTCGCCGCCGTGCACCGCAAGATCGCCCCCGAGCTGGCGGTCCGCGAATCCACCCGCCGCCTCCAGTGATCCACTGAGAACCGGCGACTGAGATCTGAGAACTGATTTTGACTCAAACCAACGCTCCGGCGCGCATTTTTCCCTTGACACCGCAAAAGCTCTACCTCAGTATTGATACGTTTTAATAAACGGTTTCTGCGGTTTTTCATGGATGTGGGGCGCGGGCGTCTTAGCCCGCAAAAAAGCGTACCCGGGGGTTCTCTTTGCGCGTTCTGTGCGCAAAGCTGGGGCTGAGCCTTAGCCGCGAAGCGGCGCAAGAGTAAAGCCCACGGCGTAAGCCGTGGGTGAATGCCCCAAAATGGACGAGCCCCAGCGGGGCGCAAGAACAGTTCTCGCGGGAATCTATGCAATTGTGAAGCTTGCGGAGCTCTCCCGTACCAACTGAGTAATGCTGGCGCAAGCCGGCGCACTCGTAAGATGGAAAAATACCTGGCTGGGCTGATGGGGTAAGCCCGAGCTCATGTTCTTTTGCGGTTCAGAATGTCAACGGAGTTGACCATGAAATCCCGTCTCCTGTGGTTGCTCGTACTCGTCGCCTGCTGTTCCGGATCATTGCTCGCTCAGGACACTGCTTCCATCACCGGCACCGTCACCGATCAGACCGGCGCCGCCATTCCCAACGCGCAAGTGATGGTCACCAATCCCGAGCACGGCATCAAACGCTCGACCGTCTCCAACGGCAGCGGCGACTACCTGGTCAGCGCCATTCCCCCTGGGTCTTATAACCTTACGATCACCGCCCCAGGTTTCAAGAAGTACGAAGCCACCGGAGTCATTCTGCGCGTCGCCGAAAAAGCTCGCGCTGATGCCGCTCTGCAAGTCGGTGCGGCCAAGGAAGAAGTACTCGTCGAAGGTACCAACGTCGCTCAGGTCGAGACCCAGACCAACGAACTCGCCGGAACCATCACCAGCAAAGAGATCAGCCAACTCCAACTCAATGGCCGCGTCTTCACCCAACTGGTCACGCTCACTCCAGGCATCACCAATCAGACCGGCTCCTCAGAAGGGCAATACGGCATCACTGCCAGCGTAAACTACAGCGTCAACGGTGGCCGCCTCGAATACAACAACTGGGAGCTTGACGGCGGCGACAACATGGATAACGGCAGCAATTCCACGCTCAACGTTACCCCCAGCATCGACGCCATCGGCGAAGTCCGTGTCCTCACCTCCAACTACGGTGCACAGTACGGCCGCAATGCCTCCGGCACCATCGAAACCGAGACCAAGTCCGGTACCAGTTCATTCCATGGCGACGCCTACGAATTCGTGCGCAACAACATCTTCAACGCCACCCCCGAATTCCAGACCACCAACCCCGCGTATCACAAGAATGACTGGGGATACACCATCGGTGGCCCCATTTACATCCCCGGCCACTACAACCAGGACAAGCAAAAAACTTTCTTCTTCTGGTCCCAGGAATGGCGTCGTGATCGCGTCCCGGGACAAAACTTCAACCAGATCGTGCCCTCAGTCGCCGAGCGCTCCGGAAACTTCAGCGATATTTGCCCTGCCACCAATACACCCTTTGCCCGGCTCCAGTCCGACGGTCAGACTCCAACTCCATTTGCCGACTGCCCGGGCACCGCGATCCAGGGAGGAATCATCGGCGGCCAGCCCTCCTTTAACCCCATCGTGACCAACGGAGTGCTGAACCAGGTCCCCGTCGCCGCCGCCTCCGCGCCGCTTTTGGGCATGATCCCTCTGCCCACCTCCGGCACCAATCTCTTCACCGCCGCCCCCTCCCAGCCCACCAACTGGCGTGAAGAGTTAGTGCGCGTCGACCACAACTTTAGTGACCGCTTGCGTGCCATGTTCCGCTACGCCCACGACTCCTGGGACACGGTCACCGCCACTCCCTTGTGGACCAACGCCGGCAGCTTCCCCACCGTCGAGACCAATTTCATTGGTCCCGCAACCTCCCTGGTGGCTCGCCTGACCGCGACCGCCTCACCCACCTTGTTGAATGAATTTGTGTTCAGCTACACCACCGATCACATCATCGTTACTCCTACCGGAACCCCCAACCCCAATGCCTGGCAGCGTCCGGCGAATCTCGCCATCGGCAGTCTGTTCCCCGCCACCAACAACGGCGGAAAATTGCCGGGATTCTCCATCGCCGGCGGTTTTGGTGGGACTTATGGCAGCCAGGGCTTCGGAGAAGATCCGGGATGGATTCTGAACGGACCCTATAACTCGAACCCCACTTACACCTACCGTGACAACGTAACCAAGATTATCGGCAAACACAATCTTCAGTTCGGGGCGTATTTCGTGGCCGCTCAGAAGAACGAGTTCAGCCAAACCGGCGTCTCCGTGAACGGCTTTCTTACGTTTGACAACACCTCGCCGGTTTCGACCGGCAACTCCTTCGCCGATCTGTTGACTGGCCGCGTCGCCAATTTCGGGCAGGAGAGCGCCCAACCCAAGTATTACAACCGCTATAAAATCTTGGAACCATATTTCCAGGACGACTTCCATGCCACCAGAAACCTGACTCTCAATTTGGGCCTGCGCGTCAGTCTCTTCGGAACCTATCGCGAGCGTTATCAAAACGCTTATAACTTTGATCCCGCCGCCTGGAGTGCGGCCAAAGCTCCCCAGGTCGATGACTTCAACGGCGACTTGACGGGGCAAGCTGGCGCTCTCATCACCGGCTCCGGCGATCCTTTTAACGGCATGGTGCGATGTGGGGTCAACGGCGTGCCTGCGGGCTGCATGACTGGTCATCTGTTCAATCCCGCTCCCCGCATCGGTTTCGCGTTCGATCCCAAAGGCGACGGCAGGTGGGCCATCCGCGGCGGATATGGAATGTTCTACGACCACACCAACGGCAACGAAGCCGACAGCGAAGCGCTCGAGAGTTCTCCGCCCCTGGTTCAGATTCCGACTCAGTTCAACGTCGTGGGCTACAGCAATATTGGAAGCCAGCCCGGTCTGCTCTTTCCTCTGAATGTGGTTTCCATCCCGTCTCACGCGGTGTGGCCGTACGTGCAGCAGTGGCACTTCGACATCCAACACGATGTCGCTCACAATACCGTCGCGACTCTTTCCTACGTAGGCAGCAAGGGCACGCACTTGGGCCGGAAATATGAACTCAATCAACTACATCCGGTTCCCACCGCCCAGAATCCCTACATCGCCTTGAATGCTCCAATCAGTGCAGCCGACTGCGCCAGCGTCGCCGAAACCGCAACTCCGGGCGGTCCCGTTACCGTGACCGACACCGTCAACGGCACACCCTTCACCGCAACCACCGGTGGGCAAGTGGCGACCAATCTGGCAATAGCCTGCGGCAATGATCCCAATCCCTTCCGGCCCTATCGCGGATACGGCGACATCACCCGCCTTGACAATGGCGCTTCCTCCTCCTACAACGCTCTCCAGGCCCAGGTGCGGCGCGCTGTTGGATCCCTCCAGTTGAACGTCTCTTACACCTACAGCCATTCGATTGACGACGCTTCCGACGGCGGCATCTTTGGCGACGGCGGCATTCTCAACGCCTATAATTTTCCCGCCTTTCGCGCTTCTTCCAACTTTGACCAGCGTCACACTTTCACCACCAGCGCGGTTTACGATCTGCCCTTCTTTAAAGGCTCAGGCTTGAGCAACAAGCTTCTGGGCGGATGGCAACTCTCCGGCATTGGTGCTTGGCAAACCGGGACCCCATTCAGCGCTTACAACGGCATCCTTGGCGATAATGCCGGCCTCGGCAACGGTGTGGCATCCGGTGCCGGTGCCGGCCAATCCTATGCCGACGTGGTCTCCAACCCGCACCAGAATATTCCGCAGTTTGATCCCGCCTCCGGCTTCGGTTATTTCATCGCCAATCCCAATGCGTTTGCCAACCCCATCGGGTTGACCCTGGGAGATTCAGGCAGAGACTCCCTGCGCAATCCTGGCCATTGGAACATCGACATGGCGCTGTTTAAGCACTTCAAGGTCACCGAGAGTATGGGTTTCGAGTTTCGCGCGGAAGCTTTCAACATTTTCAACCACGTTGAATACGGTCCGCTGGGCGGGGACCAGGGCGGTGCCGCCGGCAGCGCCGGATTTTCTTCCGGGACCAGCACTTTTGTCCCCGGATCCAACTTCTTGCAGGTGGGCACCGCTTACAGCCCCCGCATCCTGCAACTCGGCGCCAAGTTCATCTTCTGAACGATGGAGAACGGGCCTCCTCGCCCGTCACCTCACGCAAAAAAGGCTTGTCATTCCGAGCCGTCCGCAGGCGCGCACTGCGCGCCGAGGGCGTGTCGAGGAACCCGCTTTTCTCGCTGTCGGAACGCTTCGTATCAGGGCACGGCTACAGCCGCCCCACCACGATCTGAAACCTCTTTTCAACTGGCCGCACCTCAATGAGACAATGACCTACCCATGCGCCTCGGCAGACCTTCTCTCGGACTGGCAACGCTCTTGATCGCCGCGGGCGCCCCATTTCTCGCGTCCTTTGCGAGAAGTGGGAAAACTGCCCCTTCCGCCAAGCCCGCTCCCGCCAGCGTCCCCATGGCCACCGAGGACCGCGTTCAACTCCCAGGCTGGTGGCCCACCAAAGGCACCGCGTCGCGCGATGAATTCGTCGGCGTTGATGCCTGCGCAGCCTGTCACGCTTCCAAGGTTCGCACTCAGAAACTGACGCCAATGGCCCACGCGGCTCTGCGTCCCGCCGATGTCGAAGCCTTACGCGCGCACGACCAGCTAACTTTTCACCTTCCCCCCTACACCTATCAGATCTCACGCCAGCAAGACGGCAGCCTCTATTCCGTCACCGACGGCAAGCAGACGATTTCGGTGCCTGTGAGCTGGGCGTTCGGCTTGGGCGAGTCCGGCCAAACTTACATTCTCGAACACAACCGTACCTTCTTCGAAAGTCGTGTGAGTTATTACCCGGCGCTCGACGGTCTTGACCTTACTCCCACCACATCCCGCGCTCCGGACTCCAACCTCGAGGACGCACTGGGGCGCCGAATGTTATACGCGGGCGAGACCCAACGCTGCTTTGCGTGCCATACCACAGCATCCACAACCAACCATCGATTTGATCCCAGCCATCTGATCCCGGGCGTGACTTGCGAAGCTTGTCACGGCCCCGGCGCAAAACACGTGGCCGCCATGAAGGCCGAAAAGTTGAAGTTGGGGCTAAGGTCGATTCTCGATCCCGGCCAGCTCAACCCTGTCGATCAGGTGGATTTCTGCGGCGCTTGCCACCGCAGCTACGTGGATGTGGTTCTGAGCAAGACCTTCGGAATCGCCAGTCTTCGCTTCCAGCCCTATCGCCTGGAAAGAAGCCAGTGCTGGATCAAAAGCAACAACGGCATTACCTGTCTCAATTGTCACAATCCCCATCAGCCGCGGGTGCGGGACCTGGCCTCGTATGACGACAGATGCCTAAGCTGTCACCAGCCCGGTCATTCCACCAAAACCTGCACCGTGAGCGCCAATAACTGTGTCTCCTGCCACATGCCCAAGTACGAAATGCCGGGCATGCACGCCAAATTTACCGACCACTTCATCCGAGTAGTCCGCAAAGACGAAGGCTACGCAGACTGAGAACTGAGAACTGAGAACTGAGGTTCGACGGCGTCGCGCAAAGCCAACTAGAAACTAGAAACTAGAAACTAGAAACTGTTTTCCCCTCCCGGGCCGTCTGTACCACTGCCAACCCCTGCTCCAAATCCGCAATCAGATCATCCACATGCTCAATCCCAACCGAGAGCCGCACCAGTTGCTCCGTGATCCCCATCTTCTGCCGGTGCTCAGCCGGAATCATGGCATGCGAAGTTAAGGCCGGGAGGCAAACCAGTGAATCCACTCCGCCCAGGCTCGGCGCCAGCGTGAACAAGTTCAGCGCTTCCGACACCCGGCGCGCATCCTCGGCGCTGCCCTCCACTTCAAAGCTAAGCACTCCGCCGCCGCCGCTCATCTGCTCCATGGCCAGCGCTCGCTGCGGATGCCCCTCCAGAAACGGATAATGAACCGCCCGCACTTTCGCGTGCCGCGACAGATATTGCGCCACCAGCAGCGCACTCTCATTCTGCCGCTGCACCCGCACCGCAACCGTCCTGATCCCACGCAGCAAAAGCCACGCCGCATGGGGATCCATCGACCCGCCAAGTGTCGTGCGTGTCGAATGAATTTTCTCTATCAACTCAGCCCGCCCTGCGATCACGCCACAAATCAGGTCCGAGTGCCCCGCGAAGAATTTAGTCGCGGAATGCATCACCAGATCGATTCCATATTCCGCCGGCCTGCAATTCATCGGTGTCGCAAACGTGCTGTCGATCATGGTGATCAGCCCATGCTTCTTCGCAATCCCCGCCACCCGTCGCAAATCAATCACTCGCAGCATGGGATTCGTAGGCGATTCCACATACAGCAGCCGCGTATTGGGCCGGATCGCCCGCTCGTATTGCTCATAGTCCCCCGTATCCACGAACGTGGTCTCAATCCCCAGTTTCGGCAGCCACTGCCCCAGGAATTTCGTCGCGCCCCCGTAGATGTCCCGCTGCGCCACCACATGATCCCCACTTTTCAGCAGCGCCAGAATAGGTGTAGTAATCGCGCACATTCCCGAAGCAAACACCAGCGCCCGCTCCGTCCCCTCCAGCTCCGCGATCGCCTTTTCCGCCGCCGTCACCGTCGGATTTCCGTACCGCGTATAAAACATATCGGTCGGCGTCACCCGCAACTGCTCTTCGTTGTCCACGACCTCAAACGTCGATGTCTGATAGATGGGCGTGGCCAGCGGCCCATTCTTTTTCTGCAAATCCGTGCCTCCGCGAACCGCCTTCGTCTCCGCCCGATGCTGATCCTTCTTCATAGGAACTCCCCTTCCAGATTATCGCTCACCAGGCATGTAAGATGGCCGCTTTTTCCTCTGTGAACCTCTGTGCCCTCTGTGTTTAAGCTCTTAAATCCGTGCTCATCCGTGTAAATCCGTGGCCAGAGCCTTTAAGGCCCGGCACCCCTTATAATTCTCTGGAAGGATCACCAATGCAGCCCCTAGCTTCCCGCATGTCCGTGATGACCGGCGAAGGCGCCCTCGCCGTCAACGCCCGTGCCCGCGAACTCGAGCGCCAGGGACGCTCCATCATCCACTTGGAACTCGGCGAACCCGACTTCCACCCCGCGCCCCGGGTCAACGAAGCTCTCAAACGCGCCCTCGATGAAGGCAAAGACCGCTACTGCGCCGTCCCCGGCATCGCCGCCCTGCGCGAGGCCATCGCCCGCTATCTTCACCACACGCGCAATCTCGATGTCTCTCCCGACCAAATTGTCCTCGCTCCCGGCTGCAAAATTGCCCTCTTCCTGGCCATGATGGCGCTCATCGATCCCGGCGACGAAGTCCTCTATCCCGATCCCGGCTTCCCCGGATATTCTTCCATCACCCTCGGCCTGGGCGGCGTTCCCGTTCCCTTCGAGCTTTCCGAGCGCAACCGTTTTCAACCCGATCCGGACGAAATCGCCGCTAAGATCACCCCACGCACCAAGATTCTGATCACCAATTCTCCCGGCAATCCCACCGGCACGGTTTATACCGACGACACTCAGCGCCGCCTCGCCGAGTTGGCCGTTCAACATGACCTGCTCGTCCTGTCCGACGAAATCTACGCACGAATCATCTACGGCGGGAAGTTCATTTCCATGATGGCTTATTCCGGCATGGCCGAGCGCACCCTCATCCTCGATGGTTTTTCGAAAAGCTTTGCCATGACCGGCTGGCGTCTCGGCTACACCGTGGCTCCCGCGCGCATCATCCCGGCCCTCGCCATGCTGGCCATCAACAGCTACACCTGCGTCGCCGAATTCAGCCAGTACGCTGCCATCGAGGCTCTGGAAGATCCTGATGGCGCCACCCCGCGCATGGTCGCCGAATTCGCCAAACGCCGCCAGCAGTTGATTCGTGATCTCAACCGCATTCCCGGCTTCCGCTGCCAGTCGCCCCAAGGCGCGTTTTACGCCTGGGTCAATATCGCCGACACCGGAATGACCGCCGAAGAACTCTGCCGCATCATGCTGGAAGAAGCCGGTGTCGCGGCCATTCCCGGCGCCGCTTTCGGTCCCGCCGGCCGCGACTTCATCCGCTTCTCCTTCGCCTCATCAGTCGCAAACTTGCAAGCGGCGGTCGAGAGAATTCAGCGCGCCTCCGTCGCCTGGCAGCAAAGTGTGGCGCGGGCGTCCTCGCCCGCGTGATGGCGGTTGTCGCTGGAGTGTGGGGACCGCGAACTAGCCGCGTAGCGGCGCAAGAATAAAGCCCACGGCGCAAGCCGTGGGTGCAAAATTGCGAGAGATCAAGCCCCGGGAGGGGCGAAAGAACAGCGCGAGGCGAATTGTTGGTAGTGGGTCAGTTTGGTTTGCAATGCTTCGCGGCCTTTGCGAATCCTTGGCGGCCTTTTGCGGTTAACCGCTTTCTTACCGCAAGAACCGCCGCGAAGGACGCAAAGTCTGAGTAGCCCTCAACCGTGAAACTAACCCACTACCGAATTGCTCTCGCGCTCGCAATCCGGAGAAACCATGCCCAAGACGACCAAATCAAAACGCAAACCGACCGGGGAGAAACCCCAATTCCAACTTATCCCCTGGAAGTCCGTCGCCATCGAAAACCTGAACCCGCTCCTCCAGCGCCACTTCATCGTCGGGCAAAACATCATGCTGGCTCGCGTGTTGCTGAAAAAGGGCTGCATCGTTCCCGAGCACAGCCATCACAACGAGCAGGTGACCTACATTCTCGACGGCTCTTTGAAGTTTTGGATTGATGGAAAGGAAATCGTGGTCCACGCCGGTGAGGTGCTCACCATCCCCCCGCACATGCCCCACAAGGCGGAAGCCCTGGAAGACACCGTCGATCTCGATGTCTTCAATCCCCCGCGCGCCGATTGGATCAACAAAACCGACCAATATCTACGTGGCAAGAAGTAACCGGCTGATGAGTCGCGGGAATAGTGATCTTTAACTGACGCACTACGCTAGCTGACGCAGTTCCGTCCGTTCCTAACCGTCTGCCCTGCCGCTATCATGCTGTACAGATG
>JBAWFN010000064.1:0-2790 GCA_049591935.1 Terriglobales bacterium | reverse complement strand
GCGGGCTGCGCATGAGCTACTGCCGGACGAGGCGCAGGCTGGGCATGAGCTACTGTCGGGCGAACAGCGGGCGTTGCCGGACGAGCAGCGGGCTGGGTATGAGCTGCGGTTACTGGGCGCGCCGCGGCGGTCGGCTTTTTAGACTCAGTGGGCGGACGAGGCAACTTTTTTGGCGAAGGCTCGCTGGCAGGGCAGGCTCTTCGCATGGGCTCTGCGGAGGCCATGACGGATTGCCATCTTCTCCGCATCGAGAAAAAGGCGATGATGGACGCACTGCATCGCGAACACGCCTTTTCGGATATGTTCGTCGCCTACTTGCTCGGTCGCAATATCCGCTACGAAGAGGACCCGGTAGACCAGCTATTCAATTCCAGTGAAAAGAGACTTGCTCGCCTGCTTCTTATGCTCGCTCATTTCGGAAAAGAAGGGGTACCAGAAACTGTGGTTCCCAAGATCAGTCAGGAGACTCTGGCAGAAATGGTTGGCACCACTCGTTCGCGCGTGAGCTTCTTCATGAACCGCTTCAGGAAGTTGGGATTCATTCACTACGCCGGCGGCGTCGAAGGTGGGTTACAAGTTCACAGTTCGCTGCTCAATGTCGTTCACTACGATTAGCGCCACGGTAGCACGTTTCGATTCGCGCTCGCACAGCAATCGCCACAGAAACCGTCTCCGCTTGCCGGCTTATTTCAACCCCAGCTCACCGTTGTACTGTTGGGTAATCCCGTAGCACTCACAGGCGGAATCTTCAAGTTTCTTGCGGTTCACGATCTTCACCGCGCCACGGGTGTACTCGATGAGCTTCTGCTTCTGCAAAACGCCAGCTGCCACGCTCACGCTGGGCCGGTCTGTCCCGAGCATGGTGGCGAGAAAATCATGGGTGATGGGCAGCGACTCTGAATCCACTCTATCCTGAGTCATTAGCAACCAGCGTGCAAGGCGCTGCCGAATATCGTGCAGCCGATTACAGGCGGCGGTTAGTGCAACCTGCATGCCCTGAACTACGGCATAGCGGCTCAACATCAATTGCAGCTGTGGCGTGGATTCCAAAGTGTTTTGCAAAGCTGCGACTTCTACCCGAAACCCGTCTCCCGTGATTTGTACCACCGCTTGCAGCGGGCTCCTGCTCAGCCCCACCGCCGCCGGCGTTCCGATAAAGCCCTCATTGCCAACGATGCCGGCTTCGGCAGTCTTTCCATCCTTCATGACGACGACCAGAGAGATCAAGCCTCGATTCGGGAAATACGCAAACTCCAGCTTTCCACCCCCCTCGTGAAGGATTAGATGGTTTGGCAGACTGACGTACTCCAGCTGGGGGCGAAGGGAGCTGTAGTCGCCATCGGAGATTGACAGAAGTATCAGGTTGCTGACTGGTTTCCCTTCGCTATTCGTCCGCTCGCCAGACTGCACGATTTGCAGGCCTTTGTTTTCCACAAACTCTCCTTAACAGACGAAGGATCAGGACCGAAAACCCTCGCAAATGCGGAATGAATTCGAGGACCTGTCAACCCTACTTGGATACGACCCCGGATACTGAGCAATACTGACCGCCAGAAACGTGGGGCCTGGCCCTTAACCGATTCCGCAACTCCAAACGAGGCGAGATGTATACACGAACAATGACTCTGCATGTATGTAGGATGCCCGACAGACCATCTAAATTGGCGCATGTAAACTTCGCCCCACAAACGTCCGCGGGCGTACCGAGGGGGAGCGAAATGAGTCGGAAGCTGGTCTGGGTTGAACAGCCGAATTTTCGGGGTTTCGGTTGCTCCGAATGCGGCTGGGTCTTCAAGGCTTCCAACACGCCCGCGGGCAAATCTTTCGATGAAATGATGCAGAACTTTGAGTCGCAGCGCGACCGGAAGTTTTCACTGCATGCTTGCGCCGCACACCCAAGAGGCAAAGTCACTCACTAAACACGCACTCCCGCCTTCACAGGCCGCACCCTGCACGCGAAGAAATGGGCGGGTGTGGGTCAAACGTCGACATGGCCGACACTAACCCATTCCCGCCCCAACGGGCCGCCGCTTTCTGAGGAAGAGCTGCGTTGCGGCTTAGTTTGCAGGTCGTACAAATCGCACCTAGCACATTCGAGCCTTGCGCTGCCGTACGACTGTTCAAAATTGCACATTCTTGAAAATAATTGGGCGAGCCGCCGCAAGGGGGATGACCTTGGGCGAACAGAGTTGAGCAATTTTGAACAGACTGCTGCCTCTGACTGTTGAAAATGGTTCTGGAAGGTGAACCATGGCTTCACCGGTTTATCCCGAACTCCGAAGCGGAGTACTAGAACTGGTCTCATAAATACCTGAACAGGATTTGCATGCAACCGAGGCGCACCATGCCGAAAAAGTTCTCGACGTGGTACTCCCAGCGGGTCACCAATCGGCGAAAGTGATGCAGCCAAGCGAAGAGTCGTTCCACTCGCCAACGCCTGCGGTATCGCCGCAGCGGGCGACCGTCCTGTGTGGGTTCCCGGCGCTCTCCGCGATGGGGTGCGATCATCTCGATGCCATAGCGTTCGGCCAGATCTCGATCCAAGCGGTCACTGTCGTAGGCTTTGTCGCCGATCAATCGTGGGGGAAGGGTATCGAGGAAGCTGTGCCCGAGGAGGCCTTCGACGAGTTGGCTCTCATGCGGCGAAGCGCTTTCGATACTAACGGCGAGAGGAAGACTGTGATCATCGGCGAGAGCGATGATTTTCGTCCCTTTGCCGCGTTTGGTGGGCCCGACCGCGAGGCCCCCTTTTTTGCCCCCGTGAAGGAGGCGTCGATGAAAGCCTCCTCC
>JBAWFN010000063.1:0-61301 GCA_049591935.1 Terriglobales bacterium | reverse complement strand
CTGTGCCTGGATGTGGAACTGATCAAGGCCGGAGAAAAAAAGCCGGCGATGGTAGCGGCCGATTAGAAATGCGTCGTCGGTGGTTGGCCGTTTGTGGTTGGCCAACGCCGGCGAATTTGAGGATTTGGAACTAAGAAGATTCGCAGAGTTTGCTCTTGAGTCTGCGGATCAAGAGATTTCGCTAGCGACGGCTAGCGAGGTAAAGAATCAGGAGCCGCTGGCGGCAGCGAAAAGCCGCAGGAAGCGGAGGACCACCTTGTTTCGTTCGAGCCCCTTTGACCTGGCAAATCCGATCGCAGATTTCGATGCGATCCGCATCTCCCTGGCCTCTCCGGAAAAAATCCGGAGCTGGTCGCACGGCGAGGTAACGAAACCGGAAACCATTAACTACCGCACCTTCAAACCGGAGCGGGACGGGCTGTTTTGCGCCCGCATCTTCGGTCCGGTGACGGATTGGGAGTGTCTCTGCGGCAAGTACAAGCGCATGAAACACCGCGGAGTGATCTGCGACAAGTGCGGCGTGGAAGTGACGCTCTCAAAGGTGCGCCGGGAACGCCTGGGCCACATTGAGCTGGCGTCGCCCTGCTCGCACGTGTGGTTCTTCAAGGGTCTGCCCAGCCGTATTGGCCACCTGCTGGATATTTCGCTGCGGGACCTGGAATCCGTCCTGTACTTCGAGGCCTATGTCGTGGTGGAGCCGGGAGACGCGCCGGTGAAGGACCACGAAGTCATCAAGGACGAGACCAAGTTCCGCGAACTCGATCAGCAGTACCGGCCGGCCGGCTTCAAGGCCATGATGGGCGCCGAGGCGATCAAAGAGCTGCTGAAGCGGGTGGACATCGAGGCCCTTTCCAGCGAGTTGCGCGAGAAAATGAAGCACGAGAACTCGCTGCAAAAGCGGCTGAAGCACACCAAGCGGCTCAAAGTGGTGGAAGCGTTCCGCAAGAGCGCCAACAAGCCGAGCTGGATGATTCTGGATGTGATTCCGGTGATTCCACCGGAGTTGCGCCCGTTGGTTCCACTCGATGGCGGCCGTTTTGCGACCTCCGACCTCAACGATCTTTACCGGCGCGTGATCAACCGCAACAACCGGCTGAAGAAGCTGATGGACCTGCATGCGCCGGAAGTAATCGTACGCAACGAAAAGCGCATGTTGCAGGAAGCGGTCGATGCGCTGTTCGATAACGGACGCCGCGGCCGGGTGCTGCGTGGCGCTAACAATCGCCCACTCAAATCTTTGTCCGACACGCTGAAGGGCAAGCAAGGCCGCTTCCGCCAAAACCTGCTGGGCAAGCGCGTGGACTACTCGGGCCGGTCGGTCATCGTAGTCGGCCCTGAACTCAAGCTGCATCAGTGCGGCTTGCCCAAGAAGATGGCGCTGGAACTGTTCAAGCCTTTTATCTATCACCGGCTGGAACAGACCGGGCATTGCACCACCATCAAACAAGCCAAGGAAATGGTGGAACAGCAGGAGCCCATCGTGTGGGACATTCTGGAAGAGGTCATCAAAGACCATCCAGTGCTGCTGAACCGCGCGCCCACGTTGCATCGCCTCGGCATCCAGGCTTTCGAGCCGGTTCTGGTGGAAGGCAAGGCGATTAAGATTCACCCGCTGGTCTGCACTGCATTCAACGCCGATTTTGACGGCGATCAGATGGCGGTACACATTCCGCTCTCGCCGGAAGCGCAGGTTGAAGCCAGTGTGCTGATGCTGTCGTCGCACAACATTCTGTCGCCGGCGTCGGGGCATCCCATTACCGTGCCCACGCAGGACATGGTGCTGGGGCTGTACTACCTGACCAAAGGCAAGCCGGGCGCCAAAGGGGAAGGCCGGGCTTTCGCCAATATTGAAGAAGTGCTGCTGGCGCTGGAGGCAGGGGCGATCGAGACGCTGACGCCCATCCGTCTGCGCTACACCGGCGAAGCCATCGATTTGACGCAGGCGTATGACGATCAGGACATCACGCACACGGATCCGGTGGCCTACGACCGCGCTTTCATCAACACCACGGTGGGACGCGCCATTCTGAACGACCACCTTCCCGAAGGCATGCCCTACATCAACGGGCTGCTCAAGAAGAAGGGAATCGGCGCACTGGTCAGCTATTGCTACCTGCGCTTTGGCCTCGAAGTCACGGTCAAGATGCTGGACGAAGTCAAGGAACTCGGGTTCCGTTATGCCACCAAGTCCGGACTTTCCATCGGCATCGATGACATGGTCATTCCCGACGACAAGAAGATGCTGGTGAAGGACGCCGAGAAGCAGGTGGTCGCCGTTCAACAGCAATATCTAGATGGAGCCATCACCAACGGCGAGCGCTATAACAAGGTCATCGAAATCTGGTCGGGAATCACGGAACGAGTGGCCGACGAGATGTTCGGCGAAATGCAGCGGCGGGACAAGGAAGGCGACCTCAATCCGATTTACGTCATGGCGGACTCCGGCGCCCGAGGATCGAAGCAGCAGATTCGCCAGCTCTCCGGTATGCGCGGATTGATGGCCAAGCCCTCGGGAGAAATCATCGAGACGCCGATTACGGCGAACTTCCGTGAAGGGTTGAACGTGTTGCAGTACTTCATCTCCACTCACGGCGCCCGCAAGGGCTTGGCTGACACCGCGCTTAAGACCGCCGATTCAGGCTACCTGACGCGGCGTCTGGTGGATGTGGCCCAGGACGTAATCATCAGCGAATACGATTGCGGGACGGTGGACGGCATCTACGTGCAGGGTATTGTAGAAGCCGGCGAAGTCATCGAACCGTTGCGCGACCGCATTGTGGGCCGAGTCTCGCTGGAAAAAATCAAGGACTACGACGGCAACGTGGTGGTCGATATCAATCACGAGATCACCGAGGAACTGGCGGGTTCGATTCAAGCCGCCGGCATTGAGCGGGTAAAAATCCGCTCGGTGCTGACTTGCGAATCGAAGCGCGGAGTTTGCGTGATGTGCTACGGACGCAACCTGGCGTCGGGCCGCTTGGTGGAACTGGGCGAGGCCACGGGCGTGATCGCGGCACAGTCCATCGGCGAACCGGGAACGCAGCTTACCATGCGGACGTTCCACATCGGCGGTACGGCATCGCGAGTCTCCGAGCAGTCACGTTTGGAAGCCAAGACCACAGGAACAGTGCGGTTTGCCGGCTTGCAGACGGTGAAGGCGAAGAGCGGCGACCTGGTGGTGATGAACCGCCAGGGCTCGATCGCAGTGGTCGACGACAAGGGCCGCGAACGCGAGCGCTACTCGGTGGTGTACGGGGCCAAGGTGAAGGTCAACGAAGGCGATACCGTCCAACTGGGACACGTGATGGTGGAGTGGGATCCTTACACTTTCGCCATCCTGACCGAAATCGGCGGCACGGTGCAGTTCAAAGACCTGCAGGAAGGGGTTACGCTGCACGAGGAAGTCGACGAAGTCACCGGATTGTCGCGGCACGTGGTGGCGGATTCGCCCGACGAGAAGCGGCAGCCGGCGATCGTCATCAAGGGCAAGGCCAGCAAGCGGTACCTGATGCCTTCAAGGTCGCACTTGATGATCCAGGACGGCGACACGGTGTTTCCGGGCGATGTGCTGGCGAAGATCCCGCGGGAAACCACGAAGACCAAGGACATCACGGGCGGTCTGCCGCGCGTGGTGGAATTGTTCGAGGCCCGCAAGCCGCATGACACTGCGGTCATCAGCGAAATCGATGGCACGGTAAAATTCGGCGAAGTGGCAAAAGGCCAGCGCAAACTTTATGTGACTGCCGACAACGGGACCGAAAAAGAGTACTCGGTGCCGCGCGGCGTGCACATCAACGTGCAGGAAGGCGAACGCGTGAAGGCAGGCGAACCGTTGATGGACGGGCCGCTCGACCCGCACGACATTCTGGCCGTGCTGGGCGAAAAGGAACTTCAGGCTTACCTGGTGAACGAAATCCAGGAAGTGTACCGCTTGCAGGGCGTCAACATCAGCGACAAGCACATTGAGGTGATCGTCCGGCAGATGATGCGCTGGCGCAAGATCGAAGACGTCGGCGACACCAAGTTCCTGCTGGAAGAGCAGGTGGACAAGTTCCACTTCGCGGAAGAGAACGAGCGGGTGATTGCGCAAGGCGGGCGTCCGGCGACGGGCCGGCCGCTGCTGCTGGGCATTACCAAGGCTTCGCTCTCGACCGACTCGTTCATTTCGGCGGCGTCGTTCCAGGAGACCACGCGCGTGCTGACGGAGGCTTCCATCAACGGCCGAGTGGACCACCTGCGCGGTCTGAAGGAGAACGTCATCGTGGGACGGCTGATTCCTGCCGGCACCGGCATGGAGTACTACCGCAATGTGCGCCTCTCGCCGGAGATGGAAGAAGCTGCGGCCAAGGTGCAAGAGGAAGTTTCGCAGGCGTACGAAGAAGCCGAGCGCGCGCTCGAGCTGATGCGTCACGAAGGCGAGACGGAAGAACTTACCGCGGAGTAGACTAATCGTAGGGTGTGAGGGGCGGGCTAACCGCCCCTCTGCCTTTTAGACCCCAATGTACGCCACACCCCAACAAATGCAAGAGCGGGAGCAGATGGAGATCTCCCTGTTGTATGACGTCGAGGAGGGAGCGGCCCTGTGGCCGGTCATCCATCGTTTTCTGCGGTTGCTGCGGCTGGCCTGCTGGCGGGCGTTCCAGCATGACGCCTTTGCAGTCGCCAAGGCGTCGGCCTATTCCTCGATTCTTACGTTTTTCCCCGCGTTGCTGGTGGTGGGATCGGTGCTGGCGGCGACCAAGAGAGGCGAAGCCTATCTCCACGAAATTTCGCTGGCCGTGGATAAAATCCTGCCCGCGGGTGGTAACACCGCCCTGGCCTATCTGAAGGGGACCTCCCTGCAGCGGCCGTTGAGCGTGCTGATTACGGCTTCGCTGATTACCCTGTGGACGGGCTCGGGCGTCATGATTTCCTGGATGGAAGGCTTCCGCAACGCCTACCAACTGCCCAAGATATGGGGACTGGTGAAGGAACGCATGATCGCTTTTTCACTGGTCATTTTGGCGGGAATTCCGCTGACTTTCTCGACCGTGCTGGTGGCTTTCGGCAGCCGCATCGAGACTCGGATTCTGTTCCAGTTGGGCCACGAGTTCGGGCCGCTGATTGTGCTGATGTGGACCATGATCCGCTGGCTGATTGCGACCTTGACCAGCATCGCGGTCATTGCCCTGATCTATCACAATGCCGTGCCCCGCACCCAACCCTGGCACAGCGTGTTACCCGGGGCCACGCTGGCGACGATCCTGTGGTTCCTGACCACGGCGCTGTTCGGCTGGTATTTGCAGAGCTACGCCGATTACAGCCTGATCTACGGTACCCTGGGCGTAGCGGTGGCGCTGCTGGTGTGGATGTACATGGTTTCTCTCATCATCCTGGTGGCCGCAGAATACAACGCCATGCTGTTCCCGCGGGCGATGCTGGGAAAAGAGCTGGCGGCGCGGAAGACCCAGGGGGCAGTAAGGCCGCGCGGCGGCTTTTGACGCAGTCCTGCCCATCACGAACAAATCCCTTCAACTGATTTAACTTTCTGCCGATAGGTCTGGCATGCGCGGAGCCATGCCTGAGCCCCGGACGGCGGTGATGATCCTTGCCGAAGCGTCGTGGGAAGACCCCAGCGGGGCATTGCAGGCTGCTCCCGCGTGGATTGAAAACAAGTCTGCCGGAGGCGCATGTGTCCGGCTCAAGATACCGATCGGGGTGGGGTCAAAGCTGAACGTCCAGGGGCGCTGGGAGCAGATCTCTGGCACAGCCAAATACTGTCGCAGCGTGGGAGGCAGCTACCTGATCGGGATTCAACGAGACCGGACTGCGCATTCTGTCCCGGCGCAGCCCGTTCTGGCAAACGTTCCAACTCAGGAACGGCCTCCCGAGATCAAAGAAATTATCCAGGAAAGGAAACCTATGCAACGCAAATGGTCTGAGCTGGTGTACCGGCACAACAAGCAGGATGAAGGAAGCGGAAACGGAGAGGCAGGCAAGGCCGAAAACGGGGCGGCGCCGGCAGGTCTGGGGACCGAGGCGCCGCGTAGCGTGGTCAGGGAGGTGGGCGCGGGCTTCCAAATCGAGCTCTTGTCTGCGGAGGACGTTTATCGAACCGCAGGAATCATGAATCTGCGGCGGGGATTCAGCGTCAGTAAAGTGGCGGGAATCCTGCACAGTGATCGGGCTCGCAGCCTGCCGAAAGAGGCCAAGCAGGCGGCGGTGTTAATGGCGCTGGACGCGGCGGGAGTAGCAGTCGATGAGGTTCTGCAAGACGCCAAGACCCGTCAGGAAGCGCTGAATGCGTACGAGGCGGAACTGAGAAAAGAAGTCGAGGGAGAGTGGGCACGGAAGGCGGACGAAAATGTCCAAATCCAGGCCGAGTTGGAACGCGTAAAAGCGCACTACATGGCACGGATCAGCCGCAACCTGGAAGGGGTGGCGCGGGAAAAAGCGGTGTTCGACCACTGGCTCGCGGCCAAAGCGCAGGAGTGCCGAAGCATGGCGGAAGCGGTGGAATTGTGTTTGAAATTGACCGAAAAGCCGGCGGGGAAGCCGGCTGAAGATTCGTTCTCAGCGGTGAGCGCTAGCGCCAGTGCCCAGGCGATGTGATTGCAGCTCAGAGTGTGCGCCCGAATCAAAAAAGATTGCGGAATCCCCAGAACAGGAAGCCCGCCAGAACCATCGATGCGGGCAGCGTGAGCACCCAGGCCATCGCCAGGTTGCGTACGGTGGACCATTGCAAGCCGGAGTGATTCGCGGCCATGGTTCCCGCAATGCCGGACGACAGCACATGCGTGGTACTCACCGGCATGCCGAACCAGTCGGCCGCGCCGATGGTGATCATGGCAGTGATTTCCGCGGCCGCTCCCTGGCCATAGGTGAGATGTTCCTTGCCAATCTTCTCTCCTACCGTAACCACGATGCGCTTCCATCCGACCATTGTGCCCAGACCGAGCGCCATGGCCACGGCAACTTTGACCCATCCCGGGATGAAGCGAGTCGCCCCATCGACGTGCTTTTTGTAATTGTCCAGGGCTTCCCAGTCGGCAGCGCCAATGGCCGGCTGCTTGGTCTTCTTCATCAGGCGCAGGGCTTCGCTGACCAGATACATATCATTGCGGAAGTTGCGAACGCGGTCATTTGGGACCTTACGCAATTCGCCGAACAGCACGGTCTCATTGCCGATGTCGGTAACCAGTTGGCGCAGGGCCAGCATGGTGTTGGGAGTGAATTCGCGGGTGCGAATGTAATCGGTGACCTCTTCGCGGTCATCGGCGATGACGGCGCTGGGACTGACATATTTGGAGAGCGTGTTGCCGGCCTGTTGGGAAACCGCAATGAAGTCATCCGACTGTTTGTGAGTGATGGCATGGTTCAGAGCATAAGCGGTTGGCACCGTGCCCACGAGGATCAGCATGATGAGCCCCATGCCCTTTTGTCCGTCATTGGAGCCATGGGCGAAGCTCACGCCGGTGCAGGTCAGCACCAGAAGGCAGCGGATCCAGAATGGCGGCGGCTCGGTTCCATCCGGGGCTTCGTAGAGTTTCCGGTTTTTGACGACCAGCTTCATCACCGACAGAAGCAGAAAGGCGCAGGCAAAGCCCACAATCGGCGAGATCAGGAGAGTTTTTCCAATGTTGGTGGCCTGGCCCCAATCCACGCCACTGGTGCCGGTTTTCGCGGATATTAGCTGATTGGCGATGCCTACGCCGATGATGGAACCGATCAAGGTGTGCGAACTGGAGGCGGGCAATCCGAAATACCAGGTGCCAAGGTTCCAAATAATGGCCGCCACCAGCAATGCGAATACCATGGCGAAGCCAGCTTTGCTGCCAACCTGCAAAATCAGTTCGACCGGCAACAGCGAGATGATTCCGAAAGCCACCAGGCCACTGGAGGTCAATACACCGAGGAAGTTCCAGAACCCGGACCACACCACCGCGATATGCGGTTCCATGGAGTGGGTATAAATGACGGTGGCCACGGCGTTGGCAGTGTCGTGGAATCCATTTACAAACTCGAAGCCGAGAGCCACCAGCAGCGCGATGCCCAGCAAGACGTAGGGCATGATGGATCCGCCGTGTACGGTGGAAAGATCGGAGAGAAGTTGATACCCAGCGTAAACAATTCCTATCAGCAGCACCACCCCAAAGCCCAGCATTCCGAGCCTTCCCGGACTGCGGTTGAGCTTGGTTTCCAGTGTGGGTGTGGCGGTGGCCATGTCGGTCTCCTTGCTTCGTTATCAGTTGCGCCCAGAGTGGGTGCGAACGTCCGCGAAACTATACAAGAGGATTGTTACGGCAGTGTGAAAACTGCATGAATAGGCCGGGGTGACCCTCCGTGATCGGCCGTTTAAGGCCGCCATATACAATATTCATGTCATCCAAAATCTGATCGGGGAGAACTGTGCAGAAGAGAAATCGCTCGGAGACCGCCAGCGCGGGAGTGCAAACTGCCGATGTCCGCCGCGCCAAGATCATCTGTACCGTTGGACCGTCGTGCAGTTCAGAGGCACTGCTACGCGACCTGATGCGCCTGGGCATGGATGTGGCCCGGCTGAACTTTTCTCACGGCACGCATGAAGAACACGGACGGGTGATCGAGCGCCTGCGGCGGGCGGCGGAGAAGGAAGGCCGCACGATCTGCATTTTGCAGGACCTGCAAGGGCCCAAGATCCGCACCGGGGAACTCAAGGGCCACACTCACGTCACGCTCAAGGCGGGATCGAAAGTCACCATCACTCCCCGGGAAATTGAAGGCACGGCTGCGCTGATTTCTACCACGTTTCGTGATCTGGCGCGGGAAGTGCAAGCCGGCGCGCGTATCCTGCTGTCCGACGGGTTGATTGAACTGAGGGTCAGGCGGGTGCGTGAAAACGAGGTAGAGTGCGAGGTCATCAACGGCGGAGTGCTCGGTGAGCACAAAGGCATCAATCTGCCGGGGATTGCGCTCTCCATTCCGGCGCTCACGCCCAAGGACCGAGCTGATCTGGAGTTTGGGCTCAAGCATGGCGTAGATATGATTGCAGTTTCGTTCGTGCGTTCGGCGGCTGATGTGGGCACTGCCAAACAGCTGATCGCTTCCCACGGTAGCGATGTGCCGGTGATCGCCAAACTGGAGAAGCCGCAGGCGCTGGAACGTCTGGAAGAGATCCTGGAAGTGACCGACGGAGTGATGGTGGCGCGCGGAGACCTGGGGGTGGAGATGCCGCCGGAAAAGGTGCCAATCATCCAGAAGCACATCATCCGGCGCGCGGCGGACTGGCGGAAGCCGGTGATTACGGCGACCCAGATGCTGGAGTCGATGGTCGAAAACCCGCGCCCCACAAGGGCGGAGGCCAGTGACGTGGCCAACGCAGTGTTCGACGGGAGCGATGCGGTGATGCTTTCGGCGGAAACTGCCAGCGGGCGGTATCCGCGGGAGGCGGTCACCATGATGGCGCGGATTGTGGTGGAAGCCGAACTGAACCTGCGGGATTTTCCCCGGCGCCGGCGTGAAAAACATTCGTTGAGCGTGGCCGAAACCATTTGCGAAGCGATCGCGCATGCCGCCGAAGACCTTCCCATGGGCGCGATCGCGGTGTTTACGGAGACCGGGAACACGGCGCGTATGATTTCGAAATATCGGCCCAAGGCGAGTATCTTTGCCTTTAGTTACGTGCCGGCGGTATGCAATCGCATGAATCTGCTGTGGGGAGTGCACCCGTTATTGCAGGCGCCTGTCCATAGCGTAGACGATATGCAGACGGCGGCAGAACAGGCGCTTCTGGGCCGCGGACGGCTGCAGGCGGGAGATGTACTGGCGGTGGTGGCGGGAACCCAGATGGCTTCCGGGTCCACCAACTTTATGCGGCTGCACGTGGTAGCGGAGGACGAGGCCATGAACCTGCAATCCCCGAAGAAACGTGCCGCTAGGCGGCGGAGGGGTTAAGACAGACCATGGCTGAGATATTGTCCCTTGCGATCTTTGTGCCGCTGCCGGAGAGCCAGGAGGCTGCGCTGGTTACCATGCGGGAGTTGGGAGCGGCGCTGACCAAAGGCGGATACGGCAGAGACCTGGTCTACCGGGATGTGAAGTCGGGCCAGTACATTCTGCTGCGCTATTGGCGGTCGGAGGAAGCGCGGCGCGAGGCTTTGGAGGATCCCGATGTTCTGCGTTGCTGGGCGAAGCTGGCGCGCGAGATCCGGACGATAAGCGTAATGGAGACTCTGGAAGAGGCTGGGGGCTAGCGAATGTCGCCCTCGGCCGGCGCGGAACCGTTTGCTGATGTCTCGGTCGACCCGCCAGTGCGCGGGTTTCTGCACCGGCCGGATTCATTCCAGAATGGGTTTGTACTAACCCACGGGGCGGGATCGAACTCGCGTGCGCCGCTGCTGGCAGGGTTGGCAGAAACCCTTGCCGGTGCAGGTTTTGTGGTGCTGCGCTGTGACCTGCCGTATCGGCAAGCCCGGTCGTTTGGGCCGCCGCGTCCGGGTGAGGCTGTCCGCGACCGCCAGGGGCTGATGAATGCGGTGAGCGCGCTGAAGAAGCTGACGCCGGGTCGCGCTTTCCTCGGCGGCCATTCCTATGGCGGGCGCCAAGCCAGCATGCTGTGTGCGGAGCAACCGGGTCTGGTGGAGGGTCTGCTGTTGTGCTCGTATCCGCTACATCCGCCGGGCAAGCCGGATCGGTTACGCACGCAACACCTGCCAGATCTGCGCATCCCAGTGCTTTTTGTTCATGGGACGAAGGATCCGTTTGGGACGATCGAAGAACTGGAGGCGGCGCGGAAGCTGATCCCGGGGAAGACGGCACTGCTAAGAGTCGAGGGCGCGGGGCACGATCTGGGATTCAAGGGCAAAGCGAGGCGGGACGGGCTGCCGGCCGAGATCGTGGCGGAATTTCAAAGACTGCTTGGTTGATCAGGGTTAATCCGCGAAAATCCGTGGCCGCGTTTGCTCTAGTTGACCCATCCGGATTTTGAGCCGCCGTTTTTCTTATCTATTTCGTCCGGGGGGACGTAGTTGCCGTGTTCGTCGAAGGTCACTTTGCGGTCGTGCTTGCCCATGTAGACTTCGAATTTGCGCGCGGCCCGGCGGCGTTTCCAGCGGTAATAGGAGTTACGCAAGTTGAAATATTGTTCCGAAGCTCCGAGCGTCAGGCCGCGGCGGGGAATGAACTTGATGTAGAGAAACCCGAAAAGCAGGCCACCGAGGTGGGCGAAATTAGCTACTCCCTGCGAAGGCTGGAAAGTCGCAATCACCACCAGAAAAACCATGATGAGCACCATGTATTTGGCTTTCATCATGAACGGCAGCGGGAACATGAAAATCTCGCGGTCGCCATAAAGCAGACCGAACGCCGCCAGGACGCCGTAGACGCCGCCAGAGGCGCCAATGGTGGCAGTGCCTGGACTGACGCCGGGGATGGGCGAGTAGGCAACCGCGATGGTGGTCAAGGCTGCGCCAGCCACGCAGAACAGATAGAACTCCAGGAATTTTTTCGATCCCCAATCCTGCTCCTGCTGGGCGCCGAACATCCACAACATCAGCATGTTGATAAGCACGTGGCCGACACTTGCATGCAGGAAGGAATAGGTCAGGAGCTGCCACACCATCCCGTAGTGCACCACCAAAGCCGGTACCAATCCACCGTAGAGCTCCAGAATGGCCTTCATTCCGGGAGCAAACGCGCCCAACAGAACCTGTAAGAAATAGATTCCCACGCAGGCAATGATGATTTTCTTCACCCAAGGAGTGAAGGGTGGGAAGCTTAGCGTGAGGGAGCGTCCAGAGGGCATAAAAGCAGTTCTCAGTTCCCGGTAGTCAGTTCTCAGTTTACTCCGAATTTTGCATCATATCCGGCCCTGGAGGTCAAGCTAGATTTTGAAAATCGGGTACTTGACCTGCGCCGCGAGAGCCACTAAATATTATCAGTGTGGCCTAATAGATACGGAGGCAATTATGGTTTTGTGTCCCGAGTGCGAGAATAATCTGGATCTCGACGAGGACGGAGTCGATGAAGGGGAAGTGATCTCCTGCCCGGAGTGTGGCACGGACTTTGAAGTGGTGACGGTCAGCCCCCTCGAACTGAAGGCGATGGAAGAAGCCAAGTACGAGGAGGATGACGAAGAAGAGGAAACAGAAGACGGTGACTACTCTTAGTTTGCACCCGGAGCGATTTCCAGATTTTTCCCGGAGCGGGGTGCGAATCGTAGTTTTTCTGCTGGCGATTGCAGCTCTCAGTGTGGAAGTTACGGAAGCTTCTGGCGGCGGCCCCAGCTCACGGAAAAATGGTCAGGACAAACCCTACGCTGTGATTTTTGGGACGGTGTGGGGGCCCGACAACCAACCGGTTTATGGAGTGCGAGTCAAGATTCGCCCCGCGAACGAGAAGAAAGCTCGCTGGGAGGTTTATTCGGATCACCATGGAGAGTTCGCCGTACGCGTGCCCGCAGGCAAGGCAGACTACATTGCCTGGGCCGACTTGAAGGGCTATAAATCTAGTAATGGCAATCGGTTGCAGCCGGGCGACAGTGCGACCATCCAGGTGGACTTCGACGAACGCGTGGATACCGGGCTACATCTAAAATGACATATTCCGGCGGGCGGAGGGACTCGGCATGAAAAGGCGATCTGCAATGGTATGGGGGATGCTGCTGTTCACCGCCGTCTTCTCCATTTCAGTGGCGGGAGCAAGTCCGAATGCCCCAAAGGATAAGGACAAGGCCGTTGGGCGCATGCTGACGGGCAAAGTTCTGGACCGGCGGGACAACCCGGTGATCGATGCCGTGGTCTACCTCTCCAATACCCGCACGCGCGCGATGAAGACCTACATCGTGGGACCCGACGGCACCTACCGCTTTCCTGAACTCTCTCTCAACGTTGACTATGAGATCTATGCGCAATACAAAGGGCAAAAGAGTGACACCAAGGCAGTGAGCCAGTTCGATGACCACAAGCTGATCAACATTGTGCTGAGAATCGACACCAAGTAAGTCCACACCTTTCCAAGGAGCGCCATTCTTGCCTTCATTCTCGAATATCCCGGCTACGGCTCCAGGCCGGGCGCGCAGGCTGCAATTTGGTTTGACGGGCATGGTTCTGATGTTGATCCTGGCCGGATTGCATCTGGTGAGTTGCGGCAAGACCACCGGCAGTGTCGCGCAACCAGCGCCGGCGCAACCGCAGCCGGGCACGACGCCGGCAAACGCCGTGGTCACCTATCACAATGACAACGCGCGCACCGGGCAAAATCTGAATGAGACCACGCTTACGCCGGGCAATGTGAAGGCTTCGAGTTTCGGCAAGCTGTTCATCATCGCCACTGACGGCAAAGTCGATGCCCAGCCTCTCTATCTGCCGAACGTCAACACCCCCAACCACGGCATGCACAACATTCTTTATGTGGCGAGTGAACACGGCACAGTGTACGGCGTGGACGCCGACACTGGTTCGGTGCTCTGGCAAGTCTCCACTTTGTTGGCAGGCGAGAAGCCGAGCGACGACCGCAGATGCTCACAAGTGACGCCGGAGATTGGGGTTACGGCGACGCCGGTGATCGATCGCTCCGCCGGTCCGCATGGAACCATCTACGTGGTGGCCATGTCGAAGGACGGCTCGGGCAATTATCATCAGCGATTGCATGCGCTTGACGTCAGTACGGGCGGGGAACAATTCGGCGGGCCGAAAGAGATTCAAGCGTCTTTCCCGGGAAATGGCGCGGGCAGCTCAGGAAGGAAGGTAGTTTTCAGTCCTGGGCAATATGAAGAGCGTGCAGGCCTACTGCAGATGAATGGCACAATCTACACCGCATGGACCTCGCATTGTGACCACGGTCCGTACACCGGATGGGTGATCAGCTACGACCAGAACACGCTGGCCCAGGTCAGCGTGTTGAACGTGACTCCGAACGGCAGCGAAGGCGCGATCTGGATGGCTGGTGCCGGACCGGCGGCGGACACCAGCGGCAACATCTATCTACTGGATGCCAACGGCGTGTTTGATAACACGCTCGATGCTCACGGGTTCCCTAACCAGGGCGACTTCGGGAATGCGTTTCTGAAGATCTCGACCAGCAACCGGCAATTAGCTGTCGCGGATTATTTCGAGATGTTCAATCAGGCAGCGGAAAACGATGCGGACCAGGACCTGGGTTCGGGAGGCGCGCTGGTGCTGCCCGATTTCAATGACAGCACGGGGAAGGCTCGTCACCTGGCGGTCGGCGCCGGCAAGGACAAGAACATCTACGTGGTCGAGCGGGACGCGATGGGGGGATTCCATCCCAACTCCAACAACATCTACCAGCAGGTTTCAGGAGCATTGTCGGGCAGCGTATTTTCCATGCCGGCGTACTTCCATAACACCCTGTACTACGGAGCTGTCGGAGACCGAATCAAGGCATTTGCCATCAGCCAGGCGCGGCTGGCGACGGCTGCCAGTTCGCGGACGAACAAGAGTTTTCCATATCCGGGAGCGACGCCGAGTATCTCTGCTAATGGGACCGGCAATGCGATCCTGTGGGTGGCGGAGAACGATGATCCGGCGGTGCTGCACGCCTATGATGCCACGAATCTGGCGATTGAGCTCTACAACAGCAGTCAGGCCCCGGATTCACGAGACGAGCTGAGCGAGGGCAATAAGTTCATCGTGCCGACGGTGGTGAACGGCAAGGTGTACGTGGGAACGATCAACGGAGTGGGCGTGTTTGGACTGCTGAAGTAAGATGGCCACGGATTTTCACGGATCAGCACGGATCAAAAGAACAAACAAAATGAAAAAGGCCGCCACAAGAATGGCGGCTTTTTCGTAGTGCCTTTTTGATCCGTTAAAATCCGTGGCCGATGTTGCCTTTCAATTGTTCTCGTTGCCCGCGCGTTTCCACGACATCAGCTCGCCGATGGTGGAACCGCCGGTGCTGGAAGCGGGATGCTTGTAGGCTTCCACTTCCTTGTGGGAGGCTTCTTCGCCGACGGCCTTGATGCTGAGCCCAACTTTCTTCTCTTCCGGGTGCATCTTGATGATCTTGAAGTCGTGTTCCTGCCCGGCTTCAAGGGTCAGAGGCTGACCATTGCCGTCGACCGCTTCCGAGTTATGGCAGAGACCCTCAATGCCATCGGAGATCTCCACGAACGCCCCAAAGCTGGCTACCCGCAGAACTTTGCCATGCATTACGTCGCCCACGTGATGTTTCTCGAAGAAAGCATCCCAAACGTCGGGTTGCAACTGCTTGACGCCGAGTGAGAGCCGGCGCTTGTCAGGCTCGATGGCCAGCACCACCGCCTTCACGCGGTCACCTTTCTTCAAGACTTCCGAAGGATGTTTTACCCGCTTGGTCCAGCTCAAGTTGCTGACATGGACCAACCCGTCGATGCCGTCTTCAATCTCAATAAACGCGCCAAAGTCGGTCAAGTTGCGCACCCGGCCTTCCACCTGGGCGCCCACTGGATACTTCTCATGCAGAGCGTCCCAGGGGTTGGAAGCCAGTTGCCGCATGCCCAGAGAAATCCGGCGTTCCCCCGGACTCACGCTCAGCACCACGCATTCCACCTGATCGCCCACGTTCACCAGTTTTGACGGGTGCTTCATGCGCTTCGACCAGGTCATCTCGCTGACGTGCACCAGGCCTTCGATGCCCTGCTCCAGTTCCACGAATGCGCCGTAGTCAGTGACGCTGATGACGCGGCCGCTCACATGGGCGTCGACGGGATAGCGATGTTCGGCATCCAGCCAGGGATCGGGAGTGAGCTGCTTGAATCCCAGCGAGACCCGCTGCTTGTCTTTGTCGTACTTCAACACCTTCACGTGAATGGTGTCACCGACGTTCACCAGGTCGCGAGGATGGGTCAGCCGGCCCCAGGACATATCGGTAATGTGCAGCAGGCCGTCGATGCCGCCCATATCCACGAAAGCGCCGTAGTCGGTCAGGTTCTTGACCACGCCGGTCAGGTCGCTGCCTTCTTCGAGATGCTCCAGGGTTTTGGCGCGCTTCTCGCCTTGTTCTTCCTCCATCACCTGCTTGCGCGAAACCACAATATTGCCGCGTTTCTTGTTGAGCTTGATGATGGCAACTTCCAGGACTTGGCCTTTGGCCGCGTCCAGGTTGCGGGTGCGGCGCAGATCGGCCTGCGAGCCCGGCAGAAACGCGCGGGCGCCCATGATATCGACCGTAAGGCCGCCTTTGATGCGCTCGACCACGGTCGCCTGGATGGGCTTCTTTTCGTTGTAGGCCTTTTCAATTTCATCCCAGGAGCGGATCTTTTGCGCCTTTTGGTGCGAGAGATTGATGTAGCCTTCCTCGGCCGCGCCTTTGTCGCGCATGACGGAAATTTCGTCGCCCGGCTGAAACCTGGGCTTGCCCTCGTGGTCCAGCACCTCAGAGAGCGGCAGCATGCCTTCGGATTTGGCGCCGATATCCACCACCACGTGGGTGGGGGTGAGCTTGAGCACGGTGCCCTTGATGACTTTGTCATCGCTCGCGGCTTCTTCGGCCTCGGTGGTGAAGCTCTCCAGGGCAGAAGCAAAGTCGTCGCCGCCGGATAGGGCTGGTTTGTCGTCCGAGCGCTGGGTGGATGGCGCGACTGCGACTTCCGCAGTGGAGTCGTCGGGTGAAGCTGCGACGGGTTCGGTTATGGTTGAAGTAGTGGATTCCGGGTTGTGTGAGTTGTTGTCGTCGAGCAAGGTCATGGCCTCTCTGGTCAAATCGCACGCTTGAGTGCGAAGGATGCGGGGGTTGCTTAGCAGACTGCTGGCGTGAGTCTTTGGTTGTGTTGAGCCCGTTCTGGCGAACGGACTGTTGACAATCCCAGCGGTCGGACGTTTCTAATCGCTAACCCGCGTCCTAAGGGAACTCTTCGACTATAGCAACCGCTTCGGAACAGTGTCAAACCCCAAAAATGAGGAAATTTGGGGAGTGTTACAGGCAGGTTAAAAGCCGGGGAAAAGGCCGCAAAAACCTCCGCTTCCGAAGCGCTGGGGATGGGGGGATGGGCATTTCGGCCTCCCTGGTGGTAGTCGATCAGGTTTATATCGCCTGGCCGGAGCGAAGGTTGCCGGAGAGGCGACGGTGTGGAAACCCGCGCGGAAAGCGCCATCCGCCTTCGCGACGCGAGCCATCTAGGTGTATAATTCGCGCGGCCTTGGGGGAACCCGGTGCAAGGGTCGGTAGCGGGTCAGTTTGGTTTGGAATGCTTCGCGGGCTTTGCGAATCCTTGGCGGCCTTTGCGGTGAACCGCTTTCTTACCGCAAAGATCGCAAAGAACCGCCGCGAAGGACGCAAAGTCTGAGTAGCCCTCAACCGTGAAACTGACCCACTACTCAAGGGTCGAAGAAGAGATCGGCCGGCATCCAGGTGTTGATCCCCGACCGAGTGCCCGAGCTAGGAGACGATGTGAAACGTTCCGTGAAAAGTCATTTCGCAAATACTTCCGTCCGGGCGGTAGTCCGCGCCACGGCTGTTATTTCTTGCTTGTTTCTGGCGGTTGCGTTCTCGGCGACGGCGTTGGCTCAGACTGGATATACGGGAATTTTTGGGGGTGGCCCGTTTTACAAGAACGCGGCAGCCAACATCACGGAAATTGAAAACTCCGGTTTCACCGAAGCCATCGTGTGGAGCGTCGAAGTCAACAATGTTGGAGATTTGAATTTTAATGGAGAGTTTCCGTTAACCTCCAACGGCGTCTATGTCGGCAATCAGACCCATCCCGATTTTCCCGGGAACATGGCGCAGTTGAAGCAAGGGACGGTGAAGCGAGTCACGTTCAGCGTTGGCTCCTCCAACGTTGGCGACTGGCAGGACATTACTGCCCTCATCAACGCTCAGGGAACCGGCCCTACCAGCATCCTTTATAAAGATTTTCAGGCGCTCAAGGCCGCCATCCCGGCTCTCGATGCCATCGATTTCGACGATGAGAACAGCTATAACTCTCCCACCACGATTGCCTTTGGAGTCATGCTCGGCAATTTGGGTTATCACGTAATGCCCGACCCTTACACCAACAACAGTTATTGGACGAATGTGGTGGCGCAGATTAACACCCAGCTGCCGGGCACGGTGGACGGAGTTCACCTCCAGGCCTATGCCGGCGGCCAGGGAAACAATCCCTGCGTGGGATGGAATTTCGGCAGTGTCCCTGTGTTCCCCGGTTTGTGGGACAAGAACGATACTCCGGCGCAAGTCGAGAGCATCATGAGTGGCTGGCACAGCGAGTGTGACATTGTTGGCGGATTCATGTGGATTTACGACGATTTCGTGGGCAACGGCCTGGCGGCACAATATGCCGCCGCGATCAATACCGCCGTGGGCGCGAGCGGTTTCACGCTTTCCGGACCCAGCAGCTTGTTCTTGAATCAGAGCGGCAAGACCGGCGCCATAATCACCATCACCCCCGAGAACGGATTTAACGGGCAGGTGACGCTGAGTCTTTCGCAACTGCCAAAGGGAGTGAAGGGCGGATTCAGAGGGCAAACCGATCAACGAAAAATGGGCTTCGAGGCCAGTGCTTTTGCCACCACAGGGCTGTTTCCTGTAACCGTGACCGGCACTTCGGGCTCCATCCAACAGACGCTTACGTTTACCCTGGCGGTGAGCGGCGCCATCGGCAGCACCGGAGTGGGCACGCAGGTAGATCTTTCTTCGCAGTTTGACGTGTACGGAATCTACCAGGACGGCAGTACCTATACGACCGGAGGTCTCGATGGCCTCGGCTATTCCTACTCGGCCAATCTGCTCACCAGGTCGCGCGTGATTGACGGCGTGCTGTTCGATTTCGGTCCGGCAAATGCGCCCGATGTGGTCGGTTGTAGCGGCCAAACGGTGGCGCTGCCAGCTGGGCAGTTTTCTGATTTTGCGCTGCTTGCAAGTGGGGTGAACGGCAACCAATTGAGCGAGACTCTCATCGTCCACTACACCGACGGCAGCAGCTCGCAAGGTCTCCAAAGCTTCAGCGATTGGTACACTCCGCAGAACTTTCCCCGCGAGTATGAGGCCGTCGGTATGGCATACCGCAACTTTGACGACGGCACCAAAGACCAGAGGACGTTCAGCCTCTACGCGTACCTGTTCCCATTGAATGGGAACAAGGTTGTGCAGAGTATCACTTTGCCAGACGATCCCGATGTTGTGATCCTGGCGGCGACTTTGTTGACTGCGAAGCCGGCGAATTGAGTTCCGGGAACAACGGCAGCCCGGCCCTGTCGCGCACTTTGCGAAAGGTCGGGCCATCCGGATGACATAATGCGTGGGTTCCGAAACCCCGCGCTATCTGCTACTCTGCCCTGCGATGGATTATCTCTGGACTCCCTGGCGCTACGCGTACGTCACGGCGGCGGAAAAGACCCCAGGCTGCATCTTTTGCGAGCTGCCGAAGCTGGGAGACGATGTGCGGGCGCGCATCGTTTACCGCGGCCAATACTGCTATATCGTGCTGAATACGTATCCCTACACTCCGGGGCACGTCATGGTGGTGCCCTTTGCCCATCTCGATGAGTTGCAAAAACTGCCGAGCGACGCGGCCCACGAAATGATGGAACTTTCTCAGAAGATGGAGCGGGTGCTGCGGCAGCTTTATAAACCGGATGGCGTGAATCTGGGGATGAATATTGGCAAGGCGGCGGGGGCCGGGGTTGCGGGACACATCCACATGCACGTGCTGCCACGCTGGGTGGCGGATTCCAACTTTGTGTCGGTAGTGGGAGAGACGCGGATCCTGCCGGAAACTCTGGACATTACCTACGACAGGATCAAGGCTGGCCTGCAATCGCCGGTGTCACCCTGAGCGGGTTTCGAAGGGCATGAAATCCCACCCAGGATGAACGCCGCGACGAAGGCGCACAATCGACCGCCCAAAGACTGAGCCGCGATGCTCCCAGTGCGCCATCTCTCGTAAGCGGGCCTGCGCTGTATCGTCGGTCGGCTCGCAAAGCCTGATTCGGTAACAGACTGATCTCGGGGGAGAGCCAGCACGCACCGGGAAGAGTACTGTGGTGGCAGACTGCGGTTTGTCAAAAGATTGTCAAAAGAAGGTAAAGTTTTGTGGGCGAAGACGGACAACATAACAACTAGGCTTGTAGTAGACGTTCCATTTCCTGTTCGCTGATCACCGGGACTCCCAACTCTTTGGCTTTGTCCAGCTTGGAGCCAGCGTCAGCTCCAGCGACTACATAATCGGTCTTCTTGCTGACGGAGCCGGCCACGCGCCCGCCGGCGTCTTCCAGGGCTTTCTTGACCACATCGCGAGGGCGGGTGAGCGTGCCGGTGAGGACAAAGGTCTTTCCGGCGAGCTTGGTTCCGCGTTCTTTCTTCTTGCCGGTGAAGGTGAGTTCTGCGTCGCGCAAGCGCTCGATGAGCTTCCGATTGCTGGGCTCGGCGAAGAACTCCACGATGCTTTGTGCGATCCGTGGGCCGACCTCGGTGACGTTTTGTAGCTCTTCTTCGCTCGCGTCCATCAGGCCGTCCATCGAGCCGAAATGCTCGGCGAGAAACTGCGCAGTACGCTCACCGACCATGCGAATGCCCAGGCCGTAGATCACGCGTTCGAGCGGTAGTTTCTTGGAGGCTTTGATTTCATCGAGCACGTTTTGCGCCGACTTGTCACCCATGCGCTCGAGCGAAAGCAGTTTGTTTTTGGTGAGTTCGTAAATGTCGGCGACATTCTTGACCAATCCGCGGTCGGTGAGTTGAGCGACCAGCGCGTCACCCATGCCCTCAATATTCATGACGCCGCGCGAGGCGAAGTGCAAGATGGTCTCGCGCAGCTTGGCGGGACAGTTGGCGTTGACGCAGCGATAATCGACCTCGCCCTCGCTGCGGACGACATGAGTGCCGCACACCGGGCATTTCTCCGGCATGTGAAATGCTCCGTGTTCGCGGTCGAGATGAAGGAGTGACCGCGCGATCTTGAGCGCATCAGTAATCCGAGGGTCATTGCTTTTGACGACTTTCACAACTTTCGGAATCACGTCGCCGCCGCGCTCTACCTCAACAAAGTCACCGATTTTGACCCCAAGACGCTCAATCTCATCCAGGTTGTGCAAGGTCGCGCGTGAAACGGTCGTCCCGCCAATCGAAACCGGCTGTAACTGTGCGACAGGAGTTAGTTTTCCCGTACGCCCCACCTGCGGCACAATGTTATTTATCAGCGTCACGCCTCCGCGGGCGGCGTATTTGTAGGCGATGGCCCAGCGCGGCGCTTTTCCGGTGTAGCCAAGTTCGTCCTGCAACGCGGTGCGGTCGACTTTGACCACGATGCCGTCGATTTCATAAGGTAGCTTTTCGCGACGGGTTTCCTGCTGCTCGATGAATTTCCAGACTTCGTCAAAGTCTTTTGCCAGTTTGCGGCTGGAGTTCACTTTGAAGCCGGCGGCGTCGAGGGCGTCGAGAGTTTTCCAGTGGCGGTCGAAATAGGTGCGGCCGTTTTTCAGCAGCATGTAGGAAAAATAGTCGAGACGCCGTTCGGCGGTGATGCTGGCATCGAGCTGGCGGACGGTTCCAGCAGTGGCATTGCGCGGGTTGGCGAATAGCGACAGGCCCTGCCGCTCCCGGTCTTCGTTCATCTTCTTGAATGAGGCAATGGGCATGAGCATCTCGCCGCGAACCTCGAAGTCTGCCGGGATGCCGGAGGCCTTCAGTTTCTCTTTGGGAATAGAAAGCGGAACCGAGCGGACGGTGCGAACGTTCAAAGTAACATCTTCGCCGACGCTGCCGTCGCCACGGGTGATGCCGCGCACCAGCTTGCCGTTCTCGTAGATCAACGCCAGCGACATGCCGTCGAGCTTCAGCTCACAAACGTAGTCAACCTCCTTGCGGCCGCTGAGTTCGTGAACGCGGCGGTCCCAGGTGCGGAGATCGTCCAGGTTGTAGGTGTTGTCGAGTGACAGCATGGGCGAGGAATGGGCTGCCTTGACCACGCCTTCGCGGGGCTGGCCGCCGACGCGCTGAGTGGGAGAGTCTGGTGTAATGAGCGCGGGATGTTCGGTTTCGAGCTTGATAAGCTGGGTCACCAACCGGTCGAATTCCGCGTCGGAAATTTCAGGATCGTCGAGGGCGTAGTAACGGTACTCGTGATGGCGGATCTTATCGCGGAGGGCTTCGATCTTCTTCTCAGCGCCTTTGTCTTTGGTCGCGGGCATTGGGGAAATTATAGGCGAGAATCTTAAAACGCTGAGGACGCAAAGGAGGCGCGGAGGACGCAGAGGAACGCCGGCTTGCGGTAAGCTACAGGCTTCGGTTCAGGAGACTAATCGATGCCTAAAGCTGCGGCGCCATTTCTGTTGTCCGAATCATTGCTCACCGCTTTCGACACCAACGACCGCATCAATCAGTACATGATTGAGAATCTTCCTGCCGAGGCCTGGCGCGCGGAAGCGCCTGGTGGGAAAGGGCGAACGATTGCGGCGATCGTGGCGCATATCCATAACGTGCGAGTGATGTGGCTGAAGGCGGCCGCCAAGGGCAGCAAGATTCCGGAGCAACTCGACCGCAGCAGCGTGACTCCCGCGCAAGCTTTGAAAGGGCTGGAGCAGAGCCGGGCGGCATTGAGCGCGGTGCTCAGATCGGCGCTCGAAAGCGACGGCCGGGTGAAGGGGTTCAAGCCCGATGTCGCTGGCTTCTTCGGCTATCTGATCGCGCATGATGCCCATCATCGCGGGCAGATTTGTATGCTGGCGCGGCAGGTTGGGCATCCGCTGCCGCAGAAGGCGATGTTTGGCATGTGGGAGTGGGGATCGAGGGGAAAGGCATAGGCTCCGCTTCCGGTAGAATCCCCTGAGATGCGCAAGGCACTGCTGCTCTACAACCCGCTTTCGGGCCGAAGACATGGACGGCGTGTGCACGAAGTGGAGAGCGCGCAGTCGGTGCTGCGGGCGGGCGGAGTGGAGGCGGTTGCAGCGGCCACGGCTGGGCCCGGCGATGCCGCCGAGCAGGTAAGGCAGGCCATAAAAGACGGTTGCGATACTGTGTTTGCCTGCGGCGGCGATGGCACCGTCCACGACGTCGTGCAGGGGTTGGTTGGCAGCGACACGGTGTTGGGTGTGATTCCGCTGGGGACGGCCAATTCGCTGGCCCATGATCTGGGATTGCCGCTTTCCCCAGTGGGCGCGGCGCAAGCTGCCCTGGGCGCGAAGCCTCGCCGGATTGCTGTGGGCCGAGTTGCGTATCAGGGATTGAACGGGAAAGCGGGCACGCGCTACTTCGTGATTACCGCCGGAATTGGCGTGGATGCGCATCTTTTTTACCAGTTGAGCCCGCTGGCCAAACGTCGTCTGGGTATGGCGGCCTACTATGCCAAGGCCACGCGCTTGTGGCTCACGCATAAGATGGAGAAATTTGCGATCGAGATGGAGGGAGAAACTTCCCGCAGTGCGGAAGTGTCACAGCTGTTGGCGGTCCGCATCCGCCATTTTGGCGGAGTGTTGCGGGAACTGGCGCCAGGGGCGTCGTTAGATCGGGACGACCTGCGGCTGGTGCTGTTTCACACGCGCAACCGGGCGGCGTATTTGGGTTACGTGTTGCGGGGGTTCCTAGGCGCGAGATGGCAGATTCCTGGGATCGAGCTGGTTCATACGGTGCGAGCAAGTTGCCGGCAGTTGGCGTCGGGAGCATCCCGTGTGTTCGTGGAAGCCGACGGGGAATTGTTGGGAACGCTGCCGGCGGAGATCAGCGTTGTTCCGGACGCGTTGACGATCTTGGCGCCGACGAGATAATGGGAATATAGCCTGCGCGTGCTCTGCGCTGTTCTCGGCGGTCTCTGCGTTTTAAGGTTTTGTGGCTGCGAGAAGCTCAAAGTCTTGAAACGCGGAGGTCGCAGAGAACGGCCGCGGAGGTCGCAAAGAAACCCTGGCGCGGTTTTCTAAAGAGTTTGCATCAGCTGGGCTGACGGAACCATCTAAAGTTTTTCGCGAACCTTGGAACCCATAACTCACTTGCTGACCGGCGCCTGCCTGGGACGGGCCGGATTCAATCGCAAAACCGCTCTGGCCACGGCCACCATGACACTGGCTGCCGAGGCCCCCGACCTCGACGTATTTGAAAGCTTGAAAGGGCCAGTGTTTGGTTTTGGCCATCATCGCGGATTCACCCATTCGTTTCTGGGGCTGGTGCCGGTAGAGCTCCTGGTGGTGGGCTTCATCTATCTCATTTGGCGGCTGCGGGGACGAAAAATCAAGAATCCCAGCTTGCCGCCACGCTGGGGGTTGCTGTTTGGGTTGGCGTATCTGGCGGGGCTCACGCACATTCTTCTCGACTTCACCAATAACTACGGCGTCCGTCCCTTCTGGCCATTTTCGGAGAAGTGGTATTCCTGGGACATCGTATTTATTGCCGACCCTTTCATCCTGGCCTTGCTGGTGGGTGGATTAGTGCTGCCTTCGTTCTTCGCCTTGATCGACAAGGAACTGGGGGTTCGACAGCCCGGACCGCGAGGCCGATGGGGCGCCATCGTGGCCCTGACGGGAATCATCACGCTATGGGGAGTGCGCGACTACGAGCACCGGCGTGCGGTGAGTGCGCTGGAGGCGCGTACCTACGAAGGAGCAAATCCCGTCCGCGTTTCGGCTTTTCCGTATTGGTGGAGTCCATTTCATTGGAGCGGCGTGATTGAGGCGCAGAATTTCTTTGCCGTCATGGGGGTCGAGTCTTTAACTCCGGAGGTTGATCCTAATGACGAAATGCAAGTCTTCTATAAGCCCGAGGAAACCGCAGTGACGCTAGCGGCGAAAAGATCATATCTCGGGCGGGTTTATTTGGACTGGGCGCAGTATCCACTGACAGAAACCGAGCAGGTTGGCGATGGCTATGTGGTGCGCTTCCGGGATCTGCGTTTTGCCTATCCCGGGAGCACAGGCCGGAGCGTTCTGGGTTCGAGCGTGGAGTTGGATCGCAATCTGAATGTGATCGCAGAAAACGTGGGCAGGCGCAGTCAGCGGGTCCCCAGCGGGGCCGCGAAGTAGTAGTGGGTTAGTTTCACGGTCGAGGGCTACTCAGACTTTGGGTCCTTCGCGGCGGTGCTTTGCGGTAAGAAAGCGGTTCACCGCAAAGGCCGCCAAGGATTCGCAAAGCCCGCGAAGCATTGCCAACCAAACTGACCCACTACCCGCGAACTAGGTCGCTTGACAGGGCGGAGTGGGCGCGCCACAATCAAGAACGGCGAGGAGGATTCATGCTGGCCTATATTTTTCTGGTGCTTGCGGTCGTGGTGCGGTTCATTCCGCATCCCTGGATGTTTACTCCGGTGACCGGTTCGCTGCTATTTTTCGGCGCTCGCGGGTCACGCCGCCAGCTCTGGGTGCCCTTCGTGGTGTTCGCGGTTTCCGATGTTCTGCTCACCAAGCTGGTGTATTCCTATCCGTTTACCCTCGACCACTTTGTCAGCTTTGCGTGGTACGCCGGCGTGCTGTGGCTGGGAACCAAGCTGCGCGATAACGCCAAACCTTTGCCGATTGCGGGCGCGGCGCTGGCAAGTTCGGTTTCGTTCTTCCTGCTGACCAATCTGGCGTCCTGGGCTTGGGTGGACATGTATCCCAAGAACTTGGCTGGAGTGATGATGTCGTACGCGGCGGGGATACCTTTCTTCCGGCATGCCCTGGAAGGCGATCTGCTGTTTACGGCTGCGATGTTTGCCACACCGGTGTTATTGAAGTCGCTGGGCGAAGTGTTTGGCAAGGCGGGGGATCACACGGCGGCAGCTTAGAGTTGGTTCGCTCCTCCGGAGTTTGATGGTTTTTCGCATTTGGCCCACGGTTTACGCCGTGGGCTTTATTCTTGCGCCAGTTCGCGGCCGCGACGCTTTTTTCTGTGCAGTGCCACCCACACAAACAGTCCCATCACAACCGCTGCCAGGATCCAATAGTAGTGACGACCAAAAAGCTGTCCCGTAAGGCGGACTACGTCCGGGCCAAACTCGATGGTCAGAATGGCCAGGATCAGGAAGCGCACGGTGCGCCCGCAGAAGACAGCGACCAGGAAGCGGACAAAGCTCATCTCGGATATTGCCGCTGCCAGCACAAATAATTTGAAAGGAGTGGGCGGAGGCAGCATGGCGGGAAACATGAGCGCCCAGAAAGGGTGGTGATCGAATGCGGAATGGAGCTTCTCGAAGCGCTCCGCTGACATGCGTTTGCGAAGGAATTCCTCGCCGCCGGTGTAACCGATCACGTAAATGACAATGCTGCCCAGCGCCGATCCCGTGGCCGCCATCAACGCATACAAAAGAAACCGAGTGCGGTCGGTGTAGACATAGCCGGCGACCACGGCATCGATAGGCAGGCCGATGAAGCCGCCATCAAGGGCTGCGGCAGCCAGCACTCCCCAAGCGCCCAGAGGCTTGAGCAGGGCCCACAGGAAGACGGTATAGCGAGTGAGGATGTGTTTGATGGTTTTCAAGATCTGAATCTAGCAGTGTACGTGAATGCGGGCACGGCTCGCCGCATTTGGTTGGTTCGCGGCAAAAGACCTAACCACAGGGGACACAGAGGTCCACAGGGAAACCCAACTACTCATGCCTGGTATTGCCGCTCAGCAACTGCAAAGCATGCGGCAACAGATCAATGACCGATTCCAGCGACTGGACTGCGCCGGCCGGGCTTCCGGGCAGGTTCAATATCATGGACTTCCCCCGCACCCCGCAGACTGCACGGCTGAGCGCGGCCAAGGGAGTCTGCTTCGCGCCTTGCGAACGCATGCGCTCGGCCACGCCTTCCAGCAGACGCTCGCAGACGGCCTGAGTGGCTTCCGGAGTCACATCTCGTGGAGCTATGCCGGTGCCTCCCGTGGTGACGATCAGCCGGGCACTCTCCGCCGCTGAGAGGATGGCCTGCCGAATGGCTGGCTGCTCGTCGGGAACGGTGGCGGTTCGGGCGATGGCGAACTTATGTTTCTTGAGGATCTCGGCGACCGCGGGACCAGAAAGATCGGTGCGCTGGCCGCTGGCACAGGAATCGCTGACGGTGATGACGGCTGCGCTCAGTGCTTCAGGAGTCGAGGAGGACATCATCTTCTTCTTCCTCGGCAGGCTTGCCGCCATCGCGTTGCGACTCGTCGAGCAACCGCAGACCCTCCATCAGCAAGCCTTGAGTGTTGAGCGTGGTGGTCTGTTTGGTGGTCTTGCCTTCGAAGTTGATCTGGAAGTTGCCATCGGTCCAGCGTAAAACTTTGAACACCGCCTGGTCGCCGTGCAAGGAACCGTAGGCCGCGTGCGTGACCTGGCCTTCCTTGAAGTACATTTCACATTTTTCGTCTTTGCTGGTAAGGGTGAGAGCGCAACTCTTGCGGCCCATTTCGAGGGACTGAACGAGGTCGATCACATTCATCTGCAGCAGGCTGCCGCGGAGCACGCCGTCGGAGGGAGCGGTCTTGGCCATCTTCTCCAACGCGATTTTGTCGATGATGCGCTTGATGCGCTGGGTGGCTTCGCGCAGGAAAAACGGTTTCTCCACGAAGTCGTCCACGGTAAAGTCATGGGCAGTCAGTTTTTCCGCGATATCGGTTTTGGCAGCAAGCAGGATGACGGATGCGGCCGCGGTGCGCGGGCGGCTTCGGAGCTTCTCCACCAGTTGACGGCCGTCCATGCCGGCCATGCGATAGTCGCAAACCAGCAGGTCGGGGGGATCGTCCACGGCTTTGAGCAGGGCGTCGGCGGCGTCGTTGGCGGTCGAGACACTGGCGAGCGGGGCGAGCGCACCCCGCAACATTCCCAGGATCATGGGATTGTCGTCCACCAGCAGAAGCTTGACGTTGTTCGACATGGAACTATTTCTTCTTACGGGAGCGGATGTAGTCGCCGCTTTTGCCGCCAGTCTTACGCTCGAGCACGATCTCGCGAATCGCGATGCCTTTATCGAGGGCCTTGCACATATCGTACACGGTCAGCGCGGCGACGCTGACGGCGGTCAGGGCTTCCATCTCCACTCCGGTTGTGGCCGTGGTTGTGACTTGTGAGGCTATGGCAACGCCATTCTTGCACAGCCGCAAAGTCACATCAACGTGCGCCAGCGGCAAGGGATGGCACATCGGAATCAGCTCAGAAGTGCGTTTTGCCGCCATGATTCCCGCCAGGCGGGCGACTTCGAGGGCGTCGCCTTTGGAATTCTTCGGTAGGGCTTTCAGCACCGCAGGCTTCATGGCGACGAAAGCGCTGGCGGCGGCGGTGCGCCGGGACGCGGATTTGGCGGAGACATCGACCATCTTCGCGCGTCCTGCATGGTCGTAGTGGGAGAGCTTCTTCGGCATCCGCAGGAACTATCCTACTAGAAGCCACCCAGCTATTTCACCGATGTGGAAGACATCTCTTACATTCCGTTTTTCAGAACCAAAGTCTTAGCGCGGGCGAGTTCGGGACGGTCGGAATTCTTTCCGTCGTTGCAGTTCTTGAGCAACTGGGCATAGTAGGTATTGGCTTTTTCGGGTTGGTGCGCCAATTCGGCGGCGCGGGCGGCTCCAGCGAGTCCGTTAAAGCGATTGGGATCGGTCTTCAGGGCGCTCTGGTATTCGGCCAGGGCTTCCTGCGGGCGATTGAGGGTGAGTAGCATGTCGGCCAGCATCTCACGGGCGGGAATGTCGACTTCGCGCTTGCCGACTTTGTCCTGAAGATCGGCAACGTCGCGCATCTGGCGCAGCGCGTCGTCGTTATTCTTCTCGGCAAAAGCCAGCCAGGCGTGGACTTCTCCGCGAGGGAAGTTTGGACCGTCGAGGACATAGGCGTCTTTGGTCTTGCGCGTCGCTTCTTCGGCGGCATCGAATTTCTGCGCGTTGCTCCTTGTGGCTTCCACGTCGCCCAGTTCCGCGGTGCCAATGGTTCGCGCCCAGTAGGTAATCCTTTGCAGCTCAGGGGTCGCGTCAGCTGCGGGCTCAAGAGCAGCTGCGTCGGACCAGTGATGCATCTCTAAGGCGTATATCGCTGGAAAATGAGCCGAGGCGTAGCCGAAGTATTCGAGCATTCCCGTATCGTCACCAGTTTTGGGGGCGCTGGCGAGAATCTGCTTTGCAGCATCCAACTCGCGCTGGGCTGCGCCGTCTTGTCCAGTCTGAAGATAGGCATAGATGAGGAAATGCATGGCATGCAGTTCATGGCCGTGCATGTACATCTCGTGGGATGGATCGGCCATCGCCACTGATTTCAGGTTGGCGTCGATGTCCTCCTGCCAGAGGCCGAGCCGGGCGAAGATGTGGCTGGGCATATGAACGGCGTGCGCGGATGAGGACGCGATGGCCGCATAGCGGCGGGCGGCGTCGAGTCCCAAGGGAGCCATGTCAGGAGAGTCACAGGCGTGGATGATGTAGTGCGCCAGGCCGGGATGGTCGGGCTGCCGCAGGAAGAGCGGGTTGAGCACGGCGACGGCTTTCTTTCTCGCCTGGTGCGATTTGTCGGCCGGAGGTTCAGCGGCCAATAACGACAGGCCGTAAAACGCGCCCACTTCAAGGTCGTTGGGATACTGCTGGTAGAGCTTCCCCATCGCCTCGGAATAGGCGGCGACGCGCTGCATGTGGTCGCGAGTGCCGTAGTCCCGGTAGAACTCGGATAGCGCGAAAATATAGCCTCGCTCGCGGTCGGTTTTGGCGTCCAGCTTCTGAGCTTGTTCCATTTCGCTCCAGCCGCGCTTTAGGACCGGTTCGCCGGGACGCTCCCATATCTGATGAAACAGACTTAACGCGATGCCCCAGTGCGCCATGGCGCAAGCTGGATCCTGTTTCGTGATGTCGATGAACTGGGCTTCGGCCTCTTCGTATCCGAAAGAATGCATCAGTGCGACGCCGCGCTCGAATGCCTTCTGCGAACCGGGCGCGCAGGAGACAGGAAACGAAATAGTGCCGAGTTTTTCTGTGGCATCGTGATGATGCGCGGGCGTCTCATCGCCTACCGCGGTTCCATTAAAAGAAATGAGGATAACCAGGCAGAACAGCAGGAAAGAAAAAGCAGTACGTCGGACCATATTTGCTCCTCGAATGCGACAGCCATCTTACACCGGAGGCGACGCGCGGAATCAGATTGACGAGCTGAAGGGGCGGCGGCGCGATTTACACCGGTGGTGGTCAGGGCCACCGGTGCCATCACGCCATGCTGACGATCGCACGCGGCCGGTCCTAGGACGGCGGGCAATCATCCGGCCCCATCATCTGGCGAACCTCGGTTTCGCCCACCCATTCCGGCCAGTATTTCTTGTGCAGCTCCATGAAGGCCAAGGCGGTCTCAACCGCTTCTTTTTTCGATTTGAATTCAAACTGGCCATAGCCGCCGATGACCTCTTTGGCCTCAGTGAAAGGCCCGTCGGTCACGGTCAGCTTGCCTTTTGAGAGCCGAATGCGGGCGCCCAGCGCGGTTGGTAAGAGCCCTCCGCCGCCGCGGGCAATGCCGGCTTTGGCCGCCTCTTCGCTCATCTTGGCAATGGCTTCGCCCAGTTCCTTGGGCGGATTGCCTTGCCCCTCAGCGTGCTTCACGATCATCATGAATTGCATCGTAGTGTCTCCTTGGCAGTTTTCATTCTGCGATCACTTCTACTGTAATGTCGAACGGCGGACAGTCAAATCGACAGTTCGACCGTGTTTTTTTGTAGCGTAATTGGCATTGCCTGCCCGCGCCTTTCTGGTTTCTTCCGTTTATCGAACAAGGGAGGGTGGAATCGACCGGGAGCACATCTTAAGCAGCATCCTGAGCATGGAGTGCCTCTCGGCGAAGGGTTAAATCGGGTCGAGGCAAGTTTCTCTGGATTAGGCGCAGTTCTCAGATCTCAGTTCCCGGTTCTCAGCACCGGCACCGACTCCCCAGCCGCAATATTGCTGCCGTCAACCACGACATAGCAATTCGCCCGCGCCGTCGCGGCGATATCACCTGATCCGTGCCACGGGGCCAATTCAACTTCTGCGCTCTCGAACTCTCCAGAGAGGACGGCCGGCAGGAAGCGCTTCAAACCCGGTTTTGCTTTGATCTCGGATTTCAGCTTGGCGTGCAGGAAGACCAGCTTTTGGGGCTGCATTCCCGCCAACGCTTCGATCATCGGCCGGGCGAACAACTCGAATGTCACCATGGTCGAGACCGGATTCCCGGGAAGGCCGAAAAAGTATTTGAGGCTTGCTCCGTCCGGGATTCGTCCGAACACGATTGGTTTGCCAGGCTGAATTTTTGCGCCGGTGAAGAAGAATTCCGCGTTCGGCTCCAGCAGCGCCTGCTCGACCAGATCGTACTTGCCCATGGAGACGCCTCCGGTGAGCAAGAGCAAGTCTGCCTCCAACCCTTCGGCGATCAATTCCCGCAGACGTTCCGGCTCATCGGGAGCAATCGGCAGCAACACCGGTTCTCCGCCCGCCGACTGGATTTGTACCGCCAGCGAGTAGCTGTTGGAATTGCGAATCTGGTTCCGGGCCGGCGGTATATCGATATCCACGAGCTCGTCGCCGGTGGACAATACGGCGACTCGCGGCTTGGAGTAAACCAGCAAGTGCGATCTGCCGACCGATGCGGCAAGGGCTATGGCGGCATGGTGCAGTCTCATCCCGGGGACAAGCAGGCGGTCGCCGCGCTTGGCCTCGGCGCCGGTGGGGACAATGTTCTCTCCGGCAGCGACTCCTTTTGTGATCTCCACCCGATCGCCATGGCGGGAGGTGTATTCGATCATGACGACCGCGTCCGCACCTGGAGGCGCGGGAGCGCCGGTCATGATGGCGGCAGCTTCTCCTGATTTCAAAGTAAGAGCCACTTCCGGCGCTCCGGCCTTGATCTCGCCAACTACGCGGAGCGCGGCGGGAAGTTGGGCGAGATCGGCGGCGCGGACGGCGTATCCATCGCGAGTGGCGCGCGGGAAAGGCGGCAAATTGCGGTCGGCGGGTACGGCCTCGGCGAGGACCTGACCGGCGCTGTCGAGCAGTTCCACCAGTTCCTTGCCATGAGGGCGAAGCTGCGCAGCGTGTTCCTCCACGCAGTGACGGGCGTCTTCAAAACTCAAAATTCGCTCGGGTGCAGGCATCGAGATCTTTCCCCAGCAGGATGATACGGGGACGAGAGGGAAATTTCGAATGTTGATTCTATCGGATCAGCGATCAGCCAGGGTTTGCCGCAGTTGTTCGGGGTCGGTAGCGTGTAGGAGGGCAGTCTCCGGATCCACGATGCCGGTTCGGACCAACTTCTCGATCTCACAGTCAAAATGCAGAGTGTGGGTTGATGCCGGGCTGCTGATTTCCAGGGACTCCAGGGTTCCGGGAAGGACTTTGAGGAGTTCGACCACCGGCACCCGGCCGCGAGTGTCGCGGCGGGGTATCAGTTTCTGGGAGACGATCTGGCGGATGCACCTTGCCAGACGGCTACGAGTGGCTGCCTGCTCCCCGGCAGAGAACAAACTGAGGAGGCGATCCACGGTCTTGGCGGCATCCACAGTATTCATGCTGGAAAGGACCAGGTGTCCGGTTTCGGCGGCTTCCAATACCATTTCGACGGTTTCACGGTCGCGGAGCTCGCTTACCAGAATCACGTTGGGGGCCTGGCGCAAAGCGGCTCGCAGGGCCAGCGGCATGCTGGGAGTGTCACTGTGCAGCTCGCGCTGGTGGACCGTGGCGGACTTGTGGTTGTGCAAGAACTCGATGGGATCTTCGATGGTAATGATGTGGTAGACATGCTGCTGATTGATGAGATCGAGCAGGGCGGCGAGGGTGGAAGACTTGCCCGATCCGCGGGGCCCGGTGACCAGCACCATGCCATCGCGAAGGCCGGCGATTTCTGCCAGTTGTGAGGGTAATCCGAGCGACGCCAGATTAGGAATTGCGGTCGGAATGACGCGCATGACCACGGCGCAGCTTCCCCGCTGGATGAAGGCGTTGACGCGAAAGCGCGCCAGTCCGGGCAAGCCGTAGGAAACGTCGCAGGACCCTTGTTCCCGCAAAATGTTGATGGCCTGCTTGTTGTTGCCAATGAGATCGGCGGCGATGCGGCGGGTATCATCGGCGCTGAGAGTGCGAAATCCGGGAGCCTGCACTGCGACTAGGCGGCCCTGCACTTCCACCTGCGGTGGGCGTCCGGGAGAGAAAATCAGGTCGCTGACGTGCTCATGGGCTCGCAGCATCGCGCTCAATAATGCCGGCGTAGCCCCCGCGTCGAAACTGGTCGCGGGCTCGAAGAAGGACGAGGTAGGAGCGTTAGCTGGGGCTGCCATGGTGTCTTCTGTGGGCCGCGTGACCCGACGGCGGGGCACGGCGGTGCCAAGAATCAATCTAGCGAAAACGAGGGGTCAGGGCCACGAGGAAAGGGCAAATCCATATACCTTGGTAACCACAAGAAAGGGCAGCGGTTAAGCTGCCCTTTTGGACACTGCTGAGAAGCCTTGTTTACTTTTTGGGTTTCTTCTGGGTGCCGTAGGTGGTTTCAACCTTGGCGCCAAGCGCGGTCAGCATGGACTTGGCTTCTTCGGCATGCGGGCCGGTGGGCGCCAAGTCTAAGTATTTTTGAAAGGCCTCGGCAGTGCCCGGAGGCGCTACCATCTTGTCCCCCTGCAGGGTGGCCTCGCCGATGAGGTTCGTTCCCTTCCAGTAGTAGGCATCGGCTTTGGCAGGGTCGGCCGCGATGGCCTTATCGAAAGCCTCCACCGCAGCTGTGCGCATGGCGGAATCGTTCTTGAGGTTGGCATTGGTTAAAGTGGCGCCGAGATTGAAGTAATACATGCCGGCAGAGGCGGGATCCAGCTGCGCAGCCTGGTTGTACGCCTTAACCGCCTCATCGGTTTTGCCGTCCGAGGCTGCCGCTTTGCCCAAGTTGTTGTCGTAGGAGGCCAGTACCTTGGAGGCGTCGGGAGTCTTCTTGCTGGGATCGGCATCGATGGTTTTCTGTTTCAGATCGAGCGCCTTTTGGTAATCGCTGATGGCATCTTCAAAGCCTTTGCTCTTGGCGGCGCTATCGGTCTGCTTTGTGGCGGAACCAAAGGTGTAGTCCCCGAGTTTGGCCCACAGCAGATCCTTCGAGGGGTCCATCTGGGTGGCTTCGGTGAGAGTCTTGGTTGCGGTGTCAAAATCACCGGCGTCGGCAGCTTGTTTGGCAGCGGCCAGCTTTTCATTCAACTCTTTGATGGTGAGGTTTTCCTTGGCAAATTTTGCCTGCTGTTCCTGCTGCGCCTTCAATTGCTCGGGCGTCATCCCCCCACTCGCAGCCAGGGACTTCTTCAGATCGAAATCCTGGACTACCTCGTCGGCGCCGACCTGGACTCCATTGACGTGGAACAGTTCCTTGCCATCCTTCATCAACGTGGCGTTGTATTTTCCGGCGGCGATTCCCAGGGAAAAGTATTCGCCTTTATTGTTGGTCTTCAGGTCGTACTTGCGGCCGGTGTCAACGTCGGCCAGGTGTACGACGGCTCCGGTGATCGGCTTACCGTCGACATCCGTGCATAAGCCCCTGACCGTAGCCTGCGCGAACGCTAACTGCGAGCATGCGGCGGCCATAAGAACTAGAAAGACCGGTATTAGGAATCGGCGCTTCATCGTTGCCTCCAGAGGAACACTGAAATTTTCGATTTTCAATCTACGATTCCAGAATCGAGAATCGGCAATTGAAAGGCGAAAACGCCCCGGTCACATTCTCGTTGTCCCTTCGGCGTACGGCACCGGATCCGCGCTTCCGGCTTGTCGAAAGGCACGCAACCGGAGAACGCAACTATCGCAGACTCCGCAGGCACGATCTTCCTTAGTGTAACAAGACCACGTTAAATCGAAGGGCGCACCCAATTCAAGGCCAAGCCTGACAATCTCGGACTTGCGCATGTTGATCAGGGGCGTGACGATCTGGATGCAGCCAGCTTTCGTCCCGGCCTTTACCACCTGGTTAAACGCCCGGTAATACTCCGGCCGGCAGTCGGGGTAGCCGGAACTGTCCTGTTCGACCGCTCCAATGTACACCTTCTCAGCTCCCAAGACCTCAGCCCAGCTTACGGCGACGGACAAGAAGTGGGCGTTGCGAAAGGGCACATAGGTCACGGGAATGTCGTGGCCGATGGCGTGGGACTGGGGAACCGGAATCCGGCTGTCGGTCAATGCCGATCCGCCGATGGCGCGCAAGGCCTCATTGCGGACGACCAGCCGATCGCGGATTTTCAGGCGGTCGCAAATGGCGGTAAACGCTTGCCGCTCGCGGTCTTCGGTTGGTTGTCCGTAGCTGATGTGGACGGCAGCAGGGTCAGAGTCGCGAACTGCAAGAGCGGCGCAGACGCAGGAATCCATGCCTCCGCTGAGCAGGACGACGGCGCGGGATGGGGATGACGGCTCCGGCATAACGGAAGTTCACACACCCTTCATTGCCGGGTCCCAGATGAACTTGTGAAGCTGCAGCCCCAGACGAGCGGGAACATTGTCCGCGAGCATCCATTCGGCCAGTTCCCGCGGATCGAGCAGACAGTGCGAAGTGTTCTGTCCGCCGCGGGCGTCTTTGGCGAAGGCAGGCGAAAACAATACTGCATTGACGCGGCGTGCCAGATCGTGGCGAGTCGCGAAGTCCCGGGCGAACTCGTAGTCAGTGCGGTCGCTCAGTACAAATTTGACTTCGTCCCCGGAGTTGAGCGCTTCCAGGTTTTCCATATCGAAGGTGTCGGGCTCGCCGGAGAGCGGGCATTTGACGTCGACAATCTTAGCTACTCCTTTGGGCACTGCCTGCAAAGGCCGCTCGCCACTGGTTTCGAGCAACACTGTGTAACCATCATCGAGCAGGCGCTGCATCAGGGGAACAACTTCTTTTTCTTGCAGCATAGGCTCGCCGCCGGTGATTTCGACCAGACCGCTGGGGCTAAGCTGCTCCACTTGTTCGAGCACTTCCTCCGGAGTCATGCGGTGACCGCCGGTGAAGGTGTATTCGCTGTCACACCAGGAGCAGCGCAGGTTGCATCCGGTGAGGCGGACGAAGACGCAGGGAAGCCCGGCGTGCGTGGACTCGCCTTGAATCGATTTGTAAATTTCGGTGATCTGCATGAGGCGAGCTATCAGCCTTCAGCTATCAGCCCTCAGCTAAATCCCTACTCCGAATATGTGGCTGTGGTGCTGTCGGTCTCGAACACGGTGACGTTCTTGATGTGCACACGTCCGCCCGTGACCCGGTCGAGCTTGGCGCTGCTCTCGTCGTAAAAGTATTTGGCCAGATTCTCAGCTGAAGGATTCAACTTTGTGAACGGCTCCAGATCATTGATCATCTGGTGATCGAGCCGGTCGACGACATGTTTCATGACCTCGCGCAGGTCTTTGAAATCGAGCAGAAGCCCGGCCTTGTCGAGCTCCTTGCCGACCAGCGTGACCCGCACTTTGTAGTTATGCCCATGCGGGTTCTCACACTTCCCCTTGTAATTGCGGAGGTAGTGGCCCGCGGCAAACGAGTCTTCGACGGTGACTTCGAACATTTTGTACTCACTCTCGAGATGGCAAGCTTCATTGTATCGCGATGCTGTCGGCAAAACCCTAAACCATCAGAGGGCACAGAGGATCACAGGGCCTGGACTCTGCCGTCCGGGCCGCTTTTGCGACGAGTTGACGCCAGGCGTGTCCTTACTATAAAGTAAGGAATTGTAATAGCCGAAAGGATGCGAGATGGCCAGCGCGACCCTCACGTCAAAAGGCCAACTTACGGTGCCAAAATCCGTCCGAGAGGCCTTGGGGCTCGAGTCCGGTGATCGGATTGAATTCGTAGAAACTGAAAAGGGAGAGTTTAGGATCATCGCCGCGACTCGTTCGATCCAGGAGTTGAATGGAAAATATCGAGGTCGCCGGAGCAAGCCCGTATCGATTGAAGAAATGAATGCTGCCATTAGGAGACGGGCGGCACGGTCTCGATGATTGGCCTCGACACCAACATTCTGGTTCGCTTCATCACCCATGATGATGCGCCGCAGACAGCCACTGTGATGCGGCTTATGGCCACTCTCTCGTCCGATTCTCCTGGGTACGTCTCGTTAGTTGTCTTGGTGGAACTCGTCTGGGTATTGGAGGGTTTGTACAGGTTCAAAGGGAAGGAAGTAGAAGATGTTGTCGAGAACTTGCTGCGAAGTAGAGAAATCCGGCTTGAGTGGCCTGACCTTGTTGGGCAAGCGGTGCGACGATTCAAAACCGGGAATGCAGATCTCGCAGACTGCATTATCGAGCGCGCAGCTCATGCTGCGGGATGCGACTACACCTTAACGTTCGATCGAAAGGCCGTTGCGGCGGGCATGAAGTTAGCGAACTGATCGGTAACCATCTGGCTGCGAGAGTACCTATTATTAAACGATTCGCTTTTATGACTTCAAGCCCCGAAAAACTCCTCCACCTGCCGCAAGTCCGTAGTCTTCTTGTAATTCGGCAGGCTTTCGATAAACACTCGCCCATACTGCTTCTTCAAAATCCGGTTATCGAGCAGCACCAGCAATCCGCGATCATGTAACGATCGAATCAGGCGTCCAAAGCCCTGTTTCAGTGTGATCACCGCCGCCGGAACTTGATATTGAAAGAACGCATTGCCACCTTCGGCGTCAATCGACTTCACTCGCGCCGCCACCACCGGGTCGCTCGGCACCGCGAAGGGCAGGCGATCGATAATCACACAACTCAGTTGCTCGCCTTGCACATCCACGCCCTGCCAGAACGATGACGTCGCAAACAGCACGGCGTTGGGCGTGATGCGGAACTCTTCCAGCAACGCGCTCTTGGGCGCGTCGCCCTGGCGAAGCATGGGAAACTCAATCTCGCTCAGCAGGCGCTGGTAGACATCGTTCATCTGGGCATAGCTGGTGAAGAGAACAAACGCCCGGCCGCGGCTGATCTCGAGCACTCGGCGGATGCAGTCCGCCGCTTTAGTTGCGAACTGCGGCGTGCGCGGGTCAGGTAAATCGGGAGGAACGTAAAACAGCGCCTGGTTCTCGTAGTCAAAATGCGAGGGCAGAACCACTTCACGGGCTTGCTCCAGCCCCAGACGCTTGCGGATGTACTCAAAACCTCCGCCTACAGCCAATGTGGCGGAGGTCAGCACGGCGCACTCTAGTTGATCGAAGAGACAAGTCTTCAGGATGGGAGCAACATCGATGGGAGTAGCCTGAAGAAAGACGTTCTGCCGGTCCCGTCCACCGCGGCGGCGTTCGATCCAGAAAACGGTGTTGTGATCCTCCGATTCCATGACGAAGCCCAGTTGCACTTGCAACTCCTGCGCGCGGCGCACAAAGTTGAAAACTTCTTCCGGTTTCGAAGGCAGATTCTCCAGCTCCGAACCCAGGCGGGTGAACGATTGTTGCAAGGCCAGGAATTCGTCGCCATTCTCTTCGAGAAAGTCACGCCGGTTCTCAAAGGCGAAGCGGCCCTCGCCCTGGGGTAACAACGCGAAAAAGAACATCGAGCGGTCGCGCAGGCTCTTCAACGCCCCCGAAAGAGCCGCCGAGAGCGCATGATTGCGGTGCAGCGAGGCTTCCACGTCGCGGCACAGTTCTTCTACGCGGGAATTGCTGACCGAGACGCCGAAATAGCTGCCGGCTACATCTTCCAACTCGTGAGCTTCATCGAAAACAACGGCGCCCACCTCCGGCAGGATGCCGGCATCGGGGGCGTATTCGGCCTGCTGCTTGATCGCCAGATCGGCGAAGAAAAGATGATGATTGACGATGATGATGTCGCTCTCCATCGCCCGGCGGTGCATCTCTGTGATGAAGCATTTGTCCCAGGAACTGCATTTCTGGCCGAGGCAAGTGTCGGAGCGGGCGTCCAGCTTGTGCCAGAGCGCGCTGGCTTCGGGCAACGTGGCCAGTTCAGCACGATCGCCAGTGTGGGTGGTCTGCTCCCAGGCGGCGATGGCACGGTAGTGCTCAATTTCGTCCAGGCCGCTTAGAATCGGCTGGCCGGTGAGGTCATAGAGCTTCTTGCGGCACAGATAATTGTTGCGGCCCTTCATGTAGCAGACGTTGAGCTTGCCCTCGCCGCTCGGAAACAGCGCCTGCTCGAGAAAAGGCACATCTTTGTTGAACAGCTGTTCTTGCAGATTCTTGGTGCCGGTGGAAATTATGACGCGCTTCCCGGAACGAATCACGGGCAGCAAATATGCCAGTGTCTTGCCGGTTCCGGTTCCGGCTTCGACGATCAGGTGTCGCTTTTCCGCCAGCGCCTGCTCGACGGCTTGCGCCATTTGCAGTTGTCCACGGCGGAATTCGTAGGCCGGGTGAGTTTGCGAGAGCACGCCACCGGGCGCAAAGAAGCTGTAGAGCGAAGTGGCCTGTTTCTTAGCGGGAGCGACGGGCTGGGAGGCGGAAGCCACAGGAACCTCTATAATACTGTCTGTACCTCCCCTGCACACGAACCATTGGATTGACCCGAATCAACTCTAATTCGATGAGCCTGCCGGCAACGGCGGGTGTCCCCACGCTGGCCATCGTGGGCCGGCCCAACGTGGGCAAATCCACGCTGTTTAACCGGATTGTCGGTTCGCGGCGGGCAATTGTCGGCGACGAGCCCGGCATCACTCGCGACCGGCTCTACGGAAAGGCAGAATGGCGCGGGCGTGAGCTGCGAATTGTGGACACCGGCGGCATCATCCCGGATGACCATGAATTTATTCCTTCCGAGATATTCCGCCAGGCGCGTGTGGCTTTTGAGGAAGCGGCAGCAATCATCATGGTGGTGGATGGACGCAGCGAGCTCACCGCTCCCGATCACGAACTTGCCCGGCTGCTGCTGCGCCTGGGCAAGCCACTGTTTCTGGCGGTCAACAAAATTGACACCGACAAGCAGCAAGCCTGGGTCAATGAATTTCATCGGCTGGGGATTCGGCGAATGTTTCCGGTTTCTTCCGAACACGGTCGTGGCCTGGATGAGTTGCTGGATGCGGTGTTGGAAGCGCTTCCGCCAGCACAGCACTCAGACCCGGAAGAGCCCGAGGACACGGAGCAGCCGCGGGAGACCAAAGTCGCAATCATCGGCCATCCCAACGTCGGCAAATCGACGCTACTGAATTGCTTGACCGGCGCGGCGCGCTCGATTGTTTCGCCCATCCCCGGCACCACCCGCGACGCCGTCGATGAAGTCATGGAATACGATGGCAGACGCTTCCGCTTCATTGATACGGCCGGCATCCGGCGCAAGGGCAAGACCCACCTGATGGCGGAGAAGCTCTCAGTCGTGATGGCGCGCAAGCACCTGGAAGCTGCCGACATTGCACTGCTGATGATTGACGCGACCGAAGGCGTGAGCGCGCTCGACGCCGCCATTGCCGGCTACGCGCATGAGAGCGGCAGGTCAGTGATCATCATCGTGAATAAATGGGACTTGGTCATGAGCGGGCAGAAGAAAGCGGTGGGCCAGGCGAAGAACGCGCGCATGAAGGCGAGTAAGCATCCGGCCGAACGCGCAGCTTATGAGGAGAACCTGCGGTACGGCCTCAAATTTTTGCAGTATGCGCCAATATTGTTCATCTCGGCGTCGACCGGGAAGGGCACGGAGAAGATTCTGCCGCTGCTGGAAAAAGTGGCAGCCGAGCGGCGCATGCGCATTCCCACGGCGGAAATGAACCGTTTCCTCAAGCAAGTGGACTTCGAGCGCGCATCGGTCCCGGCCAAGCTGCGGGTGAGGATTTATTATTTGACGCAGGCCACGGTGGCGCCGCCGACGTTCATTCTGTTTACCGACCGCAAGGTGAAACTGCATTTCTCCTACGAGCGATTTCTGGAAAACCAGATTCGGAAGGCGTTTGGCTTTGTGGGGACGCCGATCTGGATTAAGACGCGGGCGAGCTAGTAGGCCTGGAAAAGATCACTCCTGCGGAATCATATTCATAATCGTGGTCTGCATAGTCGCCACCAGCTTTTCGTTCCCTTGATTTAGCGCAAAGGCATCGGCGGTGCAGACGGTCAAGGTTCGGCCCGCGCGTTTGACCTGGGCGCGGGCTATGAACGACTCTCCGACCGCCGGGGCCAGCAGGTTGACTTTGAATTCCACGCTCAGGACTTCTGCGTTTTCCGGGGCCACGCTGAGCGCGGCGTATCCGCAGGCAGAATCGAGGATGCTGGTGATGATGCCGGCGTGCAGAAAGCCGTTTTGCTGCGTCAGCCTGGTGCCAAAAGGCAGCACAATCTCAACTCCGCCGAGAGTGACGGATGCTAATTCCGCGCGTATCGTGGCCATGAAGGCCTGCCGGCCGAAACTCTCGCGCACCTTTTGTTCGAATGCCTGCACCTGAACATTATAAGTGCCAAAAGCCGCCACGGATTTTCACGGATTCACACGGATCAAGAAAGCAAGGCAGTAAATCCGTTAAGATCCGTGGCTAGTTTTCTTATTCGTAGCGCAAAGCTTCGACGGGATCGAGCTTTGAGGCGCGCAGGGCGGGAACCAGGCCGCTGATCACACCCACGATCAGCAGCACGATGGTTGAAAGGGTCACGGTCATGAGCGAGATGCGGAGATGGATGTCGCCCTTGCCGGAATCGTCTTCAAACAGTGGACCCATCAGGGGCAGAGTGCCGACGGCGGCGGCGATGACGTACGACAGCAGCACGCCAATGGCGCCTCCCAGAAGCATGATGAGCAGAGTTTCGGCGAGGAATTGGAGTTTGATGTGGCGTTTGCGCGCTCCCAATGCGCGGCGCAGCCCGATTTCGCGGATACGTTCGTCCACCGAGACCAGCATGATATTCATCACTCCCACGCCGCCGATTCCGAGAGTCAACGTTCCGACGAAGGCGAGCAGTACTTGCAGGCCGATGGTCAGTGCGTCGATGACAGGGCGGAATTCGTCACGTCCGAACATTTGAATGGCTTTGGGGTCGGTGGGCGAGAATCCCTGGCGCATGGCCACCGCGGCCAGAACCTGGGCCATGGCTCTTTTCTCGAATTGCGGAGCAATCGGCTCGAAGATCAGGACAGCGGCGTCTTTGGTATTCCACAAATCGCCGGCGGCGGAATAGGGAATCCAGCTGGATTCGTCGTCACTGCTGAAATAGTTGCTGAGCTGGATCTTGCGTGCCATTACTCCGATGACGGTGAAGCGCACCCCGCCGATCTGCACGGTTTCGCCCACGGCGGGGCGTCCGCTGAACAGTTGCTCACGAAGGCGTCCGCCGAGAAACACCACGCGGCGGCGTTCGAGTACATCACTGTCGTTGATCCACCGCCCCTCCGATGGCACTTCGTTTCTCATTTCACCGTAGGCTGCGCAAACGCCGCGCACGGCGGCGGTGCCGACCATGCGGTCTCCGTAGGCGATGCCGGGCCGGCGGACAGTTTCGAGGCAAGCGTGTTTCACCAGCGGAGCAGTCTCTTTCACCATGTCGAGATCGGCTTGCTCGAAGACGACTTTTTTGCCGGCGCGCTGGCCGCCGGGCTGCTCGCTGGTTTGCTGTGGCCAGCAGATGACCGCGCTTTTGCCGAAAGCGTCAAAGCCGCCGACCAGGATGGCGCGAAAGCTGCTGCCGTAGGCTATGAGCAGCGTCACCGTAGTGATGCCCCAGACGATGCCCAGCATGGTGAGCAGGCTGCGAGTGTAGTTGCGCCGCAGGGCGATCCAAGCTTCGCGAATGATTTCGAATAGCATAAGTTCAAAGGCTCAAACCACAAAGGACACGAAGGAACACAAAGGAAACCATCCTGCCCAGTGATGCTTACCCTCCTGCTTCGAAGCGCAGCGCCTCGATGGGATCAATGGAGGCGGCTTTGCGTGCGGGATAGAGCGCCGAAAGTATGGCGATCGTACCCAGCAAGCCGCAGGCCAGAAGTCCGGTTCCCCACGTGGGTAGCAAACCGGCGAAGAAAGCGGGCATGGGCAGCAAGTCCACCAGGAAGCAAAGGCCGAACGCGATGGCCAGTCCGATGCCTCCACTCAAAGCGGCAATCAGCAGGGCTTCGAAGAAAAATTGTTTCAGGATCGTTTGTGCGGGCGCGCCCAGCGCCTTACGTACACCAATTTCGCGAGTGCGCTCACGTACCGCGACCATCATGACATTCATGACTCCCAGGCCGCCGAGAAAAAGAGTGACGACACCAACAGCGCCGAGGAAGTATTTCATCCCGTCGGTCATCTGGCGAAAGGCTTTGGCTTCCTGAACGGTATCCCAGATGGGACAAGCTTCTTTGTCATTGGGATCGAAGTTGTGCATCTGTCCCAGAGCGGCGCGGACTTCGCGCTTGCAGGCCTCGTGCTGTTCGTACGACTTGGGCGTAACCAGTAATTGGTCAAAAGTGGTGGAGGTGCCGGGCGGCTTATCAGGGAAGTCGCGCCGCATGGCGCCGAAAGGAATGAAAATCTTGTTCACGTCAAAGCCGTCATAACTGGAATCCTGCTTTTTGTTGGCCATCACGCCAATCACGATGTAGGGAAAGTCATTCAGATAAACGTTCTCGCCCACGGGATTGCGGCCAGGGAACAGCTGCTTGGCGGCGTCGCTGCCGAGGAAGGCGACGCGGCGGCCCTCGCGGGTGTCGTCCCAATCGTAGAAACGTCCCTGGCCGACCGCGAGGCTGCGGATATCCTGAAACGGCGGCTGCGAGCCGGTTACCAGAAAGGCGGCATTGTTGTAATTGCTGTGGGCACGGACGTCGTCCTGCTCGAGTTCAGGGATGGTGTACTCGCAGTCGGGCGTCTGGGACTGAATGGCCGCCATATCTGCGTCTTCCCAATGCACGGTACGGCCCGCGCGGGTCCCACCGGCCTGAAGGCTGGTGCGGCCGTGGAAGACGATCATGACGTCCTTGCCCAGTGTCTCGGCCTGAGTTTGCTGGCCTTTGCGCAGACCCTCGCCGGCGGCCGTCATGAGCACGATGGAAACGATTCCCCAGGCGATGCCAAACATCGTCAGGAACGTGCGCAGCTTGTGGGCCCAGAGGGTGCGAAGGACGTCGCCGATAAGATCGCGCAGAATCATGGCCGAAGATTGGACGCGCCGGGGTCCCGAACGTGAGCCGGGAACGGCTACTCAGTGATACGCAGGGTGAGGAGGATTTGTTGCAGGAATTAGGGGATAGAACAGACCGGGGCGGGATTCGGGCAGAGTTCAGGAGTGGGCGTTCACCAGGATAAGTTCAATCTTCTCAAGCCAGTGATGGAAGGCGTTCAAGGCTAGCTGACATTGCAAATGATGCCGCTGCTGGCGGTCTTTGACGGCCCGTTCGAGCGGCGGCAGCAGGTCAAAAGTGATGTTGGCGGGCTGGAATTTGGCGGGGTCGGCGTGGGTGATGTAGTGGGTGAGCGAGCCGAAGGCCGTGGCTCGGGGGGGTGGGAGCGGTTGTGCCCCCGTGGCCAGCGCAGCGGCGTGAATCCCGGCCATCAGCCCGGTCGCAATCGATTCCGTATAGCCTTCGACGCCGCAAATCTGTCCAGCAAACAGAACCTGGGGATGCGGTTTCATTTGCAGCGTTTCTTGCAGGAGCGTGGGAGCGTTGATGTAGGTGTTGCGGTGGATTTGGCCGTAGCGCAGGAAGCGGGCGTTCTCCAGGCCGGGAATCAGGCGCAGCACGCGGGCCTGCTCGCCGAACTTCAGATGGTTCTGGAAGCCGACGAGGTTGTAGGAGTCGGCACGAAGGTTTTCTTGCCGCAATTGAACTACGGCGTAGGGCATTTTCCCGGTTCGCGGATTCTTCAGGCCGACGGGTTTCATGGGGCCGAAGCGGAGCGTGTCGCGGCCGCGGCGGGCAATTTCTTCGATCGGCAGACAGCCTTCGAAGTAATTCAGTTTTTCCCAGTCGTGTGCCTCGACTGACTCGGCGGTGGTCAGCGCTTCATAGAAGCGGTCATAGTCATCACCCGACATGGGGCAGTTGATGTAGTCGGCGGTGCCTTTGTCGTAGCGCGCGGCGAGGTAGACTTTCGCCATGTCGATGGAGTCGGCTTCGACGATGGGGCTTATGGAGTCGTAGAAATACAGATGAGAGGCTCCGCTCAGGCGCGCGACTTCTTGCGAAAGGGCGTCAGAAGTCAACGGGCCGGTGGCGATGACGGTGAGCTGGGTTTCGTCGATGTGGGTGACTTCTTCGCGGTGGATGGTAATCAATGGCTCGCGAGTAATCGCCGCGGTCACTCGGGAGGCGAAAGTGGTGCGGTCGACGGCGAGAGCGTGTCCGGCGGGGACCGCGCACTGGCGGGCGATTTCGAGCAAGAGCGATCCCGCGCGCCGCATTTCTTCTTTCAGCAGCCAGGGCGCGGTGTTCTCGGAGTCGGACTTCAGGGAGTTGGAACAGACCAGTTCGGCGAAATCCGAGGTCTGATGGGCGGGCGTGGAGCGAACGGGGCGCATCTCGAACAACTCGACGGCAATGCCCTGGCGGGCGCACTGCCAGGCGGCTTCTGATCCAGCAAGCCCGGCGCCGATGATACGTACTGGGGGCATTGATTTATTGTACTGGGAACAAACGCGGCCACGGATTTTCACGGATTCACACGGATCAATCAATTTCTTGTTCTTGATCCGTGTTGATCCGTGGAAATCCGTGGCCGGTGCTATTGGATGATGCGTTCATCGCCTACGCGGCGGGTCACATGTTCGCGGTCGAGGTATTCGAGCAGGGGGATGGCGTACTTGCGGGTGACTCCAGTCAGGTCTTTGAAGCGGGCAACGTCGATTTTGGGCGACTTCACTTTTTCTGCGGCCATGCGCTTGCGCAAATCAGCCAGCGAATCGCGATGAAACACCAGCTCTTCGGAAATCTTGACCAGAACTCTATCCCGCAGCAGCAGGGTCACGATCTTTTGCGCGCGAGCTCTGTCGACTTTGAGGCCGGCGAGCACATCTTTCAGCGCAGGAACTTTCAGGCCGGCAGAGGCGAAGGCAGCTTCGATGATTTTCTGGGATTCGGCCTCTTCGTCTTTCAGGGCGACGCCGCGCCCGACGAGACGGACCAGGTCGCCTGGCGATTCGATCTTCTTCTCTTTGAGCGCACTCTCCAGCAAGTAGGCGAAAATCTCCGGAGAAGTTTGGGGAAAGCGTCCGCGTAGTTCCTCCCGGCTCATGCCGGGGACGAGAGGATTCGAGCGGTGGAAGGAATCGAGCGCCGTGAAAAGATCAGTGCGGAGGGTTTCCAAGGCTGAGTTTGCGACGAAGAACTCGCCGACACGTGTGATCTCCGGCAGCCTGGACGCGGCGGCGACCAGATCGCTGGTGCAGCCGGTGCGGGCGACGGCTTCGGCGACGCTTAGACCTCGGCCTCCCGCAAATGCCACCCGTGCTTGCACCGCATCCAATCCGGACTCCTTTGCGAGTAATGAAAGATGGGTCACATAAGCGGGGACATCTCGCACCTTGGCAGGCGGAGCATTCTCGAGCACCACCCCTCCGCCAATGGTAATCACCGGAGAAAACTTGCGGAGGATGAAACGGTCGGCGGGGAGCAGCAGAGTGGAGTCGCTCAGCCGTAACTGCGCCAGAGCGGTTTCTCCCGGCGCAACTTGTTTCTTGCCATACAAGACGACGGTCGCGATAGTTTCGGAAGTGTAGGAATGAAAATGCACGCGGGCGCGGTCCTTGAGCGGCTTGGCCGAGGCGAGAAGCGAAAGTTGGACGTCGACTCGCAAGGTAGCATGGAAGGTTGCGGGTGGAGCGAGAGTCATGCCGCGGGCCAGTTCTTGGGTGGTTGCACCGGCTAGATTCAGCGCGGTGCGCTGACCGGCCCGGGCTTCGTCGGACGATGCTCCGTGGACCTGGATTCCGCGTACGCGGACGGCCTTGCCTTTGGGAAAGACTTCGAGATCAGCCTCTTTGTGAATGGCTCCGGAAATGAGAGTGCCGGTAACCACCGTGCCGAAGCCTTTGATGGAGAAGACGCGATCAATCGGCAGACGGGCAAGACTCGTGGAATCACGCGCCGGAACTTCGGAGGCAACGCGCACCAGAGCATGCTTCAGGTCACCCATTCCCGCGCCGGTGAGTGAACTGACAGGGACAATGGGCGCAAGGGATGGGTCGAGGAATGTTCCTCGCAGGAAGTCTTCGACTTCCAGGCGGACAACGTCGAGAGTTTCGGGATCGACGAGATCAGACTTGGTGAGTACCGTGATCCCGCGGCGGACGGAAAGCAGTCTACAGATATCGAAATGCTCGCGAGTTTGCGGCTTGATGGATTCATCGGCGGCGATCACCAGCAGCACCAGGTCGATGCCGCCGATGCCGGCCAGCATGTTGCGGACGAAGCGCTCGTGGCCGGGGACATCGACAAAGCCGAGGCGGAGAGTTTCGCCGCCGGGGGTGGGAAGTTCAAGGTGAGCGAAGCCGATGTCGATGGTGATGCCGCGACGCTTCTCTTCTTCCAGGCGGTCGGCGTCGATGCCGGTAAGGGCCTTCACCAGGGCGGTCTTGCCGTGGTCGATGTGGCCGGCGGTGCCCACGATGACGGATTTCATCAGGAGGGAATGATACTAAAAGTTGATGAGGCGGCGGCTTTTCAAAAATACTAACCACCGAGGACGCAGAGAGAGTCACACGGCCATGGCACGGCTTACGATTGCGGCGCGCTTTTCAGAAATCCGTCGAGCACGCGGTTGAACTTGTCAGGATCATCGACAAAGAGGGCGTGCCCGTCGCCCTCGAACTTTTCCAGCCGAACCTTATCCCCCAACTTGGATTTCAGGAAGTCCGCACTCGACTGGTTGCCGGGTTGGTAAGCGAACATCAACGGCCGGTCGATTTTTGCCAAGCCCGTGGACCAATCGTTGACGGCCAGCATGTTGTAAATCAGGACGACAGCAGTATCGGCCGGCACCTGCATGGAAGCAGCGATGACGCGCTTCAGGTAATCCTCCGGCTGCGGTTTCAGGTACATATGTCGAACAAAAGCATCGGCCTGTTGGGCGCGGTCTTGTTGAAGAAAATTCATGAATCCTGACATGCCGGCATACATTTCAAGGCTGGGCTTGTCGGCGGCAAAGCCATCCACCAGCACCACGGCGCCGACGTTACTGGTGCCAAACTTTGCGACATATTTCATCAATTCGCCGCATCCCATCGACCAACCGACCAGCGCCGGCTGTTTCAGCCCGAGGTGGTCGACAAGTTCTTTGTAGTCGTGGGCGCGGTCTTCAGGCAGGTGGCCGTAGGTTGGCTTGTCGCTTTCGCCCTGCGAACGGGGATCGACTGCGATGACATGATATTTGCCGGAAAGTCCGTCGATCTGTTTCTGCCAGATCCACGCGGGCATGGTCCATCCTGGGATGAAGACAATGGCGCGGCCGCTGCCGGCCTCGAGGTAATGGATGCGGGTGCCGTCGGAAGTTTGGAAGAAGTTGCTTTTAGTGGCTGGCGTCTGGGCGAGGATGGCCGGTGCGAGCGAGATGTATAGCAGTGTCACAGTGAGTGCCTGGTTCATGGATCACATCATAAACAGAAATTATGTGAAGCATAAACAGAAACTCTATCCAGCCGCTCCCCCAAAATGCGACAATAGAGCTTCCCCATGAACACTACTGCCACACCTGCTATTACTCCCGAACTGGTGCGGGAACACGGGCTTACGCCCGAAGAATACGAGAAAGTCAAGCAACTGCTGGGTGGGCGGGAGCCTACGATCACGGAGCTCGGCATTTTCAGTGTGATGTGGAGCGAGCACTGCTCCTACAAGTCTTCGCGCGTGCACCTGAAGCGGCTGCCGACGCGCAGCAAAAGCGTGGTACAGGGGCCGGGAGAGAACGCCGGCATCATCGACATTGGCGAGGGCTGGGCTTGTGCGTTCAAGATTGAGTCGCATAACCATCCGTCATTTATCGAGCCCTTTCAGGGAGCGGCGACCGGCGTGGGCGGTATCCTGCGCGACATTTTTACCATGGGCGCGCGGCCGGTGGCGGTGATGGATTCGCTGCGGTTTGGGCCGATCACAGCCGCGGGCGAGGGCGCCCGCGCCACACAGGCTGAGATTCATAAGAATCATTCCATCGTTGAGGGCGTGGTCAGTGGGATTGCTTCTTACGGAAACTGCTTTGGGGTTCCGAACCTCGGAGGCGAGACCAAGTTTGAGCCTTGCTACTCGGGCAATCCTCTGGTGAATGCGTTTGCGTTAGGCCTGGTGCGGCGTGACCAGATCTTCTACGCCAAGGCAGCGGGCGAAGGGAATCCTGTTATTTATGTGGGATCGAAGACCGGGCGCGATGGCATTCACGGCGCGACCATGGCCAGCGAGGAATTCAGCGAAGCGTCCGAGGCGAAGCGTCCCAATGTTCAAGTCGGCGATCCTTTTTTAGAGAAACTCCTGCTTGAGGCCTGTCTCGAAGCCATGCAGACCGGCGCGATCGTCGGCATTCAGGACATGGGAGCGGCCGGGCTGACGTGTTCCACCTGCGAAATGGGAGCGCGCGGCAAAGTGGGAACGGAGATTGAACTCGACCGCGTGCCGCAGCGCGAGACGGGCATGAGCCCTTACGAGATCATGCTGAGCGAGTCGCAGGAACGCATGCTGCTGGTGGCGCAGAAGGGCCGCGAGGACGAGGTTCTTCGAGTCTTCGAAAAGTGGGGACTGGATGCGGTTGAAATTGGCCGCGTGACCAATGACGGCAAGATGCGCGTGCTTCAACATGGGCAAGTTGTTTCGGAGATTCCGAATGAGGCGCTGACCGATGACGCTCCGGTCTACAAGCGGCCTTTGCAGAGATGGGAGCCACCGGTGCCGCGGGAGATGCCGGAGTGGATTCGGTTGAGTGGGACGCAAGCAGCCGAACTACGCTCGGCTGGACGGCCGGGGGCGGCCGTCCCCACACCAACCGATGCTCTGAAGCGCTTGCTGGGCAGTCCGAATATCTGTGGCAAGCGCTGGGTGTGGCAGCAATACGATCACATGGTGCAGACCAATACGGTCGAGGGGCCGGGTGCGGGCGATGCGGGCGTGATTCGTATTAAAGGTTCGCAGCGCGGGCTGGCGATGGCACTCGATGGCAACGGGCGGTGGTGCTATCTCGATCCGCAACTTGGGGCGATGCACGCGGTGGCGGACGCGGCCCGCAACGTTGCCTGCTGCGGCGCTACGCCGGTGGGCGCGACCAACTGCCTGAACTTCGGCAATCCGGAGAAGCCGCATATCATGTGGCAGTTTTCCCAAGTGGTGGATGGCATCACCAAAGCCTGCGAAGCGCTGGACGTGCCCATCACTGGGGGCAATGTCAGCTTTTACAATGAGACTTTGGGCGAAGGCATCTATCCCACGCCGGTGTTGGGAATTGTGGGCACACTGGACGATGTTCACAAGGCGGTGTTCCCGCATTTCCGTGAGCCGGGGCGGGTGGTGGTGCTGCTGCGAGGGTCGGAGACGGGAGATTGGGTGGACGCAGAGTCAGAGTTTGGCTCTTCGGAATACGCGAAAGAGATATTAGGGGCATTGTGGGGATTTCCGCCCGCGCTGGAACTGGAACGCGAAGCTGCGCTGCAAAAGGGTGTGGTGGAGATGATCCAGGCCGGGCTGGTGGAGTCGGCGCACGACTGCTCGGAGGGCGGGATCGCGGTGACGCTGGCGGAATCGGGGTTCGTGAAGGGTGTTGGAGCAAAAGTCGATTTGAGCGCGGCGGAGCTGCCAACGGAGTTTGTGCTGTTCGGCGAAGATGCCAGCCGGGTGGTGGTTTCATGCGACCGAAGTAACCTCTCGGCAATCCAACATGTAGCGGTAAAATATGGCATCTCGGCGGACGTGATCGGGGAGACGGTTCCGGAACAAGTTGAAATCAAGTTGGATGGCGGGGTGGTAGTGTCGGCAAGCGTCGGCGAACTGCGCCAGGTTTATGAGAATGCGCTGGAGACGGCTTTGAGGACTGAGGCTGTGGCGGCGGATTGAAAAGCTTTTAACCGCAAAGGTCGCAAAGAAAGGCCGCAAAGATCGCAGAGAAAAGCTAAGAGCCAAGAGGCAAATGCTAGGTTCCGATAAATTTCGAGACGAATGCGGGGTGGTGGCGATCTATGCGCATCCTGAGGCGGAGAAGCTTGCCTACCTTGGACTGCACGCGCTGCAACATCGCGGTCAGGAATCGGCGGGAATTGTCACCTCGGATGGTATGACCCTGCACATGCACAAAGCCATGGGGCTGGTGGCGGATATTTTTGTCGAAGAGGTTCTGGCCAAGCTGCACGGGACCTTGGCGATAGGGCACACTCGCTACTCGACCGCGGGCGATTCTGCTTTGCTGAATGCTCAGCCCATCATGGTGCAATCCAACAAAGGCATGATGGCGCTGGCGCACAACGGCAATCTGGTGAACGCGCAGGAAATTCGCAACACCCTGGAAGGTCAGGGATCGATTTTTCAGACCAATAGCGACACCGAAGTGATAGTTCATCTGATTGCGCTCTCGAAAGAGCACACGCTGCCTGAGGCGATCGCGGATGCGTTACGGAAAGTCGAAGGAGCTTTTTCGCTGGTCATAATAAGCCCGGACCGGATCTTTGCGGTGCGGGACCCGCGCGGGTTCCGGCCACTGGCCATGGGACGGATTCCGGCGCAGCCCGGCGAGAAACAGGACACCATCGTCTTCGCTTCTGAGACCAGTGCCTTCGATCTGATTGGGGCCACTTTCGAGCGCGACGTCAAGCCGGGGGAAATGATCGTGGTCGGCCCCGAAGGAGTGGCGTCCCATTTCTATTCGCCGCCGCTGGAACAATCGAGTTGCATTTTTGAGCATGTGTACTTTTCGCGGCCGGATAGCCTGGTGTTTGGCCGGGCGGTGCAGCAGAGCCGGGAGGAACTGGGCCGGCAACTGGCGCGGGAAGCTCCGGCGGAAGCGGACATTGTGGTTCCGGTGCCGGATTCGGGAGTGACGGCTGCCATGGGTTACGCGGCCGAGAGCGGCATTCCCTTTCGCTTTGGGCTGATCCGCAACCACTACGTGGGCCGCACGTTTATTGAGCCTCGTCAAACCGTGCGTGATTTCGGAGTGCGGCTGAAGCTTAATCCAGTGCGCAGCCTGCTCGAAGGCAAGCGCGTGGTGCTGATTGACGATTCTATTGTTCGCGGCACCACCAGCCGGAAAATTGTCCGCATGGTGCGCAGCGCGGGAGCCAAGGCAGTGCACATGCGCATTTCCTGTCCGCCGACCATTTCTCCATGCTTTTACGGGGTGGACACGCCTTCCAAGAAGGAATTGATCGCCGCGAATAAGTCGGTCGAAGAGATTCGACAGTTCATCGGCGCGGACTCGCTTTCCTATCTTTCACTCGAAGGGTTGAAGAAAGCTTGCGGAGATGGCGAGAAGACCACCTATTGTACCGCCTGCTATACCGGTGCGTATCCCACCAATTGGGTCGATGTGGAAGAAATCCAGCCCGCGACCGTCAAGCGATAACCTTTCCCTGCAAAGAAAAAGCCCGCCTTTTGAAAGGCGGGCCTTGGAACTGCGAACCGTAAAGCTACGAGCCGAAACTGCACTCGCCGATTGTCCCTAATCCAGGAAGGGAACCGGTCTGGCCCTGGAAGGTCCAGTTGTTGTTGTTGACGGTCACGGGAGATTGGCCGAAGTACTTCATGGTGGCCAAATCCTGTAGGTGGTAGGTGTATCCGTTCAGGGTGTAGGTGTAGGTGCCATACTGGTGGGGAATGGCCTCACCCTCGATGGGATCGCCGACCTCGAGAATTCCGCAAGGCGATTCGTTGCCGCCGTTGGTTAGCGGATCATCCATCCACTCACCCAGTTCATGCGACAGGGCGGAAACGTCCTGGGAGAATGCCGTGCCGGAGGTAGGGATGGTATAAGTGAATTGTGCGTAGGTTTGATTTCCGGTTGCGCTGTGGTAGCCGCCGATGCAGCAGTTCGCGAAGCTACCATCGGTCAAATAGGTATTGTAAGTCATAATGACCGGAATGTTGGTGGGGTTGACCTCTTTCAGCTTGGGCAATCCAAGGTTGATTTGGGCGTCCACGTAGTTGATGTCCACCAAGGCCACTTCGGGTACGCCAAAGTAGTTGGTTCCGGTGGTACCGTCGGCGGTAGGAACGTTCACCGTAACTTCCGGCAGTACTACCGGCTTGAGAAGGACGTGATAGGCGGTGTTGGTCATTACGTCAGTCCAGAAGTTGCTGCGCTGGAAGGCGTCTTCATACTGGGTGTTGCCAATGTCAGTTCCGTCGATGGTGTAGTCCTGGTTTTGGAAGATGGGCGAGTTGACAACGTTAGTTACCGCCGTGGCTCCATTGGACTGTTTGGTTTTAGGATCGAAACAGGTTTTGACACTGTTAACCGTGACGCAGATGTTTACTGGAATGATGTAGACGGTCACCGTGGTGGTCGTGTTCGTCTTAGAGGGATCGCTGCCCACCATGATGAAAGGGTACTTACTTCCTTGCAGGGCTCCATTCCAGGTCGCCAAGGTTCCGGCGGGAGCGTTTGCATTGTTGTTAGCGTGGGGCGGCAAAGTAACGAATCTGGGTTCGGGGGTGCGCTGATCCTGCGCGAAGGCGGCGCATGTCAGCACAAGCAGTGCGGAGAGCAACGAGAGCGAAAAACGACGATTCATAGACTGAATTCTCCTTGGAAGTTTTTTCGGCGTTACCGAATGTTTTGTCAGAGTCGCGAGCACACTCAATCACGTACCGTGCCAGAAGCGTCCTTCTCGGGATTATGAGCGACTTCTTTCGAGCAGATTCGGACTGGGAAGGAAGTGTAGCCTTCGCCGCGGCGCGGGTCAACGGAGTCTTTCGACCGGGGTGGGGAGCCTTCCTTCCTACGGCGAGTTCATCAGGCGGAGCGAAATTGCTCTGGGGCCCCGGCCAAATGCGGCCGGGGCCTCAGAGCCCAATTGCGAAGAACGTTGCTGAGGTTGCACCGTCCCTTGCTGTGATTCAGCGCACGGAGCGCGGAATTAGATAGTCTGGCAAACCGCCAGCTTCTCATTCTGGAAGGTAACCACGTTCGTGGTGACGCCGTTCCAGACATCGAGAGACGTCGCCGGCGGCGCTCCGAACCAGGTGATGAATACCAGGTCCTGAGGATGGAAGGTGAAGCCGTCGATGGTGTAGGGGTAGTCTCCGAAGTTGGGACCATTCTCCAGCGGATCGCCCACTTCCAGGATACTGTTGCTCGGGCAAGGGGAGGCATTCTCGGTGAACGGATCCATGATCCACTCGCCGACCTCATGCGCCAGGGCGCCCACATCCTGTGAAAATACCGGCACCCCGGCTTGCTGAATGCTGGTGCTGTAGCTGTAGGTCTGCCCGGCGGGCGCAGGACCGTTGGCGCTGTGATAGCCACCAATGCAGCAGCCACCCTCTGTCAGGTAGACGTTCTCGGTAATAAACAGAGGCAAAACGCTGGGGTTGATCTGCTTGTACTTGGTGATCACGGTTTGCAACTGTTCGTCAAACCAGTTGATATCGGCGGTCCCGGTGGGGATGCCGCTCCAGGGGTTGTTAATTACGTCGCCTTCTCCGGCGGGAACGGTGAACGTCTGCTCCGGACCGAGCACCGTCTTGAGGATCAGGTGATAGTCGGTGTTGGTTTTGACGGCGCCCCAGAAGTTGCCCCGCTGGTAGGCATCTTCATATTGCGTCTTGCCTAAGTCCGTGCCGCCCTGGTTGTAGTCGAATTCCGACTTGAAGATAGGCGAGTCCATGACCATTTGCGTGGTCGAGTAATTTTCAAAGTAGGGGGTGCTGGGATCGAAGGTCATGTTTCCGTTGCTGGCTCCGTAGACCATCTTGATGGGGATGACTCCGACGGTCACGGTCGTGGTGGTGTTCGTCGACCGGGGGTCCGATCCAACGATCACGGTGCTGAACTGGCGACCGTCGTAGGAGGAGGTCCAGGTGAACGTCCACTGTGGCAATTGGACAGCGGGGTCTGCCGGTTTTACATTCGGGTAGTAGTTGTGCGGAGGTAGAGCTTTGAACATCGGACGCGCTCCAGAAGGGTCCTGGGCAAAGCCGATTCCGGTCAAGCTGATGCAGACCAGCGCAACCAGTGCAGTGATCAAGCTGCAAGTAATCAAACTTCTCTTCATGGTGATTGTTCCTCAGTATAGGATTGTTCGATTTCCCGATCGACTGACCCAAGAATTCTCTCGCATCTTGCCAGGGAGCGTGGAGCGGAAACGAGAACCCGGGAGTTCGAGCAGACTCGGACTGGGGAGGAAGTGTAGCCTTCGCAGCGGCGCGGGTCAACGGAGTCTTTCGACCGGGGTGGGGAGTCTTCCTTCCTAAGGTGGGCAGGTCAAGTGACAAGCCGGCAGGTCAGAAGCTCACCCGTGCCCCGATCTGTGCGGCGAAAGGGATGCCGACCGTTGTGCCCGGACCAAAGAAGTCTCCCAGAGCACCAGCTGGAATGGCCAACTGCTGCAAGCTGGTGACCGGTTTGGTGGTGGTGCAGGCCGGATTCGTGCAGATCGCGGTCACGTTGCCGGACTGCTGGTCGGCCATCGGCACCGGGAGGGTTGCGATGTTGCCAATATAGTTCGCTCCGGGATTGTTGCGGTTGAAGAGGTTGAAGAATTCGACGAAGGGAATCACCGACCAGCGGTCATGGAAATTGAAGGGCCGGCTGACCCGCAGATCGGCCTGGATGTAGGGAGTGCCGCGGAACTCATCGAGACTGGTGGGAACACCGTTTACCGAAATGCGCTGGCTGTTGTCCGCGGTGGTGATGGTGACGGGGCGGGCGCTTTCGGCCTGGGTTAAGGTCGTCACTTCGAATCCGCCGGGAAGGTGGAGAGTGCCGGCCAGAACGAAACGATGGGTGACATTTTCTCCTGACGGGCCGTAATCGCCGGGTCCAAACGGATTCAGCGGGTTACAAACCCCATTTACATAATCAAAGAGTTCTCCGAGGACGCAGCCCCAGGTGTCCGCTCGGGATAGGGTGTAGTTGGCAATCAGGCTGAAGCGGCGCGACACATTGCCCTGGAGGTGAAGCATCAGCGCGTTGTAGCTGGAGCGGTTGTCGGATTTGAAAAGATTGAGATTGGGAACCACGCTGGCTTGATCGGCGGCGTAGTTGGGATCGGTAACCGGAATGAGTGGAGTGAAAAGATTGACGCCACTGGTATAGCTGTAACCCCGATAGCCGTGATTGCCCTCCTCGTGGGTGTAATCGGCGCTCATGTTCCACTTCTGGTTGAAAGCGTGCTGAACGCCGCCGGTGGCGTGGATGTTATACGGGGTCTTATAACCGGAAGCGATGAGATTGCCTCCGGACGCGGCGCCACCCTGAATGCAGCCGGCGCCTACCAGGGCATAATGGCCAGGCACGGCGTTGAAGCTGCATGGGCCGGCGGGTTGATTCACCGCCTGGAATGCGGTGGCCCATCCGTTCTGGGCGAGGTCGTCGTAATAAAGGCCGAAGCCGGCGCGGATCACGGTTTTGCCGCCGTGGCCGGGAGAATACGCAATTCCGAGCCGGGGACCGAACTGCTTGCGGTCATCATGCGGCGCGCCCTGCTGCAAGGGAATCCCCAGCGCCTGCAACGTGAGGTACGCGGGGTTCTCGAGCTGACTGCGGCCCGAACCCTGGAAAAGTCCGAAGCTGGTCTGATAACGCAAGCCGTAGTTCACCGTGAGCCGTGGTGTTACCCGCCAGGAATCCTCTGCGTAGAACGCGATCCGCTGCACGTTTTGTGAGAAGGGTCCGCCCAGATTGGAAGTTGAGGCCCCGGCCTGCATGTCAGCCGTAAATACGGAGGCAGGTTGAGTCAGGTAAAACGTGGGGTTCTGCAAAAACGAAAACAGGGTCTCGTTATTGCCTGAAAAGGCGCCGCTAAGCACCGGCTCGTGAATAAAATTAATGCCGAACTTGGGTGCATGCCGCCCGGAAGCGTGGCTCACGTCATAACGGAATTGATATTTTTCCTGATTGCGCAAGTCGGGGAACAGGGTAATCGGCGTGGCGAACTGATTGTCACCAAAGGTTTCGAAGCCGGAGACGGTCAACGACGTGGAACTGAAAGGAAAGGCGAGAGCAAAACCGAGGTCCGAGTTACGGCCCTGCGTCAGATGCAATTCGCTGGCGCCGAAAGCGAAAGTGCCCAGCCAGGTTGAACTGAATGAGTAGGAATTGACGATCGCAACGTTCCAGTAGTTGTTATGCGTGGTCAGACCGGTCGAGGGCAGAGTGGCTTGTTGGACCAGGGCATTGTGGGTGAGGTAGCTATCCCCTGAGACTCGCAGGAACCATTGCGATTTTGGCGACTGCGCCCAGTCGAAACGCAGTGAGCCGTTGTAATCGCGGAAGGGAATGGGAACGTTGTTGGGCACGGCAATCGAGCTTACGCCGGGAATCAAACCTTCGGAGGCAAGAGTTGATAAGGCATTGAATTGTGTGAGGCTCGGGTCGCTGTAGGCGATGCTGGCGTTTTCGTGGACGTGCTCGAAGGCGAGGAAGAACCAGACTTTGTCTTTCTTGATCGGTCCCCCGATGGTGCCAACGTAGTTTTGCCGGGAGAATGGCTGCTTGGGATTGGGAGCGGGATTTTCGATGGGAAAGCGCGCGTTAAGGGCGGCCTGGCGATCGAAAAATGAGAAGCTGCCATGCCAATCATCGGTCCCACGCTTGGTGGTGATGACCACGGAGCCGGCGGTGGTGCCTCCCGTATCGGCGTCTTCCTGGGCAGTTTGCACCGCGAATTCCTGAATCGCATCGGGAGAGAAATTTTGTAAGAACCCGCCGATCCAATCGTCGGAATTGTCTACGCCGTCTACAGAAAGCGCGTTGTTGAGCCCCGAGCTACCGCCGGTGGAAACTGCGGTGATGCGCGCCTTGGTGGGGTCGGAAGGCTCGACCGGCTCGGTTCCCGGAGCCAGGTATGCGATGTTGGCAAAGCTGCGGGCGCTGAGCGGAAGGGTTTCAAGATCCTGTGACATGACTGCGGTCTGGTGCACGGCGCTGGCCAAATCAATGGCCTGCGTGGTGATCGAAGAAGCGTGTGATGCCACCTGGACCGTTTCCTGAGCTCCGACCGGCTTGAGGGTGATGGTGTAATCGCGAACCGAGCTGACGATGAGTTCGACGTCGGCGTGAGCCTCGGCAAAACCTGGAGCGCTTACGGTCAAGCGGTAGTCCCCGGGCAGCAAGTCGAGTAAGCGGAATTCTCCACGATCGTCGGCAGTTACCTGGCGTTCAAAAGCAGATCCGTGCGCGCGGGCAACGACCGTGGCGTGAGCCAGCCGTGCGCCGCTGGAATCCTGCACCACGCCACGCATCGATCCAGCCGAAGTTTGCGCGAAAGTCAGCAGAGGCAAAGCCGTAAGAGAGAAAAGAAACAGCAGACCGGCGCGAAAGAGAGTCGCAGGTAAAATTCTGGATGGCATTTGGCATCGAGGGTAGCTATGCCCTGCGGGTTACTACCAGCGCTAGTAAGCAGGTGACATTTGGGAAGACGAAGCCAGTTGTCTTGTTGTTCTCATTTGACCTGTGGCCGGTCTCGCTGGTTTCGGAAGTAAGCTTGCGGCGTGCTGCCTAGCATGGTGCGAAACATTGCAATGAAAGCGCTCACGCTGTCATAGCCGACGGCAATCGCCACGTCGGTGACCGATTGGTGTTGTGCGAGCATCTCCAGCGCAGCAAACAACCGTGCCTGCTGCCGCCACCGGCCGAACGGCATACCCACCTCAGCGGAAAAGGCACGCATGAAAGTTCGGCGGGCCATGCCTGCACAATGCGCCCAGTCGTCCAGCGTGCGCTCGTCGCCAACATCATCCAGCAGCGCATGAGCGACTTTGGCCAGCCTTTTTTCTCTGGGGATGGGCAAACGCAAGGGCTGCTGTTCCGGTTGACGAATCTCATCGCGAAGCGCGGCGATCAAACGCTTCCGTGCCGCGTTCAAGGGCTGGCGGGGGTTCCACGTGAGAGCCCGATGAACGATAGCAAACAACAACTCGGATGAACTGAACATGCACGGCTTCGTGGGTAGTCCACGGCAAGTCTCCGCCGAGAGGTAGACCATGGCGCCGGCCACGCCTCCCACGGAACGCGCCCCATGCATGCAATCAGGGGGGATCCAGGCACAGCGCTGAGAGGGAAACATCCAACGCTCATTGCCCGCTTCGACCACCAGCAGTCCTCGAGTCAATGCGAAGAGTTGACCGCGGGCGTGACGATGTGCCGGGGCCCAATCTTCTGGGCCGCTTCTCTCGAAGGCGAATGCCAGGATCGGCACATCGCTCTCGACGAGGCGGCGCAATTCTTTGACGTTTTTCGGGACGGAAAACATGAACCTGTGAGATTGACCCTTTTCCGATATAAATCGCCCTTTTTGCGTTAGCAGGCCAATGTGGACCTAGCTAGAGTACGAGCAGAGTTAAAGAAAGGCAAATCACCACCTATGAACGCTGCGGTGTTACATGCATTCGACAGGTTGCCTCACTTCGAATCGTTTCCCGAGCCAACGGCGGGGGAAAGTGAAGTCGTTGTGCGCGTCCAGGCGGCTGCGCTGAAGCCAGTCGATAAGCAGATCGCCAGCGGCTCGCACTACGCGAGTCCCGGCAAACTGCCGGTGGTCTGCGGGCTCGATGGCGTTGGCCGCCTTGAAGACGGCGCCCGCGTCTACTTCGCGGGTAGTCGACCACCGTACGGCGCCATGGCGGAACGCACCGTGGTATCACGACCGCGCTGCTTCCCGCTGGCTGACGAGCTCGACGATGTGACGGCCGCAGCGGTAATCAATCCTGGCGTCTCCGCATGGCTTACTCTGGCGCAGCGGGCAAAGCTGGCGCGCGGCGAGAGCGTTCTGATTCTGGGCGCGACTGGCGTGACCGGCAAACTAGCGGTGCAGATTGCCAAGCTCCTCGGTGCAGCGCGAGTGGTGGCCGCGGGACGCAACCAGCAGGTGCTGGGCACGCTGCCCGACCTCGGCGCCGACGCTACCATCCAGATCGACAAACCTGGCCAGGATCTCAAGCAAGCGTTCGCTCGCGAAGCCGGGGATTCGGGCTTCGACGTCATCATCGATTACGTGTGGGGAGCTCCAACCGAAGCCCTGCTGGCCGCGCTTACGCGCAAGGAATTCGCAGTCGTCAAATCTGAGATTCGCCTGGTACAGGTGGGGGAAAGCGCGGGCGCGGCTATCTCCCTTCCTGCCGCGGTATTGCGCAGCGCGCCACTGAGTATCCTCGGGACAGCGGGCATTCCCCCTTACGAAATTCTGATGGCTGCATTCCAACAAGTGATGACCCGCACCGCCCGCGGCGAACTTCGCATTGATACCGAACCGATTCCGTTGGATCAGGTCGAGAGTGCGTGGCAACGTGAGGGACGCGGCCGCAGAATCGTGCTCATTCCGTAGGGCCGGTCGGGGGACTATAGAGCCTTTGCAGCTACGGCGACTCGCGGAATGCCTTGGAGGTCATTGATCACGCGAAGTTCCGACCACCCTGCGAGCAAACGCTTCACATCTTCCACAATTGTGCCGCTTATTTCCATTGCCAGAAATCCGCCGGCTTGGAGAACGGTATGGGCTTGCGGGATGAGGCGCTCGATGACCTCTAAGCCGGTCGGACCAGCGAAGACGGCATCGCGAGGCTCGAACTTGCGGACTTCGAGTTGGACCTGATCCTCTTCGGATTCGCCAACGTAGGGTGGATTGGAGACGACGAGGTCAAAGGCGCCGGGTTCGAATCCGTGGAGCAAGTCAGTGTGATGAAAATGAATGCGGCGCTCGATCCGGTGACGAGCCGCGTTGGCGCGAGCGATCTCGAGGGCTGCGGCGGAGATGTCCGTCGCATGAATTTCAGCTTGCGGGAGTTCTTTGGCGAGGGCGAGCGCGATGCAGCCGGAGCCGGTGCCGACGTCGACGATACGGCGCTTCTCGACTGCACCAGCCAGGGGCAGCACGGCCTCGATTAGGTGCTCGGTCTCGGGGCGGGGAATGAGCACGGCGGGAGAAACGATAAGATCCATGCCCCAGAATTCTTGATGACCAGTGATGTATTGGGCCGGAGTTCCCTGGGCGCGTTGCGCGATTGCCTCTTGGTAGTTGATCTTCTCTTGCGGAGTGAGTTCGCGTTCGGGATGCGCGAAGAGATAGGCGCGGTCGCAGCTCAGGGTAAACATGAGCAGCGTCTCGGCGTTCAAGCGCGGAGAACCTACGTGGGCGGCGGTGAGCTGCTTGACGGCGGACGTCAGTGCGTCTTTCAGTGGCACTCGACCATTTCAACACAAAAAAGCCAACCGCAAAGTTGGCAAAGGGACGCCGCAAAGGACGCAAAGAGACTCAAGGTTGAACTTCTTTGCGACCTTCGCGCCGGCTTTCGCGATCTTTGCGATTAAAGACTTTCACAGCACGGCGGTCTCTTCGATCATGCGACCTTCGGCAAAGCGCGAGAGACCGAGCAAGGACACATCGACCAGGTCGGTTTTTCCCGTGAGGATCAAATCCGACAGAATTTTGCCGGTGGCGGGGGCGTGCATCACGCCGTGGCCGCTGAAGCCGTTGGCCAAGAAGAATCCGGAAACGCCCGGGGCTTCCCCCAAAATAGGATGATGGTCGGGAGTCATCTCATAGAGCCCAGCCCATGCG